>NZ_MWLN01000038.1 GCF_002198655.1 Kineosporia sp. A_224
GTTACTAGCGCGTATGACCCAGTAATCGGGTCATACGCGCTAGTAACTCGGGGGGTTGGGCGGGTCTGTGGATAGTGGGGAGGGGGTTGTCGGGGTGCGCCGGTAGCGTCGTCGCATCATGAGTGCCACCCTCCTCGCCCGAGACCTCGCCGCCGGCCACGGCGACCGCACGCTCTTCTCCGGCCTCGACCTCGTCGTCGCGCCCGGGGACGTCGTCGGTCTCGTCGGTGCCAACGGCGCCGGCAAGTCGACCCTGCTGCGGCTGCTCGCCGGTCTCGGCGTGCCCGAGCAGGGCACGGTCAGCCTCTCGCCCTCGTCGGCGACCGTCGGGCTGCTCCCGCAGGAGCCCGAGCGCCGGCCCGGCGAGACCGTCGCGGAGTTCCTCGCGCGGCGCACCGGGGTCGCGGCCGCGCAGACCGCGCTCGACCGGGCGTCCGAGGCGCTCGCCGACGGCAGCCCGGTGGACGGCGTCCCCGCGGACGACGCGTACGCCCTCGCGCTCGAGCACTGGCTGGCGCTCGGCGCCGCGGACCTCGAGGAGCGCGCCGGTGAGGTGTGCGCCGACGTCGGCCTCGGGGTCGACCTCGCGACGCCGATGACGGCGCTGTCCGGCGGGCAGGCCGCCCGGGCGAGCCTGGCCTCGCTGCTGCTGTCGCGGTACGACGTCTTCCTCCTCGACGAGCCGACGAACGACCTCGACCTCGACGGCCTCGACCGGCTGGAGCGGTTCGTCACCGGCCTGCGCGCGGGTGTCGTGCTCGTGAGCCACGACCGGGAGTTCCTCATGCGGACGGTGAACCGGGTCGTCGAGCTCGACCTCGCGCAGCAGCAGGTCCGGGTCGTCGGCGGCGGCTACGCCGCGTACCTCGAGGAGCGCGAGATCGCCCGCAGGCACGCGCGCGAGGAGTACGAGGAGTACGCCGGCCGGGTCTCCGACCTCGGCGAGCGCGCCAGGATGCAGCGGGCATGGATGGAGAAGGGCGTCAAGAACGCCCGCCGCAAGGCGCCGGACAACGACAAGATCGGCCGCAAGTTCCGCACCGAGGCCACCGAGAAGCAGGCCGCGAAGGCCCGGCAGACCGAGCGGCTCATCGAGCGGCTCGACGTCGTCGAGGAGCCCCGCAAGGAGTGGAAGCTCCAGATGGAGATCGCGGTCGCGCCCCGTGCGGGCGCGGTCGTCGCGACCCTGCGGGACGTCGTCGTCCGGCGCGGCGGGTTCACCCTCGGGCCTGTCACGCTCCAGGTCGACTGGGCGGACCGGGTCGCCATCACCGGACCGAACGGGTCGGGCAAGTCGACGCTGCTCGCCGTGATGCTCGGCCGCCTCGCGGCCGACGAGGGCACCGCCGCTCTCGGCCCGGGTGTCGTCGTGGGCGAGGTGGACCAGGCCCGGTCGCTCTTCGCCGGCGAGGTGCCGCTCATGCGCGCCTTCGCCGACCAGGTGCCGGACTGGCCGGACGCCGAGGTCCGCACGCTGCTCGCGAAGTACGGGCTCAAGGCCGACCACGTCATGCGCGCCGCCGCCAGCCTGTCTCCGGGCGAGCGCACCCGCGCGGCGCTCGCGCTGCTCCAGGCCCGCGGGGTCAACCTGCTCGTCCTCGACGAGCCGACGAACCACCTCGACCTGCCCGCCATCGAGCAGCTCGAGCAGGCGCTCGACTCCTTCCCGGGCACGCTGCTGCTCGTGAGCCACGACCGGCGCCTGCTCGACGAGGTGCACGTGACGCGGCGGTTCGCCGTCGACGCCGGCCGGGTCGCGCAGGTGCAGGCATGACGCCCGTCGGCACCGCCGCGCCCGACGACCTCGACGCGCTCCACGACGAGGCCAGGACGGCGCTGCGCCGGCTCGTCGGGCGCGACGACGTCGACTTCCGCGACGGCCAGTGGGACGCCATCGCCGACCTCGTCGCCCACCACCGGCGCGTGCTCGTCGTCCAGCGGACCGGGTGGGGCAAGTCCGCGGTGTACTTCGTCGCGACGGCCCTGCTGCGCGCCCGCGGCACCGGGCCGACGCTCATCGTGTCGCCGCTGCTGGCCCTCATGCGCGACCAGGTCGCCGCCGCCGCCCGGGCCGGGGTCCGCGCGGTGACGATGAACAGCGCCAACGCCCACGAGTGGGGCGAGGTCACCGCCGCGCTCGCGGACGACACCGTCGACGTCCTCCTCGTGAGCCCGGAGCGGCTCAACAACCCGCGCTTCCGCGAGGAGCTGCTGCCGGGTCTCGCGGCCCGGGCCGGGCTGCTCGTCGTCGACGAGGCGCACTGCATCAGCGACTGGGGGCACGACTTCCGCCCCGACTACCGGCGGATCCGCGACCTGCTCGCCGAGCTCCCGACGGGCACCCCGGTGCTCGCGACGACGGCGACGGCGAACGCCCGTGTCGTCGAGGACGTCGCCGAGCAGCTCGCGGTCTCCCGGCATGGTGTGGTCCGCGCCGACGCCCCGGCGCGGGAGCTCGCGGACGGCGGCGGGTACGCCGTCCGGACGCTGCGCGGCCCGCTGGCCCGGGAGAGCCTGCGGCTCGGGGTGCTGCCGCTGCCGAGCGCCGAGGAGCGGCTCGCCTGGCTCGCCGCGCACCTGCCCGACCTGCCGGGCAGCGGGATCGTCTACGCGCTCACGGTGTCCGGCGCCGAGGACGCGGCCTCGTTGCTCTCCGCCGCGGGGCACCGGGTGCTCGCCTACACCGGCCGCACGGACACCGCCGAGCGCGAGCACGCCGAGGACCTGCTGCGCCGCAACGAGGTCAAGGCGCTCGTCGCGACGAGCGCGCTCGGGATGGGCTTCGACAAGCCCGACCTCGGCTTCGTCGTCCACCTCGGGGCGCCGTCCTCCCCCGTCGCGTACTACCAGCAGGTCGGCCGCGCGGGGCGCGCGACCGAGCGGGCGGACGTCCTGCTGCTGCCCGGCCCGGAGGACCGTGACATCTGGCGGTACTTCGCGACGTCGTCGATGCCGCGCGAGGACCAGGCGTCCGCCGTCCTCGCCGCGCTCGCCGCGGCCCGCCGCCCGATGTCGACGGCGGCGCTCGAGACGGTGACCGACGTCCGCCGGACGAAGCTCGAGCTGCTGCTCAAGGTGCTCGACGTGGACGGCGCGGTGAACCGGGTGCAGGGCGGCTGGGTCTCGACCGGCCAGCCGTGGGTGTTCGACGCCGAGCGGTACGGCCGGGTCGCGCAGGCCCGGGAGCGCGAGGCGGCCTCGATGCTCGCCTACGAGCGGTCGTCCGGCTGCCGGATGCGCTTCCTCGCCGAGGCCCTCGACGACCCGGCCGCGGCCGACTGCGGCAAGTGCGACCGCTGCGTCATCAACGCCGGCGGGGTCGCATGGTTCCCCTCCGACGTGCCGGACGTCGCGCGGTCGGCCGCCCGGGACCGGCTGCGGCACGTCGGTGTCGAGGTCGCGCCGCGCGCGCAGTGGCCGTCCGGGATGGACCGGCTCGGGGTGAGCGCGAGCGGCAAGATCCCCGAGTCCGAGCGGGTCGGCGAGGGCCGGGTCGTCGCCCGGCTCACCGACCTCGGCTGGGGCAACCGGCTGCGCACGCTCCTCGACCCGAACGCTCCGGACGCCCCCGCGGACGAGGCGCTCCTCGGGGCCTGCATCGACGTGCTCAAGGGCTGGGGCTGGTCCCGCCGGCCGGTCGCGGTCGCCGCGGTGCCGAGCCGGCGCCGGCCCCAGCTCGTCGCCTCGGTCGCCCGGCACCTCGCCGAGCGCGGCCGGCTCGAGTGGCTCGGCCCGCTCGCGTTCGCCTTCGACGGGCCCACCGGGGAGCCCGGCGGCAACAGCGCCTTCCGGCTCGCCGGCGTCTGGGACCAGTTCGTCGCACCGGCCGCGATGCAGGAGGCGCTGGCCCGGCTCGACGGCCCCGTCCTGCTCGTCGACGACCTCGTCGACTCGCGCTGGACCCTCACGGTGGCGGGGCGGGCCCTGCGGGTGGCGGGTGCGGACGAGGTGCTGCCGTTCGCCCTCGCGAGCGTGGGGTGACGCGGTGACCGGGATGCTGCTCGCCGAGGTCGCCGCGACCTCCGAGGCCGTGGCCGCCGTGAGCGGCAAGAAGGCCAAGGTCGAGCTGCTCGCCGGGGCGCTGCGCGCGGCGACGGCGGCGGAGCTCCCGTCGGTCGCGGCGTGGCTGTCGGGGCAGACCCGGCAGCGCCGGCTCGGTGTCGGGTGGGCGGCCGTCTCGGCGCTGCTCGACGGCGGGCCGCCCGAGCCTGCGGCGGCGACGCTCACCGTCGAGGGGGTCGAGCGCGCCTTCGAGGCGCTCCAGGACGCCGGCGGCGCCGGGTCGCAGGCGGCCCGGGCGGCGCTCCTGCGCGACCTCGTGCTCGCCGCGACCGGGCCGGAGCGCCGGCTGCTCGCGGGCCTCGTCACCGGTGAGCTACGGCAGGGCGCCCAGGCCGGGCTCCTCCTCGACGCGATCGCGCTCGCCGCAGCCGTCCCGGCGGCGGCGGTCCGGCGGGCCGTGACGCTCACCGGGGACCCGGCGGCCGTCGCGGTCGCCGCCCTCGACGGCGGCGAGCCGGCGCTGGCGGCTTTCGGGCTGCGGGTCGGGACGGCGCTCTCCCCGATGCTCGCGGCGTCCGCCCCGAGCCTCACGGAGGCGTTCGCGAAGACCGGACCGGCCGGGGTGGAGTGGAAGCTGGACGGGGTACGGGTCCAGGTGCACCGGGACGGCGACGACGTCGCCGTCTTCACCCGCACGCTCGACGACGTGACGGCCCGGCTCCCCGGGCTCGTCGCCGAGGCCCGCACCTGGCCGGCCGGTCGGTTCGTCGTCGACGGCGAGGTGCTCGCGCTGCGCCCGGACGGGCGGCCCGAGCCGTTCCAGGTCACGTCGTCCCTCGTGGCCCGGCACACCCGTACCGACACCGAGCGACCGCTGACGACGGTCCTCTTCGACGCCCTGCACGTCGACGGCACCGACCTGCTCGACGCGGACGGCCCGACCCGGCGCGCCGCCCTGGCCACGGTCGCCCCGGCAGGCCTGCTCGTGCCCCGGCACGTCGTCGAGGACGCCGCCGACCCGGGCGAGGCCGCCGCGGCCGAGGCGTTCGCCGCCGACGCGCTGGCCCGCGGGCACGAGGGCGTCGTCGTCAAGGCGCTCGCCGGTGCCTACGCGATGGGGCGGCGGGGTGCGGGCTGGGTCAAGGTGAAGCCGCGGATCACCCTCGACCTCGTCGTGCTCGCCGCGGAGTGGGGGCACGGCCGCCGCACCGGGCTGCTCTCGAACCTGCACCTGGGCGCCCGCGACCCCGGCGGCCGGTTCGGCCCGGCCGGTGGCTTCGTCATGCTCGGCAAGACGTTCAAGGGGCTCACCGACGCGATGCTCGCGTGGCAGACCGAGCACCTGCGCGGCATCGAGCGCAGCAGCAACGGCTGGCGGGTCGACGTCGAGCCGACCCTCGTCGTCGAGATCGCCTTCGACGGCGTGCAGACCTCGTCGCGCTACCCGGCCGGGGTCGCGCTGCGGTTCGCCCGGGTCCTCGCGCACCGCCCTGACAAGCCCGCGGGCGAGGCGGACACCGTCGACACCGTCCTGTCGTACCGGCCGGTCTGACGCGTCGTCCCGCAGCCAGGGCCGGCGGTCCCGCCGGCCGGGCGACGGACGGTCAGGCCGGCTGGTCCCGGTCCCGCTCGCTGCCCGCGAGGAAGTCGTCGATGTCGTCGAGCCCCTCGGCGACGTAGCCGTGGAGCCGTGCGTGCCGCGGCAGCGGGGTGCGCGCGGCCTCCGGGGGCAGGTCGTCCGGGGGCAGCACGGCCAGCGCGCGGCGCCCCTCCTGCCAGAAGGCGTAGGCGCCGCCCACCACGAGGGCCAGCGCGAGGACGTCGAAGACCATGCCCACCACATCGGCGCGTGAGGGCCGCGACTTCAGTCGCCCGGCGCAGCGAGGCCATCTCGACGGGTGGACCGAGCAGCGGCCGGGGACCATCTGCGGTGATGTCCTCCGACGTGCACCCCTCCGACACCGCGCGCCAGAGCCGCCGCCTCGGCCTGCGGCTCGGGCTCGGCGCGGCGGCCGCCGTGCTCGTCACCGTGCCCTTCACGCTGCTCACCATCCTCGTGCTCGGCAGGTACGAGAGCCTCGAGCGCGCCGACCGGGCCGTCGCCGACGCCTTCCACACCCAGGTCCTGCCGCGCCCCTGGCTGGCCCGCACCTTCGACGTCCTCGCGACCGTCACCGACCCGAACACCTGGCGGGTCGTCGCGTTCGTCGTCGCCGTCGTGCTGTGGCGGCGCGGCCGGCGCCGGCTCGTCTACTGGCTCGCGACGACGATGGTCGTGGGCGGCGTCCTCGGCCCGCTCCTCAAGGAGCTCGTCGCCCGGGCCCGCCCGACGTTCACCGACCCGGTGAGCACCGCGAGCGGCTACTCGTTCCCCTCGGGGCACGCGCTGAACTCGATGCTCTTCGCGGCCGTCCTCGTCGTCCTCGCCCATCCCGCGACCCGCGGGGCCCGCCGGGTCCTCGTGTGGGCCGCGGCCGTCGCGATCGTCGTCGTCACCGCCGTCGACCGGCTCGCGCTCGGCGTCCACTACGCGAGCGACGTCCTCGCCGGGTGGGTCGTGGCGCTGGCCACCGTCTGCGGCACGACCGCCGCGTTCGCCGTGTGGCGCAGCCAAGAAGGCCTGCCGCCGTCCTCCCCCGAGACCGGCCTGGAACCCCCGAGGAGCACCGAATGACCTCCCCCGCCGAAGCCGCGCCACGCACCACGTGGCGCCACGTCCTGCCCCGGCTCGCCGGCGGCCTGCTCCTGCGCTGGCTCGCGATCCTCGTCGTGCTCGTCGGCCTCGGCCTGCTCGTGACGAGGATCGCCGAGACGGTCTGGCCGTTCACCGTCGAGGACGACGTCAACCGCGCCTTCGAGGACGCCCGCACCGCCGCCGGGAACACCGCGACGCTCTTCATGAGCGGCCTGGGCAACACCTCGACGATCGTGCCGCTGTGCCTGGTCGTGGCGGTCGTGCTGCGGCGCGCCCTCAAGCGCTGGCGCGAGTCGATCCTCGTCGTCACGGTCACGCTCGGGCAGTCGGTGGTCTTCCTCCTCACGACGCTCGCCATCGACCGCAACCGCCCCGACGTCGAGCAGCTCGACCAGTCGCCGCCCACCTCGTCGTTCCCGAGCGGCCACACCAGTGCGGCGATCGCGCTCTACACGAGCCTGGCGGTCGTCGTGCACCGACGGGTCCGCCCGACCTGGCTGCGCCGCCTCCTCGTGGTCGTCCTGCTGTGCCTGCCCGCGCTCGTCGCGACCGGCCGGCTCTACCGCGGCATGCACCACCCGAGCGACGTCGCGGGGTCGCTCGTCAACGCCGGGCTCCAGCTCTTCCTCGCCGACCGGCTTCTGCGGGCCACGCCGCTGCCGGACGACGGGGACGTCCCGCGGCACGGCGTCGCCGACACCCGGCCGGCCCTCGCGGCGTCCGGCCACGGCCGGCACGCCGACGCCCCCGGGGACGCCTCCGGGCAGCCGCACCGCACCCCGGGGGTGACCGCGTGACCGCCATCGAGCCGATGGACCCGGCGGTCGACCCGGCGGCGGCCGGGACGTCCACCACGCAGGTCGCTCTCATCCTCAACCCGGTCAAGGTGACCGACGCCGACGCCCTGCGTGCCGACCTCGCCGGCCGTTGCGCCGCAGCGGGTCTCGGCGAGCCGCTCGTCCTGGAGACCACCGAGGACGACCCCGGCTACTCGATGGCGCGGCAGGCCGTCGAGGCCGGCGCCCGGGTCGTCGCGACGGCCGGCGGCGACGGCACCGTGCGCGCCGTGGCGGAGGGCCTGACGGGCACCGGGGTCGCGCTCGCGGTCGTCCCGCAGGGCACGGGCAACCTGCTCGCCCGCAACCTCGGGCTCCCGCTCGACGTCGACGCCGCGCTCGACGCCGTCCTCGACGGCACCGACCGCCGGGTCGACGTCGGCCGTCTGGTGAACGGCACGGGCTCCCGCCCCGTGGAAGGCAACGGCTCCGACGAGGGCACCGTCTTCACGATCATGGCGGGCGCCGGCTTCGACGCGGCCATGATGCGCGAGGCCCCGGAGGGTCTCAAGGCGGCCGTCGGCTGGCCCGCGTACATCGTCGGCGGCGTCCGAGGCATGCGACGCTCGCACGCACGGGTCCAGCTGTGCATCGACGGCGGCCGGCCCGTGCAGGCCCGCGTCCGCACCGTTCTCGTCGGCAACCTGGGCAAGCTCCAGGGCGGCCTGGAGCTCCTGCCCGACGCCCGTCCCGACGACGGCCTGCTCGACATCGCCCTCGTCGCGCCCAGCGGCCCAGTCGGCTGGCTGCGGCTGGCGTTCCGCGGCCTGACCGGCCGGCACCGGAGCAACGACCGGACGCTGCGCACGTGGCAGGGCCGCGAGGTCGAGGTCGTCATGCGCCGGCCGCAGCCGCGCCAGGTCGACGGCGACCTCGTCGAGGACGGCGACCGGCTGAGCATCCGCGTCGAGCCGGGAGCGCTCGTCGTCCGGGTGCCGAGGGCGGCGCAGGACGCGATCGACGTGACCCGGCCCGCAGACGGTCCGGCCGAGGAGGGCCGGGGCCACGGCCCGCGCGGCGGTGTCGGGCAGGCCGGACCCCGGTGAGCACCGCCACCCGGGTCCCGGAGACGTCCCGGCAGGCGACCGAGGAGCTCTCCGCGGACGACGCGGCCGCCGTCCTGCGCCGGGTCGGCCGGGTGCACCTGCTGCGTGACTCGTTCCGCCGGTTCCGCTACGCCGACGGCTTCACGTCGGCGCGCGCCCTCGGCTTCCAGTTCGTGCTCTCGTTCGTCCCGCTCGTCATCGCGTTCGTCGGCCTGTCGTCGTCGATCCGGACCGAGAGCCTCGCCGAGGCCTTCCGCCGCACCCTGCTCGAACTGTCCCCCGGCAGCGGCACGGACGCCGTCACGCAGGCGCTCGACCGCGGCACCTCGGCCGACGGCAGCGGCGGCCGGGTGGCCCTCGCCGTCGGCCTCGTCACCGCGCTCGTGGCGCTCACGACCTCGATGGGCCAGCTCGAGCGCGCGGCCAACCGGATCTACGGCATCCAGCGCGACCGTCCCACCGGCCGCAAGTACCTGCGGGCGGCGCTGCTCGCCGTCGGCGGCGGCATCCCGGCGATGCTCGGGTTCCTCGTCCTCGTCGCGGGCGGCCGGCTGCTCGACAGCCTCGACGCCGTCTACAACTGGGGGAACGGGCTGCACACCGCGGGCGAGTGGGTGCGCTGGCCGCTCGGCGCGCTCCTCGACCTCGCCGCCATCACGGTGATCTTCCGCCACGCGCCGCGGCGCAAGCAGCCGCAGATGTCGTGGCTCGCGTTCGGCGCGGGGCTGGCGCTCGTGCTCTGGCTGCTCTTCACCGGGCTCTTCGCGCTGTACGTCACGTCGTCCGGCTCCTTCGGCGAGGTCTACGGCCCGCTCACCGGGATCGTCGCCCTGCTGCTGTGGTCGCAGCTGACGTCCGTCGCCCTGCTGCTCGGCGTCTCCTTCGGCGCCCAGCTCGAGGCCGTGCGGGCCGGCGTCCCCTCCCCCGTCGCCGTCGACCCCGAGGCGGCCGCGCACGCGGGCCAGCACGCTGTCGTCGTCCTCGCCCCCGAACCCCGCCCTGCCCCGCCCCGCGCGTAGCCCGGTCGGGGTCAGGGGGTGAAGATCTCCGTGAGGAAGGCGCTGATCTCGGCGCGGGCCTGGAACGCAGGGGCGCCGACGACGCCGGCGAACGAGACGAAGCCGTGCGGGACGCCCTCGTAGCGGGTGTAGCGGACCGGCACACCGGCCGCGGCGAGGGCGTCGGCGTAGCGGCGGCCGTCGTCGACGAGCGGGTCGTGCTCGGCGGTCTGGACGAGGGCCGGGGGCAGCCCGGCGTGCGAGGCCGCGAGCAGCGGCGACAGCCGGGGGTCGGTGCGGTCGCTCGCGCCGCCGGCGCCGTCCGGGCCGAGGTCGTGGCCGAGGTACAGGCCGAGGAAGCCGTGGATGTCGTCGAGATCGAGCACCGGGGCGTCGGCGAGGCGGCGGATCGACGGCGACGACAGGGTCGCGTCCGTCGCCGGGTAGATGAGCGCCTGGCCGGCGATCGCCGGGCCGCCGGCGTCCCGGGCGAGGAGCGCGACGACCGCGGAGAGGTTGCCGCCGGCGCTGTCGCCCGACACCGCGACCCGGGCCGGGTCGACGCCGAGCCGGTCGGCGTCGGCGACGAGGTCCGCGACCGCGGCGTAGCAGTCGAGGGCCGCGGTCGGGAACAGGTGCTCGGGCGCCATCCGGTACTCCACCGACGCGACGACCGCGCCGGTCGCGGCGGCGATCCCCGTGCACAGCCACGCGTAGCCGGCCGCGCTGCCGCCCACCCAGCCGCCGCCGTGCAGGTACACGAGCAGCGGACGGCGGCCCGTCGCGTCGACGCCCGGGCCCGCCGCGCCGTCCGGCCGGTAGAACGTCACGGGCAGCCGGACCCCGCCGTCCCCCGCGACGGTGCCGGCCGTCGTCCGCACGCCGCGCTCGGCCCGGCCGACGAACAGCCCCGTCAGCCCGGACGCCGGCACCGGCGTCCGGCGGGCGGCGAGCTGCTTCGGGGTCAGCGTCGCGACCTCGCCGCGGCCGAGATGGTCCAGGAGCCACGTGAACGCCCGCAGGCGCAGCCTCATCCGCACCCTGCCACCCTGGCGTGCCGCCCCGGGTGCGGCAAGCCGCCGGACGGCGGGCAGGATGGCGCCGTGTCCACGCTCGAGACGGTCCGCCTCTTCCTCCACGTCCTCGCCGCGACGGTGTGGGTCGGCGGCCAGCTGACCCTGCTCGCGCTGCTGCCCGTGCTCCGCGAGGTCGGCGGCGAGGCCCCGAAGAAGGCCGCCCGGGCGTTCCGCCGGATCGCCTGGCCGGCGTTCGCGGTGCTGCTCGTCACGGGCGCCTGGAACGTCGCCGAGCTCTCCGCGGAGGGCGAGGAGGGCGGTGGGGTGCTCGTCGCGAAGCTCGTCGCGGTCGTCGTCTCCGGGGGCGCGGCCTACGCGCACGAGAAGGCGGCGTCGAAGGCCTGGACCGGGATCTGGGGCGCGGTGGGCCTGCTCGCGACGCTCGTGGCGCTGCTGCTCGGCGTCGTCCTCGGCGGTCGGTAGCCGGCCCCTGGCCGACCCATGTCAGCCGGCCCGCGTCAGCCGACCGCGGCCGGGTCGTCCTCGGAGCGGCGCTGCTCCGGCGGCAGGATCGGCTCGCCCTCGCGGACGATCCCGGCCCCCTCGGTGCCGACGATGCACCGGTCGCGCCCGTCCCGCTTGGCGGTGAGCAGGGCGGCGTCGGCGACCCGGAGCTGGGCGGCGAGCGTCGGGCCGAGCGTCGAGTCGGAGATGCCGACGCTCACCGTGAACGTCGGGACGTCGGGGCCGACGACCGCCTCGGCGAGCGCCGCGCGCAGCCGTTCGGCGGCCTGCAGGCCGGCCTCGACGTCGCGGTCGGGGATCGCGACGACGAACTCCTCGCCGCCGTAGCGGGCGACGACGTCCCCCGTGCGCAGCGTGGCGCGCAGCACGTCGGCGAACAGGCGCAGCGCGCGGTCCCCGGTCTCGTGGCCGTACGTGTCGTTGAGCTGCTTGAAGCGGTCGAGGTCGGCGAGCAGGAGCGCGTAGCCGCGCCCGGACGCCGTCAGGCCGCGCAGCCGGTCCTCGAAGGACCGGCGGTTCTCCAGCCCGGTGAGGGCGTCGGTCGAGGCCTGCCGCTCCGCCCGCGCGAAGGCGCGCAGGGTGCCCAGCCGCGACCCGGTGCGCTCGGCGAGCACGCGCATGTTCTCCACGACCGCGTCGGGCGGGGTGCGCTCCGACGGCGAGGCCGCGTGCAGGACACCCAGCGAACGCCCCATGAACGCGACCGGGACGCACACCCCCGAGTGCGGGCCGTCGGGGCGCCCGCGCAGCCGCGGGCAGGCGTCGAGGTCCTCGCTCGAGGTGTGGACGAGGGTGCGGCCGGTCCGCACCGCCGGGCAGGCCCACGGCGAGTCCACCGGGCAGCACGCGGCGCCGGCGCTCTCGCTGACGGTCATCCGCGCGACGTGCGACTCGCTGGAGTCGGCGACGAGCAGCTCCATCGGGAGCGACGGGTGGACGACGGACATCGCCCGGGCGAGCACGGCGGACAGGTCCTCCTCGGAGTCGAGGTGCTCGAACGCCCGGTCGAGCCGGGCCTGGAACTCCTGGTGCGCCCGCTCCTGGGCCAGCCGCAGGAACGCGTTCTCGAGCTCCTCGGCCATGTCGTCGAAGACCCGCGCGAGGTCGCCGATCTCGCTCGCCTCGTCGCTCGACACCCGGGCCGTGAGGTCGCCGTCGGCAACGCTGCGGGCCACCCGGCCGAGCCGCTCGAGCGAGCGGACGGTCCGGTTCGCCACCCACCACGTGGCCGCGCCGACGCAGCCGAGGCCGACGACGGCCACGACGACGAGGAACCAGTGGAGGTGCTGGCGGCGGGCCTCGGCGGCCACCTCGGCGGCCGCGGCCCGCGCGTCGAGCTCGGTGCGCTGCCGGTCGACGAGCGTCTCCAACCGGCCGCTCGCGGCGTCGAACCGGGCCAGGTCGGCGCCGGTCACACGGCTCGCCGGCGTCGAGAGCAGGCCCTCGGTCTCCTCCGCGAGGTCGAGCGCGGCCCCGGCGACCGCGGCGAGCGACTCCTGCGAGACCCCGGAGCCCGCCGCCGACCCGGGCAGCAGGGCGGCCTCGCGGCGGATCGCCTCGAGGTCCTCCGAGTGCGCGACCCGCGGCGCGGTCGCGACCCCCGCGACGTGCGCGAGGACGTCGCCGCGCAGCGACTCGGACAGCTCGTCGATCGACAGCTCCGCGGCCCGGAGGGACTCGAGCCGGTCGACCTGCTCGTGCGCCGCCAGGGTCCGGGCGCTGCCCGCGAGGGCGAGCCCGCCGAAGACGACGGCCATCGCGACCCCGAACCCGGCGACGACGACCAGCCGTCGCCTCAGGTCCAGCCCCCGTCGGGGGCCCGGTCGGTGCACCACGTCCGTCAGCTCCGTCCCTCGGCGTCCGTCCCTCGGCGTCCCGGATCTCGTCGGCAGCCCGCTGCCGGCACCTGAGCGGCGGGTGCGCGCCGCTACCCGTTCGCCCCAGCGGCCCGTCCGCCGCAGCCGCCCGTCGCGGCCGCCCGTCGCGGCCGCTCGCAGACGCCACGGGTCGCCGTCCGGACGCCGCCGTGCCGACAATGGAGCGTGCTCACCGTCGCGACCGCCCGTCGCCTCGACCTCGCCGGCCTGCGCTGGACCCCGGCCCCCGGCGACCGGTTCGTCCTGCCCGACCGCGGCATGGACGAGGAGGTCTTCGTCATCTCCGACATGACGGTCGAGGTCCACCGGTTCCCGAACGCGACCGTCATCGGGTTCAACGGCACCACCGAGTGGGCCATGGACTCCGTCGAGCAGCACGAGGCGCTGTGGCTGCCCGCCGAGCACCAGCTCCGCGAGCTGCTCGGCGGGCTGTTCCGGGCGCTGCGCCGGGACGGCGACGGCTGGGCCGTCGTCCTCGCCCTGCCGGACGCCGAGACCGGCCCGCGCGAGCACGTCGTCATCGCGGCGAGCGCCGAGGAGGCGTACGGCCTCGCGCTCGTCGACGTGCTCGAGGACGTGGCCTCCCGGGTCTGACGAGACTCCCGGGCATGACGAGACACGGCTAGGGTCCGTCTCATGACCCCGACGCAGGACGCCGCTCCCCCCGACCCGCCGGGCGTCGACCTCGCCGCGCTCGCGACGTGGCTGCGCGGCACCCGGCCGGACCTGCTCGCGGACGCACCGCTGCGGGCGACGCTCATCGCCGGCGGCCGGTCCAACCTCACCTACCGGGTGGACGGCGGGCGCGGCCCCTTCGTGCTGCGGCGCCCCCCGCTCGGGCACGTGCTCGCGACGGCACACGACATGGGCCGCGAGTACCGGGTCGTCAGCGCGCTCGCGGGCAGCGCGGTCCCGGTGCCCGAGGCGCTCGCGCTGTGCGCAGACGATGCGGTGCTCGGTGCGCCGTTCTACCTCATGGGGCTCGTCGACGGCCGCGTCCTGCGCGACGCCGACGACCTCGCGGCGCTCTCCGCGGACGACGTGCGCGCCCTGGGCGGCGCCCTCGTCGACGTCCTCGCGGACCTGCACCTGCTCGACGTCGCGGCGCACGGCCTCGCGGACTTCGGCCGGCCCGACGGCTACCTCGAGCGGCAGGTCCGGCGCTGGGGCCGCCAGCTCGACTCCTCACGCAGCCGCGACGTCGCAGGCATCGAGGACCTGCGCGCGGGGCTGGCGGCCGCCGTCCCGCTGTCCCCGGCGCCGACGGTCATCCACGGCGACTACCGGCTCGACAACGTCATGGTCGCCCCGGACGACCTGCGCCGCGTCGTCGCCGTCCTCGACTGGGAGATGGCCACGCTCGGCGACCCGCTCGCCGACCTCGGGCTGCTCGTCGTCTACCGGAACCGGCCTTCGACCCCCGGCGACCCGGTCTCCGACGCGATGGCCGCGCCGGGCTTCCCGACGGCCGACGAGCTCGTCGCGCACTACGCCCGGCGCACCGGCACCGACGTGTCGGACCTGTCCTGGTACGCGGCCCTCGGCTTCTTCAAGCTCGCGGTCGTCCTCGAGGGGATCCACTACCGGTTCGTCCAGGGCCAGACCGTGGGCGCCGGCTTCGACCGGATCGGCCTGCTCGTGGAGCCGCTCGTCGCAGGCGGCCTCGCCGCCCTGCGCCGGGACGAGATCCCGGCGCAGGGCTGAGCGGGGCGCCCGCGGCACCCCGGTCGTCAGTCGTCGCCGCGTCCCCGGCGCTCGTTCTCCTCCGCGAGGAACCGCTCGAGCTCGGCGCCGAGCTCGTCGGCGGTCGGCAGCGCGGCGGTCTCGTCGGCGAGCAACGACCGGCCGCGGCCGGCGACGAACGCGTCGTACTGCTCCTCGAGCGCCGCGACGACGGCCCGGACCTCGGGCTGGTCCTCGATCTGCGACTCGACGGCGGCCCGGACGTCGGCCGCGGCCGCGTCGAGCGCGGCGGTCGGCAGGTCGAGCCCGCCGAGCGTGCCGACGTGCTGGACCAGGGCCTTGGCGGCCTCCGGGTACTCGGTCTGCGCGAGGTAGTGCGGCACGTGCACGGCGTACCCGACGGCGTCCCGGCCGGCCTGCCCGAGCCGGAACTCCAGCAGCCCGCCGACGTTGCCCGGCACCTGGACCCGGCCGACCCACGGCGGGAAGCCCTCGACGAGCTCGGGCCGGGTGGCGTGCGCGGTCACCCCGACGGGCCGGGTGTGCGGGACGGCCATCGGGATCGCGTGGACGCCCACCGTGGCCCGGACCCGGTAGCGCTCGACGAGGGCCGCGACCGCGGCCGTGAACCGCTCCCACTGGACGTCGGGCTCGGGGCCGATGAGCAGGAGGAACGGGGTGCCCTTGGTGTCCTGGACGAGCAGCAGCTCGAGGGTGGGCTCCTCGTAGTCCTCCCAGCGGTTCTCCACGAAGGTCATGACCGGGCGCCGGGCCCGGTAGTCGTAGAGCTGGTCGAGGTCGAAGCGGGCGACGACGCGGTTCGGGAGCCCGTCGCGCAGGTGCGCCGCGGCGAGCCGGCCGGCGTGACCGGCGTCGATGAAGCCGCTCATGGCGTGGACGAGGAGCGGGGTCCCGAGCTCTTCCGCCGACGGCTGGTCGGGGTCGAGCTCGAAGAGGCCCTGGGGGTCGAGCACTGTCACACCCTTTCGACATGGTCCGGCAGGATCCGGGCGGTCACGTGACCGGGCCGACCTGCTCTCCCCATGGTCAACCCCGCGGGGCCGCCCACGCATCCCGCGACGCGCCGGACGGTCCGCCCGGGCCGGCCGGCGCCGTGGCCGCCTGCTCGGCCTGCGCGTACCGGGACGCCGCGAGCGCGAGCAGCGCACCCGCCTCGCGGGCGTCGTCGACGAGCCGCGCGAGCGCCCCGTCGAGGGTCGCGGCGAACCGGTCGGCCGCGGCCGGCAGCGGGCCGTCGAGCGCCCAGCCCTCCCCCGCCGCGGCCCGGGCGGCGGTGCCCCGGGCGGTGTGCGCGAGGCGCGCGGTCGTCGCGAGGACCTCCCCGGCGGCGAGCAGCGCCCGGGGGTCGACGGCGTAGGCGTCGGTCATGGTCGGCACGGTAGCCGGACCGCGCCGGGCGCTGCCCGCGTCGTCCACAGGCGGCGTCCTCAGGACGGCAGCGGGTGCCGCGGACGGCGCAGCCCGTCGCCGACCCGCAGCGCGCGGGCGAGCGCCGCGTGCACCCGGGCGACCTCGTCCGCGTCGAGGACGGCGGGCGCGTCCGCGGCGAGCGGCCCGAGCCCGGCCCGGCCGACGACGTGGACGTCCGGCCGGACGACGGCACGCGGGGGCTCCGCCGGCACCACGCACAGCACCGTGCGCAACGGCAGACCGGCGACGCCGTCCGGGTCGTCGCGCCGGCCCCGGAAGCCGGCCGGCCCGACGAGCAGCCCGGCCGCGGCGGTCGCGACCTCGCGGGTCTCGAACGCGTAGGAGGCGGAGTTGAGGCGCAGCGCGCCGTCAGCGACCGTGACGACGCCCTCGAAGACGACCTGCTGGACGACGACGAGCCCCTGCGGGCCGACCGCGACGTGGTCGAGCCGGGCCAGCGGCGAAGCACGGCGACGGACGTCGTGGAGCAGCCGCCACCCGGCCGCCTCGAGCGCTGCGAGCGGCCCGGCGAGGTCACCGCCGACGACCCGGCCCCGCACGACGCTCCCGACCGGCACCGCGCCGGCCGGCCCGGCGGACGGCTCCTCGGCCCCGCCGCGGGCGAGCCGGCGCTCGAGGTCCGCCTCGCCGCGCAGCCGCTCCGCGGTCTCGCGGGCGCGTCGCAGCCGGTCGTCGTCCGGGCTCAGGAACGGCACGCCGACAGTGTCCCAGGCCGGACGGCCGCCGCCGGGGCGTGGCGACCCGCCACCGTGCGTGACGCGAACCGTGCGTGCCGGTACTAGAACGTTCGGACACCTCGCCACCGGTCGCCGCCGCACGGCACCCTGGAGGCTCCACACCCCGGAGGGCGGCTGCATGTCCGCGAACACCCCAGACGGCGACACCGGCCTCGCGCCGTGGCCCGTCGTGTCCGGCCGCCCCGAGGTGAGCTGGGAGGCGACCCTCACGGGGACGCCCGCGATGGGGCTGGCGCTGGGCCGGGTCGACCGGGCGGTGCTCGCCGACGGCACCCGGACCACCCCGGTCCGCAGTCTCACCCGGCGCCGGATCCTCCTGCGCTTCGTCGCCGTCAACCTCGCGACGTTCATGGTCCTCGCCGGTCTCGGGATCGCCCTGTCGCTGGCCGCGGCACGCCGCGAGGCGATCAACGACGCGGTCCGGGCGACGAACATCCTCGCCGAGAGCGTGCTGCAGGCGGACGACGTCCCGCCGGGTCTCGTCTCGGACGACCCGGCCGTGCGGGCCGCGGCGCGCGCCGAGCTCGGGAAGATCATCGAGACCCGGGTGCTGTCCACCGACCTCGTCCGGGTGAAGATCTGGAGCCCGGACGGGATGATCGTCTACTCCGACGAGCCCCGGATCGTCGAGCGCACCTTCGTCCTCGGGGAGGAGGAGAAGGAGGCGATCGAGAAAGAGCAGTCGGACGCCGAGATCTCCGAGCTGAGCAAGCCCGAGAACGAGTACGAGCGCGACCTGGGCACGCTCCTGGAGGTCTACCGGCCGATCTGGACCCGGGACGGCGACACCCTGCTGTTCGAGACGTACTCGAAGTTCAGCAGCGTCAGCGACCGGGCCGCCGACATCTTCAAGACGTTCACGCCGGTGACCCTCGGGACGGCCCTGCTCCTGTCCCTCGCCCAGTGGCCGCTCATCCGCTGGACGACGTCCCAGCTCGAGGTCGTCCGCCGGGAGCGCGAGCTGCTCCTCGAGCGGGCCCTCGCGGCGGCGGACGAGGAGCGGCGCAGGATCGCGGCGAACCTCCACGACGGCGTCGTCCAGGACCTCACGGGCGCCTCGCTCGTCGTCGCGGCCGCCGCCGCGACCGCCCGCCGCGGCGGGTCCGAGACCCTCGCCGGCGAGATCTCGAGCGCGGCCGCGACGGTCCGCGAGGGCCTGCGCAGCCTGCGCTCGACCCTGGTGTCGATCTACCCGCCGGCGCTGCGGCAGGCCGGCCTGGACGGCGCGCTCACCGACCTCGTCGCACCGCTGCGCAGCCGGGGCACGACGGTGCTGCTCGACGTCCCCGACGGCATCGACCTGCCGCCGACCGTGGAGTCGCTGCTCTTCCGGGTCGCTCAGGAGGCCGTCCGCAACGCGTCCAAGCACGCGTCGGCGACCACGGTGCACCTGCGGGTCGACGTCGACCGCGTCGCGCGCACCGCGGCCCTCGAAGTGGTCGATGATGGCCACGGGTTCGTGCTGCCTCCCGCGGACCGGCTCGCCGAGCCGGTCGAACGGGAGGACGGGTCGCACCTGGGGTTCGCGCTGCTCGCCGACATGGCGCGCAGCGCGGGGGCCCGGCTCGAGGTCTCGAGCGCCGCTGGCGCCGGGACGAGTGTTCGCGTGGAGGTGGGCTGGTAGTGATCAGGATCGTTCTCGTCGACGACCACAAGATCGTCCGGGCGGGCCTGGTGTCCCTCCTCGAGGCGCACGAGGACCTCACGGTCGTCGGCACCGCGCAGGACGGCTCGGAGGCGCTCGAAGTGGTCGCCGCAACCCTGCCGGACGTCGTCCTCATGGACCTGTCGATGCCGAAGACGGACGGCGTCTCCGCGACCCGCTCCATCGTGGCCGCCCACCCCGACGTCCAGGTCGTCGTCCTCACGTCCTTCGCGGACGCCGAGCGGGTGCACGACGCCCTCGACGCCGGCGCCGTGGGCTACCTGCTCAAGGACACCGACCCCGACGACCTCGTCGCCGGCATCCGCTCCGTCGTCACCGGCGGCGCCCCGCTCGACCCGCGGGTGGCCCGGACCGTGCTCACGCACCGGCCCCGGACCCAGACGACCGAGCTCACCGGCCGCGAGACCGAGGTGCTCCGGCTCGTCGGGCAGGGCCTGGCCAACAAGCAGATCGCCCGCGTCCTCGGCATCTCCGAGCGCACCGTCAAGGCGCACCTCACGAACGCGTTCGGGCGCATCGGCGTCGCGGACCGGACGTCCGCCGCGCTGTGGGTCCAGCGCAACCTCGCCGAGGGCTGACGCTCCCGGCCGCCCGCCGGGCCGGCACGCGCGGACCTTCGACGCCACGGTGACGCGACGTTGACATTTTCTCGAACATCGTCCCATCGGACGATGTCTGCCCGATGGCGTTGACACGGCGGGTGACCGGCACGATGCTCACGATCACGAAACCTTGTTTCGAGTCCCGACCGGGTCTGGTCCACCCTGGTGCCGGGACGCAGCCGTCCCAGCGGCGGTCCGCCCTCGGCGGCCGCCGCACGTACCCGTGATCGGAGCAGGATGCGCGAGGACCGTGGCCAGCCGGCCGGCCGCCCCCGCCTGCTGCGGACGCTGAACGACCGGCTCGCGCTCGAGGTGCTGCTCGACGGCGGTCCCCTGACCCGCCAGCAGATCAGCGACCTCACGGGGCTCTCCCGGCCGACGGCGTCCCTCATGCTCTGCCGGCTCGAGGCCGTCGGCCTCGTCGCACCGACCGGCGCCTCGACGCCCGCCGGCCGCGGGCCGCACGCGGCGCTGTACGGCGTCCCCCCGCGGACCGTCCTGTCCGCCGCCGTCGACGTCGCCCGGGACGCCTCCCGCGTCGAGGTGCTCGACGTGACCGGCCGCACGGTCGCCGCCGCGACCCTGGCGACCTGCCCGCAGACACCGGCCGCACGCACCCTGCGCGACCTGCTCGCCGCGGTGTGCACGACCGCGGGGATCACCCCGACGGACCTCGCCCACGTCGTCGTCGGGATCGGCAGCGCCTACGACGGGCGCACCGACCGGCTCGCGAACGCCGAGCACCTGCCCGGCTGGGCCGGGCCGGCGCTGTCCCGCACGCTGTCCCGCCGGCTCGGGGTCACGGTCGTCGTCGAGAACGACGCGAACCTGGCGCTCGTCGGTGAGCTGGCGGCCACCCCGGAGCCCGCCGCCGACGGCACCGCGCTCCTGTGGTTCGGGGACGGCGTCGGGCTGGCCGTCGAGGTCGGCGGGGTCGTCCACCGCGGGGCCACCGGGCGGGCCGGCGAGATCGGCTACGTCCGGGCCCGGCCGCCCCAGGGCGACGGACGCCGTGACCTCCAGTCGCTGCTCGGCCGGGCCGGCCTGGAGAGCCTCGCCGCCGGCTACGCCCTCACGGCCGGGCCGGACGGCCTCACCGAGGCCGTGGTCCTGGCCCGCAGCGAGGAGCGCGGCCGGGGCGCGCGGGCGTTCCTCGCCGACGTCGCCGCCCTCGTCACCGACACCCTCGAACCCGTCATCGGCGTCCTGGACCCTGCGCTCGTCGTCCTGGGCGGGCCCGGCGGCGCGAGCGGCGGGGCTCTCCTGGCCGATCTCGTGGAGGCCGGGCTTCGGGCGCGGGGCCGGTGGTTCGGCCACGTCCGCGGCCCCTGCTGCGGCCCGGACGCCGTCCTCGCCGGCGGTCGGACCCTCGCGACCCGGCTCGCCCGCGACCTGCTCCTCGACCGGGTCGGGCGGGCCGCCGAGCAGGTCGCCACGTGAGCAGCGCCGCGGACACGCCCGTCGCCGCCGTCGAGGGCGGCCCGGAAGGGCTCACCGCCGTCCTCGCGAGCCGTACCGGCGAGATCCTCTCGACGCTCTCCGGCCCCGGGGCGGCCACCGAGCCCGGTGGTCCCCGGGAGGCCGCGCACCACGTCGCCACCCTGCTCGCCCGCGCGGCCGACGCGGCCGGGATCGCCGACGCCCGGCGGCTGCGGCTGGCCGGGCTCGGGGTCTTCGTCAGCGGGTTCGAGCTCGACGAGGAGGCCGACCAGCTCTCCGAGGCGCTCGCCGAGGTCGTCGAGGCCCGCGAGATCGTCGTCGACGACGCGGCCCTCGCGCTGCTGTACGCCGGCGCCCCGGGCGGCGAGGGCGTCGCGGTCCGCTGCGGCGCCGTGACCGGGTGCGCGTCGTCCCACGACGGGCTCAGGCAGCGCTTCCCCTCGCTCGGCCGGGTGGGCGGCGAGTGGGGAGGCAGCGTCGGCCTCGGCGAGGAGGCGCTGTGGTGGGCCGCCCGGGCCGGTGACGGCCGCGGCGTCCCGACGATCCTCGAACGCCTCGCCCCGCTCGCGCTCGGCCACCCCTCGTGCGCGTCGGTCGCCCGCGCGCTGCGCCGCGGCGAGCTCTCCCGGTGGCGGCTCGCCGACATCGCGCCGGTCGTCCTGCGGGCGGCCTCCGCGGGCGACTCGGTGGCGCTCCAGCTCCTCGACCGGCAGGCCGCCGAGCTGGCCCTCACGGCGCACATGGCGCTGGACCGCAGCGGCCGGCTCACGACGGGCAGCGTCGTCGTCCTCGGCGGCGGGGTGCTCGAGACGGACGCCGGCCCGCTCGTCGACGGCGTGCACGAGCGGCTGGCCCAGGTCGCACCGAAGGCGGTCGTCACGACGGCGTCCCGGCCCGCGGTGACCGGGGCGCTGGACCTGCTCGTCGAGCACCTCGACGAGGCCGGACGTCGGGCCGCGGCCGGGCGTCGGATGCCGGCGGTCCGGCCGCCCGCCTGACGGCGGTCCCGCCGCGGCCGGCGGGGCGCGGTCGCACAGCTGTGCGGCCCGAAGCCGGTTGACTCACCAGGGCCTTCGCCTGTCCGCCCCAGACGCCGCCGGGCTGTCGGGGTGGTTCGTGGCTTTAGGTCACCTTCCTGGGTGAGCCGGCTTCGAGCCGCACTGGAGATTCTGGCCCGGTCGACCCCGGACGCCTTGGGACTAAAGGCTTTCCGCCAGCGCGATCAGCTCCGCCTCGCGCTCCGGGGAGAACCCGGTGCCGTCGGGGACCGGGGTGACGCCGCTCTCGGCGAGGACGTCCGCCGCGGTGTCACCGACGGGCCGCGGGGCGAAGCCGCGCGCGAACGCCGCGGCCGGGTCGACGGCGCCCAGCCAGTCCAGGTCGGGGCCGTGCCACAGCGGCAGGTCCGCGGGCGTGACGCCCGCGGCGGCCGCCGCGGCGCCGTCCAGCCAGGTGATCGACGTGCCCGCGGGAGCGACAGCGGCCCTGGTCTCCTCGAGCAGGTCCTCGACGGTGTAAGGGCTGCGCGGGCCGGCGACGTGGACGGCCCCGCTCGCCCCGTCCTCGACGAGCCGGACGACGAACGCCCCGAGGTCACGACCGTCGACGACCTGCATCGGCTGCTCGCGCGGGCCGACCGCGACGACCTCGCCGCCGCGGGCGAACCGCTGCACCCAGTAGGTGTAGCGGCCGGTCGGGTCGTAGGGCCCGACGACGTACGTCGGCCGCACGACGAGGGTCGAGGTCCCGAAGACCTCCACGGCGGCGTACTCGCACAGCGCCTTGAGGCCGCCGTATGTCTCGCCGGTGACCTCCTCGGTGTCCTCGTCCTCGAGGACGGCGAGCGGCGCGTCCTCGGTGGCCCCCGGGCCGTCGGCGTCGGCGTAGACCGACACGGACGACACGAGCACGTAGCGGCCGCCCCGGCCGCCGCTCAGCCCGAGGGCGTCCCCGAGGGCGCGGACCTGGCGCGGGACGTAGGCGCAGACGTCG
This sequence comes from Kineosporia sp. A_224, assembly GCF_002198655.1. Classification (GTDB taxonomy): domain Bacteria; phylum Actinomycetota; class Actinomycetes; order Actinomycetales; family Kineosporiaceae; genus R-H-3. The sequence goes on from NZ_MWLN01000038.1 coordinate 22,568, forward strand.
ATCGTCGCGTCCCACTCGCCCTCGGCGAGCACCGCCAGGTCGCCGTCGCGGTCGCCGTGGCGGTGCTCGGCCTGCGGGAACGGGTCGTCCGCGCCGCCGCGGTGGAAGAGCGTCACCTCGTGGCCGGCGGCGAGCGCCGCGTCGACGACGTGCCGGCCGACGAACCGGGTCCCTCCGATGACGAGCAGGCGCACGCGGGTTCCTCCTCCTGCGGTGCCGGACCTCGGGGGCCGGGCACGGGTGCGCCGGGGACGGCGTGGTCGTCGTCCCCGGCCTGACCCCGTGAGGGTACGGAGCCGCGCAGCCCGGTGCGCGTCGACCCGTGCGGCCGGGGCCGCACGGGCCGGCCCGCGCCGGTCGCCGGCTCAGCCTTCCCCGGGCTCCGGCGGGCCCGCGGGCTCGTCGCCCGCGAGGATCCGGTACATCGCCCGGCGGGCCTCGTCGAGCACCTCGGTCGCACGCGCGGCCTGGGCGTCGTCCGAGAGCCGGGCGACCTGCTCGACGGCCGCGCCGAGACCGGCCATGCCCTGCATGAGCCGCTGGACCCGCTCGCGCGGGCCCTCGCCGGCGACCACCCACGGCTCGTGGAGGTCCTCCGCGTGCTCCTCGACGTGGGCCTGGCCCGCGTCGGTGAGGGAGAAGACCCGCCGGCCCTCGGCGTCCGAGACGGCGACGAGCCCCTCGTCCTGGAGCTGGGACAGCACCGGGTAGACCGAGCCGGGGCTCGGCCGCCAGAGACCGCCACTGCGCTCGGCGAGCTCGTTCATGATCGAGTAGCCGTGGCGCGGCTCCTCGGCGAGCAGGGCGAGGATCGCGGCCCGGACGTTGCCGCGCCGCCGCCGGCGGTGCCGCCAGGGCGGACCGTCGGGCCCGGCGGGCCCGCCGGGACCACCGGGAGGGAAGCCCGGGNCGCCGGCGGCCGCCGCGCGGACCGCGACCGGGGCCGCGACCGCGGCCGTGCTCGTGCTCGTCGCCGGGCTCGTGCGCCATCCGGTGCGGACCGGGCGACGCGTCGCCGGACGGGCGGCCGAAGGGGGCCGGGAAGGGGCGTCCGCCGAAGGGGCCGGCGAACTCGGGGTTGAACGGGCGTCTCATGATGGTGCCTCCATGTCGATGCGTTGACGATATATCGGTAACGCACGCCCCCACGACGGTGTTCCCGGCCGCAGCACCCGGCTTTTGTCACAGCACCGACACCTACGGGCCACGGCCGGGTGGCACGCTGGCGGGGACGACCCGGATCACCGGCCGCGGCCGGCCACCGCAGGGAGACCCGATGACCACGGCAGCCGTCGACGCGACGCCCGCGCGCGAGATCCTCACCTGGGAGCTGTTCGGCACCGCCGTGCGCGACCTCGCGCAGCAGGTGGCGGACGACGGCTACGTCCCCGACCTCGTGCTGGGCATCGCGCGCGGCGGGCTGCCTGTCGCGGGCGGGATCGCCTACGCGCTCGGTGCCAAGGTCGTCGGCACGCTGAACGTCGAGTTCTACACGGGCGTCGACGCACGGCTCGACGAGCCGGTGATCCTGCCGCCGATCTTCGACCTCTCCCAGCTCGCGGGCTCCCGGGCGCTGCTCGTCGACGACGTCGCCGACACCGGCCGCACCCTCGAGCTCGTCCTCGACCTCGTCGGCCGGCACGTGGCCGAGGTGCGCAGCGCGGTGATCTACGACAAGCCCGCGAGCGTCGTCCGGCCGCACTACAGCTGGCGCCGCACGGACCGGTGGATCGAGTTCCCGTGGTCGGCGCTCCCGCCCGTCGTCAACAGCCCGGCGAAGGCCCCCTGACCGGGTGCCGTGCCCCGGCCGGTCGGGTCAGAGCGCGACGAGCCGGTCGGTGTCGACGATCTGCTTGCCGAGCGGCGCGAGCGCCGCGAGCCCGATCTTGAACGCCGCGACGCCGAACGGGATCCCGATGATCGTCACGCAGAAGGCGATGGCTGCACCCATGTGCGACAGGAAGATCCAGACCCCGGCGAGGACGAACCACAGGACGTTGCCGAGCGTGCTCGCCGTCCCGGCGGTGGGGCTGGGGACGACGGTGCGGCCGAAGGGCCACAGCGAGTAGACGGCGAGCCGCCACGACGCGATGCCGAACGGGATCGTCACGACGAGGATCGTCATGACGAGCGCCGCGATCGCGAAGGAGAGCGCGGACGCCCACCCCACGAGGACGAGCCACAGGATGTTGAGGACCAGGCGCAGCGCGGGCATGCCTCCACCCTAGGGACCGCTCCCCCACGGCACGACCGGGCCTGTGACCCCGGCACCACCGGCACCTCCGGGTCGCGATCGCACGACGATCTGCTGGGATGTGTTGCCTGCGGACTGCACGCACTGTGATCATTCACCCCGGACCGGTGATGCCCCGTCGCGGAGCGTCGCCCCGGTCCGCCGTTCGTGGACCGGTCGGCCGGTCCGCCGGATCTCGGGAGGGCGCCGTGGCGTCGCAGGCGAGCACGCTCCTCGGTGCCCTCCTCGACCGCTTCCTGCCGTCCCCGGGGCGCGCCGCCGAGCGGTCGGGGCGGTCGTACGCCTGGGGGCCGCCGTCGCGGTGGTCGCAGTCCTGGCAGTCCCCCGACCGGCTCACCGGCGCCCCGGTGCCGCAGCCCGGGGACGCCGCCCCCGCCCCCGCTCCCTCCGCCGAGGACGTCCGACGGGCCGCGGCGGCGGCGGACAAGGTCGACGTCACCGTCGTCGGCACCGTGCCCGCCGGCAGCAACGTCGTCGAGGGCGTCGTCGAGGAGGAGCCGGCGCGAGCCGCCGGACCGGTCGACGCGGACGACGCCGACGACACCGACGACACGGACGGCGACCCCGGCAGCGCCGGGGACCCGGCGGCACCTCCGCCGGCGGCCGGCGGCGCGGGTGGTGACGGCACCGACCCCTGGGCCGAGCACCGCGCCGACGGCGGCGACGTCCCGGGCGCACCGGCGCCCCGCCGGCTGCGGGACGACGTCCTCGCGGGCGTCGCGATCGCGCTCGTCGCGCTGCTCGGGCTGGCCGCCGTGGTCTACCACGGGGCGATCGGGGACTGGATGACCCGCCAGCGCGTGCAGCAGGCCGCGTCGGCGTTCGCCCGGGCCTGGGAGGGCGGCCGCCTCGACCGGGTCACCTACGACCGCGCCTCGAGCACGGGCGGCGCCCCGGTGACGGACGCCGACGCGCTCTCCGCGGCGGTGGCGCGGCGCGCGGGAGCGGTCACCGCGGGGCTGACGACCCGCTCCCCGGACAACCCCTCGGACGTCTCGCTCGTCGGCTCCCCCGTGCTGCGCCGCGGCGCGGACGGGCGGACGGCGACCCAGCGCGCACGGGTCGTGTGGACCGTGGACGGCGGGCGGACCTGGGCGTACGACACGACGGTGACCCTGCGCGAGCGCGGCAGCCGGTGGCGGGTCGCCTGGTCGCCGCAGATCGTGCACCCCGCCCTCACGGCGGACGGCGCGCTGCTCACCGAACGCGTCCAGGGCGCCCGGGCCGCCATCCTCGGTGCCCGGGACGAGCCGCTGACGAGCACCGTGACGGTCGTCCGCGTCCGCTACGCGACGAACGCGCTCATCCGGCCCCGCGGCGACATCCAGCGCCTCGCCCGCCTCACCGGCGTCAGCCCGAAGGCCCTCGTCGCGAAGGTCGGGTCGGTGCGGCGCGGCACCACCGTCGAGGTCGCGATGCTGCGGACGGGCCGCTGGCGGGACGTGAGCCGCGAGGCCCTGCGGATCAAGGGGGTCACCGCGACGCGGATGACGGCCGCGGTCCCCCGCACGCCGACGTACGGCCGCGCGCTGCTCGGCGAGGCGCTGCCCGCGACCGAGGCTGCCGCCCGGGCCTCCGGCGGTCGGGTCGTCGCCGGCGAGCTCGTCGGGACGACGGGTCTGCAGCGGTCCTACGACGGACGGCTGCGCGGGACACCGGGCCAGCGGGTCGTCGTCGTCCCGGTGCCCGACGAGGGCACCCTCGCGCCCCGCCCGGTCGCGGCGGACGCGAGCCCGGGCGGCGCCGTGCTCGCCGTCCTCGGCCGCCCCGCCCCCGGGACGCCCGTCCGGCTGACCCTGGACGCCCGGGTCGAGGCCGCCGCCCAGCAGGCCGTCGACCGGGCGGGCGGCCGGACCTCGCTCGTCGCCGTCGACCGCCGCTCCGGGCGTGTGCTCGCCGTGGCGAGCAACGTCGGCGAGGAGTGGGACCGCCCGCTGCTCGGGGCCTACCCGCCGGGCTCGACGTTCAAGATCGTCACGACCTGGGCGCTCACCGGCCACGGCCGCACGGTCGCCGAGCGCTACGACTGCCCGGCCTCGATCACCGTGGGCGACAACGTCTTCCGCAACGCGGACCGCCGGCCCCACGGGCGGGCCTCGCTCGCCCGGCAGTTCGCGACGTCCTGCAACACCGCGTTCGCCGGGCTCGGGGCGCAGGTCAGCGACCGCGACCTGCAGATCGCCGCGAAGGACCTCGGGATCGGGGTCCCGGCGCCGAGCCTGGGGCTGGGTGCGTTCTCCGGCTCCGTGCCGCCGACCCGGACGACCGCTGTCCACGCCGCGTCGCTCATCGGCCAGGGCGACGTCGTCGTCAGCCCGCTGAGCATGGCGCTGACGTCCGCGACGATCGCCGAGGGCCGGTACCGCGCACCGACGCTGGTGCTCGGCGCCGGGGCGCCCGCCCCGGTCACCGGGCCGACGCTCGACCCGGCACGGGTCGCGACGCTGCAGTCGCTCATGTGCGAGACGGTCCGCTCGGGCACGGCGCGGGCGCTGCGGACGGCACCCGGCGCCGCCGTCGCCGGCAAGACCGGCACCGCGCAGTACGGCGAGCCCGAGCCGGTCGGCGCGCACGCCTGGTTCACCGGCTACCAGCGCGACCTCGCGTTCGCCGTCGTCGTCGAGCGCGGCGGCTCCGGGGCCGGGGCCGCGGTCCCCGTCGCGCGGTCGTTCCTCTCCCGGGTCAACGCCGGTGCGCGGCCGGCCCCTGCCCGCTCCTGCGGACCCGCGACGGCGGCCCTGAGCGGCTGAGGCCCGCCCCGGCCGGCGCGGCGGTCAGGACTGCGCGCGGTCCGCGTTCGCGTGCACGGCGTTACGCACCCACGCGGCCAGGCCCGGGGCGTGCGCGTCGTAGTGCGCGGTGAAGCGCGGGTCCTCGACGTACATGTCCGCCAGGCCCCGGTGCATCGTGTGGTCGCAGTCGTAGAACCACCGGGTGATCAGCTGCCGGTGCGCCTCCGCCGCATCCATCGCCTCCGAGCCCGCCGCGGCCGCACCGGCCCGGAACAGGTCGGCGTACGCCGCGGTGCACGCCTCCTGCTCGGCCTTCATCCGCGCCCAGTCGGCCTTGCCGTAGGAGCGGGCCCGCGCCTGGGACTGCTTGTACGCGTCGGTGTCCCCCCAGCGTTCGGCCGCCTCGTCGGCGTACTGCGTGGGGTCGTCGTCGCCGAAGACCTCGAGGATCTCCTGCGGGGTGAGCTCGATACCCATCGTCCGTGCCTCCATCGTCGTCTCGACCGCGAGCAGCACCGTCCGGAGCCGCTCGATCCGTGCCACGAGCTGGTCCCGCTGACGCCGCAGCAGCGCCAGCTCGTCGTCGGGCGAGGCCGTGCCGCCCCCGGCGCCCGGCGCGAGCAGCCGCGCGACCTCCTCGAGCGAGAACCCGAGCTCGCGGTAGGCGAGCACCCGCTGCAGCCGCAGCAGGTCGGTCTCGTCGTAGAGCCGGTAGCCGGCCGCCGTGCGGCCGCCCGGGCGCAGCAGCCCGATCTCGTCGTAGTGGTGCAGCGTCCGCACCGTGACCCCCGCGAGCCGGGCGACCTCGCCGACGGGCAGCCCCCCGCCGTCCGTCCCGTCACCCGCGCTGCCGTCCATACCCGCCTCCGCGCCCTCGTCCCCGCCCTCGTCCGCGGCCGTCGTCCGCCCGCCGGGGACGACGCTAGGGCGTCACGTCACGTGAGGGTCCAGCCCGATCCGGACCGGACGTCGTCGGGTGGTGCGACGCCCCGGCGCTACCGTGGGCGTGTGGCGCGCACACGGCTGTACCGCGGCGGGGTGCTCGAGGCCGAGGACTTCCCCCTCGAGGAGATCTCCGAGCACCTGTCCGACCCGTCGGCCGTCGTCTGGGCGGACCTGTGCCACGCGCCCGCCGCCGAGCTCGAGCTGGTCGCCGGCGAGCTCGACCTGCACGGGCTGGCCGTCGAGGACGCCGTGTCCGCCCGGCAGCGGCCCAAGCTCGACCGGTACGCGACCCACCTGTTCATCGCGGCGTACGGCGTCGCGCTCGACCGTGCCACCGGCCGGATCGGCGTCGACGAGGTCCTCGCGTTCGTCACGTCCCAGGCGCTGGTGACGGTGCGCCCGGCGGACGGCTTCGACGTCGACGCGGTCGTCGAGCGGTGGGACGCCTCCCCGGACCTCGCCAAGCACGGCGTCGCGTTCCTGCTCCACGGCCTGCTCGACGTCGTCGTCGACAGCCACTTCGCCACCGTGCAGGGCCTGGACGACGAGATCGAGGACCTCGAGAACCTGCTCTTCGACGAGCGGCCGCACTCCTCGGAGGTGCAGCGCCGTTCGTTCGAGCTGCGCAAGTCGCTCGTCCTCGCCCGCCGGGTCGTGCTGCCGATGCGGGAGGTCGTCAACTCGCTCCTGCGACGCGACCTGCAGGTCGTCGACGACGCGATGGCGCCCTACTACCAGGACGTCTACGACCACGTGCTGCGCGCGACGGAGTGGACCGAGTCGCTGCGCGACCTCGTCGCGACGATCCTCGAGACGAACCTGACCATCCAGGGGAACCGGCTCAACGGGATCATGAAGAAGGTCACGAGCTGGGCGGCGATCATCGCGGTCCCCACGGCCGTCACGGGGTTCTACGGGCAGAACGTGCCCTACCCCGGCTTCGGGCACGCGAGCGGCTTCTGGACGTCGCTGCTCGTCATGGTCGGCCTGAGCGGCGGCCTCTACGCGGTCTTCAAGCGGCGCGACTGGCTGTAGCGGCGATCGCCGCCCGCAGGTCGTCCCGCGCACGGCGCGCCTGCCGGACGCCGGCCACCGCCGTGACCTGCTCCTCGCCCGCCGACGGCCCGCTCGTGCACCGCGCGACGACCCGCCACGGCCGCCCGAGCAGCACGCGCGCGAGCACGCCGAGCAGGGCTGCCACGACGAGCAGGACGACGTCGACGACGAGCAGCAGGGCCGGGACGACGAAGAGCACGAGCAGGACGACGACGACGGCCGTGCCGATGGCGTAGAGGACCGAGGCGACGACGTCGCCGCCGCCCGTGGTGTCGATGAGGTCCGCATCGCCGACGACGTCCGTCGCCCGCACGCGGCGCGTCCACCACCGGCGCAGTCGCGGCGTCCGGGGCAGCCACTCGACGCCGACGTGCCACACGGAGCCGTCCGGCCCGTGCACCGGCACGGCCGTGACGCCGGGGATGCGCATCCTCATGCCGACCACGACGTCATCATCCGGGTCGCGGTTCCCCCGGCCGCACCGGTGCGGCGCACCGCCCGGACCCGACCACTGCCGAGAACTCACCACATGTGACCGCGCGACTCTCTAGAGTGACGATCAGGGATCACGTGAGGGTGAGGTAGGACCGCGATGGGCGTGGACAGCACGGACAGCGACGTGCACGGGGCGGACCTTGCGCTCGTGACCGCACCGCGTGGCACGGTGGTCGACGTGGCAGAGCGCCCCACCGCGGCCCTGGGCTGGGTCGACGAGGTCGTCGTCCGCTCGATGCTCGTCCTCGAGCCGGCCGGCGACCCCGGCCGCGCGCGCGACATGAGCGCCTACATGCGCGACCGGTTCCCGTTCATCGGGATCCCGACGCCGCGCCGACGGGGCCTGCTCGCGGAGTCGTGGGGCGACCTGCCCGAGCCCTCCCCCGAGGAGCTCGCGGCGGCCACGGGCCAGCTGTGGCGGCTCGCCGGCCGGGAGTATCAGTACGCGGCGTGCGACCTGCTCGGGCGCTTCCTCGGGACGCCGCGGCGCGCCCAGCGGTTCGGCCCCGGCTTCCTCACGTCGGCCGTGCTGCCGCTGCTCACGAGCAAGGCGTGGTGGGACACCGTGGACAGCCTGCGCGCAGTCGCCGTCGGGCCGCTCGTCGCGGCGCACCCCGGGCTCGTCGCGACGATGCGCGCCTGGGTCGAGGACGACGACCCGTGGCTCGTCCGGTCGGCGGTCATCCACCAGCTCGGCTACGGCCGCGCCACGGACGAGGCGCTGCTCCTCGAGCTCTGCGCGCGGCGCGCGGACGACCGGGAGTTCTTCGTGGCCAAGGCGATCGGCTGGGCGCTGCGCACCCACGCGCGGCACCGGCCGGACGCCGTCCGGCAGTTCTGCGACGAGCACCCGGAGCTGACCCCGCTGGCCCGGCGCGAGGCGCTCAAGCACCTCTGAGGCAGTTCCCCGTCGTCCTGCACGGCGATCTACCTCTGAGGGGCCGAGGGCGCGCACGCACCGGCCTCCCGACCGGGGAGGGCGACCGTGCCGGCGGTCACCGCTCCCCGGGTCAGGAGGCGGCTGCGACGTCGTCCGGGCCGTTGCTCTGTCGAGGACCGGGCCCGCGAGGCGACGTCAGGACGGCGCCGCGGGTCAGGCCTGCGCGGCGCCGGCGACCGAGGTCAGGGCCTGCGTCCAGCGCTCCTCGAGCGCGACGAGGTCGAGGCCGTCGTGGAGATGGGTCTGGCTGAGGTCGAGGACCGTGGTGTCGCCGTCCGCACGCAGGTCGACCTCGACGATCGTCGCCGGGCTGTCCGCGGCGGAGTGCCACGAGACGCGCAGCTGCTCCAGGGGGTGGTAGCTGCGGACGACCCCGTAGGTCCCGTCCTCGCAGTGATAGGGCTCGCCCTTGGCCCCGAGCACCGCACCGTCGCCGAGCAGGGCCTGCGAGCCGGCCGGGCTCACGAGCACCTCCCACACATGGGTCAGCGGTGCGGACACCGCTGCGCTCGCTGTGACGGCTGCCGGTGTCTGCGGGCCGTCGGGCTTCCCGACGGTCTGCGCCTCCGACTCCACGCTGGTCGACATCGCGCCTCCTCGATCCGCTGGACCGGTTCCGGTCGCGGAACCGGTTGGCCCCCAGTCGACTCCTCTTCGGCACGCACCACAAGTCCTTCGGCCGGCTCTGCGCCCGCCGGACGGCGTGTCGCCCGGACGGACCCGAACGAGCCGCGCGGGGCCGGGCCGGAGGTCCCGCCCCGGTCCGGCGCCTGCGCGACACATGACGACCATGCCCGAGGGGCAGGGGGCAGGTGCAAGCACACAGCGGAAGACCGATACGAAGAGGGGGACGCGCTCCCATGAAGGCAGTCGTCTACAAGGGTCCGTTCGAGGTTGCGGTGGAGGAGGTCGAGGATCCGAAGATCCAGGCCCCGACGGACGTCGTCGTCCGGGTCACCTCGACCTGCATCTGCGGCTCCGACCTGCACATGTACGAGGGCCGGACCGGCGCCGAGCCCGGCATCGTCTTCGGCCACGAGAACCAGGGCGTCGTCGAGGAGGTCGGCCCGGGTGTCGCGACCGTCAAGAAGGGTGACCGGGTCAACCTGCCGTTCAACGTCGGCTGCGGCTTCTGCTTCAACTGCGAGCGGGGCTACACCGGGTTCTGCCTCACGGTGAACCCCGGCTTCGCCGGCGGCGCCTACGGCTACGTGAGCATGGGCCCCTACACCGGCGGCCAGGCCGAGTACCTGCGCGTGCCGTTCGCGGACTGGAACTGCCTCCAGCTCCCGAAGGGCACCGACCACGAGGCCGACTTCGCGATGCTCTCCGACATCTTCCCCACCGGCTACCACGGCGCCCACATGGCCGGCGTGCAGCCGGGCGACACGGTCGCCGTCTTCGGTGCCGGACCGGTCGGGATCATGGCCGCCTACTCGAGCCTCATCAAGGGCGCCTCCGTCGTCTACGTCGTCGACCGGGTCCCGGAGCGGCTCAAGGCCGCCGAGGAGCTCGGCTGCGTGCCGATCGACTTCGGCAAGGGCGACCCGGCGGAGCAGATCCGCGACCTGCGCGGCGGTGACGGCGTCATGCGCGGCATCGACGCCGTCGGCTACCAGGCCGTCGGGCACAGCGGGGGCACGCCGTCGAAGGACGGCGCGGAGGCGACCGGCCGGAACGACCAGGAGCAGGCGAACGTCGTCCTCGAGGGCCTCATCGACGTCGTCAACCCGACCGGTGCCCTCGGGATCCCCGGCCTCTACGTGCCGAGCGACCCGGGCGGCGCGGACGACGCCGCGAAGCAGGGCAAGCTCGCCCTGTCGTTCGGCAAGCTCTTCGAGAAGGGCCTGTCGCTCGCGACGGGGCAGGCGAACGTCAAGAACTACAACCGCTACCTCCGCGACCTCATCGTGTCCGGGCGGGCCGAGCCCAGCGTCATCGTCAGCCACGAGCTGCCGCTCGACGCCGCCCCGGACGCGTACGACAAGTTCGACAAGCGGATCGACGGCTACACCAAGGTCGTGCTGCACCCGCACGCGGCCTGACCCGTCCACCGGCTGTGGCTCCGGTGCCCCGGTCCGCGACCTCCGTCCCGGGCCGGGGCACCGCCACGTGGCATGGGATGGACGCATGCTCGACGCCGTCGTCGTCGGCGGCGGAGCAGCGGGCCTGACGCTCGCCACCCGCCTCGCGACGGACGGGTGGGGAGACCGGCGCGTGCTCGTCGTCGACGAGGCCCCCCTCGACCACGACCGGTCCGCCGACCGCTCGTGGGGCTGGTGGAGCGCGCAGGACGGCCCGGTCGAGGCGGCCGCTGAGCGCGCCTACGACAGCGTCGCCGTCGTCACCGACCGGGCGACCCGGCTCGTCGACCTCGCGCCGTACCGCTACCGGGTCGTGAGCCTGCGGGCGCTGCGGGACGTGGCCGCGACCGCGGTCGCCCGCACCTGCGGCATCGAGATCGTGCGCGCCCGGGCGACGGCGGTCGTGGACGGGCGCGACGGCGCCCGCGTCGTCGTCGACGGCGAGACCGTCGAGGCTGCCTGGGTCTTCGACAGCACCGGGACCTGGCCGGGGCGGCGGCCCGGGGCGCGGGGCCCGCGGCCGGCGGGCGCCGGGCACCGGATGGAGTTCACCGGGTGGCAGGTGCACACCGACCGGAACGTCTTCGACCCGGGCACCGCCGTGCTCTGCGACGCCCGGCTGCCCTGCGGCCGGGCCGCCTTCGTCCACGTCCTGCCCCAGGACCGGCGGACGGCGCTCGTCGAGCACACGGCCTACGTCCCGTCGGGGGTCCTCGGCCCGACCCCGACCGAGGTGGGCCGGGAGCTCACCGCCTACCTGCGCGGGGTGCTCGCCGCCGGCCGGTTCCGGGTCGGGCGGGTCGAGCACGGCACCATCGCCCTGCGGCCGCAGGCGCCGCACCGCCGGGGACGGCGGGTGCTCGCGATCGGGGCGGCCGGCGGGCTCGTCCGGGCGAGCAGCGGCTACGGGTTCGGGGCGATCCAGCGTGACGCCGCGGCCGTCGTCCGCTCCCTCGTCGAGCACGGGCACCCGTTCGCCGTGCCGCACCGGCCGTGGCGGCATCGGTGGCTCGACACGGTGTTCCTCCGGGTGCTGGCCCGCGAGCCCGCAGTGCTGGGCCCGGCCTTCGTGGCGATGTTCGGTGGCGACGACCCGTTGCGGGTGCTGCGTTTCCTCGACGACGGCACGACGTGGGCGGACGGCGCCCGGTTCGTCCGCGGGCTACCCGTGCGCCCGTTCCTGCGGGCGCTGCGTCCGGGCGGTCCGGGCGGTCCGGGCGGTCCGGGCGGTGGGGTCGAGGAACACCTGCTCGACGCCGGGGTACCGCGCGACGAGGCGTCGTTCGGCCTCGTCCGCGACCCGCTCGATGTCATCGGCGGTGCAGCCGTCCGCGAACTCGACCTTCGCGGCCACGAACAGCCGGCCGGGGCCGAGCACGGTCGTCACGAACACCGGGACGGACTCCACCCCTGGCAGTGACTCGAGCTCGCCGCGCAGCGCGTCGTCGAGCGACGGGATCGCCGAGCGGCCCACGAGCAGGCTCGAGCTGGCCCGGGCCAGCACGACCGCGACGACCACGAGGACGAGCCCGATGAGCACGGACGCGACGCCGAGGACGACGTACGACCCCCGAGGGTCGCCGGCCTCCTCGCCGTGACGGATCTTGTCGACCCCCTCCATGACGGAGACGACCGCCCCCGCGACGAACGTCGCGACCGCCGCGAGCAGGGCCCACAGGTAGGACTCGCGGCCGTAGCCGACGGGGTGGCGCCGGTCCGCGGCCTGGCCCCGCGGCGGAGCGCGACGCAGCACCTCGGTGACGGTGTCCGCGAGGGAGTGCGCCGCCTCGGAAAGCATTGCGGCGGAACCGCTCAGGAGCGCCCCGACGGCCTTCGCGACGGCGATCGCGAGGTTCGCGACCATCGGGACGACGACCGTGACGACGCTCTCGCCGGAGCCGCCGGCAGCGCCCTCGGTCACGCCGTGCGGGACCGGCGGGATGTCGTCCCGGGATGCGTCCACGGCCGGACCGTAGATCCGCTGCGGGCCGGCGCAATCGGGCGCGGCACCGCAGAACCCGTTCCTCACCAGGCGGTTCTGCCCGGCCGATCGATGCCCTGCGCCAAGAGATGAGACCTCAACCACATAAGAGATGAGACTTCAACCATCGGGACGTATGACCCGCACAGGCGGCGCACAGGCGGGCGATGCTTTACCCCGAGAAGCGATTCTCCCGCCGCCCACCAGGTGCCGGTCCACCAGCACGATGCCTTCACCCACAAGGAGAGATCGTCATGCGACGCAAGACGTTCGACACACTGCTCACTGCCGCCGGCCTCGTTGTCGCGGTCATCCTTCTCGTCGCCGGCGCGCTCCTGTCCTGGGGTTCCTCCTTCGTCAACACGCAGGTCCACGACCAGCTCGTCGCGCAGAAGATCTTCTTCCCGCCGGCCGGCAGCGAGGGCCTCGACGCGAAGACCTACCCCGGGCTCCAGCAGTACGGCGGCCAGCAGCTCACCACCGGTGAGCAGGCGGGCGCCTACGCCGACCAGTTCATCGCCAAGCACCTCGAGGAGATCGCCGGCGGCAAGACCTACTCCGAGCTGAGCACGCTGTCCCGCGCCAACCCGCAGGACACCGAGCTGGCCGGCCAGGTCCAGACCATGTTCCGCGGCGAGACGCTGCGCGGCCTGCTCCTCAACGCCTACGCGTTCGGCACCATGGGCAAGATCGCCGGTATCGCGGCCGCCGTCTCCTACGTCGGTGCGGCGCTCATGTTCCTCCTGTCGATCCTCGGCATCGTCCACTCGCGGCGCACCGCGGCCGACGCGGTCGTCGGTGGCGTCCACGAGCGGATCGAGCCCGTGAAGGCCTGACCGTCCTCACCCGGCGGCCTGACGACCGCCGACCGCACGACCCGGGGCTCCTCCCCCGGACGCGACGAGGCCCGCACCCCACGGTGCGGGCCTCGTCGCGTCACGGACCGGGGCAAGGTCGCCGTGCGCGGTCGCGGGGCGTGCATAGCGTGCCGGTATGAGCCAGGCACCCGACCAGCAGTCCGGCGCGGACGACGCGACCAAGCCCGTCGAGCAGTGGGTCACCGGCGACGAGCCGATGACCGGCCCGCAGCACAGCTACCTGACGACCCTCGCCCGCGAGGCCGGTGAGGAGGTCCCCGACGGCCTCACGAAGGCCCAGGCGTCCGAGCTCATCGACCGACTGCAGGAGAAGACAGGCCGGGGGGCCTGAGCGGCAGCGCGACGAGGCGCACGTCGCGCAGCACCCCGTCGTCGGCCGTCGCCGTCATGTACGTGCACCGCGGCTGCCGGCGCCGGTCGGTGGGCGACCCCGGGTTGAGCAGGCGCAGACCCGCGGGGGTCACGGTGTCCCAGGGGATGTGCGAGTGCCCGAACACGAGGACGTCGGCCCCGGCGATCCGCGGGTCCGTGTCGCACCGCGCCTCCCGCCCCGGAGCGGCGCCGGTCTCGTGGAGGACGGCGAGGCGCAGGCCTGCCACCTCGGCCCGCGCCACCTCGGGCAGCCGCTCGCGCAACGCGCCGTGGTCGTTGTTGCCGTGGACGGCGACCAGCCTCGCGGCGGCGGCCTCGAGCCGGTCGAGCAGGCCGATGTCCACCCAGTCACCGGCGTGGACGACGACGTCCGCCGCCGCGACCTCGCGCCATACCTCGGCGGGCAGGTCCCCGGCCCGCGCGGGCACGTGGGTGTCGGCGAGCAGGAGCAGTCGCGTCGTCATGCGCCCCCCGCCGGCCAGGCGATACCGAGCCGCGCGGCGAGCGCCTGCGCGTCGTACGGGGCGCGGACCTTCGCGTCGTTGTCGAAGTACACGAAGATGTCGCGCCCGGTCGCGGCCCACTCGCCCACCCGGTCCGCCCAGCGGTCGAGCGCGTCGTCGTCGTACCCGCTGACGTAGAGCTCGGCGTCCCCGTGGAGCCGGGCGTACGTGAGGTCCGGGCTCGTGAGGTGCGCCAGCCACGGCCACTTGCCCGCGGTGTCCGCGGTGACGAGGGCGACCCCGTGCCGGGTGAGGACGTCGAGCAGCCGGCCGTCCGCCGCCGCGTCACCGAAGCTCGCGTGCCGGACCTCCAGGGCGTGCCGCAGCGGCAGCCCGGGCGTCGCGGTCGTCGTCAACGCCCGGCCGTCCACCTTCTCGTCGTGCCCGGCGCCGAGCGCCGCCGCCTCGGCGTGGGTGCGGGGCAGGAGCGCGAAGAAGGCGTCGAGCCGGTCCGCGTCGAACCCCAGGTTCGGCGGCAGCTGCCACAGGACCGGGCCGAGCTTGGGGCCGAGGGCCAGCAGACCGGAGGCGAAGAAGTTCGCGAGCGCCACGTCGACGCCGGCGAGCTTCTTGAGGTGGGTGACGAAGCGCGGGCCCTTCACCGAGAAGACGAACGCATCGGGCGTCTCGCGCGCCCAGCCGGCGTACGACTCCGGGCGCTGCAGCGCGTAGAACGAGCCGTTGAGCTCGATGCTCGACAGCCGGCGCGAGGCGTGCTCGAGCTCGCGGCGCTGCGCCAGGCCCGGCGGGTAGAACGACCCCCGCCACGGCGGGTAGCGCCAGCCAGAGATCCCGACCCGTACGGTGCCCACGGAGGTCACCGTACGGCGCCGGGGAGGGCCGCCGGTCTCAGGCGCTGCGCGCCGGTGCGGGCAGCCGGCCCGCGGGCACCGGAAGGCGCACGGGCGGCTGCGCGCAGCAGCCCGACTCGACGTCCCCGCAGCGGATGACGAAGTCGTGGACGGCGACCCGGCCCTCGCAGCCGGGATCGCTGCACTCGACATCGCCCCCGGAGTGCCGGACGAGCGTGCCGTGGCAGTGCACCAGGTCGGTCGTGCAGCGGCGGCAGGACGCCATGACCGCCTCCCTCGGGTCGTGGCGGCCGTCCGCACGGCCCCGCCGTGCCCGGGCGTCCGGTTCGCCTCGAATGACACGAGTGTAGTTCGGTCGGTCCGCGGCGCCCGGCGACCTCGGTCCCCCGCGATGGTCCGCCGGCCGTCAGCCCGCGACGGTCGTCCCGATGATCGCGCCGACGACGTAGGTGACCCCGGCCGCGAGCGTGCCGGCGACGACCTGCCGGACGGCGGACCGGACCGGGGAGCGCCCGTTGAGCACGCCGATCCCGGCCCCGACGGCCGCCATCGCGGCGACGGCGAGGGCGACC
Organism: Kineosporia sp. A_224; assembly: GCF_002198655.1. GTDB lineage: Bacteria > Actinomycetota > Actinomycetes > Actinomycetales > Kineosporiaceae > R-H-3. The sequence goes on from NZ_MWLN01000038.1 coordinate 38,192, forward strand.
GCCGTGACGAACGCCGTCGTCCCGCCCCCGAAGAGGTAGGGGACGATGACGACGACCGCGCCGATCGCGAAGGCGACCAGGCTGGAGAACGCGGCACCCCACGGTGACCCGAGGGCGTCCGGGTCGAGCCCGAGCTCCTCACGGGCGAGCGTGTCGAGGGCGACGTCCTTGTCGCTCATGATGCTCGTCGCGACCTCGCGGGCCTGCTCCCGGGGCAGCCCCTTGGCGCGGTAGATGAGGACGAGCTCCTCGAGCTCCTCCTCCGGCTTGTCCCGCAGCTCGGTGGCCTCGAGCTCGATCTCGCGCTCGAACATCTCGCGCTGGCCCGACATCGACACGTACTCCCCGGCAGCCATCGAGAACGCGCCGGCGAGCAGGCCGGCGACCCCGGCGAGCAGCACCGCCGACCGGGAGGCGCCGGAGCCCGCGAAGCCCATGACGAGGGCGGTGTTCGAGACGAGCCCGTCGCTCACCCCGAAGATGCCGGCCCGCAGCGCCCCGGAGCGGTCGCCGCGGTGCCACGGCTCGCGTCGGTTGATCCGGCCGGGGGCGTCCTGGGGCCGCCCGCCCGTGCCGGTCTTCGCCCCCTTGTCGCCGCCGCCGTCACGCAGGGCTGCGAGCGTCCGCGCGTGGCCGCGCTCGTCGTCCGCCATCCCGGGGGCCGCGTCCGGGTCCGCGTCGTAGATCCCGGCGTCGCCGCGCTCGGCCCGCTCGATGAGCGGCAGCACGGCGTCCAGCGACAGCCGCTGGGCGGCCAGCCCCATCGTGCGCGTCCGCAGCCCCGGGCCGGTCGGCTCGGGCACCGTCTGCCCGGCCTCGCGCAGCCGGCTCTCCCAGTGCGCCGCGTGCCGCCGCTCCACCTCGGCGAGCTCGCGGAGGATGTCGGCCCGCTCGCCGCTCTCGCCGGCGGCGAGGCGCTCGTACAGCTGGGCCGCCTCCCGCTCGCTCGCGAGCAGGTCCTTCCACTTCTTGGCCGTCGCTCGGTCCACGGTCCGCCGGTCGGTCATGCCACCCCTCCTGCCGGTGCGGGCGTCACCCGACCGGTGCGCCGCGCCGTCCGGCACGCATCGCTCTCGACGTCATTGTCCGGCATCCGGGCCGGCCGGACCTGCCGGGGCGGCCCCGCCCGGCGCGACGCCGGGCAGCCGGCGGGCGAGCAGCCCGGCGGCACCGACCCCCACGAGTCCCATCACCGCGACCGCCGGCCCCAGGGCGACGAGGGCCGTGACGGCCGAGACGACGAGCGGCCCGGCCGCGCTCCCCGCGTCGTGGAAGAGCCGCCAGACACCGAGGAACTCGGCGCGGCTGCCCGGCGGGGCGACGTCCGCGCCGACGACCATGACCACCCCGGCGCCCATCCCGTTCCCGATCCCCATGAGGACGGCGACGGCCACGAGCGACGGCAGGCCCGCGGTGAGCGGCAGCAGCAGGTGCGCCAGCCCGAGCACCGCCATCGACGGGACGGCGACGAAGGCCCGGCCGCGCAGGTCCATGACCTTGCCCGAGGGGTAGAACAGCAGCGTGTCGAGCAGGCCGCTGATGCCGTAGACGACGCTCGTCGTCGCCGCGTCGAGCCCGAGATGGTCCGCCCACAGCGGGATGACGGCCTGCCGCGAGGCCCGGACCGCCCCGACGAGCAGGACGGCGGTGCCCAGGTGCACGAGCACCCGCCGGTGCCGCCGGACGACGGCGACGACCCCCGCGGGGCGGGCCCGCGGCGGGCGCCCGGAGCGGCCGTCGACGGGCCGGGTCAGGTCGGGGACGACGAGCAGGACCACGGCCGCGAGGACGGCGACGACGAGATGGAGGGCGTACGCCGCGTCGGTGCCGCCGGCCCGGATGAACGGCGCCGCGAGGAACGGCCCGGCGAACATCCCGATCCGCAGCGTGCCGCCGAGCGTCGAGAGCGCCCGCGCCCTCAGGTGCAGCGGGACGACCTCCGACAGGTACGTCTGGCGGGCGAGCCCGAAGACGCTGTTCGCCAGGCCGAGGACGAACACCGACGCGCCGAGGACGGCGACGCTCGGTGCGAGGAGGCAGCCCGCGAGGGCCGCGACCGCGACGGCGACCGCGAGCAGCATCGCGCGCCGCTCGCCGACCCGGGCCGCGAGCGCCCCGGCGGGGACGTCGCCGACGATCTGCCCCACACCGAGGACCGCCACGACGAGCCCGGCGACCCCGAGGGAGGCACCGAGGTCGCGAGCCGAGAGCGCGATCGCCGGTGCGACGGCGCCCTGGCCGATGCCGTAGAGCAGCGGCGGCCCGTAGGCCGGGACGGCGATCGACCGAAGGGTGACGGCGGTGCCCCTCACGTGCTCGCCCAGGGGTCACCGGTCACGGCCCCATCATGACGGCACGGTGAAACACCCTCGGAACGCGGCTCTGAGATGCTTGGCTGACCCGAAGCACCAGGTGAACGGATCCGAGGAGGCGACGTGCTCGCGCGGTTGAGGATCAGCGTCCCGGACTCGCCCGGCACGCTGGGCCGGGTCACCACGGCCATCGGCGCGGCCGGCGGCGACATCGCCGCGGTCGACGTGCTCGAGAGCCAGGCGGGGCGGGCGCTCGACGACGTGTTCGTCACGGTGCGCGACGCCGTCCACCTCGCGGCGGTGACGTCGGCCGTCAGCGCGGAGCCCGGGATCCAGGTCGCGGGCGTCCAGCAGCCGGTCCCCCCGGTGACCGGGCACACCGACCTCGAGCTGTGCCAGCAGGTGCTCGCCCAGCCGGACCGGGCCGTGCGCACGCTCGTCGACGGTGCGCCGGGGGCGCTCGGCGCCGACTGGGCCGCCGTCCTCGTCTTCGACGCCACCGGCGCCCAGGAGGACGTGCTCGCGGTCAGCCGCGACGCCCCGGCCCCGGACGCGGTCCGGATCACGGCACCGCTGCGCCTGGGCGCGGTGACGCTCATGGACCCGGCGACCGGCCTTGCGTACAGCGGGACAGCACTCGTGCCGATCGGCAACGGTCCCCTCGGCCTGCTCCTGGTCCGCCAGGAGGGCGTGGACTTCCACCGCAGCGAGCTGTACCGGCTCGCACAGGTGGGCAGCGTGCTCGGCTCGGTGATGACCGTCAGCGTCTGACGGCCATCACCGGTCCTGCGGCCGGGTCAGAGCGGGCGGTTCGCCGGCGGCGTGCCGCCCGGACGGCGGCGGTTCTGCAGCTTGGCGAACAGCTCCCGGGCCTTCGCCTGGTTCTGCGGCTTGGCCGCCTCGCGGCGGACGACCTGGATGGCCTTGGCAGCGATCCCGGCCTTGGCGGCACCCTTGAACAGGCCCATGGGGGTCTCCTTCTCGTGTCGTCGGTCGGTACGTGCTCCTGCACTGCCCGACGAGCGGGGACCCATTCGCGTTCCTGGGGATCATCCCGGATGCCGGAATCTGTGCTCGTGGGCAAACGATGCGCCGGACGGCGTCACTCGTCGACGGCGCCTGCGGCGTCCGGGTATGCCTCGAGGAGCCGCAGCCACACCTCGCTGATCGTGGGGAACGACGGGACGGCGTGCCAGAGCCGCTCGAGCGGCACCTCGCCGACGACGGCGACCGTCGCCGAGTGGAGCAGCTCGGCGACGTCCTGGCCGATGAACGTCGCGCCGACGACGACCCGCCGGGCGCGGTCGACGACGAGCCGGGCGCTCCCCCGGTAGCCGTCCGCGAGCAGGGCGGCGCCGGACACCGCGCCCAGGTCGTGGTCGACGACGTGCACGTCGAGGCCGCGCTCGCGCGCCGCCGCCGCGGTGAGCCCGACGGAGGCGACCTGCGGGTCGGTGAACACGACCGCCGGGGCGCCGAGCCCGTCGGCGGTCGCGGTCGCGGCGGTGAACCGTGCGTCCGGGGCGACGGTGCGCCCCGCGGCGCGCGTGGCGACCGCGGCACCGCAGGCCCGGGCCTGGTACTTGCCCATGTGGGTCAGCAGGTTCCGGCCGTTGACGTCGCCGACGGCGTAGAGCCAGGGCGCGGCCGGGTCGAGGCCCGGCCCGGTCACCGCGAGGGTGTCGTCGACGGAGACGTAGCCGCGGTGCAGGTGCTCGGCGGTCAGGCCCACGGACTCCAGCCCGAGCCCGGCCGTCCGGGGCGACCGGCCGGTCGCGACGAGGATCTCGTCCGCGACGACGGTGGTCCCGTCGTCGAGCTCGGCGGTCACCTCGCCGCCGGCCGCCGGACGGCTCACCCGGACGACGCCGGTGCCGGTGCGGACGTCGATGCCCGCCTCCTCGAACGCGGCCCGGACCAGCTCCCCCGCAACGGGTTCGGCGCGCCCGAGCAGCCGCTCGCCGCGCTCGACGACCGTGACCTCGGCGGCACCGAGGCCGCGGAACGCCTGCGCCATCTCGCACGCGACGACCCCGCCGCCGAGCACGAGCAGCCGCCGCGGGACCGACCGCGCGTCGGTCGCCTCCCGGCTCGTCCACGGTGCGGCGGCCCGCAGCCCCGGCACGTCCGGGACCGCGGCGTCGGTCCCGACGGCGAGGACGACGGCCTGCCGCGCGAGCACGGTGCGGGCGCCGTCCGAGGTCTCGACGACGACCCGGCGCGGGCCGTCGAGCCGTGCGTCACCGCGCAGGGCGACGGCGCCGGTGCTCGCGACCCAGGACTCCTGGGACGCGTCGTCGTGCGCGAACGGCGCACCGTCCGCGCGGCCGGTGAACCAGTCCCGGCGGGCGAGGACGGCCGCGGCGTCGACCTCGCCGACGGTGAGCCCGGGCAGCCGGGTCGCGGCGGCGTGCACGTCGAGCGGGCGGAGCAGGGCCTTGCTCGGGATGCACGCCCAGTACGAGCACTCGCCGCCGAACAGCTCGCGCTCGACGAGCACGCACTCCAGGCCCGCGGCGCGGACCGTGCCCGCGACGTTCTCCCCGGGCGGTCCGCCGCCGATGACGACGACGTCCGTCTCCAGCGGTTCACGTGTCTGCGACGAGGTCATGGACGTCAGCCTGCCGTCGATCACCGGGCCCCGCGCGTCGACCCCGGCCCGCGCGCCTTGCCCCGCCCCCGGAGCGCTGGGAGCGTTCAGGCATGGACCCCGCAGCCCCGCCCTGGTGGACCTCCGCCGTCGTCTACCAGGTCTACCCGCGCAGCTTCGCCGACTCCGACGGTGACGGGATCGGCGACCTGCGCGGCGTCATCGACCACCTGGACCACCTGGAGCGGCTCGGCGTCGACGTCGTGTGGCTGTCGCCGGTGTACCGGTCGCCGCAGCACGACAACGGCTACGACATCAGCGACTACGAGAACGTCGACCCCACGTTCGGCACGCTCGCGGACGTCGACGCGCTCGTCGAGGGGCTGCACGCGCGGGGCATGCGTCTGGTCATGGACCTCGTCGTCAACCACACCTCGCACGAGCACCCGTGGTTCGTCGCGTCCCGCTCGTCGAAGGACGACCCGAAGCGCGACTGGTACTGGTGGCGGCCGGCCCGCGAGGGGATGACGCCCGGCACCCCGGGCGCCGAGCCGACGAACTGGGCGTCGTTCTTCTCCGGCCCGTCCTGGACGTACGACGAGGCGAGCGGGGAGTACTACCTGCACCTGTTCGCGACCCAGCAGCCGGATCTCAACTGGGAGAACCCCGAGGTCCGGCAGGCGGTCTACGCGATGATGCGGCGCTGGCTCGACCGGGGCGTCGACGGCTTCCGGATGGACGTCGTGAACTTCATCAGCAAGGCGGTCGGCGCCGACGGGTCGCTGCCCGACGGGCACGTCGCGGCCCCCGCCGGCGCGGGCGGGGCGGCGCTCGGGGACGGCTCGCCGCACTGGACGTGCGGGCCGCGGATCCACGAGTTCCTCGCCGAGATGCACCGCGAGGTCTTCGCGGGCCGGCCCGACCGGCTGCTCACCGTCGGCGAGATGCCCGGTGTCACGGTCGAGGACGCCCGGCTGTTCACCGACCCGGCCCGTGCCGAGGTGGACATGGTGTTCCAGTTCGAGCACGTCGGGATCGACCACGGTGCCTCGAAGTGGGACCCCGTCCCCTTCGACCTGCGCGCCCTCAAGGCGACCTTCGGGCGCTGGCAGACCGGGCTCGCGGGGACCGGCTGGAACAGCCTCTACTGGGACAACCACGACCAGCCGCGGATCGTGTCCCGGTGGGGCGACGACGGCGAGCACCGGGTCGCCGCGGCGAAGATGCTCGCGACCGTCCTGCACCTGCACCGCGGGACGCCCTACGTCTACCAGGGCGAGGAGATCGGCATGACGAACGCGCCGTTCCCCGCGATCACGGACTTCCGCGACGTCGAGTCGCTCAACCACTACCGCTCGGCGGTCGCGGCCGGCCAGGACCCGGACGACGTCCTCGCGGTGCTGCGGCCGATGAGCCGGGACAACGCCCGCACCCCCGTGCAGTGGGACGACGGCCCGCAGGCGGGGTTCACGACCGGCACACCGTGGATCGCGGTGAACCCGAACCGCACCGAGGTCAACGTCGCCGCCGCGTGGGCCGACCCGTCGTCCGTGGCGCACCACTACCGCCGCCTCGCGGACCTGCGGCACACCGAACCGGCCGTCGCCCTCGGCGACTTCACGATGCTCCTGCCCGACGACCCGCACGTGTACGCGTTCACCCGCCGGCTGGGTCCCACCGAGATCCTCGTGCTCGGCAACTTCACGGCGCAGGAGCAGGAGCCCGTCGTGCCGCAGGCGCACCTGTGGTCGGGCGCGGAGGTCGTCGCGGGCGACGCCGCGGCCGACGGCGGGCTGCGGCTGGGGCCGTGGGAGGGGCGGGCCTACCGGCGCAGCGTGTAGTGCGGGCGCGGGGCGGGGCTGCCCGGGTGTGGGGATCCCGTGGAGACCCCGTGGATGCGCCGCGACGGCGCGACCGCGGCGGCACCGGTCTGCCTAGCGTGGGTGCATGCCGTTCACCGGGAGCCACCCCGCCGCCGTCCTGCCGCTCATGCGCTGGACCCGCGGCCGGGTCGCGCTCGTCCCGGCCGCGCTCGTCATCGGGAGCATGGCGCCGGACATCCCGTACTACGTCCCCTCGCCGTTCGGCTCGGGCCTCACCCACGAGGCGGTCGACGGCGTCCTCGGGGCCGACGTCGTCCTCGGTCTGGCCGTCTTCGCGGTGTGGCAGTCGCTGCTCGCCCCGGCGGCCGTCCTGCTGGCCCCGGCGGCGGTCCGCCGCCGGCTGCACCCGGACGCCGGCAGCGGGCTGCGCCGGTACCTGCGGCCCGCGGCGCTCGGCATGACGGTCGTCTCGCTCGCCGTCGGCGCGGCGACGCACGTGCTCTGGGACGGCTTCACGCACGACGGCCACTGGGGCTCCGAGCACGTGCCCTGGCTGGCGCAGATGCACGGCCGGTACTCGGGCGCCGACTGGGCCCAGGTCGTCTGCAGCGCGCTCGGTCTCGTCGTGCTCGTGGTCGACCTCGTGCTCCGGTGGCGCCGGGCCGCCCCGGCGCCCGTCGAGCCGGCCGCGGCCCGCGGACGGCGTGTGCCGGGCCTGCGGCTGCGGGCCGTCGCGGCGGGCGCCGTCCTCGGCGCGGCGCTCACGGGCGCGGCGCACGACGGCGTCAGCGCGCTGCTCGCGGGCGGCGGCGGCCACAGCCTCACCTGGCACGTGCTCACCGGCGGCGGGTCCGCGGGCGTCGCCGCAGCGCTCGCGGTCGCGGCCGCGACGCTGCTGCTGAGCTCACGGCGGCCGGCACCGCCCGCCGTCCGCTGACGCCGGGCCGGCCTCGACGGCGGCACTCCCCTGCCGGGTGCTTTGCTCTGCCATCACCAGCGAGCCACGTCGCACCGGTGGTTGAAGACCCGTGCGCGCCCTGACGTGCATCCCCCTGCGGCGACGGGTGCAGCGACGACGGGCGAGCTCGGGTCCGTGCTCGGGCGCTCCGCGTCGTGATCACGACGGCCCAGACCCGAGCATCGACCCGAGCATCGACGCAGCCCCTCCCGGGACGAGCAGGCATGCGACCGAACCGTTGGCTCGCTGGTGAGGGCAGAGCAAAGCGCGCGCGCAGCGGTGCCCGGTAGTCGCTCGTCGGACGCGTCGGCACCCTGACCCGGCGCCCGCTCGACGGCCACGACGCCTCCCTCCTGCTCCGGGCCCGCACCCGCTCCGGCCGGTCACGAGCGGTGACGGCTCACCCGTCCGGAGGTCGTCCGGGCGGCGGCTTCCGGGGCCCGGCCGGGACCACCGATCCTGGACATGGCGGCCACCGGGCCGGCACGACCGCCCGCGCGCGGCCGATGCTGAGGAGGTGGGCGTGGACGGGTGCGAGTGGCGCGACCACGCAGGCGTCCCCTACCTGTACGTCGACCTGCGCAGCACCGACGAGGCGACACTGCTCGCCCGGATCGCGGCGAGCGAGCAGGAGGTGGCGCGGGCGGGTGGCGCGCCCCTGCTCCACGTCGACGTCCAGGGCATCCTCACGTCGCCGCGGCTGCTGTCCGAGGCGAAGCTCGTCAACCGGCGCACCTTCGGCCCGCAGCGCTGCCGGGTCGCGGTCACCGGCGCGAACGCACTCGTCGCGGTGATCGTCCGCGGCTGGAGCACGGTGGGCGGCGGGGTGCGGGCGCAGGCCTGCCCCGACACGGCCTCGGCGCTGCGGTACCTCACGGGCGGCGGGCAGGCCCTCGCGAGCTGAGGCCGACGTGCGCCGGGCGCCCCGGCCTCAGGCCCAGCCCCGCCGCCGCGGGTCCGGGGGCAGCCGCGGGTTGAGCAGGTGCGCGACGAGCGCCGTCCAGCCGGTCTGGTGGCTCGCGCCGAGGCCCTCACCGGTGTCGCCGTCGAAGTACTCGCTGAACGTCGGGTGGTCGGCCCACAGCGGGTCGGCCGAGGCCTCGATCCGGTCGCCGTCCGCGGGACGGCGACCGGCGACCGGGCGGAAGAGCGCGGTCAGCCCGTTGTCGATGATGTCGGCGGCCTCGACGAGGGTGTGCAGCTTTCCCGAGCCGGTCGGGATCTCGATCTGGAACGTGTCGCCGAAGTGCCGGCCGATGGTGCGGAGCTTGTCGGCGAGCAGGACGTTCACCGGGAACCAGATCGGCCCGCGCCAGTTCGAGTTGCCGCCGAACAGGTTCGTCCGGGACTCCCCCGGCTCGTACTCGATCGAGGCGTCCCGGCCGGCGACGTGCGCGGTGATCGGCTGCCGGCAGGACGCCGTGAGCGAGCGGATCCCGAACGGGGAGAAGAACTCCTCGGGGTCGAAGACCCGCTCGAGGATGCGCCGCAACCGGGTCGGGTCGACGAGGGAGAGCAGGATCTTGCGCTCCCCCGCGCCCTTGGAGAACAGCAGCGGACGGACGAGCTCGGGGCGACGGCGCTGCAGCCAGCGCATCCGGGCGGACAGGTCCGGGCACTCCTCCCCGACCCACGCCGGCACCTCGGTCGCGGCGAGGATCGGCAGCAGCCCGACCATCGAGCGCACCCGCAGCGGCTGCGTCGAGCCGTCGGGCGCGACGAGGACGTCGTAGAAGAAGCCGTCCTCCTCGTCCCACAGGCTCTCGCCCTGCGAGCCGAACGACCGCATCGCCTGGGCGATCGCGAGGAAGTGCTCGAAGAACTTCGTCGCGACGTCGTCCCACGCCTTGTCGGTGCGGGCGAGCTCGAGCGCGATCTTGAACATCTGCTGGCAGTAGAAGGCCATCCAGCTCGTCGCGTCGGACTGCTCCAGGCGGAAGCCCGGGGGCAGCGGCGCCGACCGGTCGAACAGCGCGATGTTGTCCATCCCGAGGAAGCCGCCCTCGAAGACGTTGGACCCGTTGGCGTCCTTGCGGTTCACCCACCAGGAGAAGTTGAGGAGCAGCTTGGTGAAGACCCGGATGAGGAAGTCCTTGTCGCGGTAGCCGTCGATCCGGTAGACGTGCCACGCGGCCCAGGCGTGCACGGGCGGGTTGACGTCGCCGAACGCCCACTCGTACGCCGGGAGCTGACCGTTGGGGTGCATCGCCCACTCGCGGCACATGAGCAGCAGCTGCTCCTTGGCGAAGCCGGGGTCGACGTGCGCGAGCGGGATCGCGTGGAAGGCGAGGTCCCACGCGGCGAACCACGGGTACTCCCACTCGTCGGGCATCGAGAGCACGTCGGCGAGGTAGAGGTGCTTCCAGCCCGTGTTCCGCACGCCCGGCGCATCCCGTTGCCCGGCAGCGGGTTCCGGGGACGGGTCGGTCTCGAGCCACTCCTGGACGTCGTACCGGTAGACCTGCTTGGTCCACAGCAGCCCGGCGTAGGCGCGGCGGGCGACGTGCCGGTCCTCGTCGGGCATGTCGGGGTGGACGACCTGCGCGTAGAACTCGTCGGCCTCCTGCTTGCGCGCGGCGAGGACGGCGTCGAACTCCGGGCCGAACGTGCCCGTCGTCGGCAGCGCGCGGCCGAGCCGGAGCCGGACCGTCACCGACTCCCCCGCCGGCACCGCGTCGAAGACGTACCAGACGGCGACCTTGGTGCCCTCGTCGAAGGGGTTGACGACGCTGGTGTCCCCGTGGACGACCCGCTTGTCGACCGAGTCCTTCGGGTACGGCGTCGCGTTCCGGGCGGCGCCGAAGAGCTCGACGGCGTTGGTCTCGTTGTCGCAGAACAGGAGCACGGGCGTGCCCTCGGCCGCGAGGTGGTAGCGGCCGAGGTGGGCGTGCTCGACCTCGACGGCCTCCAGCCCGCTCACCGTGAACGTCGGCGGCAGCAGCTGGTGCATCGAGGGCTTGCGGCCGTCCCGGCCCCAGGCCCACGTGTTGCGGAACCACAGCTGCGGCAGCAGGTGCAGCGGGGCGGCGTCGGGCCCCTGGTTCGTCGCCGTGATCTCGACGCAGAGGTCGTCCGGGCCTGCCTTGGCGTACGTCACGAGGACGTCGAAGAACCGGTTGCCGTCGAGGACGCCGGTGTCCCCGAGCTCGTACTCGCGCTCGTCCCGGCCGCGTGCGGCGTTCTCGGTGCGCAGCCGCTCGTACGGGAACGCCTCCTGGGGGTACCGGTACATCCACTGCATCCAGGAGTGGGTCGGGGTGCCGTCGACGGCCCACCAGTACTCCTTGACGTCCTCGCCGTGGTTGCCCTCGCCGTTGGCCAGGCCGAAGAGCCGCTCCTTGATCCGGTCGTCCCGGGTGTTCCAGAGCGCGACGCCGAGGTTGAGGAAGCCGAACCGGTCGCAGACCGCGCCGAGGCCGTCCTCGCCCCAGCGGTAGGCGCGCCGGTGCGCGTGGTCGAACGGGAAGGCGTTCCACGCGTCGCCGGACGCCGAGTAGTCCTCCCGGACCGTGCCCCACTGCCGCCCCGCGACGTAGGGGCCCCACAGCCGCCAGGGCGCGTCCGTGCCCGCCGCCTCGGCGAGGCGGGCGTGCTCCGCGGTGTCCCGGGGCGGGGACCAGCGCTCGCTGCTCTCGGCTGCCGTCACGTCGATAGCGTCCCGTCGTCAGGTGTCACGCGTGTTTCGTGAGGTACATCCCATCGACGGGCCCCGGCACCGGCTGAACCAGTCCCGCCGTGAGCATCCTCCAGGGCGACACGATGCACTACATTCCGCTGTGGATCGACCACGCTGAGCGACTGGCTCTGCGTGTCCGGAATCGTTGATGTCGAGGTGACGAGGGTGTCCGAGCCAGGGTCCGTGAGCGCCGTCCGTACCCGGGCGCGCCGAGCAGCGAAGCGGTTCGTCCGTGCCTACCGGCGCGGGGGGCCCGCCGAGCTGGTGCGCTCCGGGCGCCGCCAGGTCGCCCGCCTCGTGTGGCCGGGCACGCTGCAGACGGCCTCCCCCGCGCCGGTAGGCACGGACGAACCGCTTCGCTGCT
>NZ_MWLN01000039.1 GCF_002198655.1 Kineosporia sp. A_224
CCCCGCGCCGTTCACGACCCGCCCCCTCGACCTCGCCGACGACGCGGACGCCGGCGCCGTCCGCGACGTCGTCCGGGCGTTCGACGCCGCGTACGTCCGGCACCCGAGCGACCCGCCGGAGGCCGCGCTGGAGTACCTGCGCGGCGTCGTCGAGGACGGCGGCCCTGCGGTCGCGGTCGAGGAGCCGGGCACGGCGGACGGCCCGGCCGGGCGGGTCGTGGCCCTCGCCGCGCTGGAGGTCAGCGACCGCGCCGAGGACGGCACCAAGGACCCGGAGCTCTTCGTCGAGGTGTTCGTCCGCCCCGACCGGGCCGGGCTGCTCGAGACCGACCTGCTCGGCTGGGGCCTGCGCGGCGCACGTTCCTGGCTCGCGGCCGACGGCCGGGCCGCCGTGCGGGTCGAGACCGGCGTCGAGCGCGAGGACGAGGCCCTCGGCGCGGCCGCCCGCCACCACGGGTTCACCCGGGAGCGCACCTTCTGGCGGATGGAGCGCGCCCTCGGCGCGGCCACTGCGGAGCCGCCCGCCGCTCCCCCGGGCGTCGTCGTCCGGCCGGCGCAGGCGCAGGCCGACCACGAGGTCGCGCACCGCCTGCGGGAGGCCTCGTTCGTCGAGCACTGGGGGCACCGGCCGCGGACCTTCGACGAGTGGTGGACCCGGCTGACCCGCTCGGTCGGGGCCGACCTGCGCCAGTGGTGGATCGCCGACCTCGACGGCGAGCCCGTCGGGTTCTGCATCGGGGAGACCCGCGGCGTCGACGGCGACGCCGGCGGCTACGTCCGCTCGCTCGGGGTGCTGCCGGCGGCACGCGGCCGCGGCGTCGCCCGGCACCTGCTACGGGTCGCATTCGCCGAGCACACCCGCCGCGGCTGGGCCTGGAGCCAGCTCACCGTCGACTCCGAGAACAGCACCGGCGCGACGGACCTCTACCGCTCCGTCGGCATGGAGCCGGTCGAGGTCATCGACGCGTACGCCACCCGGGTCGTGCGCGGGTGACGGGCGCGGGCCGGCCGCCGGCGCTGCCTGCCGGGTACACCGCCCGGACGCCGCACCCCGTGACGGACGCCGAAGCGCTGCGCGCCGTCCTGGTCGGGTTCGCCGCGTCGTACGGGGCACCGCACTCCCAGCCTCCCGAGCAGGTGCTGGCCCGGCTCGGCACCACGGCGGCGGACGGCGGCGGCACCGTCCTGGTGGAGCGCACGGACGGCGGGACGGCGGAGCCGGCCGCCGTGGCGTGGGTCGAGGTCCGGGACGTCGCGCACGGCACCGACCGGGAGCCGACGCTGGGCCTCGACGTCCGGGTGGCGCCGGCGCACACCGGGCTGCTCGAGGCGGCACTCGTCACCTGGTGCCTCGACCGCGCACGGGACTGGCGGGCGGCCGACGGCAGGCCGGCCGTCCGGGTCGAGACCGACCCGCACCGCGAGGCGCTCCCGACGACCGCGGCCCTGGCCGCTGCCGGCCTCACCCACGACCGCACCTACTGGCGGATGGAGCGCCCGCTCACCGCCGGCGACCCGGGCGCGCAGACCGCGGCACCGGCAGGCGTCGTCGTGCGCCGGGTCGCCGACGACGCCGGACGACGGCTCGTGCACCGGCTGTGGCTCACCTCGTTCGCCGACCACCACGGCTTCGAGCCGCTGGACTTCGACGAGTGGTGGACCCGGTGGGAGCGCCGCGGCGGCACCGACCTCACGCAGTGGTGGGTCGCCGACCTCGACGGCGAGCCGGTCGGGCACTGCATCGGGGACGCCCGCCTCGCCGACCTGGGCGGCGGCTACGTGCGCTCTCTCGGCGTCGACCCTGCGGCGCGCGGCCGTGGCGTCGCCCGGCACCTGCTCGGGCTCGCGTTCGCCGAGCACGTCCGGCGCGACTGGACCTTCACCCAGCTCTTCGTCGACGCCGGCAACGAGACCGGGGCGACGCAGCTCTACCGCTCGGTCGGGATGGTGCCGGTCGAGGTCAAGGACGAGTACGCCGTCCGGATCGTCGCCGAGCCGACGACCCGCGTGCCGTCGTAGAGCGCGAGCGTCTGGCCCGGCGCCACCCCGGAGAGCGGCCGCCCGAGCCGGACGACGACCGCACCGTCGAGCGACGTCACGACGCACGGCACCTCGTCGCCGTGGGCCCGCACCTGCGCGCCGAGCCGCTGCCCGACGACCGGCGCCGGCCCGCACCACGTCGCGCCGCCCGCGACGACCTCGTCGACGTCGAGCGCGGCGCGCGGACCGACGGTCACGGTGTTCGAGACCGGCTCGACCGAGAGCACGTAGCGCGGCTTCCCGTCCGGGGCGGGCCGGCCGAGGCGCAGCCCGTGCCGCTGCCCGACCGTGTACGCGAAGGCGCCCTCGTGCTCGCCGACGACCGCGCCGTCGGCGTCGACGACCGGCCCCGGCCGGACGCCGAGCCGCGCACCGAGCCAGGCCTTCGTGTCGCCGTCCGCGACGAAGCAGATGTCGTGCGAGTCGGGCTTGTCGGCGACGAGCAGACCGCGACGGGCCGCCTCGGCGCGGACGTCGTCCTTCACCGTGTCGCCGAGCGGGAAGAGCGCGTGCGCGAGCCGCTCCGGGGGCAGCACGGCGAGCACGTAGGACTGGTCCTTGCCCGGGTCGACGGCGCGGTGCAGGGCCGGCGCGCCACCGGCGGCACCGTCCGCCTCGATCCGCGCGTAGTGCCCGGTGCAGACGGCGTCGAAGCCGAGCGCGAGCGCCTTGTCGAGGAGCGCGGAGAACTTGATCCGCTCGTTGCAGCGCACGCACGGGTTCGGGGTGCGCCCGGCGGCGTACTCGGCGACGAAGTCGTCGACGACGTCCGCCTCGAACCGCTCGGAGAGGTCCCACACGTAGAACGGGATCCCCAGGACGTCGGCGGCCCGGCGGGCGTCGTCGGCGTCCTCGACGGTGCAGCAGCCGCGGGCGCCGGTGCGCTGCGTCGCGGGCTCGCGGGCGAGCGCGAGGTGCACGCCGACGACCTCGTGACCGGCCTCGACGGCCCGGGCGGCGGCCACGGCGGAGTCGACGCCGCCGCTCATCGCGGCGAGCACGCGCACGGCCGTCACGCCCGCGCCCGGGCGGACGACAGCCCGGCCCGGCGGGCGCGCTGGACGACGGGCCCGATCGCGTCGGCGAGGGCCGCGACGTCGTCCGCGGTCGACGACCAGCCGAGCGAGAAGCGCAGGGCGCCCCGCGCGTCGTGGAGCGGCACGCCCATCGCGAGGAGCACGTGGCTCGGCTTGGGGACGCCGGCCTGGCAGGCGGAGCCGACCGAGCACTCGACGCCGCGCGCGTCGAGCAGGTAGAGCAGCGAGTCGCCCTCGCAGCCGGGGAAGGTGAAGTGGGCGTTGCCGGGCAGCCGGCCCGCCGGGTCCGGGTCGCCGCGCAGCACGGCGTCCGGCACCGCGTCGAGGACGGCGGCGACGAGGTCGTCCCGCAGGTCCGCGACGCGCACGGCCTCGGCCTCCCGGCCGGCGACGGCCCGCGCGGCGGCGACGGACAGCGCCCGGACGGCGGGGGCGTCGATCGTCCCGGAGCGCGCGCCGCGCTCCTGGCCACCGCCGTGGAGCACCGGGGTGAGGTCGAGGCCGCGCCGGGCGACGAGGGCGCCGGCACCGACGGGGCCGCCGACCTTGTGCCCGCTCACGGTGAGGCAGTCGACGCCGGACGCCGCGAAGTCGACGGGCAGCCAGCCGACCGCCTGGACGGCGTCGGTGTGCACCGGGACACCGTGCTCGCGGGCCACCCCGGCGACCTCGGCGACCGGCTGCACCGTGCCGACCTCGTTGTTGGCCCACATGACACTGACGAGCGCGACGTCGTCCGCCCGCGCGGCGAGCACCGACCGCAGCGCGTCGACGTCGACCCGGCCGACGGCGTCCACGGGCAGGTAGACCGCCTCGGCGCCCTCGTGCTCGACGAGCCACTCGACGGGGTCGAGGACGGCGTGGTGCTCGACGGCCGTCGTCACGACGACCGGACGGCGCCGGGCCGTCTGCCGGGCCCAGTACAGGCCCTTGACGGCGAGGTTGTCGGCCTCGGTCCCGCCCGCGGTGAGGACGACCTCGCTCGGGCTGGAGCCGAGCGCCGCGGCGAGCCGCTCGCGGGCCTCCTCGACGGTGCGGCGGGCCCGCCGCCCGCTCGTGTGCAGCGAGGAGGCGTTGCCCGGGCTCGCGAGCTCGTCGACCAGCGCCGCGAGCGCCTCCGGACGCATCGGCGTGGTCGCCGCGTGGTCCAGGTAGGCGGTCACGACGGGTGAGTCTAGTTCGGGTGCGCGAACGGGGCCGGTCCGCGGTGGACCGGCCCCGTTCGCCGCGTTCCCGGCCGTGCTCAGCCCTTGCGCTTGGTGACCTCGTCGGTCGCCTGCGGGAGGACGGCGAACAGGTCGCCGACGACGCCGAAGTCGGCGAGCTCGAAGATCGGCGCCTCCGGGTCCTTGTTGATCGCGACGATCGTCTTCGAGGTCTGCATCCCGGCCCGGTGCTGGATCGCGCCGGAGATGCCGCACGCGACGTACAGCTGCGGGGAGACCTGCTTGCCGGTCTGCCCGACCTGGTTCGAGTGCGGGTACCAGCCCGAGTCCACCGCAGCGCGGCTCGCGCCGACGGCGGCACCGAGGGAGTCCGCGAACGCCTCGACCTTGCTGAAGTCGCCGTTCGTGCCACGCCCGCCGGAGACGACGATCGCGGCCTCGGTGAGGTCCGGGCGGCCCGACTTGGCCTTCGCCTTGCGCTCGACGACCTTGACCGCCTTCGCGAGGTCCGAGAGCTCGACGGCGACCGCGGTCGCCTCCGGCACGCTCCCGCCGGCCCCTGCACCGACAGCCTGCGGCTCGACCGCGTTCGGCTTCACCGTGACGACCGGCAGCCCCTTGGTCACCGTCGCGTCGACGGCGAACCCGCCCGCGAACGCGGCCTGGGTCGTCGCGACCCCGCCGCCCTCGCCCGCACGGACGTCGATCGCGTCCGTGATGAGCCCGGAGTCGAGCTTGAGCGCGAGCCGGGCCGCGACCTCCTTGCCCTCCGCGCTGCTCGGGATGAGCACCGCGGCGAGCGCCGAGGCGCCACCGGCGGCCTCGACCACGGCCGCGAGGGCCTCGGCCTTGGCGAGCACGAGGTAGTCGTTCACCGCGGCGTCCACCGTGTAGACGGCCGTCGCGCCGAACTCGGCGAGCGCGCCCGCGGCGTTCTCGTAGCCGTTGCCGACGAACACCGCTGCCGGCTCACCGAGCCGGGCCGCCAGCGTCAGCAGCTCGCTCGTCGTCTTGCGCACCGCTCCGTCGACGTGGTCGACGAGCACCAGAACCTGCGCCATCTCAGATCTCTCCTTCGTCCCAGGCTCTCGTCAGACCAGCTTGGCGCCGGCGAGGAACTCCACCAGCTTCGCGCCGCCGTCACCCTCGTCCGTCACGACCGTGCCGGCCGCGCGCGGCGGGCGCTGCGTGACCCCGGCGACCGACGTCCAGGCCGCGCCCAGGCCGACCTCGCCGGCGCCGACGCCCAGGTCGGCGAGCGACAGGGTCGTCACGGGCTTCTTCTTCGCCGCCATGATCCCCTTGAACGACGGGTACCGCGGCTCGTTGATCTGGTCGGTCACGCTGACCAGCGCCGGCAGCGCGGACTCCACGACCTCGGTGAAGGCGTCGCCGTCCCGCTCGATGACGACCTTCGCGCCCGGCCCGTCACCCTCGATCGACAGCGAGCCCGCGAACGTCACCTGCGGCAGCCCGAGGCGGTCCGCGACGAGCGCCGGCACGACGCTCATGCCCGCGTCCGTGGACGCCATCCCGGTGATGACCACGTCGTACTCGAGCGTCGCGATCGCCTTCGCGAGCACGAGCGACGTCGCGAACGCGTCCGACCCGTGCAGCGCGTCGTCCACGACGTGGACCCCGGCGTCGGCACCCATCTGCAGCGACTTGCGCACCGCGTCGCTCGCGCCGTCCGGACCGACCGTCACGACCGTGACCGTCGACCCGTCGTGCGCCTCCGACAGCTTGAGCGCCTCCTCGACCGCGTACTCGTCGAGCTCCGACAGCAGCCCGTCGACCCCGGCCCGGTCCACCGTGCCGTCACCGGCGAACCGACGGTCGCCCTGGGCGTCCGGCACGTGCTTCACACAGACGACGATCTTCATGCTCCTGCCCGACCTCCTGGCTCAACGGCCGCCTGGCGGCGGACCGACGTCTCGTCACGGCGGACCGGCGTCCGCGCAGACCTGACCATTGTTACCGACGAGTAGCTCTCGCTTCGACCCGAACGCTGTGACCCACGGCACGCACCCACCCGTTCGGTGCAGGCCTCCCCCGCCACCGCGGGACCGGACCCCCAGTGTCTCAGCGCCCTTCGAACACGGCCTTCCCGGGACCGCTCTCGACGAACGACGTCATGCCGATCTCCCGGTCGCGGGTCGCGAAGAGCCCGGCGAACTGCTGCCGCTCGATCTCGAGGCCGGTGACGAGGTCGACGTCGAGCCCGTGGTCGATCGCCTCCTTCGCGGCCCGCAGCGCGAACGCCGGCCCGCCGACGTAGCGGGCGACCCGGGCCCGGGCCGCGGCGTACACGTCGCCGTCCGGGACGACCTCGTCGGCGAGGCCGATCGCGAGCGCCTCGACGGCCTCGACGAAGCGGCCGGAGAAGATGAGGTCCTTGGCGCGGGCCGGACCGACGAGCCGGGACAGCCGCTGGGTGCCGCCGGCGCCGGGGATGATCCCGAGGAGGATCTCCGGCTGGCCGAGCTTCGCCGACTCCCCCACGACCCGGAAGTCGCAGCACAGCGCGAGCTCGCAGCCGCCGCCGAGGGCGTAGCCGGTGATCGCCGCCACGGTCGGCTTGGGGATCCGGGCGACCGCGGTGAACGACGACTGCAGCGCGCCCGAGCGCTCGACCATGTCGGTGTACGACATGGCCTGCATCTCCTTGATGTCGGCCCCGGCCGCGAAGACCCGCTCGCCGCCGTAGACGACGACCGCGGCGATCCCGGCGTCCGCGCTCGCGAGCCCGGCGGCGGTGCGGATCTCCTCCTGCATCGCCGCGTCGAGCGCGTTCATCTTGGGCCGGTCGAGCCGGATCGTCCCGATGCCGCCGTCGACCTCCAGCCGGACGAGGTCACCCGCCCACACGGTCGACGGGCCCTGCTCCGAACCCTGGTCGCTCACAGCCTCGTCGCTCACAGCATCCGTCCGTCCGTCTCGCGTCGTCGCGGTCCCGGCGAGCCTACCGACGGCCGCCGTCAGCACCGTGCGAGGTAGGTCACTCCCCGGTCGTGCCGGTCATCTCCCGCAGCGTCGCGTGCCAGGTCTGGACCGAACCGAGGACGGCGTCGATCGTCGCGCCGAGCAGCGAGCGCAGGTCGAGCCCCTCGCTGACGACGAGGTCGACGGCGACGACGAGCCGACCGTCGTGGACGGTGGTCTTCACGAGGTTCAGCGCCCCCGTGACGGCGTTCGCGGCGCGCAGCCGGTCGAGCTCGTCGCCGGGCACGTCGTCCCCGACGAGCCACTGCCCGAAGACGCGCATGAGCGGCGGCTGTGTGTCGATGCAGCGCACGAAGACCTGCTGGCCCTGGGCCTTGAACGCGACGTCGCCGTCCTCGTCGATCGACGGGCGGAAGCCCTCGTCGAGGAGCGCGTCGAGCACGCGGCCGCGCAGCGGGTGCTCGTCCATGGGCGGCGGGAAGCTGGGCAGGGACGTCGGGTCGCTCACGCCGTCCAACCTATCGCCGACACGCGTGGCGGCGACGCGGCGGCGCAGTCGTCGGGGCGTTCCGGCAGACTGCGCACGTGCCGACGCCACACGCCCGCCTCCACCGCCTCGGGGTCCACCCCAGGGACGGCGGCGTCGACGTGGCCGTCGTCGCCCTCCACGCGGAGGCGGTCGACCTGTGCCTCGTCGACCGCTCCGACGCAGGTCCCGGCGCCCCGCCCGCGGTCGCCGAGCGCCGGGTGCCGCTGCGCGGGACGACGCACGGCGTGTGGCACGCGTTCGTCCCCGACGTCCCCGTCGGTACCCGGTACGGCCTGCGCGCGCACGGCCGCTGGGAGCCCGCGCGCGGCCACCGGCACAACCCCGCCAAGCTGCTGCTCGACCCGTACGCCCGCGCGGTCGACGGCCCCCTGCGGCTCGTGCCGGAGCTCTTCGGCCACACCGTCGGCGCGACGCTCGAGGGCGAGCCGGACGTCGCGGACACGCGCGACTCCGCGCCGTACGCGCCGCTCGGCGTCGTCGGCCCGCACCCCTTCGACTGGGGCGACGACGCCCCGCCCGGAGTGCACTGGGCCGACACCGTCGTCTACGAGGCGCACGTCCGCGGGCTGACCCGGCGGCTGCCCGGCGTCCCCGAGCACCTGCGCGGCACCTACGCGGGCCTCGCGCACCCGGCGACCGTCGAGCACCTGCGCTCGCTCGGGGTGACGACGCTCGAGCTGCTGCCCGTGCACGCGATCGGTGACGAGCCGCAGCTCGCCCGGCGCGGCCTGACGAACTACTGGGGCTACTCGACGCTCGGCTTCTTCGCCCCGCACCCCGGCTACGCCGCCGCGAAGGACCCGCTCGACGTCGTCGACGAGTTCAAGGGCATGGTCCGCCTGCTCCACGAGGCGGGCATCGAGGTCGTCCTCGATGTCGTCTACAACCACACGTGCGAGGCCGGCAACGACGGTCCGAGCCTGTCGTTCCGCGGCCTCGACCACGCGACGTACTACCGGCTCGACGGGCACGGGGCGCACGTCGACTCCACCGGGTGCGGCAACAGCCTCGACTTCCGGGAGCCGCGCGTCGTCCAGCTCACGCTGGACTCGCTGCGGTACTGGCTCCAGGAGATGCACGTCGACGGCTTCCGGTTCGACCTCGCGACGACGCTCGCGCGCGGGCGCGAGGGCTACGACCCGGACCACCCCTTCCTCGTCGCCGCGCGGGCCGACCCGGTCATCGGGGCGGCCAAGCTCATCGCGGAGCCGTGGGACGTCGGCCCGCACGGCTGGCGGACCGGCCAGTTCCCGCCGCCCTTCGCGGAGTGGAACGACCGCTTCCGGGACAGCGTCCGCGACTTCTGGCTCACGGGCGGGCGGCGCGTGGCCCAGGGCCAGTCCGGCGGCGGCGTCCGCGACCTCGCGACCCGGCTCGCCGGTTCGGCGGACGTCTTCTCGGCGGCGCGCGGGCCGCTGGCGTCGCTGAACTTCGTCACCGCCCACGACGGCTTCACGCTGCACGACGCGACGGCCTACGACGTCAAGCACAACCTCGGCAACGGCGAGGACGACCGGGACGGCGCGTCCGACAACCGGTCGTGGAACCACGGCGTCGAGGGCCCGGCCGACGACCCCGGGGTCCTCGCCGCCCGGCGGCGGACGGCCCGCAACCTGCTCGGCACGCTGCTGCTCGCCACGGGCGTGCCGATGATCGTGGCCGGCGACGAGCTCGGCCGGACCCAGGGCGGCAACAACAACCCGTACTGCCAGGACAACGAGATCTCCTGGGTCGACTGGGAGCTCACCGACGCGCAGCAGGACCTGCTCGCGACGACCCGGCACCTGCTCGCGCTGCGCCGCGAGTACCCGGTGCTGCGCCAGGACCGGTTCTTCGCCGGGCGTCCGGTGCACGCCTGGGGCACCAAGGACCTCGCGTGGTTCGCCGCGGACGGCACCGAGATGGAGCACGAGCGCTGGCACGACCCCGACCAGCGCGTGCTCCTCATGTACCTGCACGCCGTCGTCCCCGACGGCTTCGGCGAGCACACCGACGGCTCCCTGGTCGTCGTCGTCCAGGGCGCCCCCGAGCCGGTCGACGTCGTCCTGCCCGGCCGGCCCTGGGCCCGTCGCTACCGGCTCCTGTGGGACAGCGCGACCGAGCGCCCGCAGCCCCCGGCCGAGCAGGGCGCGGAGGTCCCCGGCGGCAGCACGGTCACCGTCGGCGCGACCTCGATGCGGGTCTACGCCTCGCACCGCCACCTGCGGCAGGGCTGACGGCGGTCAGCCCGCGTTCGTCACCAGGCCCAGCTCGGCCGGGCCGGCGAGCAGGTCGGTGCGCGGGAGCACCCGGACCGTGTAGCCGAACGCTCCGGTGCGGCGCAGCGTGAGCGTGCCGTCGAAGCGGTGCCGGCCGGCCTCGTAGGTCTCGGCGTGCCGCAGGGTCGCGGTCACGGTGTCGACGAGGGTGTCGGACGGCGTCACCCGGCCGTGCACGACCTGGACCTCGACGTCGTCCGGCGTGAGCTCGCCGAGCGAGACGAAGGCGCGGACGACGACCTCGTCGCCGACCTGCGGGCTGTCGCTCACGCCGTCCGACTCCACGTGGTCGACCCGGACCGCGGGCCAGTGCCGCCGGACCCGCGACGTGAAGCCGGCGAGCGCCTTCGCGGCGTCGGGGGTCATGGCGCGTGCGGCGTCCGCCGCGGGCACGTAGAGCCGGGTCACGTAGTCGGCGACCATCCGGCTGGCGAGCACCTTCGGGCCGAGCGAGGCGAGCGTGTGCCGGACCATCTCGAGCCAGCGGGTCGGCATGCCGCGGTCGTCGCGGTCGTAGAACCGCGGCGCGACCGAGCCTTCGATGATGTCGTAGAGCGCGGCGGCCTCGAGGTCGTCGCGGTGCTCCGGGTCGTCGACGCCGTCGGCGGTCGGGATCGCCCAGCCGTTCTCGCCGTCGTACCACTCGTCCCACCAGCCGTCGAGGATCGACAGGTTGAGGCCGCCGTTGAGCGCGGACTTCATCCCCGACGTCCCGCAGGCCTCGAACGGGCGCAGCGGGTTGTTGAGCCAGACGTCGCAGCCCGGGTAGAGCGACTGCGCCATCGCGATGTCGTAGTTCGGGAGGAAGGCGATCCGGTGCCGCACGGCCGGGTCGTCGGCGAAGCGGACCATCTGCTGGATGAGCCGCTTGCCGTGGTCGTCCGCGGGGTGCGACTTGCCGGCGATGACGAGCTGGACCGGCCGGTCCGGGTGCAGCAGCAGACGGCGCAGCCGTTCGGGGTCGCGGAGCATGAGCGTGAGCCGCTTGTACGTCGGCACCCGGCGGGCGAAGCCGATCGTCAGGACGTCGGGGTCGAGCACGTGGTCCACCCAGCCGAGCTCGGCCGGGCTCGCCCCGCGCCGCAGCCACGAGGATCGCACGCGCGACCGCGCCTCCTCGACGAGCGAGGAGCGCAGCTGCCGCCGCACCGACCAGATCTCCTCGTCGGGCACCTGGTCGACGCCCTCCCAGCCGCGCGCGTCCTGGGTGATCTGCGGCCCGATGAACTTCTCGCCGAGCTCGACGACCCGCCGGTCGACCCACGTCGGGGCGTGGACGCCGTTGGTGATCGAGGCGATCGGCACCTCGGCCGGGTCGAAGCCCGGCCACAGGCCGTCGAACATCTCGCGGCTCACGACGCCGTGCAGCCGGCTCACGCCGTTCGCCCGCTGCGCGAGCCGCAGGCCCATGACCGCCATGTTGAACACGCCGGCGTCACCGCCGGGGTAGTCCTCGGCGCCGAGCGCGAGGATCCGGTCGACGGGCACGCCCGGCACCGCGTTGTCGCCGCCGAAGAAGATCTCCATCTGGTCGCGGCCGAAGCGGTCGATGCCGGCGGGCACCGGGGTGTGGGTCGTGAAGACGGTGCCCGCGCGCACGGCCTCGATGGCCTCGTCGAAGGTCAGCCCGGACCCGACGAGCTCGCGGATCCGCTCCAGGCCGAGGAAGCCCGCGTGCCCCTCGTTCGTGTGGTAGACCTCCGGGGCCGCGGCGCCGGTGAGCCGCTGCCACACTCGCAGAGCGCGGATGCCGCCGATGCCCAGGAGCATCTCCTGCTGCAGCCGGTGCTCCCCGCCGCCGCCGTACAGCCGGTCGGTGATGCCCCGGGCGGCCTCGTCGTTCTCCTCCACGTTCGAGTCGAGCAGCAGCAGCGGCACCCGGCCGACCTGCGCCTTCCACACGTGCGCCGTGAGCACCCGGCCGCCCGGCAGCCCCACGGTGACGTGGCACGGGCTGCCGTCCGCCTCGCGCAGCAGCGCGAGCGGCAGCTCGTCCGGGTCCAGCACGGGGTAGGTCTCGGTCTGCCAGCCCTCGCGGGACAGCGACTGCTCGAAGTAGCCGTGCCGGTAGAGCAGGCCGACGCCGACGACCGGGACGCCGAGGTCGCTCGCGGACTTCAGGTGGTCCCCGGCGAGGATGCCGAGCCCGCCGGAGTACTGCGGCAGGACGGCGGTGATCCCGAACTCGGGCGAGAAGTAGGCGACGGACGACGGCATGCCGTCGCCGAGGCGCTGGTACCAGCGCGGCTCGGTGAGGTACGTCTGGAGGTCGTCCGCGGCGGCGGCGACCCGGGCGACGAACTGCGGGTCGGCGGCGAGGGCGTCGAGTTCCTCCGGCGAGAGCGCCCCGAGCAGCGCGACCGGGTCGTGCTCCGAGGCCTCCCACTGCTGCGGGTCGAGCGAGGCGAAGAGGTCGCACGTCGGCGGGTGCCAGGACCAGCGCAGGTTGCTCGCGAGGTCCCCGAGCGCGGCGACGGGCGCGGGGAGCACGGTACGGACGGTGAAGCGACGGATGGCTCTCACGGCACGCAGCGTACGGGAGGTGACGCTTGCGAACGCAGCGCGACGAGCCCGCCGGAGCCGCCCCGGGAGCACCCTGCGGCCCCCCTCGGACTCGCTGTCTGTAAGCGTTTGCCCACACCTCAGGACCCGGTACGTTTCGGGACGGTGACGGTGCGCATCGAGAGCCCCCGAACGGCCCTGCCCTGAGGGCACTCGACCGCAATCCGTGACTGTCAGTATCGAAGACTTCGACGGAACGTAAGACGCTGTCGTCCGACCTCTCCACCACGACCATCCCGGTCCCGGCGCCACCGCGTCGGGCACCTCGTCCGAGCGGTGTCAAGACTCCGCCCGGGCGACAGGTGAAGTTCCGGCCCGGACGTGTCGAGAGTTTCCGGCGACGGCCCCGACGGCCGCAGGACGACGCGCGGGTGCGGCTGCACCCCGCCGACAGCAGTGGTGAGGTTGAGACATGACCGAGGCAGTAGCGAGCATGCAAGGGACGGCCGCTCCCGTCGTGGGCACGTCGGGCACCGCAGCACCGTCGCCCGCGACCGCACCGGCACCGGCCGCGTCCCCGGTCCGCCCGACCGCGCCCGGCGCGCCGGTCGTCGGCCGGATCCCCGTGCTCGCGGTCACGCCCGTCGTGGACGGCGGCCGCTGGCCGGCCAAGGCCGTCGTCGGCGAGCCGGTCCCCATCGAGGGGACGGTCTTCCGCGAGGGCCACGACGCGGTCGCCGCGACGGCGGTCCTCGTCGACCCGGACGGCACCGAGGCGGCCCGCGTGCGGATGGTGCCGCTGGCGCCGGGCACCGACCGCTGGGGCGCGACCGTCGTCCCCGACCGGCAGGGCGTCTGGACGTTCCGCGTCGAGGGCTGGAGCGACCCGTACGCCACGTGGGAGCACAACGCCGTCATCAAGGTCGCCGCCGAGCAGGACGTCGAGCTCATGCTCGAGGAGGGCGCCCGCGTCCTCGAGCGGGCGCTCGACGAGGCCGGCCCGGCGCTCGGTGACGCCCGCGTCCTGCGGGACGCCATCACGGCGCTGCGCGACACGGACCGCCCGGCACAGGCCCGGCTCGCCGCCGGCACCTCCCCCGAGGTGGAGCTCGCGCTGACCCGCAGCCCGCTGCGCGACCTCGTGTCGCCGTCCGCGACCTACACGCTGCGCGTCGAGCGGCGGCTCGCGCTGTTCTCCTCCTGGTACGAGCTGTTCCCCCGCTCCGAGGGTGCCCGCTTCGACGAGGAGACCCAGACCTGGCACTCGGGCACCTTC
Source organism: Kineosporia sp. A_224 (assembly GCF_002198655.1). Lineage (GTDB taxonomy): Bacteria > Actinomycetota > Actinomycetes > Actinomycetales > Kineosporiaceae > R-H-3. The sequence continues at coordinate 13,773 of NZ_MWLN01000039.1, forward strand.
CGCGAGGCCGAGGCCCGGCTGCCCGTCATCGCCTCGATGGGCTTCGACATCGTCTACCTGCCGCCGATCCACCCGGTCGGCCGGGTCAACCGCAAGGGCCCGAACAACACCCTGAACCCCGGCCCGCAGGACCCTGGCGTCCCGTGGGCCATCGGCTCCGACGAGGGCGGGCACGACGCCGTCCACCCGGACCTCGGCACGATCGACGACTTCGACCACTTCGTCGCGACCGCGCGGGAGAACGGGCTCGAGGTCGCACTCGACCTCGCCCTCCAGTGCGCGCCGGACCACCCGTGGGCCCGCGAGCACCCCGAGTGGTTCACGACCCGCGCCGACGGCTCGATCGCCTACGCCGAGAACCCGCCGAAGAAGTACCAGGACATCTTCCCGCTGAACTTCGACAACGACCCGGTGGGCATCCGCGAGGAGATCCTGCGGGTCGTCGAGTACTGGATCTCGCACGGCGTCGAGGTGTTCCGGGTCGACAACCCGCACACCAAGCCCGTCGAGTTCTGGGAGTGGCTCATCGGGATCGTCAACGACCGGCACCCGGACGTCATGTTCCTCGCCGAGGCCTTCACCCGGCCCGCGATGATGCACACGCTCGGCAAGATCGGCTTCCAGCAGTCGTACACGTACTTCACGTGGCGGACGTCGAAGACCGAGATCGCCGAGTACGTCGAGGAGCTCCAGGGCGAGTCCGCGGCGTACATGCGGCCGAACTTCTGGCCGAACACCCCGGACATCCTCCACGAGTTCCTCCAGTACGGCGGGCCGGCCGCGTTCAAGCTGCGCGCCGTCCTCGCCTCGACCCTGTCGCCCTGCTGGGGCATGTACTCGGGCTACGAGCTGTGCGAGCACGTCGCCGTCCGGCACGGCAGCGAGGAGTACCTCGACAGCGAGAAGTACCAGTACCGCCCGCGGGACTGGGCGAGCTACGAGCACGGCGGCGCCAACGAGGGCCGCTCGATCGCGGGCTACGTCACGCGGCTCAACCAGGCCCGGCGCGACCACCCGGCCCTGCAGCAGCTGCGCGGGACGACGTTCCACCACGCCGAGGACGACCACACGCTCGTCTACTCCCGCCGGCTCACCGCCGACGTCTCGCCGAACGGGCGCGAGGACTGCCTCGTCGTCGTCGTCAACCTCGACCCGCACGGCGCCCGCGAGACGACGGTGAAGATCGACATGCCGGCGCTCGGGATGGACTACGGCGACACGTTCACGGTCCACGACCTCATGACCGGCGACACGTTCCGCTGGGGCGAGTACAACTACGTGAGGCTGGACCCGCACATCCAGCCCGCCCACGTGTTCCACCTCAGGAGGATCTAGGTGCAGGGCTTGGAGCTGACCGGGCCGGGGCTCAAGAACGACCCCAACTGGTATCGCAAGGCCGTCTTCTACGAGGTGCTCGTCCGCGCCTTCGCCGACTCCAACGGGTCGGGCTCGGGTGACTTCACCGGGCTCATCTCGAAGCTGGACTACATCCAGTGGCTCGGCGTCGACTGCATCTGGGTGCCGCCGTTCTACGCCTCGCCGCTCAAGGACGGCGGCTACGACATCAGCGACTACTGCGCGGTGCTCCCGGAGTTCGGCACGCTGCCGGACTTCCAGGAGCTCGTCACGCAGGCGCACGCGCGGGGCCTGCGGGTCATCACCGACCTCGCGGTGAACCACACCAGCGACCAGCACCCGTGGTTCCAGGCCAGCCGCAGCGACCCCGACGGGCCGTACGGCGACTTCTACGTGTGGTCCGACACCGACGAGCGGTACGCCGACGCGCGGATCATCTTCGTCGACACCGAGACGAGCAACTGGACGTTCGACCCGGTGCGCCGCCAGTACTACTGGCACCGGTTCTTCGGCCACCAGCCGGACCTCAACTTCGAGAACCCGGACGTGCAGGACGCGATCCTCGACGTCATCACGTTCTGGATGGACCTCGGCATCGACGGCATCCGGCTCGACGCGATCCCCTACCTCTTCGAGGAGGAGGGGACGAACTGCGAGAACCTGCCGCAGACGCACGACTTCATCCGCCGGGTCCGCCGCCTCGTCGACGACAAGTACCCGGGGCGGATCCTGCTCGCCGAGGCCAACCAGTGGCCCAAGGACGTCGTCGAGTACTTCGGCTCCGAGACCGAGCCGGAGTGCCACATGGCGTTCCACTTCCCCGTCATGCCGCGGATCTACTACGCGCTGCGCGAGGAGAAGGCGGCCCCGATCGTCGACATCCTCCGCGAGACCCCGCAGATCCCCGCCGGCGCCCAGTGGGGCACGTTCCTGCGCAACCACGACGAGCTGACCCTCGAGATGGTGACGACCGAGGAACGCGCCGCGATGTACGGCTGGTACGCGCCGGACGCCCGGATGCGCGCCAACGTCGGCATCCGGCGGCGGCTCGCCACGCTGCTCGACAACAGCCGCGCCGAGCTCGAGCTCATCAACGCCCTCCTGCTCTCGCTGCCGGGCAGCCCGTACATGTACTACGGCGACGAGATCGGCATGGGCGACAACATCTGGCTCGCCGACCGGGACGCCGTCCGCACGCCCATGCAGTGGACGCCGGACCGCAACGCCGGCTTCTCGACGGCCGACCCCGGCAAGCTGTACCTGCCGGTCGTCCAGTCGCTCGCGAACCACTACGCCGCGGTCAACGTCGAGGCCCAGCTCGCGACGTCCGCGTCGCTCCTGCACTGGACCCGGGCGATGCTCGGCGTCCGTCGCCGGCACCCGGTCTTCGGGCTCGGCGAGTTCGTGCCGGTCGAGGCGGACAACCCGCACGTCCTGGCGTTCCTGCGGGTGCTCGGCGACGACGTCCCCGGCGAGGGCCCCGAGACCGTGCTCTGCGTGAACAACCTCTCCGGATCCCCGCAGGGCACCCGGCTGTCGCTGCCGGAGCACGCCGGCAGCGTCGTCACCGACATCTTCGGCGGCACCGGCTTCGAGGCGGTCCCGGCGGACGGCGTGCTGCCGGTCACGCTCGGCTCGCGGGACTTCTTCTGGCTCACTCTGGGCACCGCCACGGCGTGAGCACGCGACACGGGCAGGACGCCGACCCGGCGGAGCTCGCCGGGGTCCTCGCGGCATGGATGCCGCAGCAACGCTGGTTCGCGGCCAAGGGGGACGGCGCACCCGTCGTCCCCCGGCCGGTCGGCCGGGCCGTCCTCGGTGAGGGCATGACCGTGGAGCTCGTCGAGGTCGCGTCCGCGGACGGCTCGGCGACGCTCTACCAGGTGCCGCTGTCGCTGCGCGCGGTCGAGGACCCCGCCCTCGAGGCGGCGCTCGTCGGGCGGATCGGCGGCGGCGACCCTGCCGGCTCCGACGGCCTGTGGGTCTACGACGGGCTGCGCGACCCGGCCCTCGTGCGCGCCTGGCTGCGGCTGCTCGCGGACGGCGGGACGGCCACCGGTGCGGACGGCACCGTCGTGCACGGTGTCCGGCAGCCCGGCGGCGCGCCGCTCGACCCGGACGCCCCCGCGAAGGTCCTCGCCGGGGAGCAGTCGAACACCTCGGTCGTCGTCGACGCGGGCGGACCGGCCCCCGCGATCGTCAAGCTGTTCCGGGTGCTCGCACCCGGCGAGAACCCGGACGTCGTCGTCCAGTCGGCGCTCGCCGCCGCGGGCTGCGAGCGGGTGCCGCGGCCGGTCGGCCGGCTCGAGGGCACCTGGTGGGCCACGGACGGCGGGGCACCGGTCCACGGGCACCTCGCGTTCGCGTCGGAGTTCCTCGCGGGCAGCGAGGACGCGTGGCGGGTCGCCTGCCGCGCCGTCGACGCGGGCGCCGGCTTCGAGGAGGAGGCGCGCGCACTCGGCGGCGCGACCGCCGAGGTGCACACCACCCTCGCGGAGGTGCTCCCGACCCGGCCGGCGACGCCCGAGCTGCTCACCGGTCTCGCCGACGGGCTCCGGGCCAGGGTCGACTGGGCGGTCGCCCAGGCGCCGGACCTCGCGCCGTACGCGGCCGCCGCCCGGGCCGCGGTGGACGGCGTCCGGCAGGCCCGTTCCGGGCTCGTCCTCCAGCAGGTGCACGGGGACTACCACCTGGGCCAGGTGCTGCACTCCCCCGGCCGCGGCTGGGTGCTGCTCGACTTCGAGGGCGAGCCGCTGCGGCCGCTCGCCGAGAGGCTCGCCCCCGACCTCGCGCTGCGCGACGTCGCCGGGATGCTCCGGTCGTTCGACTACGCCGCGCGGCACGCCACCGTCGCGCTCCCCGCGGACGACCCGCGGGTGGCCGCGGCGACCGCCTGGGCGCAGGGCTGCCGGACCGCCTTCCTCGACGGGTACGGCACGGTGACCGGCCACGACCCGCGCGAGGACGCCGCCCTGCTCCTGGCCCTCGAGCTCGACAAGTCGCTCTACGAGGTCGTCTACGAGACACGCAACCGGCCGGCGTGGGTCGCCGTCCCGATGCATGCCGTGAACAGGTTGCTCCCCCTGCACCTCGGCTGAGATCGTTACCGGGTAGGCCCACGACGGTGCAGGGGCGACGCGCCGTGGCCCGGCGCGTCGCCCCTGCCCGTCAGACTGCTCAGTCGTCCGAGGCGACCGCGGCCTCGCCCCGCCCGACGGCGTCCGCCGCGTCCCCGACGAGTGCCTCCACCGCGGCGACCTCGGCCGAGGACGCCACGTCCGGGGCTGGGTCGCCGGCCGGCTTCGTGGCCGGGTCTCCCGCCGGCTTCGTGGCCGGCTTGGTGGCCGGCTTCGCGGCCGCCGGGGTGGTGGCGGCCGACGGGGTGGCGGCCGACGTCGTCGTGCCGGCGTCGTCCCGGGCCCGGTCCCGGTCCCGCAGCCCGCAGCCGGTCAGCCCGGTGACGAGCAGCCCGGCGCCGAGCACGAGCACCGTGCCGCGCACGACCCGGGCGTGCCAGGTCCGCCCGCGGCCGGTCACTTGACGCCGACCGCTGCGACATCGACGCAGATGCCGGCCTGCGCCGCCTCGAGCCGCTCGACCCGCGCGGGCAGGAGCGCCTGCACGTCCTTGCGGACCGCGAGCCGGTTCCTGATCTTCGTCGCCCGCTCCGTGTCCCCGGCGGCATCGGCCTTCGCGGCGAGCGCCTCGAGGTGCGCGACCGACCCGCGCGTCGACGCGTCCGCGCCGAGCCGCTCGCCGAGACGCTGGGACCGCTTCAGCAGGGCCGGGATCCGGTCGCACGTCCGGTCGAGCCGCTGGACCAGGCCGAGGCGCTTGCCGTCGCCGCTGCGCGGCGGGGCGACCGACTGCCAGGGCTCCTGGTCCGCCGCAGCGACCGCGACGTCGACACAGATGCCGTCGCGGGCCGCCTCGAGCCGCGCGACCTTGTCCGGCAGGAGCGCCTGGTAGTCCTCGAGCACCGCGAGCCGGTTCTTGATCCTCGTCGCCCGCTGCGTGTCACCGTCGGCCGCGGCCTTGGCGGCCAGCGCCTCGACGTACGCGATCGACCCCGGCGTCGACGCGTCGGCGGCGAGCCGCTCCCCGAGGCGCTTCGAGCGGGCCAGCACCTCGGGGATCCGGTCGCAGGACCGGTCCCGGCGCTGCACCAGGGTGAGCCGTCGGCCCCGGTCCTTGCCCGGGCCGGAGGTCGCGGCGGGGTCGGCCCCGTCGCCGGTGAACTCGTCGGTCCCGGCAGGGTCCGCCCCGTCGCCCGTGAAGGTGTCCGCCCCGTCGGCGACGAGCACCGCGCCGAGAGCCCCCGTCGGCGCCGCGGACGCCGGCCCTGCGAGGCCCAGTCCCAGACCGAGGACCGCCGACGCCCCCGCAGCGGTGAGCGCGATCCCGAGAACGCGTCCTGCCATGGTGTTCCTCCTTCGTGGGCGCCCCCGTCGGGCGCCGCAGGAGAAACGTCCCGCGCGCGGGTGGCGGCCGGGTCAGGCGATTGTTCGGGCAGTGTTCGGGGTCCGCCGACGGTCAGGCGCGCGGCAGGTACAGCCCGAAGGCGACGCCGCCCTCGGGCGCGGGCAGCGCCTCGGCGAGCCCGCCCATCCGGTGCGTCAGCTCCCCGACGAGGGCGAGGCCGAGCCCGGAGCCGACCGGGCGGCTGCCCCGGTAGCGCTGGGTCAGCCGGCCGCGCTCGAAGGCGACGGCGAGGTCCTCCGGCGCGAGCCCGGGACCGCCGTCGCGCACCTGCACCCGGACGTACTGGCTGCCCGCGCCGTGGACGGCGAGCACGAGCGGCGCGCCGCCGGGCAGCACCCGGATCGCGTTGTCGCACAGTGCGTCCACCGCCTGCCGCAGCCGCTCGCCGTCCGCGAGGACGACGTGCGGGCCGGCGTCCGCCTCGGTCCGCAGCACGACCCCGGCGGCGTCCGCGCGTGGCTGCCAGGCCGTCGCCGCGGCCCGGACGACGGCGAGCGCGTCGACGGGCCCGACCTCGAGCCGGAAGTCGTCAGCCTCGAGCCGGGCCAGCGCGAGCAGGTCGGCGACCCGGCCCTGGAGCCGGCCGGCCTCCTCCCGGACGACCCCGGCGGCGCGGGCAGCCTCCGCGGGCGGCAGGACGCCGTCCGCGAGCGCCTCGGCGTAGCCGGTGACGGCGGTGAGCGGCGTCCGGAGCTCGTGAGAGACGGCGAGGAGGAACTGCCGCTGCCGGTCCTCGCTCGTCGCGAGGGCGGTGGCGAGCCCGTCGAGCGCGCGGGCGACGTCCGCGACCTCCTCCGGCCCCTCGGCCGGCACCCGGACGTCGCGCCGCCCGGCCGACAGCGCCCGGGCGGCCTCCGCGAGCCGGCGCAGCGGCCGGGTCACGGTGCTCGCGAGGGCGAAGCCGGCGAGCACCCCGCCGCCGAGCCCGACGAGGGCGCCGAGCAGCGCCCGGGTGCGCTGCCCGCTCGTGAGCCGGGCCGCGTCGCTCTCCGGCTGGGCGACGAGGAGCACCCGCCCGGCGCCGGCCGGGCGGGCGACGACGAGGTAGCGCCGGCCCGCGACGGTGCGCTCGACGGCGGGCGCGTCGGCCGTGGCCCCGCTGACGTCGGTCGCGGTGAACGGCGCCTTCGGGGTCGCCCCCGGGGCGGCACAGCGGACGACGGCGCCGGAGGCCTTCCGCAGCGTCCGGACCGCTCCCGCGTCCTCGACCGGCGCGCACCCGACGACCCGGCGGCGCAGTGCGAGCCGCTCGGCGACGGTGTCCGCGCGGGACGCGAGCAGCGCGCCCGCCTGCTCGCCGTTCGTGGCCCGGATCGCCCGGACGAGGAGCGTGCCGGTGAGCAGCGCGGTCGCGAGCGCGACGACGGCGACGAGCGCGACGACCCGCGCGGCGAGACTGCGCACTACGGCTCGACCGAGTAGCCGACACCGCGGACCGTGCGGACCTCGACGGCGTCCGCGAGCTTGGCCCGCAGCTGGGCGACGTGGACGTCGACGGTGCGGGTCGGCGTCCCGGCGGGGTAGCCCCAGACGTCGGCGAGCAGCTCCTCGCGCGGGAAGACCCGGCCCGGGCGGCGCATGAGGTGCGCCAGCAGGTCGAACTCGGTCGTCGTCAGGTCGACGGCCGTGCCGTGCGCGGTCGCGCGCCGGGTGTCGGCGTCGAGCACGACCGCGCCCGCGCGCAGCGTCGGACCGTCCCCGGCGGCCGCCGGCGCGGCGTCCGGGGCGTGGCCGTGCCGGCGCAGCACCGCCTTGACCCGGGCGACGAGCTCGCGCGGGCTGAACGGCTTGGTGACGTAGTCGTCCGCGCCGAGCTCGAGGCCGAGCACCCGGTCGACCTCGTCGTCGCGGGCGGTGACGAACAGGACCGGCGTCCAGTCGCCGTCCTGGCGCATCCGACGGCAGACCTCGCTGCCGTCCATGCCGGGCAGGCCGACGTCGAGGACGACGACGCTGGGTCGCCCGCGCCGGACGGCGTCCAGGGCGGTGACGCCGTCCCCGACGACCCGGACGGCGAACCGCTCGCGCTCGAGGTAGGTGCGGATCAGGTCGGCGATCGCCGGCTCGTCCTCGACGACGAGCACGCTCGGGGGCGGCTGACCGGGTTCCACGTCGACCATGGTGCCGTGCCCGGGCCCCCGGTCAGGTGAACGGCGTGTCAGCGTCGTCAGCCGACCGAGATCGCCCGGTACTTCTCCTCGAGGTAGTCGGCGGCGACGACCGGCTCGTGCACCCGCACGCCGACCGGCGGCGGCACCGACTCCACGACGGCGCCCGGGTCGCACTCGGCGAACCAGACGAGCGAGACGAGGTCCTCCTCGGCGGCGTGCGGCTGCGGCGGCAGCACCCGGTGCCGGGCGGAGAGCCAGCGGTCGCCGGTCCAGCGGGAGAGCAGGTCCCCGACGTTGACCGTCAGGGCGCCCGGCACGAACGGCGCGTCGACCCACTCGCCGTCCGTCGTGAAGACCTGCAGGCCTCCGGCTCCCGGCTCGCGGTCCAGCAGCGTGAAGGTCCCGAAGTCGGTGTGCGGGCCGATCCGGAACTGGCCCTCGGCGGGCTCCCCCACGACCGTCATCGGCGGGTAGTGGTTGGCGTTGAACGTGTACGTGGGGTGCCGGGTGTGCGGCACGAAGAAGTCCTCCGGCAGGCCGAGGGCGACCGCGGCGACGGCGAGCAGGTCGTCGGCGAGCGCGCGCATGACCGCGCCGTACGCGGCGAACAGCCGCTGGACGTCCGGCATCTCGCCGGGCCAGGGGTTCGGCTGGAACCAGCGGGCGTCGAGCGCGGCGTCCCCGGTCGGGGTGTCCGCGCCGTAGCTCAGCGACTCCTTGAGGTCCGGCGGCGTCGGCGTCCCCTCGCTGTAGCCGTTCGCCTCGACGCCCGGCGGCAGCCAGCCGCGACCGTCGACGCCCGCGGCGTACCGCCGCTTGACGTCGTCCGGGAGGGCGAAGAACTCCCGGGCGACGGCCCGGACGGCGGCCGTGAGCTCCGCCGGGACGCCGTGCCCGGTGACGAGGACGAACCCGGAGCGGCGCAGGGCGGCGTCGAGGGCACCGGCGACCGAGGCCCGGTCTGCCGGGGTGCCGTCACGCCACGGGCCGAGGTCGAGGACGGGGATGGGGACGTCGGAGGCGCTCATGTGCCGGAGGCTAGGCGCTGCCTGCCGCGCGCGGGAAGGGCCGTGGTGCGCGTCACGGCCGGCCCGGCGGCCGGGGGCCCGGGGCTAGCGGTCGAAGATGTCGACACGCACGCGCGGGGCCAGCCCCTCGAGCAGGGCCCGCTCCGCCGGCGCGAGGCCGCACTCGATGAGCCGCACGTCGCGCAGGCGGGGCCTGGTCACCAGGTCCCCGACCCCGAGCACGGTCGGCGCGTGGCCGATCCACAAGGTGCCCAGCGCATCACCACCGATCGCCGAGAGGTCCATCGGTCCGTGCGGCCGGGAGGGCCTGCGGGACAGGAGCTTCACCTGCTCGAGGCGGGCCAGCCCGCGCAGCGGGGTGCTGTCCCGCACCGCCACACCGACACTGCGCAGTGTCACGAGCGCATGACACTCCTCGACACCGGCCAGGCTCGCCTCCTGCCGTCGTCCCTCGAGGTCGACGGTGAGCAACGACGAGGCGCCGCGCAGCCACTCGAGGTCGTCACCGCCGAACCGGCCCACCCGCAGCCACTCGAGCGCCGGTGCGAGACGGGCGACGTCCAGCGCCGGGCGGAAGTTGACGTACAACCGCCGGAGTGCGGGGTTCACGACGTCCGGGACGGTGCGCCGGTTCGTCACGAGCGTGAGCTCCTGCAGCCCCTCCACGGCGAACGCCGCGCCGTCGTCCCGGACCCTGCCCTCGAACTCGAACCCGGTCAGGCCCGGGATCGAGGTCACGAAGTCCAGGTCCGGCACGGTGACCCCGGCGGGCACGCGCATCGAGAGCTTGCGACAGCCCCGTGCGGCGAACTCGCGCGCCGCGTCCGCCGACCACGGGCCGTCGTCGCCGGGCTCCCACACCATGGTCCCGGGCTGGGGAAACCACATCGCCGCTCCTCAGGGCTCCGTCCGCCGTCGCGCAGCCTACGACCCGGTGAGCCGGCGTCCCGGCGAGCTGATCCGGTTGGCGAGCGCCCCCAGACCCACTCGGCGAACGCGCCACAGACGGCCCCGCACGCCGGATGCCGGCGGCGCGCCGCCCTCGTCGTGCCAGGGTCATTGGCGCGGCGGTCCCGGAGGCGAAAGACTGCCGGTATGCCCGACGAGCCCCGCGCTGCAGACGCCCCCACGACCGACCCGGCCGCACCCGCCGGGGCGAACGGCACCGCGCCGGCGACGGACGTCGCGACCGACCGTGCGCCGGGCGGTTCCGGCCCCGGCCGGCCGATCGGGGCCGACGAGCCGGCCGAGATCACCCCGCCCGCGCCCGACGACGGGGCCGCGCACACCCCGGCCGGCGGCATCCCGCGGATCACGCCGAACCGCGCCGCCGCCGCGAGCGCCGCCCCCGTCGACCCGGACCAGATGTCCCGCGTCGCGACGGGCTCGCACCACAGCCCGCACTCGGTGCTCGGGGCGCACCCGCACGACGGGCACGTGACTGTGCGGACGCTGCGCCCGTTCGCGGCGTCCGTGGCCGTCGTCCTGCCCGACGCCTCCGTCGTGCCGATGGCGCACGAGTGGGACGGCGTCTGGACCGCCGTCCTGCCGACCGCACAGGTCAGCGACTACCGGATCGACGTCGAGTACGACGGCGTCGGCACGACCCGGGTCGACGACCCGTACCGCTACCTGCCGACGCTCGGCGAGATGGACCAGTACCTCATCGGCGAGGGCCGGCACGAGAACCTCTGGGAGGTGCTCGGCGCGCACGTCCGGCACTACCCGGGCGGGATGGGCGACGTCACCGGCACGTCCTTCGCCGTGTGGGCGCCGAACGCGCAGGCCGTGCGCGTCGTCGGCGACTTCAACCACTGGGTGGGCCGCGGCCACGCGATGCGCAGCCTCGGGTCGATCGGCGTCTGGGAGCTCTTCGTGCCGGACATCGGCGCGGGCACCCGGTACAAGTTCGAGATCCTCGGCAAGGACGGCTACTGGCGGCAGAAGGCCGACCCGATGGCGTTCGGCACCGAGGTCCCGCCGTCCACCGCGAGCGTCGTCACCGTCTCGGACTACACCTGGCAGGACGACGCCTGGATGACCGCGCGCGCGTCGCGCGACCCGCTCAACGGCCCGATGAGCGTCTACGAGGTGCACCTCGGCTCGTGGCGGCAGGGCCTGTCGTACCGCGAGCTCGCCGACCAGCTCACCGGCTACCTCAGCGACCTCGGCTTCACCCACGTCGAGCTCATGCCGGTCGCCGAGCACCCGTTCGGCGGCTCGTGGGGCTACCAGGTCACGTCGTACTACGCGCCGACGTCGCGGTTCGGCCACCCCGACGACTTCCGCTACCTCGTCGACCGGCTGCACCAGGCCGGGATCGGCGTCATCGTCGACTGGGTGCCCGCGCACTTCCCCAAGGACGAGTGGGCACTGGCGAAGTTCGACGGCGAGGCGCTCTACGAGTACGGCGACCCGCGCAAGGGCGACCACCCCGAGTGGGGCACCCACGTCTTCAACTTCGGCCGCACCGAGGTCCGCAACTTCCTCGTCGCGAACGCGCTCTACTGGCTCGAGGAGTTCCACATCGACGGCCTGCGGGTCGACGCCGTCGCCTCGATGCTCTACCTCGACTACTCGCGCAAGGACGGCGAGTGGGTGCCGAACATCTACGGCGGCCGTGAGCACCTCGAGGCGGTGAGCTTCCTCCAGGAGACGAACGCGACGGCGTACAAGCGCGTCCCCGGGATCGTGACGATCGCCGAGGAGTCGACGGCGTGGCCGGGTGTCACGCGGCCCACCCACCTCGGCGGCCTCGGGTTCGGCATGAAGTGGAACATGGGCTGGATGCACGACTCCCTGCAGTACATGAGCAAGGAGCCGATCCACCGGCAGTACCACCACCACCAGATGACGTTCTCGCTCGTGTACGCCTTCACCGAGAACTTCGTGCTGCCCATCAGCCACGACGAGGTCGTCCACGGCAAGGGCTCGCTCCTGCGCAAGATGCCCGGCGACCGCTGGCAGCAGCTCGCGAACGTGCGCGCCTACCTCGCCTTCATGTGGGCGCACCCGGGCAAGCAGCTGATCTTCATGGGCAACGAGCTCGGGCAGGAGGCCGAGTGGGCCGAGTCCCGCAGCCTCGACTGGTGGCTCGAGGAGACGCCCTGGCACGCCGGGCTCCAGCAGCTCGTCCGCGACCTCAACTCCCGGTACTCGCAGAACCCGCAGCTCTGGGAGGTCGACAACGACGGCGCCGGCTTCGAGTGGATCGACGCGAACGACGCACCGCACAACACGTTCTCGTTCCTCCGCAAGGACTCCGCCGGCAACCCGCTCGTCTGCATCGTCAACTTCTCCGCGGTGCCGGACGAGAACTACCGCGTCGGGCTGCCCTCGGGCGGGCGCTGGCGTGAGCTGCTCAACACCGACGCCGAGCAGTACGGCGGGTCGGGCGTCGGCAACCTCGGGGCGGTCGAGGCGACGGTCGAGGAGTGGCACGGGCGGCCGGCGTCCGCCGTCCTGCGAGTGCCGCCGCTCGGGGCGGTGTGGCTCGTGCCTGACGCCTGATCCTTCTTTCTCTGCGCTCTTCTCGGCTGTGGTCGGGGCGGAGGGCGGGGGTCGCGCGGGCTGGTCTGGCGGCGGCGTTGTCGTCAGGCACCCGGGAGATACGGTCCCGGGGGCGCGACGCGGGCTCGGGGCGTACACGCCGGGTGCCTGAAGCACCGCGGTGACGCCGCGGCTCGGCGCCCGCTGCCTTCGGCTGCTCGTGCTCGGGGTGGGTACCGGAGACCGGCTGCGGGAGCGGTGGTTCCGGTACCCGGCGCGAGCATGAGCGGGGTGGGCGGCCAGGGGTGGCGGGTCAGCGG
>NZ_MWLN01000004.1 GCF_002198655.1 Kineosporia sp. A_224
CCGGCCCCGGCTGCCCGGCCCTGGCTGCCCGGCCCTGAGGCAGAACGCACCGCGGCCCCGCTCTCTCGAGCGGGGCCGCGGTGCGTTCTGCTGCGTCCTGGTGCGGGGCGGACCGGCTACGGCGGGGCCGGGCAGCCGGGGCCGGACAGTCCGGGCCGGACAGCCGGGGCGGGTCAGCCCGCCGCGGGCGGTTCGACCCGGCCGCCGAGGTGCTCGGCGAGGAACGCCTCGGCCCGGGCGTACATCCGCTCCCGGTTCTGCGGCTTGGCGAGCCCGTGGCCCTCGTCCTCGAAGAGCAGGTACTCGTGCGGCAGGCCCTTCGCCGTGAGGGCGGCGACGATCTGCTCGGCCTCGGCCTGCTTGACCCGGGGGTCGTTCGCGCCCTGGACGACGAGCAGCGGGATCCGGATCTTGTCGACCGCCGACAGCGGCGAGCGCTCCTCGAGCAGCGCCGCCTCGGTCTCGGGGTTGCCGACCCGGCGGTACATCATCGAGATGAGCGGGCGCCAGTACTCCGGGACCGACGCGAGGAGCGTCGCGAGGTTCGACGGGCCGACGATGTCGACGCCGCAGCGGTAGAGGTCGGGCGTGAACGCTGCCCCCGCGAGCACCGCGTAGCCGCCGTACGAGCCGCCGTAGATCCCGACCCGGTCGGGGTCGACCCAGCCCTGCGCCACGACGTGCGCGACGGCGTCCGTGAGGTCGTCCTGCATCGCGGCGCCCCACTGCTTGTCGCCGGCGTTGAGGAACGCCTTGCCGTACCCGGTCGAGGCGCGGAAGTTCACCTGCACGCAGACGTAGCCGCGGTTCGCGAGCCACTGCGCCTCGGGGTCGAAGCCCCACGTGTCCCGGGCCCACGGGCCGCCGTGCACGTTGAGGACGGCGGGCAGCCCGCTGCGCTCGACACCTGTGGGGAACGTCAGGTACCCGTGCACGGTGAGACCGTCCCGCGCCGTGAAGGAGAACGGCTCCATGACGGCGAGCGGGCGGCCGACGAGCTCGGCCCGGTGCGGGAAGAGGTGCCGCGCCTGCTGCGTCGTCCGGTCGTAGACGAAGAAGTTCACCGGCCCGTCGCTCGGCGAGACCGCGACGGTCCACCAGCGGTCCGAGCGCTCCCGGCGCCCGACCGAGATCTCGCCGTCGCCGATGCCGGGCAGCGCGCGCAGGGCGTGGACGGCGTCCAGGTCGGCCTGCAGCGAGGGGTCGAGGAGGACGACCTCCTGCCGCTCGCGCAGGTACTCGACCGCCTGCACCTCGAGCGTCTCGGGGTTCTGCCAGGCGCCGGCGACGTCGTACCGGTCGTCCGCCCCGAGCAGCGCGACCTCGCCGGTCGCGAGGTCGTGCCGCTGGAGCCGGGTCGCGTTCGCGTCGATGCTCGACATGAGCAGCAGCGCGCCCGGGCCGCCGGTCTCGTCGCGGGTGAAGCCGAGGACGTCGGTCGAGGCGGCGTCGTCCGGCGGCACCTCGAGCCAGAGCTCGTAGGACGCCGGGTCGGACGCCTCCGGGTCGGGCCCGGCGTCCGCGCTCGCCGGCAGGCTGCGCCGCAGGTGGATCTGCGCACCGCCGTCGGCGTCCATGGTCAGCGCGCCGCGCAGCCGCATGTCGCTGTCGACGAGCCAGTCGACGAAGCCCGGGTTCTCGGCGACGAGCGTGAGCCCGCCGGTCGCGAGGTCGAGCGCGTGGACGTCGTGGAGCTGCGGGTCGCGCGCGTTGAGCGCGAGCAGGACGGTGCCGCGGTGCCAGCGGTTGTGCCCGATGATCCGGGCCTGCACGCCCTCGCCGGGCGTGGCGAGGGTCGCCTCGCCGGTCTCCAGGTCGAGCACGTAGAGCCGCCAGGACTCGTCGCCCGCCGTGTCCTGGAGGTAGACGAGGTGGCGGTCGTCGTGGCAGAAGGCGTAGGTGCGGACGCCGCGGTCGCGGTCGTGCGTCACGGCCCGCGCGGGGCTCGACCCGTCGAGCGGGCCGACCCAGACGTTGAGCACGCCGTCCTCGGGGGCGACCCAGCCGAGCCGGGTGCCGTCCGGGGAGATCGCCGTCGCCATGTGGTCCGGGTTGCCGAAGAGGACCGACCGGGGGATGAGGTCAGGAAGGGTCACCGCCCGAGCCTACGGTCCGGGCAGGATGGTGGGCATGACGTCGCCGCTCCTCGTGCTCCGCACGCCGGACGGCGTCGCGCCGCTCGACGACGTCGCGCTCGGTCCTGCGCTGCTCGCCCGGGCGCAGGCCGACCCGGTCGGCCCGGCGGTGCTCCGGCTCGCGCGGCCCCGGCCGACGCTCGCCTTCAGCCGGCTCGACACCCTCGCGCCCGGCTGGCCGGCGGCTCTCGCCGCGGCGCGCGCGCACGGCTTCGAGCCCGTCGTCCGGCAGCGCGGCGGGCGCGCGGCGGCCTACCACGAGGGCTGCCTGCTGCTCGACCTCGTGAGCGCCGACCTCGACCCGCGGACCGGGATCCGGCCCCGGTACGAGCGCGGTGCGGCGATCCTCACGGGGGCGCTGCGGGACCTCGGCGTCGACGCCCGGGTCGGGGCGGTGCCGGGCGAGTACTGCCCCGGCGACCACAGCGTCAACGCGTCGGGTCGGGTCAAGCTCGCGGGGACGGCGCAGCGCGTCGTCCGGGGGGCGTGGCTGTTCAGCAGCCTCGTCGTCGTCCGCGACGCGGACCGGCTCCGGACCGTGCTCGACGAGGTGCACGCCGCGCTCGGCCTGGCCTGGGACCCGGCGTCCGTCGGGTCGGTCGAGTCGGTGCTGCACCTCGACGTCGCGGGTGCCCGGCCGTCCGGGGTGCCGACCGAGGTCGTCGAGCGGGCCGTCCTGGACCACCACGCCCGGGCCGGGTACGACGTCCGGCCCCTGCCGTGGGACCCGGCGCTCCTCGTCGAGGCACGGCTGCAGCACGACCGGCACGTCGCGGGCTGATCCACGTCCCCGGTGTGCCACCCTCCGAAGGATCAGCACGACCCGGGGGGCCGGGCCCTCCGAGTTACTAGCGCGTCTGACCCACCAACTGGGTCATACGCGCTAGTAACTCGGGTGGGCGATGGTCGGGGAGAGNGAGAGGGGGGGGTATGTCGAGCACCGTCATCGAGGCGGCGGGGGTGCACAAGGTCTACCGGCGCCGGCGCAAGCCGCCCGAGCGGGCCCTCGACGGGCTCGACCTCGTCGTCCGGGAGGGCGGTGTCCACGGCTTCCTCGGGCCGAACGGCTCCGGCAAGACGACGACGATCCGGATGCTCCTGGGGCTCGTCGCGGCCGACGAGGGGTCGCTGCGGCTGCTCGGGCGGCCGGTCCCGCAGGCGCTGCCGCAGGTCGTCGGCGCGGTCGGCGCGCTCGTCGAGACCCCGTTGTTCTTCCCGACGTTCTCCGGCCGGCTCAACCTGCGCCTGCTCGCCGAGACCGCGGGCGTGCCCCGGGCCCGGGTCGAGGAGGTGCTCGAGACCGTCGACCTCACCGCGCGTGCCGACGACCGCTTCAAGGGCTACTCGCTCGGCATGAAGCAGCGGCTCGGCATCGCTGCCGCACTGCTCAAGCGGCCGCGCCTGCTCATCCTCGACGAGCCGAGCAACGGGCTCGACCCCGCGGGCATCCGCGACGTCCGCGAGCTGATCCGGCGCCTCGGCAACGACGGCCGGACGACGGTCTTCCTCTCCTCGCACCTGCTGTCGGAGGTGCAGGCGGTCTGCGACGACGTGACGATCCTGGCCCGCGGCCGCTGCGTCGCCTCGGGCACCGTGCGAGAGGTGCTCCAGGGCCGCTCCTCGGACGACGTCCGCGTGCAGGTCGCGGACCCGGCAGGCGCGAAGGCGGTGCTCGAGCAGGCGGGCTGGACGGTCACGCCGCACGTGCCGGACGGCGCGACGACGCCGGACGCGTGGCGGGTGCACGGCGTCCCCGACCCGGCGGCGGTGACCCGGGCGCTCGCCGAGCGCGGGTTCTTCGTCAGCGAGCTGAGCCGGATCAGCGCCGACCTGGAGACGGCGTTCCTCGAGCTGACGCAGGAGCAGCAGCGATGAGCGGCTACGGGCCGGACGGGACGGAGCCGGGGCCGGCGCCCGGGCAGACCAGCGCGCCGGGCTGCAGGTAGTCGGCGAGCGCGAAGGGCTGCTTGGGG
>NZ_MWLN01000040.1 GCF_002198655.1 Kineosporia sp. A_224
TGTTCGACGGGGGCTGGGTGGGGGCGCCGGCCATGACCGGGACCTGGACGGTGGCGGGTGTCTGTGCCGCCTGCTGGGCGGCGGCGTGGGCCTCCGCCTGCTGGGTGGCCCAGCGGGCCGCGGCGGCCTCGCGCTCGGCGGCCTGGCGCTGCGAGCGGCGGCGGAGCAGGACGCTCGCCGGGTAGCCGACGACCGCGAGGACGATGCCGACGGGCAGCACCGCGCCGAGCACCGTGAGGATGACGTTGGTGCTCGCGACGAGCGCCTCCCAGCCGGCGTCGAGCCCGGCGAGGAAGCCGTTCTTCGGCTCCTCGGCCTGCGCCGCGGGGGTGCCCGGCACCTGCAGCGTCACCGTGAGGGTCGACAGGTCCGCGCGGCTCGAGAGCGACTTGAGGCGGGCCTGGAGGGCCTCCAGGTCGGCCTGCCGGCGGGTGAGCTCACCCTCGATGAAGACGATGTCCTGCACCGTGTTCGCCTTCGCGAGGAGCTCGCGGGTCCGGGCCACGGACTGCTTCTGCGTCTCGATCCGGCTCGCGACGTCGGCGATCTCGCCCGTGACGTCCTGGTCGGTCGCGCTGCGGCTGACGACGGTGCCGATGGCGCCGACCTTCGTCAGGGCGGTGTCGAGCTGGGGCTCGGGGACGCGCAGGACGACGACACCCTCGCCGGACTCCACCGACCGGGCGGTCGACCCGTCGGGGGCGGTGACGCCCTGCGAGATGCCGGTCGTCTCGGAGGAGACGTACCCGCCGAGCCCGTCGGCGATCGCCCGGACCTTCACCGCGGCGACGTCGAGGTCCTTCACGGTGAGCGTGACGTCCGCGGTCCTGATCCGGCGCTGGCCGGCGGTCTCCGCCGAGACGAGGTTCGCGCCCGAGGGTGCCTTCGCGCCGTCCGAGGACGCGCCGCCGGCCGCCTGGTCCGCGGGCGCGGCCGCGGGGCTCGCGGCCGCGGCACTGCTGTCCGTCAGACCTCCGGCGTCGCCGCCGCCCGCACCCTCCGCGGAGCTGTCGTAGGCGGCGCCCGACGAGGTGCCGCCCTCGCTCGAGCCGCCGCACGCGGCGAGCGTCAGGAGAGCGGCGGCTGCGATGGCCGCGAGGCGTGGTCCGGTGCGGATGCGTCGTGCGGGGGACATGGCGGCCTCCGGTGCTCGGGAGCCGCGTCGCGGCCCGGTTCGGTCGGGGGACGTCACCGGCGGGGCCGCCGTTGCACGGCCGCAGGTCACGAAGTGATCACCGTGAGGCGCTGCCCGCGGTGATCTCTGTGCGCCAGCGTCCCGGCCTTTGGTCACGGTGGTGTCGCACTCCGGGATCGGTAGCGTCCCGAGCAGGTGTCAGGCTGGTCACGTGAGCGGCCACGGTGCGAGGGGCGGGAACGACACGTGACGGGCGAGCAGGGCAGAAGGGCACGGCCGCGGGTCGTCGTCGTGGGTGCAGGGATCAGCGGGCTCACCGCGGCATGGCACCTCACCGACCCGGCGCGCGCCGGCGACGTCGTGCCCGAGGTACTCGTGCTCGAGGGGTCGCCCGGTGTCGGCGGCATCCTGCGCAGCGGCCCGCTCGGCCCCGTGAGCATCGACGTCGGTGCCGAGTCGGTGCTCGCGCGGCGGCCCGAGGCGCTCGAGCTCATCGCCGAGGCCGGCCTGGCCGACGACACGGTGCACCCGGTGACCACCGCAGCGAACGTCCTCGTCGACGGCGTCCTGCGGCCACTGCCCGGCGGCACCCTCATGGGGGTGCCGGGCGACCCGAACACGTTGCGGGGCTTCCTGTCCGACGCCGACGTCGAGCGCGCGGCGGCCGAGCCCGGCCTGCCGCCGACCGAGGTCGGGGACGACGTCGACGTCGCGTCGTACGTCGCGGCCCGGGTCGGCCGGGCCGTCGTCGACCGGCTCGTCGAGCCGTTGCTCGGCGGGGTCTACGCCGGGCACGCCGACCGGCTCAGCCTGCGCGCGACCGTCCCCCAGCTCTACGCCGCGGCGGCCGCCGGCGGCTCACTGCTCGCCGCCGTCCGGCAGATGCGCGCGGCCCCGCTCGCCGGCGGCGGCCACGGCGCGCACGCCCCGGGCGGGGGAGCGCTCGACCCCTCGGACGTCGGGGCACCGCCCGTGCTGCCGGTGTTCGCCGGGATCCGCGGCGGCGTCGGCCGGTTGCCGCAGCGGCTCGCCACCCGGCTGGCGGGCCGCGGCGTCGAGGTGCGCACCGGGGCGACGGTCCGCGGCCTGAGCCGGACGGCGTCCGGCTGGCGGCTCGTCGTCGGCCCGGCCTCCGCACCCGAGCTCGTCGACGCGGACGCCGTCGTGCTCGCCGTCCCGGCCGCGCCTGCCGCCCGGCTCCTCGCCGACGTCGCACCCGCCGCCGCGGCCCGGCTCGGCGCTGTCGAGACGGCGAGCGTCGGTGTCGTCGGGCTGCTGCTGCCCCGCGACCAGGCCGTCGGGCTGCCCGGGTCGGGCGTCCTCGTGCCGCCCGTCGAGGGCCGGCTCGTCAAGGCGATGACCTTCTCCTCGCGCAAGTGGGCCTGGACCGACGCGCTCGACCGCGACCACGTCGTCGTCCGGCTGTCCGTCGGCCGGCACGGCGAGGAGGCCTCGCTCCAGCACGACGACGACGAGCTGACCCGGCTCGCCGTCGCCGACGCCGCGGGCATCCTCGGCCGGCCGCTCGCCCCGGCCGCGACGACCGTCGTCCGCTGGGGCGGTGCGCTGCCGCAGCCCGCCGTCGGCCACGTCGCCCTCGTCGGCGCCGTCCGTGACGACGTCGAGGCCCTGCCCGGGCTCGCGGTCTGCGGGGCGGCCTTCGAGGGCGTCGGCGTGCCGGCGTGCGTCGCGGCGGCCCGGCGGGCGGCGTCCACGGTGGCGGCAGACCTCGCGGCACGACCCGCACCGGCCTGAGGGAGAATGACGACATGAGCGACGAGCACGGCGCGCAGCGCGTCCCCGCCCGCGAGATCAACGACACGATCCGGTACACGATGTGGTCGGTCTTCGCGGCCGACCCGGTGACCGGCGACCGGCAGGCGCTCGTCGCCGAGGTCGAGCAGGCGCTCGAGGGCCTCGCCGGCAAGGGGCTCGTCGTCCGCGGCTGGTACGACGTCGCGGGCCTGCGGGCGGACGCCGACGTCATGGTCTGGTGGCACGCCCCCGAGGTCGAGACGGTCCAGGAGGCGTACCACGCGCTGCGCCGGACGGCGCTCGGCGCGCACCTGCGCCCGGTGTGGTCGAACGTCGGCCTGCACCGCCCGGCCGAGTTCAACAAGGGGCACGTCCCGGCGTTCATGGCGGGGGAGGAGCCGCGCGGCTACCTGTGCCTCTACCCGTTCGTCCGGTCCTACGAGTGGTACCTGCTCCCCGAGGAGGAGCGCCGGGCGATGCTCGTCGAGCACGGCATGGCGGCGCGCAGCTTCGGTGACGTCCGCGCGAACACGGTCGCGTCGTTCGCGCTCGGGGACTACGAGTGGCTCCTCGCGTTCGAGGCCGACGAGCTGCACCGCATCGTCGACCTCATGCGCGAGCTGCGGGCGGTCGACGCGCGCCGGCACGTGCGCGAGGAGGTGCCGTTCTACACCGGCCCGCGGGTGCCGCTCGGGGAGCTCGTCGCGACCCTGCGCTGACGCGGCCCCGGCGGGCGGCCCGGGCGAGGGCTCAGGCCTCGCGCCAGGGCGCCTCGGGCATGCGCCGCATCCGGGTCAGGGCCTCGACCCGACCGCTCGTGTCGAGCACCGTCGCCGTGGCTGCGAACTGCAGCCGGGTGAAGAGGGCCACCGCCTCCGAGGGCACGTCCGCGACGAGCGGGCGGCCCCCGGAGCGGGCCAGCACCTCGGACAGCAGCGCCCCGCCCAGACCCAGGTGGCGGACGTCGGGGCGCACCGTGAGGCCCTCGACGAGCAGCGCCGTCCCGCCCGCCGGGCCGTCGTCCTCGACCTGCCGGGCCCGCAGCACGGCCACCGGCCCGGTGTCGTCGTCGATCCACACGTGCCGGGTGGCGGGGTCGAG
The DNA here is from genome assembly GCF_002198655.1 of Kineosporia sp. A_224. Lineage (GTDB taxonomy): Bacteria > Actinomycetota > Actinomycetes > Actinomycetales > Kineosporiaceae > R-H-3. The sequence continues at coordinate 3,992 of NZ_MWLN01000040.1, forward strand.
GTCGACCGGCTCCGGGCCGGCCGCTCCGCGCAGCCGCAGCAGCGCCGCGGCGCTGCCCGGCAGCAGGGTCGCCCAGGAGTCCCAGCGGATCGCGGGCGCGATCCCGAGGTCGTCCCCGAGGACGAGCGGCAGCCCGCCCGGGGCCGTCGCCCGGACCCACGGCGCGGCCGAGGCCCGCGACGGCTCCCCGGGCCCGGTGAGACCGGGCTCGGGGTGTCCGGGGACGGCGCCGGGCGCTGGCCCGCTCATGAGTCCGTGGCCTCCCGGCGGATGCTGATCGAGTTGATGCAGAACCGCTGGTCGGTCGGGGTGTCGTAGCCCTCGCCCTCGAAGACGTGCCCGAGGTGCGACCCGCACGCGGCGCAGCGCACCTCGACGCGACGCATGCCGAGCGTCGTGTCCTCGATGTACTCGACCCGGTCGCCCGCCATCGGCGCCCAGAACGACGGCCAGCCGCAGTGGCTGTCGAACTTCTCGGCGCTGCGGAACAGGACGGCGTCGCACGCCCGGCAGGCGTACACGCCCTCGGTGTGGTCGTCCCAGTACTCGCCCGTGAACGCCCGCTCGGTGCCGCCCTTGCGGAGCACCTGGTACTCGGCGGCGGTGAGCCGCTCCCGCCACTGATCGTCGGTGAGGGTCACGGGGTACTGGCGTCCGGTGTCGTGCAATCCGCACCTCCTCCTGGGTGGTCGGTGCGATCCTCTCGCACCCGGCCCGGTCGGGCCCCACATCCGCACCAACCGTCGTGACGCCCCGGGCGTTCCCGGCGCGGTCGTCGTCACCTCGTGTCGACCGTGACGCAGTCCCTGCTGCACCGATCGTCGGTTAGCCGTTACCGTGGGCTCAGCACCGGTGCGCCGTCCGGGTGACGCTCGTCGCGCCCGGTGGCGTGCACGCGACCGGACCCGGCGACTCGATGGGTGGACGAGATGGCGAACACCGAATCCCAGCGGGTGTCCTCCACGGGCGACCGGCTCCCGCCCAAGGGCTCCCGCGAGGACGTCACCGAGAAGGCCGTCGCCGTCTTCGTGCTCGTCCTGGGCGTCGTCCTCGGCCTGGTCGACCAGCGCTCCGGCGCGGACACCGGGCTGCGGGTCCCCGCCCTCATCGCGTCGCTGTTCCTCGTCGCGAGCTCGCTCAACGTCCTGCTGCCCATCGGGGCCAAGGGGCACGTCGAGGACGACGTCGAGGTCGAGGGCCCGGCGGGCGACCCCGGCCGCGCGGTCGTCCGGGGCGCGGCCGCACCGCCGCCGCCCCCGCCGGCCAAGCCCTCGCCGTTCATCTCGATCCTGCTCATGGGGATCGCGGTGTGGCTCGGGCTGGCGACGCTCATGTACCAGGAGGCCGAGCCGCAGCTCACCGGGCTGTCGCTGCTCGCCTCGTTCCTCATCTTCAGCCGCGGGCTCGCGGAGCTCCCCGGCCGCTGAGCCACCCGCCGGCCGCCGGGCCGCCCGTCCCGCCCGTCCGGGGCCGCCCGGCGGGGGAGCGGTCAGCCGACCCAGCTGGAGCCGGCGTAGACGTGCAGCACGGGCACGCCGAGGCGCTCGCGGGCGCGGGACGCCCAGTCCGTGTGGAAGGTGTCCTCGACGGCGTGCAGACGGGTCACGACGACGACCTCGGTCGCGCCGGTCGTCGCGATCTGGGCGGCGAGGGTGTCGACGGGGTCGCCCGCGACGACCTCACCGGTCGCCTCGACACCGACGGCCTTCAGCTCGGCGAGGGTCGCGGCGAGCGCCTGGCCGGCGGCCGCGCGGTCGCCGGCGTCGTCGTCGCGGCCGCGGACGGCGTCGAGCGCCTCGCGCAGCTCGAGCAGGCTGAGGTGGTCGAGCACGTCGACGAGGAGGCTGCGCTCGGTGTCGGCGGGGACGACGACCCGGTAGGCCGGCGAGTCGTCGGCGTGGAACGCCGTGATCCGCGCCGCGTCGCCCGGGGTCAGGGCCTGCTCGGTGAGCAGCACGATCGTCGGGGAAGCGTCGGTCACGTTCGGCACTCCTGTCGTTCGTCCGGGTCGTACTGGGGCCTGCTGCACCCGGCGTCCTGCCGGGGCCGCCTCAGCCTACGCAGTCCGGCGCCGTCCGCCGCGGACGGCGGTCCCGGGTGCGCGGTGACCGTCCCGGGTGCGCGGCCGCGACGGCCGGTCGGCAGAATGCAGCCATGACCGGCACCCCGCAACGACCCGCGGCACTGAACCTCCTCCTGCGGGGTGCGGTCGTCGGGGCCGGCACCGTGCTCGCCGCCGGGGCGGCGGTGTCCGCGACGGCGGCCTACTTCGCCCGGCGGGTCGTCTCGCCGGACGGCGAGCGGCCCGACGACGTCGAGATCCTCGGTGTCGGGGCAGGGACGCTCACCCTGCGCGCGACGGCCGAGACGACGGCGCCCGGCCGGTACGGCGTCTGGCTCGACGGCGGCGGGGGCCACGCCCGCGTCGGCGAGGTCATCGACCACGACACGGCGGCCCGCACCGTGACCCGGCGGCTCGTCGCGGTCGACTCGGGGCGGCTGCGCGAGGGCGCCGCCCGCTGGAACCAGTACTACTACGCCGGCACGCCCGGCTCGGCGCTCGACCTGGCCTACGAGGACGTCGAGGTGTCGACGGCGCTCGGCGCGATGCCCGCGTGGTTCGTGCCGCCGTCGGCGTCGGTCCCGCAGCGCCGCACGTGGGTGCTGCTCGTCCACGGCCGGGGCGCGACCCGCGAGGAGTGCCTGCGGGCCCTGCCGGTCCTGCACCGCCTGGGGTTCCCGGCGCTCGTCGTCTCCTACCGCAACGACCGGGACGCCGCGCCGTCCCCGGGCGGGCGGTACCACCTCGGCGAGGCCGAGTGGCTCGACGTCGAGTCGGCCGTCGTCCACGCGTTCGGCGCGGGCGCGCAGGACGTCGTCCTCGCCGGCTGGTCGATGGGCGGCGCCATCGCGCTGCAGACGATGTCGCGCTCGTGGGTCGCCGACCGGATCCGGGCCGTCGTGCTCGACGCCCCGGTCGTCGACTGGCGGGACGTCCTCGACCACCACGCGAAGGTGAACCGGCTGCCGGCCCGGATCGGCCGGCTCTCCCAGGCCGTCCTCGAGCACACCCATGCGCGCCGCCTCGCCGGGGTCGAGACGCCGCTGTCCCTGGACCGGCTCGACTGGGTGACCCGGGCCGCCGAGCTCCGGGTGCCGGTGCTGCTCATCCACAGCGACGACGACGAGTTCGTCCCGTCCGGGCCGTCGCGGCGGCTCGCCCTGGCCCGGCCGGACGTCGTGACGTTCGTGCCGGTCAGCGGGGCCCGGCACACCAAGGAGTGGAACGTCGACCCGGACGGCTGGGACACCGCCGTCGCACGGTTCCTGCTGTCGCTGTAGGGGTCTCGGTGTTGTGGCCCGCGGGGTCCGTCACGGCGTGCGAGCCGGTCCGGTCGGTCGACGTGCCGGTCAGACCCGCTCCGCGATCCACGTCATCGGGTCGCCCGCCCCGAGATCGCTGACGCCGGCGTCCGAGAGGGCACCGAGCGCGAGCGTCCGGCGATGGCCGCCGAACGTCAGCACATGGGCGAACATCCCGCCGTACGTGAACGTCTGCGGCGGGTCGCACACGGCGTCGACGAACGTGTCGGCGAACCGGCCCTCACGCTCCACGGTCTCCAGCAGCCCGACGAACCGGGAGCCGACGTCGGCGTACCGGACCCGAAGCCGCGACAGCGTCTCGCGGGGCGGCCTGCCCTCCACGTAGTCGAGGGCGGTCTCCGGCGGCGGGTCGTTGTCCGGGCGGCCCCGACCCTCGACCGCGGCGAGCCACATCTCCTGCTGGCCGACGAGGCGGTGCAGCAGGCCGCGGAAGGTCGGGTGCTCGTCGATCCCGTCGACGGAGAGCTCGACGGGCCGGTCGAGCACCTCGTCGTCGAGATGCCGCGCCCGGTCGAGGATCTCGCCGACGAGCCACACGTGGTGACGGACCATGCCTGCGAGGACGTCCATCGCAGTCACCTTTCGTTCGGCGGGCAGCACAACGCCGCCCGGCGGGTGGAAGTGGACCCCGCTGGGCGCGGGCAGCCGCAACGACGGCGGCTGCGCAGACCGGGCCACGGACGGGGTGCAGCCGTAGGCGCGGACGAAGGCCCGGGTGAACGCCTCGTGCGAGCCGTAGCCGGCCTGGACGGCGACCTCGAGGATCGTCACCGGCTCGGTGACGATCCGGTGCGCCGCCCGTTCGAGGAGCAGCCGGCGCCGGAAGGACGCCGGCGGCTCGCCGCCGACCGCCGCGACGAGACGGTCGAAGTGGTAGCGGGACATGTGGGCCCGACGGGCGAGCTCACCGGCCGCGAGGTCCGTCTCGTCGAGGCTCTCGGCGACGAGGCGGAGGAAGCGGGCGAAGTGGTCGTCGGTCGTGCTCACGGCACCAGCCTGCCCCCGCCGCGCAGAGAGCGCTTGACCGCAGTTGCGCAGACGCGGGGCCGGGCCGCCCGAGGGACAGCCCGCCCGGACGCGCCCGTCGCCGATGTATCTGCAGCGGCGGCAGCAGGTTCCTCCCGGCACGACCATCACAAGGGAGCGACCATGTCCGAGCACGAGCACATCAGGCACGGCGGCGGCAGCGGTGAGCTGGTCGTCCACATGCAGGTGAACCGCAGCAACGCGACGGCCGGTGACTCCGGCGCGAACGTCGCGGCGTCGGCGATGATCAGCGTCCTCGTGACGCACGACGGCGTCCCGGTCGACGACCTCGGGGCGAGCGCCGGCAACCAGACGAGCGCGATCGCCCTGCCCGCCGGGTGGACGCTGCGCGACGGCTTCAACGTCCGACCGGGCGGCAGCATCGTCACCGTGACCGAGTTCAGCAACCTCGGCGGCGGGCTCTACGACATCAGGATCGTCCCGTTCGTCGACAACCCCGCGAGCACGTGGCTGACCGGCGAGTACGTCTACGGCGTGCAGCTCGAGGTGACGCGGACGATCGGCGGGCGCTCCTTTGTCCTGCGCGGCAGCGCCCTGGCGAAGCTCGCCGTCCTGTAGCCGGCGGCGCCGCGGTCGATGAGTTCTGCCCCGTGGGAGGGTCACAGGGGTGGTGCGCCGCGGAAGGAGCCGGCAATGGCCAGAGTCGTCATGCACGCCGTCGTCTCGATCGACGGTTTCATCGCCTACCCCGACCACTCGGTCGGGCCGCTGTTCGACTGGTACGGCAACGGAGACACCGAGGCCGTCGTCCGCGCCAGCGGGTGGCGGTTCCAGCTCTCCCGGGTCTCGGCGGAGTACGTCCAGCCGTTCTGGGACGGCGTCGAGGTCACCGTCATCGGGCGCCGCCTGTTCGACCTGACGAACGGCTGGGACGGCAAGCCGGGCGCCGGGCGCCGGCTCGTCGTCGTCACCCACCGGCCGCTGCCGCAGGAGTGGCTCGACGCGCACCCCGACGCGCCCTTCGAGACCGCCGCGTCCGTCACCGAGGCCGTCGCCCGCGCGAAGGACCTGGCCGGCGACGGGCTCGTCAGCGTCACCGCGGGCGACGTCGGCGGGCAGGCGTTCTCCGCAGGCCTCGTCGACGAGGTGGCGATGGACGTCGTCCCCGTCGTCCTCGGCGAGGGCGTCCGGTACTTCGGCGGTCACGTCGGCACGGTGCTGCTCGACGACCCCGACCGGGTCGTGCGCGGCGACCGGGTGCTGCACCTGCACCACACGGTCCGGCGCTGACCTCACCCCGCCGCAGGTTGCCCGGCACGGGCGCGGCGTCGCCCCACTCGCCCGACGCCGAAGACCTGCCGGGTTCAGCCCTGCTTCTGCACGTACCAGCGGCCGAGCAGCGTGCCCTCGCACTCGAGCAGGTGCGCGTTGCGCAGCATCAGGCCGGCCGGCGCGCCGTGGGCGATGCGGGGCGCGTCGCCGCCCTCGAGGCGCGGCGTCAGGGTGAAGCACAGCTCGTCGACCCGGCCCGTCGCGGCGGTCCGGGCGAGCAGCGTCGGGCCGCCCTCGAGGAGGACGCGGCGCATGCCGCGGGCGGCGAGCTGGGCGACGGCGACGGCGGGGTCGACGTCCGCCTCGCCGGCGACGAGCACCCGCTCACCGGCCTTCTCGCGCAACGCCTCGACGTCGGCGGCCGCGCACGTGACGACCCACGCGGCGTCCGGCCCGCGGAACAGGTCCGGGTGGTCCGGGAGCTTCCCGGAGCGGGTGACGAACGCGAGCGCCGTGGCCGGCCACTGGCCGGTGTCGAGCCGCCGGGCGGCGAACTCCGGCTTGGGCCGCAGCGGCCCGTAGCCCTCGGCGCGGGCGGTGCCCGCGCCGACGAGGACGACGTCCGCGAGGCCGCGGAGCACCGAGAAGACGACGCGGTCGACGTCCGAGCTGATCGAGCGGGAGCGCCCGTCGGGGCCGGCCGCCGCGCCGTCGAGCGTGCTCGCCATGTTCGCCCGCACCCAGCCGGTCTCCGGGACCGGGTCCGGGTAGGCGTAGAGGTCTGCGAGCGCCTGGATCGCGTCGGCGCGGGTCCGCGCGGCCTCGCTGCCGCCGCCGGGGTCGGCGAGCCGCCCCACGACGACGGGGCCGGGCAGGAGCAGGCGCAGCTCGCTCACGGGTCGAGCTCCCGTCACGAGGCGGTCTTCTCCCGGACCTGGCGCTTGATGCGCATGAGCATCCCGGTCATCCCGCGCAGCCGCAGCGGGCTCACGGCGCGGGTCAGGCCGAGCCGGTCCGGGACGTCGTCCGGCACCGCGAGGAGCTCGGCCGCCGGCAGCCCGTCGAGGCCCTGGCTGAGGATGCCGGCGAACCCGCGGGTCGTCGGCGCCTCGGCGGGGGCGGAGAAGAAGAGCCGGACAACATCGGCCGGGCCGGCCGGGCCGGCCGATGCCGCGCCGTCCCCGACCTCGACGGTGACGAAGATCGGCGACTGGCACTCCGGGACCGGCTCCATGAGCTCGGGGTGGTCCGCGAGCCGCGCGGGCAGGGCGGGCAGCTCCTGGCTGAACTCCAGGAGGAGCTGGAGCCGCTCGTTCTCGCCCATCTCCTGGAAGTCGGCGACGATCTCGGCGAGCGCGGCGGGCAGGTCGTCGGTGCGGTCACCGCCCGGGCCGGACGTCACGCCCGGACCTCGCCCGGGGCCTCGCCCTGGACGATCGGCACCCGGACGGCGTTGCCCCACTCGGTCCACGAGCCGTCGTAGTTGCGCACGGTCGGGAAGCCCAGCAGGTGGTGCAGCACGAACCAGGTGTGGCTCGACCGCTCGCCGATCCGGCAGTAGGCGATGACGTCGTCGGTGACCTTGAGACCCTTCTCGCCCTGGTAGATCGCCTCGAGCGCCGGGCGCGCCTTGAAGGTGCCGTCCTCGTCGGCGGCACGGGCCCACGGCACCGACTGCGCACCGGGGATGTGGCCGCCGCGCAGCGCGCCCTCCTGCGGGTAGTCGGGCATGTGGAGCTTCTCGCCGGTGTACTCCTGCGGGGAGCGGACGTCCACGAGCGGCTTGCCGAGGTGCGCGAGGACGTCCTCCTTGAAGGCGCGCAGCGGGGCGTCGACGCGCTCGACGACCGGGTAGCCGGTCGCGTCGCGGGAGGGCTTCTCGGTCGTCGTCGGGCGGCCCTCGGCGAACCACTTCGCGCGACCGCCGTCGAGCAGGCGGACGTCCTCGTGGCCGAAGAGGGAGAACACCCAGAGCGCGTACGCGGCCCACCAGTTGTTCTTGTCCCCGTAGATGACGACGGTGTCGTCGCGACCGATGCCCTTGGCCGACATGAGCCGGGCGAACGCCTCGCCGTCGAGGTAGTCGCGGGTCACCCGGTCGTTGAGCTCGGTGTGCCAGTCGACCTTCACCGCGCCGGGGACGTGCCCGGTCTCGTAGAGCAGGACGTCCTCGTCGGACTCGACGACGACGAGACCGGGGGTGCCGAGGTGCTCCGCGAGCCACGCCGTGGTGACGAGCCGCTCGGGGTGGGCGTACTCGGCGAGCTTGACGGCGGGGTCGGTCGGGACGGGCACGGTGATGGCCTTCCTTGCGGGCGGACGAGCGGGCGGTGCGTGCGAACGATCCTGCCACGGCCCCGCGGGGGGCGCCGTCCCGCCGTCCTCGCCTGCTCCGGCCGGGTCGTCGCGGGACCGACCGGGTGACGTGCCGGCCGCCGTGTCACGAACGGCGGTCGCGCGCCGACGGGTCCGGTGCCAGGGACGGGACGACGAGGGGGAGCGATGGCCGGACGGCGCAGCGGCGTCCTCACCGGGGCGCTCGTCGCGGTCACGCTCGTGCTCGCGGGCGGCACACTGCTCGCCGACGACCTGGCCGGCGTGCTCGGCGGGGCGACCGGGCCGGTCGCGTGGACGCAGGAGGCCGCGGCGCCGGCGTCCGCGCAGGCGGGGAAGCCTGCGGCGGTGACCAAGGCCGGCCCGAAGGCGGGTGCGAAGAAGAAGGCCGCTTCGAAGAAGAAGGCGGCCGCGAAGAAGGCGGCCGCGAAGAAGGCCGCCGCCGAGAAGGCCGCCGCCGAGAGGGCGGCCGCCGGCACGGTCTCGGCCGCGGGCTACGGCCCGCACGGCCCGCAGGGTCCGGGCACCTGCTCCTGCGCCGGCGGTCCCGGGACGACGCAGGGCGGGCCGGCGCGGGTGCGCGGCCCGCAGGTCGTCAAGGGCAGCAACCCGCCGTCCGTGCGTCTCGTCGTCCCCGGGATCGGCGGCGTGGACCGCGGCATCGCCGACACCGGTGTGCACAGCGACGGCACCTGGCACACGTACACGTGGCCGCAGCGCTACCACCCCGGCAGCCAGGTCACCCTCGACGCGGTGCCCTCACCGGGGCAGGTGACCCTGTCCTGGTACCACAACGGCGACCCGGCTGCGCTGACGTACCGCGTCGGCTACCAGCCCAACACCTGGATCCGGTCGACGACCCGGCCCGACACGTGGACGACGCCGCCCATCGTCTGGGTCGACGTCCCGCCGGCCGCGGCCCAGGGAGTCATGTCGTGGCGCCTGGCGAGGGCCACCCGCGGCGTCGAGTACACGTTCTGGCTCGAGGTCGACCTGACGACCCCGCCGCCGGAGGACGTCCTCGGCAGCACCCGGATGCTCCTCGCGCAGACCTCGCACGTCCTCGTGCCCTGAGCGACCCGCGGGGTCCGCCGACCGTCGAAGCCGGTCAGCCCTCGTCGTCCGCGCCCCGACGCAGCACCGCGACCCCGTCGGCAGGCAGCCGGACGCCGCCGGCCGCGACGCGCGCGTCACCGTCCCAGTCGAGCACGACCTCGGCATCCGGCCCGACGGGCAGCACCGCGGCCTCCGGGGCGAGGTTCACTGCGACGTCGAAGCCGCCGCGGCGCACGACGAACCAGTCGGCCCCGGTGCGCACCAGCACGGCCGCGAGGTCGTCGTCGCGCAGGTCGGGCTCGCTGCGACGCAGCCGGACGAGGTCGTGGTGCCAGCGCAGCATCCGCGCGCCGAGGTCCTTGTCGGCCTCGGCCCAGTCGAGCCGGGACGCCTCGAACGTCGCCGGGTCCTGCGGGTCGGGGACGGCGCCCGCGGCCCAGCCGTGCGCGCCGAACTCCTGGCGCCGGCCCGCGCTGACGAGCGCGCCCAGCTCGGCGTCGTGGTCGGTGAAGAACTGCCAGGGCGTCGAGGCGGCCCACTCCTCGCCCATGAAGAGCATCGGCGTGAACGGCGACGTGAGGACGACGGCCGCGCCGGCGGCGAGCCGGCCCGGGGACAGGCTCGCGGTGACCCGGTCGCCGAGCGCCCGGTTGCCGACCTGGTCGTGGTTCTGCAGGTACGCGAGGAACCGGTGGCCCCGGTGCCGCGCGGGGTCGACGGGGTGCCCCCAGTCGGTGCCGCGGAAGGCGGAGAAGTCGCCCGCGTGCCGGAAGACCCGGGTCAGCGTCCGGGCCAGGACGGCGACGCCGTCCGCGCCGCCGAAGTCGGCGTAGTACCCCTGCTGCTCACCGGTGAGCAGCGCGTGCAGCGCGTGGTGCAGGTCGTCGCTCCACTGCGCGGTCATCCCGAGCCCGCCCGAGGCGACCGGCTCGACCATCCTCGGGTCGTTGAGGTCGGACTCGGCGACGAGCCCGAGCGGGCGCCCGAGCCGGCGGGCCAGGTCCGCGGTCTCGCCGGAGAGCTGGGCGAGCAGGTGCTGCCGGGAGTCGTCGACGAGGGCGTGGACGGCGTCCAGCCGCAGGCAGTCGACGTGGAAGTCCTCGAACCAGCGCAGCGCGTTGTCGCAGACGAAGCGGCGCACGTGCGTGCGGCCCTCGTCGTCGAGGTTCACCGCGTCGCCCCACGGGGTGTCGTGCTGGTCGGTGAAGTACGGCCCGAACTGCGCCAGGTAGTTCCCGGACGGCCCGAGGTGGTTGTAGACGACGTCGAGGCAGACGGCGAGACCGCGCGCATGACAGGCGTCGACGAACCGCTGGAAGGCCGCCGGCCCGCCGTACGGCTCGTGGACGGCGTACAGCGCGACCCCGTCGTACCCCCAGCCGTGCCGGCCGGGGAAGGCCGCGACGGGCATCAGCTCGACGACGTCGACGCCGAGGTCGACGAGGTGGTCGAGGCGCTCGACAGCGGCGTCGAAGGTGCCCTCGGCGGTGAACGTCCCGAGGTGGAGCTCGTAGAAGAGCGCGCCGGGGGCGCTGCGGCCGGGCCACGCGGCGTCCGACCAGGGGTGCCGAGCGGTGTCGAAGACCCGGCTCGGGCCGTGCACGCCGTGCGGCTGCCAGGCGCTGCGCGGGTCGGGCAGCGCGGGCCCGCCGTCGAGGCTGTACGCGTAGTCGGTGCCGTGCCCGGCCTCCTCGACCTCGACGGCCCAGGACCCGTTGTCCCCGGGCACCATCGGCACCCGGCGCAGCCCGGCGGCGTCCGCCGCGGGCATCGCGTCGCCGGCGTGGCTGCCGGGCGGGACGAGCAGGAGGTCGACGGACTCGGCGCGTGGCGCCCACACGTGGAACAGGTGCACCGCAACACCCTGACATGCCCGCGGCGTCCCGCAGGGCGAACCGGCGGGGGCGGCGCCCCGGCCGGCGGGACCTCCCGCGCTGGTGGACGACAGGTTCGGCTGCCATGATCTGCGGCCATGGCGAGCAAGAAGAGCAGGAAGGCCCGCGAGCGCGAGGACGAGCTCGTGGCGAAGGCCGCGACCGACGAGGCGAAGAAGGCCGCGAAGCTCGCGGCCAAGCTCGAGAAGGCCCAGGAGAAGGCGGCCGAGGCCGTCGCGGCCGCGCCGCAGCGGGTCGCCGACGTCCTCGCCGTCGGTGCGGGCTTCCGCCTCGCGGACGTCGACCCGTCCTCGACACCGGGCTTCGACGGCAAGAAGGCGGACGGCGAGGCGGCGCTCGCGGCGGGCGCCCAGCCGCTGTCCGACCTGCAGGAGCGGCTCTGGGCCGCCTCCCGCGGCGGCGACACCCGCAACGTGCTGCTCGTCGTCCAGGCGATGGACACCGCGGGCAAGGGCGGGATCATGCGGCACGTCGTCGGGGCCGTCGACCCGCAGGGCGTGCGGCACACCGCGTTCAAGGCCCCGACGGCCGAGGAGCGGGCGCACGACTTCCTCTGGCGGATCCGCCGGGCGCTGCCGCAGGCCGGCGAGATCGGCGTCTTCGACCGCTCGCACTACGAGGACGTCCTCGTCGTGCGGGTCCACGACCTCGTGCCGCGCGCGACCTGGTCGCGGCGCTACGCGACGATCAACCGCTTCGAGAAGTCGTTGGCCGACAAGGGCACGACGGTCGTCAAGGTGATGCTCCACATCTCCAAGGACGAGCAGAAGGCCCGGCTGGCCGAGCGCCTCGACCGCCCCGACAAGCACTGGAAGTACAACCCCGGGGACGTCGACGAGCGCGGCCACTGGGACGCCTACCAGGAGGCCTACCAGGTCGCGCTGACGCGCTGCTCGACGCAGGCCGCGCCGTGGTACGTCGTCCCGGCGGACAAGAAGTGGTACGCCCGGTGGGCCGTCCAGCAGCTCCTCACCGACGCGCTCGCCGACCTCGACCCGCAGTGGCCCGTGGCGGACTTCGACGTCGAGGCGGAGAAGAAGCGGCTCGCGGAGAGCTGACCCGGACGAGCCTGCCGGGCGGAACGGGCGCGGCTGTCGGGCTGCGCCGCTAGCCTCCCCGCCGTGGGGGAGAGGTGGAGCGCCGAGCAGGTCGCCGCGCTGGCGCCCGACGCGTCGTCGGCCGCGGCCGGGCGCTCGCTCGCCGCGCCGTCGACGTGGTCGGGGCTCGGCGCGTGCGCCGGCGCCGCGGAGCACCCGGCGGCGGTCTGGGGGCTGTGCCGCGGCAGCGGCAAGAACCCGTACCAGACGGTCGTCGACGTCTCCGGGCCTGCGTACCGGTGCTCGTGCCCGAGCCGGAAGTTTCCGTGCAAGCACGCCCTCGGGCTGCTCCTGCTGTGGTCCGCCGGCAGCGTGCCGGACGCCGCCGGCCCGGCCGACTTCGCCGCCGAGTGGCTGCGCGGGCGCGTCGAGCGTGCCGCGAAGGCCCAGGAACCCGCCGCGCGGGCGGCCGGGCCGGTCGACGCGGAGGCCGCGGCGCGCCGTGCGGAGCGCCGCGAGGACCGGGTCCGCGGCGGTCTCGTCGAGCTCGGCCGCTGGCTCGAGGACCAGGTGCGCGGCGGCCTCGCCGGGGCCGAGCGGGCCGGCTACGCGCCGTTCGAGCAGACGGCCGCGCGGCTCGTCGACGCCCAGGCGCCGGGCCTGGCGGCCTGGGTACGGGCCCTGCCCGGCGTCGTCGCGTCGGGGCCGGGCTGGCCGGCCCGGCTCCTCGAGGAGTACGCGCTCATGCACCTGCTCGTGCGCGCCCACGAGAACCTCGACGCCCTCCCCGGCCCGCTCGCGGCGACCGTCCGCCGCCGGGTCGGGTACCCGGTCTCCCGCGAGAGCGTCCTCGCCGGGCCTGCCGTCCGGGACCGGTGGACCGTGCTCGGGCTGCGGGACGACGTCGACGACCGGCTCGTCTCCCGCCGGGTCTGGCTGCGCGGCAGCCGCACCGGGCAGGATGCGCTCGTCCTGTCGTTCGCGGCGCCCGGGGCAGTCCTCGACGCCTCGCTCGTCCCCGGCACGTCGGTCGAGGCCGACGTCCACCTGTACCCGGACGCCGCCCCGCTGCGCGCCCTCGTCGGGCCCGGCGCCGGTGCCCCCGGGCCCGCCGACCCGGTCGCGGCCGGGTCGCTCGCCGAGGGTCTCGCGGCGGTCGGTGCCGCGCTCGCCGCCGACCCGTGGACGACGTCCTGGCCGCTCGTGCTCGCCGGCGTCGTCGTCGACCGCCGGGCGGACGGCACCTGGTGGCTCGTCGACGGCACCGGTGCCCTGCCGCTCGCCCCGGCCGCGGGGCAGCCGTGGGCCCTGCTCGCGCGGTCCGGGGGGTCACCGCTGCCGCTGCTCGCCGAGTGGACGCCGCGGGGGGTCGTCCCGGTGGCGCCGCTGCCGGCCCTGCTGCCGGCCGCGGCGGCCGGCTCAGGGGCGCTCCCGGACCCGGTCGGGGCGGCCCGGTGAGCGGCCCGGACGACCTCGTCGCGACGGCGCTGCTCGGCACCGAGCGCCGCCCGTCCGCGGCCGACGGCTGGCCCGGGGCGCTCGGTGCGGCCGCTGCCGCGGTCGACGGTGACCCGGCCGCGGTGCTGCTCTTCCGGGCGGCCCTCGCGACCCTGTGGCGGCGGGCCGGGGCGCTGCCCGCGCCGGCCGTGGAGCCGGTACCGGCCCCGGCCGAGCGGCTGCCCGCCGTCCCGGCGGCCGCCGCCCGCCGCCTCGCAGGGCTGCTCGAGGACCGCGAGACCGGGCTGCTCGACGAGTGGCTCGCCACCGCGGCGGCCCGTGGGTGCGTCGTCCCGCCGGCCGTGCTGCCCGACCTGCTCGACCGGGGCTCGCGGCTCGTCGCCGTCCGGCCGGCGCTGCGGGTGGTGGCCGGGGAGCGCGGGCTCTGGCTGGCCCGGCAGCGCCCCGAGTGGGCGTGGCTGCCGCGTCTCGCCGAACAGGCGACCGGTGCGGCGCAGGACGGGACCGGGCCGCCGGACCTGTCGGAGGAGGCCTGGCGGCTCGGGGACCAGGCCGCGCGGCAGCGCTGGGTCGTCGCCGTCCGGGCCACCGACCCGGCCCGCGCCCTCGTCGCGGTCGAGGAGACCTGGCGCACCGAGCCCGGCCCGGCGCGCGCCGGGCTGCTGGCGGCGCTCGCCGAGGGGCTCGGCCCCGCCGACGAGCCCCTGCTCGAACGCGCCCTCGACGACCGCCGCAAGGACGTCCGCGAGACCGCGGCCCGGCTGCTCGCCGCGCTCCCGGGATCGGCGCTCGGGGCGCGGATGGCGCAGCGGGCGCGGGCCGCCGTCCGGCTCGAGCGCGGGCTGCTGCGTACCCGGCTCGTCGTCGAGGTCCCGGACGACCTCGACGCGGCCGCCGTCCGGGACGGCGTCGTCGACCCGCCCGCGAGCAGCCCGACGACGGCCGGGACCGGCCGCCGGGCCGGCTGGCTGCGCCAGATCGTCGCTGCGGCACCGCTGTCGGCGTGGGACGACCTCGGGCCGCCCGACCGGGCCGTGGCGACGACCGTGGCCGACGGGTGGGCTCCGGTGCTGCACGCCGGCTGGGCCGCCGCCGCGGGCCGCGAGGGCTCGCTCGCGTGGGCCGAGGCGCTGCTCGGTGCGGGCGTCGACCTCGGCGACGGCCTCGGCGCCGACCGGGTCGTGGCGCTGCTCACCGGGCTGCCCGAGGGCGACCGCGCCCGGGTCGCCGCGCTCGTCGTCCGGCACGCGCTCGGCCGCCTCGCGGCCCGGGACGTGCCGGCCGACACCCCGGCGGTGCTCGCCGCGGCGCTCGCCGGCTGCCCCCGGCCCTGGCCGCCCGTCCTCGTGGACGCCGTCCTCGAGTGGCTCGGCGCCGCGGCCGCCCGGCTGCCGCTGTGGCCGTACCAGGGCCTCGTCGACCTGCTCGTCCACGCGCTGCCGCCCGGGGCCGCGCCCCGGGTCGGCGGCCTCGCCCGGCCCACGACCGAGGACGGCGCCCGCTGGGCGAACCGCCTGCACCGGGCGGCGACCACCCTGACCACCCGCGCCGAGATGCTCGAGGAGCTCCGATGACGACGACCGACCTCCCCGCCGGGACCACCCGGGAGCAGGCGACCCTGCTGCGCCCGCACGCCGAGCAGCAGTTCGCCGCCGAGCTCGCGGCGCTGGCGGCGCAGGACGTCGCACAGGGCAGCGCGCGACCGCCGTCGTGGGTGCTCTCCCCGGGGGCCGTCGTCACGTACCTGCTCGGCGGCGCGACCGCCGACGGCACCGTCGTCACGCCGAAGTACGTCGGCCCGCGCCGGCTCGTCGAGGTGGCCGTCGCGACGCTCGCCACGGACCGGGCGCTGCTCCTGCTCGGGGTCCCGGGGACGGCGAAGACGTGGGTCTCCGAGCACCTCGCCGCGGCCGTGTCGGGCGACTCGACGCTGCTCGTGCAGGGCACGTCCGGCACCGCGGAGGAGTCGATCCGCTACGGCTGGAACTACGCCCGGCTGCTCGCCGAGGGGCCCTCGCCGGCGGCGATCGTCGCGTCGCCGGTGATGACGGCGATGGCCGAGGGCCGGATCGCGCGCGTCGAGGAGCTGACCCGGATCCCCTCGGACGTGCAGGACGCGCTCATCACGATCCTGTCGGAGAAGACCCTTCCGGTGCCCGAGCTCGGCACCGAGGTGCAGGCCGCGAAGGGCTTCAACGTCATCGCGACCGCGAACAACCGCGACCGCGGCGTCAACGAGCTGTCGTCGGCGCTGCGCCGCCGGTTCAACACCGTCGTCCTGCCGCTGCCGGCGGGGGAGGACGAGGAGGTCGAGATCGTCTCCCGCCGGGTCGAGCAGCTCGGCCGCGCCCTCGAGCTGCCCGAGGTGCCCGCCGCGATGGAGGAGATCCGCCGCGTCGTCACGGTGTTCCGCGAGCTGCGCTCCGGGGTGACCGCCGACGGCCGCACCACGCTCAAGTCCCCGTCGGGCACGCTCTCGACCGCCGAGGCGATCTCCGTCGTCACCCACGGCCTCGCGCTGTCGGCGCACTTCGGGGACGGCGTCCTGCGGGCGCACGACGTCGCCGCGGGGATCCTCGGTGCCGTCGTCCAGGACCCGGTCGCCGACCGCACCGTGTGGACCGAGTACCTCGAGGCGGTCGTGCGGGAACGGGCCGGCTGGGGCGACTTCTACCGGGCCTGCCGCGAGGTGTCCGGATGACGGTGGCCGAGCCGTGGGTCGAGGTGCTCGGCGTGCGGCACCACGGGCCGGGCTCGGCCCGGTCGGTGGCCGCCGCGCTCGAGGCGCTGGCGCCCGACTGCGTGCTCGTCGAGGGTCCCGCGGACGCCGACCCGGTGCTCGCGCTCGCGGCGTCGGCGGACATGACCCCGCCGGTCGCCCTGCTCGGCTACGCCGCCGACGCTCCCGGCACCGCGGCGTTCTGGCCGTTCGCGGTGTTCTCCCCGGAGTGGCAGGCGGTCTCGTACGCCCTGCGCCACGGCGTCCGGGTCCAGCTGTGCGACCTGCCCGCCGCGGTGTCGCTCGCGCAGCGGGAGGCGGACGGCGGCCCCGGGGCGGAGGGCGACGCGGACGGTGACCCGGGCGGTGAGCCGGCCGCGGACCGCGGCGGCGAGGCGCTGCGCGCGCAGGCCCGGACGGACCCGATCGCCCTCCTCGCGCACGCCGCCGGGCACGACGACCCCGAGCGGTGGTGGGACGACGTCGTCGAGTCCCGGGGCGCCCTTGCCGCGCAGGCGCCGGCGGCGGACGCCGAGGGCGACCAGGCGCACCCGGCGCTCGGCGCGTTCGCGGCCGTCGCCGAGGCCATGACCGTGCTGCGGGAGGCGGTCCCGACCCCGGAGGGTCCCGAGCGCGACCGGGAGGAGCAGCGCGAGGCGCACATGCGGCAGGTGCTGCGCGCCGTCCTCAAGGACGGCGCCCGCCGGGTCGTCGTCGTGTGCGGCGCGTGGCACGTGCCGGCGCTCACCGGTGCCCTGCCGACGGCGACCGCCGACGCCCGCCGGCTGCGCGGGCTGCCGAGGCGCAAGGTCGTGCTCACCTGGGTGCCCTGGACCCACTCGCGGCTCGCCTACGCCTCCGGGTACGGCGCGGGCGTCGAGTCGCCGGGCTGGTACCACCACCTCTTCACCGCCCCCGACCGGACGGTGACGCGCTGGATGACCCGGGTCGCCGGCGTCCTGCGCGCGCAGGACCTGCCGGTGTCGAGCGCGCACGTCATCGAGTCGGTCCGGCTCGCCGAGGCGCTCGCGACGCTGCGCGGCCGGCCGCTCGCCGGGCTCGCCGAGGTCACCGAGGCGACCCGGGCCGTGCTCTGCGAGGGGGACGACGTCGCGCTCGCGAGCGTCACGAGCGCCCTCGTCGTCGGGGAGCGGCTCGGCGGCGTCCCGGACGACGCCCCCGTCGTCCCGCTCATGGCCGACCTGCGGGCGCAGGCCCGCCGGCTGCGGCTCAAGCCCGACGCCGCCGAGCGGGTGCTCGACCTGGACCTGCGGACGCAGACCGACCGCGGCCGCTCGGTGCTCCTGCACCGGCTCACGCTCCTCGACCTGCCGTGGGGGGTCGCCGCGGACGGCGGCGTCCGCTCGACCGGCACCTTCCGCGAGACCTGGGCGCTGCGCTGGACGCCGTCGCTCGAGATCGCCGCCGTCGAGGCGTCGATGTGGGGCGCGACGGTCGCGGCCGCCGCGGGCGAGCGCGTCGTCGCCGCTGCCGAGGGCCGCGCCGGCGGTGCCGCCGGCGCACNCGGTCGCGGCCGCCGGCGCACCGGGGGCCGGCCGCCCGCCCGCACTGCCCGCGCTCGCCGGCCTCGTCCGGTCCTGCCTGCTCGCCGACCTGCCCGACGCGACCGACCGGCTGCTCGCCGCGCTCGCCGACCGGGCGGCGCGGGACACCGACGTCGCCCACCTCATGGCGGCGCTGCCCGGCCTCGTCGAGGCGCAGCGGTACGGCGACGTCCGGCAGACCGACACGCAGGCCCTGGGCCGGGTCACCGACACCCTCCTCGTACGGATCTGCGCGGGGCTCCCCGCGGCCGTCTCCGCGCTCGACGACGACGGTGCGGCGGCGCTGCGGACGCACCTGGAGGCGGTGCACGGGGCTGTCGCGCTGCGCGCCGTCCCCGACGACCGGGACCGTTGGCTCGACACCCTGCACGGCCTCGTCGACCGGGCCGACGTCCACGGCCTGCTCGTCGGGCGTACGGTCCGGCTGCTGCGCGACGCGGGCCGGGTCGACCCCGCGGACGCCGCGGCCCGGCTCGGGCGGGCGCTCTCCGTCGGTGCCGACGCCCCGGCGAAGGCGGCGTGGGTCGAGGGGTTCCTCGCGGGCGGCGGCCTCCTGCTCGTCCACGACGCCGACCTGCTCGCGCTGCTGGACCGCTGGGTCCGTGGCCTGGGGGAGCAGGAGTTCGTCGACGTCCTGCCGCTCGTGCGCCGCACCTTCGGGGCGTTCGAGGCGGGGGAGCGGCGGGCCGTGGCGGACCGGGTCCGGGAGCTGCCGACGGGCACTGCGGGCGGAGCCCCGCGCGGCGCCGCGGGGGCCGGCTGGCCGGACGTCGACCCCGACCGGGCGGCGGCCGCCCTCGCGACCGTCGCCGCGATCCTCGGCGTCCGGGAGGCGGTGCGATGACCGCCGACGGTGCGGCCGGGGAGACGCCCGTGCGCGATGTCGACGAGCCCGAGCGGCTGCGGCGCTGGCGGCTGCTGCTCGGCGCCGGCGGTGACGGGCTCGGCGGGCTCTCCGGCCCGGACGCAGGGATGGACGCCGCGCTCGCCGCCCTCTACGACAGCGTGCCCGGCGCCGGCCGGGGTGGCACGGCGAGCGCCGGCGGCCCGCGGTCGGCCGGGCTCGGCGGCTCCGCACCGCGGGTGGCGCGCTGGCTCGGCGACATCCGCTCGTACTTCCCGACGACCGTCGTCCAGGTCATGCAGCGCGACGCCGTCGACCGGCTCGGCCTGACCCGGCTGCTCCTCGAGCCCGAGCTGCTCGCGGCCGTCGAGCCGGACGTCCACCTCGTCGGCACGCTGCTGTCGCTCAACGGGGTCATGCCGGAGACGACGAAGGAAACCGCCCGCCAGGTCGTCCGCACCGTCGTCGAGCAGATCGAGCGCCGGCTCGCGGACCGCACGCGGGCCGCGGTCACGGGTGCGCTCGACCGGTCCTCCCGGACGGCGCGGCCGCGGCACCGCGACATCGACTGGAACCGCACGATCCGCGCCAACCTCGCGCACTACCTGCCCGAGCACCGCACGGTCGTCCCGCAGCGGCTCGTCGGGTACGGGCGGCGGCAGCAGGTCGTGCAGCGCGACGTCGTCCTCGCGATCGACCAGTCCGGCTCGATGGCCGCCAGCGTCGTCTACGCGTCGGTCTTCGGGTGCGTGCTCGCGTCGATGCGGTCGCTGCGGACCTCGCTCGTCGTCTTCGACACCGAGGTCGTCGACCTCACCGAGCATCTGGCCGACCCCGTCGACGTGCTCTTCGGCACCCAGCTCGGCGGCGGCACCGACATCAACCGCGCGATCGCGTACAGCCAGTCGCTCGTGACCCGGCCCGCGGAGACGCTCTTCGTGCTCGTCAGCGACCTGTACGAAGGCGGGGTCCGCGACGAGATGCTCAAACGGGTCGCGGCGATGCAGGCCGACGGCGTCCAGGTCGTCGTGCTCCTGGCCCTGTCCGACGAGGGCGCACCGTCGTACGACGCCGAGAACGCCGCGGCACTCGCCGCGCTCGGCGTTCCGGCGTTCGCCTGCACGCCCGACGCCTTCCCCGACCTGCTCGCCGTGGCTCTCGGCAAGGGGGACGTCGGCCGGTGGGCGGCACGGGAGCAGATCGCCGCCCGGTGAGGCCGTGCCGTCTAGAGTCTGCGCTCGTGACGACTGATCGACGGGCCCGGGGCACCGGGCGACGGTGGGCGCTGCCCGTGGCCGGGCTGCTCGCCCTGACGGTGCTCGCGGGCTGCAGCGGGGCCTCGTCCGGGGCGGCGGGCGGCGGCACCAGCGGGTCGTCGGAGGAGTCCGAGGGCCCGATGACGGCGCCGCCGGCCGGGTCGTCGACCGCGGCCGCGGCGCCCGCGGGCGAGGTCGCGCCGCAGGCCGTCACCGGCGGCCCGCTGCTGCAGCAGGAGCCGAAGAGCGTCAAGGCGCCCGAGCCGATCAAGGGCCTGCTCGCCTGGGACACCTCGGGCTACGACGAGGCGACCACCCCGCCGGGCGCGCTCGAGCACAACCATGTCGCCGAGTCTGTGGACTACGCGGTGGTCCCGCCGGTCGGCGGCCCGCACAACGGGATCTGGCTCAACGCGGGTGTCTACACCGCGCCGGTGCCGAGCGAGCGCGCCGTCCACGACCTCGAGCACGGCGCCGTCTGGATCACCTACCGCCCCGGGCTCGCCGCCGCCGACGTCGCAGCCCTCACCGCGTTCGTCGAGAAGCAGACGCCGATCGAGGAGCAGAGCGCCCCCGGCCAGGCGAACCGGTACGTCGTCGTGAGCCCGTGGGCCGACGAGAAGCTGCCCTCACCGGTCGTCATCAGCGCGTGGGGCTACCAGCTGCGCCTCGACTCCCCGTCGGACCCGCGCCTGCAGACCTTCGTCGACACGTTCCGGCACAGCGAGAAGTACAGCCCCGAGTTCGGCTCGCCGGTCGACGGCGTCCCGATCCTCACCGGCGGCCGCCCGGCGACTGCCGGGTCGGTGCTGCCGAACCCCGAGGGTGCCGTCGGCTGAGGCCGTGGCGGCGGTGCCACCTGGCGCGCGGCGACGTACTCCCCGAGCGCCACGCCCTCGCCCGTCCTCACCCAGAGGATGACCAGGGTGCCGGGACGCTGCCTCCGACGCCGCCCCGGTCCTGGCGTGCCCCTGCGGAGCCGTTGCTCTGCCCTCACCAGTGAGGGTGGTTCGGGAAGGGGCCGCCAGAACGCAACCACAAGTGCCTTCTGGACGCCGCGACAGGCCCAGGAGGGGAGTTGTGGTTGCGTTGTGGCGCTCGACGGACGGGCGGCGCGCCACAGGTTCGTCGTTGCTCGGCGACACCTCGGTCACATGCCGGTGTGTCGAGCAGTAACGGCGAAACTGTGGCGCGTGTCGCTCCCACCCTCATCGGTGAGGGCAGAGCAAGAGGCGGGACGCCGCCCTCAGCTGTGCGGGCAGCGCACACCGTCGCCGCTCATGCCCGGAAGTACTCCAGCGGAACTTTTCGAAGGAAGGTGCCGTCCTTCAGCCTCAGGTCGAAAGACGTGGTCAACCAGCCCTTTCGGATGCGGGTGATCTGACCCCCGGAGCCGGGCGGATAGACCTTTCCGAAGAATGAGGTTCGGTACGCTTTCGTGAAGATCAGGAATATGCCCAGCTTGTACGCCTCGGCCATCTCGAACCCCGTAGTGCTGAAGTGCACGAACAGGGCGCGTCCCCACGAGAAGCGGAGCCCCGTCGCCCGCATCATTCGCCCGTGATCGTCACCATAAACGATCACCAGGCGGCGGGGTATGACAATAACTTGTCATTCTCAGGAGCATCGGAAGAGATTCTTCAAAGGATTCGCCCCTTGCCGGGAGCCATCAGGGGAGTGCCTCGCCCTGGCCCAGGATCAGAGCATTCAGGTACGTGACGGAAAGGTGTGCGGCGGAATACGGGTTCGCGGTGTCGGCCTCGGCGACGAGGGCGACGGTGATGTCACATCGTGTCGTCAGTCTGCCGCTGAATCGAAGCGCGAGCGAGAACTGGTCATCCGCGTCTTCGCCGAACCGTCGGACCGCTGTCTGGCCGTTCACTCCCAGAATGGTGTAGCCGCGGCCGTTGTCGTTGGTCTGCGCGTACCCGTCGATCGTGAACCGGATCGTGACGCCGTCGGATGCGCCGGCGATCGAGAGGGGCAGGGTGTGCGTCGCTGCTACGGGAGTGTCCGTGCGGCCCGTCTCGGACTGCGCCCGCAGGCCGGGCAGCGAGAGCGTGACGGACTGTCCGGCCGGGTCGATGGAGATGCCGGTGCGGTCGGCGACGTCGGGGGGAACGGCTGTGAACGCGGGTGGGTTCAACGGGTCACACCCCTTCTTCGAGTGATCAACAGGGGCGAGGGTAGACGACCCCGAGCGAAGGAGGTCGTGAACGAGTGGATGGTTGTGTCCTCCTGCACGTCAGGGCGTGCAGGAGGACACAACCATCGACCCGACTATCGCCTCCGCCTCGGGAGCGGCGTCGCTCCTCGCCGCGCGCCTCTTCTCTGGTGCCTTTCCCACGTGTCACAGACCTCTTGGGGTGCCCAAGCCTCCAGAGGACGCCGGGCCGGGAGGCTTCGCGTGCTTTTCACACCAGAGGACGAGTGCGCGCGAGAGCCGTCAGCCCTCGCGCACCAGCAACGCGACGGGCAGCGCCTCGAGCAGGTCGGCGAGCCGGACCGCGCCGCCGTCCACCGCGACGCCCGTGAGCACGTCGCGCCACCGGCCTTCGGGGACGAAGATCGTGTGGTCGCCCCAGCCGCCGTGGCGTTCGAGCGCGACGGGCAGGCGGGTCACGACGGTCACCGCGGACGGCGTCGGGGCGGCGCCGTCGCCGTTCCCGTTGCCGACCCGGGGGCCGCGGGCGAAGGCGAGGGCGTGCCGGTCGTCGTCCCGACCGGGGCGTAGCCGGAGGCCGGGCCGGCGAACCAGTCCGGGTGGTCGCGGCGCAGGCGCAGCGCGCGCGAGGTGACGAGGAGCTTCTCGTCACCGACGTCCTGCGGCTTCTCGCCGGCGTCGAGCCGGGCGAGCCGGTCGCGGCGGTCGTCGAAGTCGACGTCGCGGCGGTTGTCCGGGTCGACGAGCGAGAGGTCGACGGTCTCGCAGCCCTGGTACACGTCGGGGACGCCGGGCATCGTCAGCTGGGCCAGCTTCTGCCCCAACGTGTTGACCCGGGCGACGGGGTCGAGCAGCGCGCCGAAGCGTGCGACGTCCCCGAGCAGCGCCTCGTCGCCGAGCACGGCCGCGGCGTAGCCCTGGACCGCCTCGTCGTAGGCGGGGTCCGGGCGGGTCCACCAGGTGTACCGCTTCGCCTCGCGGGTCGCCTTCTCCAGGTAGGGGCCGAGCCGGTCGAGCGGGATCGGGCCGTCGTCCCACGTGCCGACGAGGGTCTGCCAGAGCAGGTACTGGGTGGCCGGGTCCGGGTGGCCCTCGGACGACCGGAAGCGCAGCGCCTGCTCGGTCCAGCCGCGGACCGCCTCGGCCCACTCCTCGGTGAGCTCCGACAGCCCGGCCAGCCGGGCCCGGACGTCCTCGGAGCGCTTCGTGTCGTGGGTCGACAGCGTCGTCATCGTCGCCGGCCAGTCCCGGGCGAGCCGGGCCGCGTAGGCGTGGAACTCCTCGGGCGGGACGCCGAAGTGGGTCGGGTCGCCGCCGACCTCGTTGAGCGCGACGAGCCGGTGCCAGCGGTAGAACGCGGTGTCCTCCACGCCCTTGGCCATGACCGGACCGCAGGTCTGCTGGAACCGGACGGCGAGCTCGCGGCGGCGTGCGACCTCCCGGCCGTCGAACGCGAGGGTGCCGGTCGGCCGGGCGAGCACGAGGTCCACGACGACGTCGAGCGCCTCGCGGGCCTCCTCCGGCAGCTTCTCCCGGGCCCGCGCGGCGGCCGCCTCGACGACGGCCACCTGCTCGGCGGGAGCCGGCTCGTCCGGGACGACGTACGCCCGGTACCGGTCGAACGCGACGAGCAGCTCGACGAGGGCGGCCTTCAGGTGCCGGCGCGGGTGGTCGCGCAGGGCGACGTCCGCGTGGCACGTCTCGAAGACGAGGTCGGTGAGCCGGTGCACCTCGGCGTAGAGGCTCTGCTCGACGACCTCGCGCTTGGCCTGGTCGACGACGGCCTCGAACGACTCCGTCTCACCGGTGAGCTCGACGAGCAGCCGGTCGAGCGGGGCGGCGCCCGCCGGGTCGACGAAGACCCCGCCGACCCGCATGAGCGCGTCGTAGCCGGTCGTCCCGGCGCACGACCAGTCGGCGGGCAGCGACTCGTCGCCCTCGACGATCTTCTCCACGACGACCCAGGTGCCCCCGGTCGCCTCGGCGAGCCGGTCGAGGTAGCCGCGCGGGTCGGCGAGGCCGTCCGGGTGGTCGATCCGCAGCCCGGTCAGGGCGCCCGAGGCGACGAGGTCGACGAGCACCCGGTGCGTGAGGTCGAAGACCTCGGGGTGCTCGACCCGGACGGCGGCCAGCGTGTCCACGTCGAAGAACCGGCGGTAGTTCAGCTCCTCGTCGGCGACCCGCCACCACGCGAGCCGGTACCACTGCCGGTCGACGAGCTCCTCGAGCGGGAGCGTGTCGGTGCCGGGCCGGACCGGGAACTCCTTGTCGAAGTAGCGCAGCACGGGTTCGCCGCCGCTGCGGTCGAGGGTGATCTCGCCGCGGACGAGCGCGGTGCCGATCCGGTCCCCGAGCACCGGCATGAGGACGGCCCGGTCCGGCACCGACCAGTCGACGTCGAACCAGTCCGCGAAGGGCGACGCCGGGCCGTCCCGCAGCACCGACCAGAGCGCGTGGTTGAGCCGCACCGGCGTCGGCACGGCCATGTGGTTCGGGACGACGTCCGCGACCGCCGACAGCCCCCGCGCCGACAGCGCGGCCGTCATCCGGTCGAGGGCCTCGTGACCACCGGCCTGCGTCGAGAGCAGGTCGTGGTCGACGACGTCGTAGCCGTGCGTCGAACCGGGTGTCGCCTCGAGCACGGGGGACAGGTACACGTGCGTGATCCCGAGCGCGGTGAGGTGGTCCGCGACCGCTGCGACGTCGTCGAAGCCGAACCCCGGGCGCAGCTGGACCCGGTAGGTGCTCGTCGGGCACGTCGCCGGGGCCGTGGTCGCAGCCGTCGGGTCGGCGTCCGAGGCCGTCATGCGTGCTGCCCGGGGACGGGGTCGGCGCTCCCGTCCGACCACGGTTCCCCGGCGAGCTCCGCCGCGAGCTCGTCGGGGAGGGTGTACCGCGGCTGCGCCGGGACGGCGGGCCGCGGCGCGTAGCTGCGGGCCCGGGAGCCGAGCGCGGGCCGCGGCGGCGGCAGGTTCTTGCCCGAGCGGTCGCCGCGGGGCAGCGTCTTCGGGTCCGTGCCCTGCGGGACGGCCCGGGCGCTGCTCGGCGTCTGCGCCGTGGCGGTCGCGGCGGCCGACATCGTCGCGTCGCCCGCGAGGTCCAGCGGGCGCCGCAGGACGACGAGCGAGCGCGACGCGACGACGAGCACGTCGCCGGGCGCGAACGTGTCGCCGCCCTCGATGCCGCTCGTCTCGTCGTCCGCGGTGTCGACGACGACCGACCAGAAGGTGCCGTACTCCTTCGGCGGCATGGTGAACTCGAGGTCCTCGTAGTGCGCGTTGAAGACGATGAGGAACGAGTCGTCGAGGACCTTCTGGCCGCGCTTGTCGGGCTCGACGATGCGCTCGCCGTTGAGGAACACCTGGACGGCGCGGGCGTACCCGTTCTGCCAGTCCTGGGACTGCATCGGCGTGCCGGCCGGGGTCAGCCAGTCGATGTCGCCGACGTCGCTGCGGCCGCCCTGGTCGGGCGCGCCGGCGAAGAACCGTCGGCGGCGGAACACCGGGTGCTGCTTGCGCAGCGCGATGAGGTGCTGGGTGAACGCGAGGAGCTCGTTCTGCCACTCCTCGAGCTTCCAGTCGACCCAGGAGATCTCGTTGTCCTGGCAGTAGCCGTTGTTGTTGCCGCCCTGGCTGCGGCCCAGCTCGTCACCGTGCAGGAGCATCGGGACGCCCTGGCTCAGCATGAGGCTGGCGATGAAGTTGCGCTGCTGCCGGGCGCGCAGCGCGACGACCGTCTCGTCGTCGGTGTCGCCCTCGGCGCCGCAGTTCCACGACCGGTTGTGGCTCTCGCCGTCGTTGTTGCCCTCGCCGTTCGCCTCGTTGTGCTTGTCGTTGTAGGACACGAGGTCGCGCATGGTGAAGCCGTCGTGCGCGGTGACGAAGTTGATGCTCGCGATGGGGTGCCGGCCGTCGTCCTGGTAGAGGTCGCTCGAGCCGGTGATCCGGGACGCGAACTCGCCGAGCGTCGCCGGCTCGCCACGCCAGAAGTCGCGGACGGTGTCGCGGTACTTGCCGTTCCACTCGGTCCACAGCGGCGGGAAGTTGCCCACCTGGTAGCCGCCCTCGCCGATGTCCCAGGGCTCGGCGATGAGCTTGACCTGGGAGATCACCGGGTCCTGCTGGACGATGTCGAAGAACGCGCTGAGCCGGTCGACCTCGTGGAACTGCCGGGCCAGGGTGGCGGCGAGGTCGAAGCGGAAGCCGTCGACGTGCATCTCCTGCACCCAGTAGCGCAGCGAGTCCATGATGAGCTGCAGGACGTGCGGGTGCCGCATGAGCAGGCTGTTCCCGGTGCCCGTCGTGTCGTAGTAGTGCGAGCGGTCCTCGTCGACGAGGCGGTAGTAGGCGCCGTTGTCGATGCCGCGGAAGCACAGCGTCGGGCCCATGTGGTTGCCCTCGGCCGTGTGGTTGTAGACGACGTCGAGGATGACCTCGATGTGCGCCTCGTGCAGGGCCCGGACCATCGCCTTGAACTCCTGCACCTGCTGGCCGCGCTGGCCGGCGGAGGAGTAGGAGTTGTGCGGGGCGAAGAAGCCGATCGTGTTGTAGCCCCAGTAGTTCGCCAGGCCCTTGTCGACGAGCGTCGTGTCCTGCACGAACTGGTGCACGGGCATGAGCTCGACCGCCGTGACGCCGAGGTCGGTGAGGTGCTGGATGACGCTCGGGTGCGCCATCGCCGCGTAGCTGCCGCGGATGTCGTCCGGGATGCCGGGATGGGTCATCGTCAGGCCCTTGACGTGCGCCTCGTAGATGACGCTCTCGTGGTACTCGTGGCGCGGCGGCCGGTCGTTGCCCCAGTCGAAGTAGGGGTTGACGACGACGGACATCATCGTGTGCCCGAGGCTGTCGAGGTCGTTGAACTTCTTCTGGTCGTCGAAGCGGTAGGAGAAGAGCGACTCGTGGCCGTCGATCTGGCCCTCGATCGCCTTCGCGTACGGGTCGAGGAGGATCTTCGAGGGATTGCAGCGGCAGCCGGTCGACGGGTCGTACGGGCCGTGCACCCGGAACCCGTAGCGCTGGCCGGGACCGATCCGGGGGATGTAGCAGTGCCACACGAAGCCGTCGACCTCGGACAGCTCGATGCGCTCCTCGGTGCCGTCGCTGCTCACGAGGCAGAGCTCGACCCTGTCGGCCATCTCCGAGAACATGGCGAAGTTCGTCCCCGCCCCGTCGAAGGTCGCCCCGAGCGGGTACGGAACACCGGGCCAGATCTCCACTGAACTCCCCATCACGAACGCGGGCCGCCCATCACCGGGCGCCTGCCGAATTGTGTCGATGCCGCTGCGGCACTGCCCGTCGAACGGGCCCCCACGCCTGGTCCGGTCCACCCCTCCCCGTGACCAACGCCACGTCGTCCGTCGTGCGCGGTCACCTCACGCGGGCAGCGCCCGGTCGACGATCGTCTGCGTCGAGCGGCGGCCGACCGGCAGCGTGCCGAAGAGCGTCCCGCCGCCGCCCGCGACCCTGGTCGCGAGGAAGGCCGACGAGACCGGCCCCGGTGCGTACCGCACGAGCAGCGCGGCCTGCAGCACCACGGCGAGCCGCTCGACCATCCATCGTGCACCGCCCTCGACCGCCCCGGGGTCGCGACGCGCCTCACGGGCGGCGGCCTGGAGGAACCCGGCCACCTCGTCCATCGCCGCGTCGAGGCGCTGGTCCGCGCCCCGGGCCCGGTCGACCTCCCCGAGCAGGACCTCCATCGACCGCGGCTGGACCGACATCGCCCGCAGCACGTCGAGGGCGTTGATGTTCCCGGTACCTTCCCACATCGAGGACGCCGGCGAGTCCCGGAAGAGCCGGGCGACCCCGTGCTCCTCGACGTAGCCGTTGCCGCCGAGGCACTCCATCGCCTCGGCGAGGAGCACGACGGAGCGCTTGGAGACCCAGTACTTGGCGACCGGGACGGCGACCCGCAGGAAGTCGGTCTCGCCCGCGTCGACTGCGGCGGCCAGGCGCATCGCGAGCAGCGTCGCGGCCTCGCTCTCCAGGGCGAGGTCCGCCAGGACGTTCTGCATGAGCGGCTTGTCGGCGAGCGGCGAGCCGAACGCGTGCCGGTGCCGGGCGTGGTGGACGGCGCGGACGACGCCGGCCCGCATGAGGCCCGCCGAGGAGACGACGCCGTCCAGGCGCGTCGAGGCCGCGATGTCGGTGAGCACCCGCAGCCCGCGACCCTCGTCGCCGAGCCGGACCCCCCACGTGTCGGCGAGCTCGACCTCCGCGGCCGCGGCCGAGCGCTGCCCGACGGTCTCCTTGAGCCGCATGAGCCGCCACGTGTTCCGGGACCCGTCCGCGAGCACCCGCGGCACGAGGAACGTCGTGAGCCCGCCGGGGGCGTGCGCGAGCACGACGCTCACGTCGCTCATCGGCGAGGAGCAGAACCACTTCTGCCCGGTGAGCTGGTACGTCTCGCCGGACTCCAGCGGACCGCCGGGCTCCGGGGCGGCGACCGTCCGCGTCGTCCGCAGGTCGCTGCCGGCCTGCCGCTCGGTGACCGCGAGGCCGGCGAGGCTGCCGAGCTTCTCCGCGGGCGGGCGCAGGCTGGACTCGTAGGCCCGGGACGCGAGCCGGGGGAGCCAGACCTTCTCCAGGTCCGGGTCGGCGCGCAGCCCCGGGACGACCGCGTAGCTCGTCGTCAGGGCGCCGGTGTGGCCGGTCTCGAGCTGGGACCACACGAGGAGCGCCGCCGACCGCGCGGCGTGCGCCGCGGCGTCCGACCCGGCCTCCCACGGCCACGCGGTGAGCCCGGCCCGGACCCCGGCCTGGAGCAGCCGGTGCCACGCGGGGTGGTACTCGACCTCGTCGACCCGGCGCCCGAACGGGTCGTGGGTGCGCAGGTGGGGCGGGTTGGCGTCGACGAACTCGGCCCACCGCAGGGCACGGGGCGAGCCGGCCTGGCGGCCGAGGTCACGCAGCCGGCCGAGGTGCTGCTCGGCCCCGTACCGGCGGACGGCCTCGACGAGCACGGTGTCCTCACCGAACAGATCGCGGTCGACCGGTTGCGGAACGAGGTTGAGGTCGTCGTCCGACTCGGCCACGGAAGCCACCGTACCCACCCAGATGGCCCAGGACGACCATCCTCACGGTGCGTGATTGGCGCGGCGGGCCGCGGGGCGTGTCGCGGGTGGTTACCGTGGTGCCGTGAGCGCGGAGACGCAGGTACGGCGCCGGGGTTCCGTACCCGTCCCGAGCACGGAGAGGATTCAGGTGCGGCAGGCCCTGGCGGTCCTCGGCCGGCTGACCGCCGGGACGTTCCGGATCTGCATGCGCTACCGGGTGACCGGGCTGGCCGCGGAGGCCGGCTTCTTCACCCTGCTGTCGATGCCGCCGCTCGTGCTCGGTCTCGTCGCGAGCATCGGCTTCGTCGGCCAGCGGCTCGGCCAGGACGTGCTCACCGACCTCCAGGACCGGATCCGGCAGCTCGCCGAGACCTTCCTCACGGCCGACGCCGTCTCCACGGTCATCCTGCCGACCTTCGAGGACGTCCTCGACGGCGGCCGCGGGGAGATCGTCTCCATCGGCTTCCTGCTGTCGCTGTGGTCGGGCTCGCGGGCGCTCAACGTCTACATCGACACCTGCTCGATCATGTACGGGCTGGGCGGCCACCGCGGGATCGTCCGCACCCGGGCGCTGTCCTTCTCGATGTACGTCGCCGCGCTGCTCGTCGGGATCGTCATCCTGCCGCTCATCCTGCTCGGCCCGAACCTGCTCCAGACGTTCCTCTCGCAGCGCATCGACGGGCTGCCGTCGCTGGCCTGGATGTCCTCGCTGTACTGGCCGGTCGTCACCGTGCTCACCGTCGTGGCGCTCGCGACGCTCTACCACGTCGCGACCCCGATCCGGACGCCGTGGCGCCGCGACGTCCCAGGGGCGGTCCTCGCCCTCGTCATCTGGGTGCTCGCGAGCTTCGTGCTCCGCGTCGTCATCTCCGCGTCCGTCGGCGGCGCCTCGATCTACGGCCCGCTCGCGACCCCGATCGTCGTCCTCATCTGGATGTACTTCCTCGCGATCGCCGTGCTCATCGGTGCGGCCCTCAACGCGGCGGTCGACGGCCTCTGGCCGCACCCGGCGCGGGTCGCCGCCCGCGAGGAGATCGGGGCCCACGCGGGGGAGACGCCCGTCACACCGTCACCCGAGAAGACGGATTCGCCGTAGCGCACGGCCCCGGGTGGGACGTACCGTCACTGCCATGGGGACACCCTCGCCGCGCGTGGCCGCACGGTTACGCATGATCACCGGTCGCGTCGTCTCCGCCGACGAGGCGGGGGCGGTCGTGCTGGCTGACGGTGGCCGCCTCAGAGCGACCTGGGGCTCCGCGCTGCTCGTCGCCTCCGCATCGTGCCCGGGCGCGCTCGCCCGTCGCGGGGACGCCGTCCGGCTCACGGTCTGGCCGGACGGCCGCACGACCCTGGACGCCGTCCTCATGCGGCCCGTGGACCGCAGCGCCTGACCCTGCGCGTCCCGACGGCCCCGTCGGCGCCACCACCCGTCAGCGCGTGACCGCGGCCGCCGACCCGCGCGCGGACACGTTGCCCGCGGCGTCGACCGCCGCGACCGACCAGACGTGCGTCCCGCCCGGGGTCGTCACCGGGTGGGTCGTCCCGCCGGCCGCTGCCACCCGCTCGCTCTCCACGCTGTCGAGGTACAGGACGTAGCCGACGACCCCGGTGCCCGCCGTCCCGCCGTCGAGGGCCGTGCCCCACGTGATGTCGTCCGCGGACGACACCGAGACGCCGGCCGGCGCCTTGGGCCGCGTCGTGTCGACGACCAGGGCCAGCCGGCCCGCCTCGCTGAGCACCCCGGCCTGGTTGACCGCGGTGACGGTCACCGTCACCGCGCCCTCGGGCACGGACACCTGCGCGCTCGTCGCGTTGCCGGACGTCGTCGCGGCCGGTCGGCCGTTGACGCTGACCCGGTAGGCGACGACGCCCGTCTCGTCGTCGACCGCGGGGTCCCAGGTGACGACCGGCGACCGGGTCGCCACGATCCCGCCGGCGGACGGCGCGACCGGCGCCGGCGCCGACGGCGCGCTCGCGTCGAGCCACGCGGTGAGCGTCGCGGGCGCCGAGGTGTTCCCGGCCGCGTCGACGGCGGTCACGGTGAAGGTGTGCTGGCCCGCCTCCGCCGTCGTGAAGGTCGGCACGGTGACCGTGGCCGGCGTCCCGCCGTCGACGGCGACCCGGTACGACACGGCGCTGCCCCGGTCGGTCGCGGCCTTCCACGTGAGGACACCCGCCGCGGAGGCGGCGAGCCGGGACGGCGTGCCCGGCGCAGCCGTGTCGACGAGGACCGTGCGGGACGACGACGGGCCGGTGAGGCCGGCGGCGTTCACCGCGGCGACCGCGACCACGAGCCGGCCGTCCGCGGTGGCCGTCACCGAGGTACCGGTGGCGTCGGCGCCGAGGGGGCTCAGCTTGCGACCGTTCACGGTGACGACGTACCCGTCGATGCCGCTCTCGGCGTCGGTCGCCGACGACCAGGTGAGGGCGACGGTCCGGGAGCCGGACGGCGAGCCCTCGGTCGGCGAGGTGAGCGTCGGCGCCGTGGGCGCCGTGGTGTCGACCCAGCGGCTGAGCGTGCCGGCCGCCGAGGTGTTGCCGGCGGCATCGACCGCACGGACGGCGAAGGTGTGCAGGCCCGGCGCGAGCGCGAGGGTCAGGCTCGTGCCCGTGGCGGTCACCACGGCGCCGTCGTCGACGACGACCCGGAACGAGACGGGGGTCCCGCCGTCCTTGGTCGAGCCCTTCCAGGTGAGCCGCGTGCCGTCCCGGGGCACCGTGAGGGCGCTCGGCACGGCCGGGGCCACGGTGTCGACGGTGACCTTGACGGACTGCTCAGCAGCCCCGCCGGCCGCGTTGAGGGCGGCGACCTTGAGGGTCGAGAGGCCCTCGGGCAGGGTCAGCGGGTAGCCGAGGGTGTCTGCGTCGACGACGACCGGCTGGGCCGCGCCGGGCACGGTGACGCGGTAGCCGGTGACGCCGCTCTGGGCGTCGGCCGCGGCGCTCCAGGTCAGGGTCGTCGACCGCGAGGTGAGCAGGGCGTTCGCCGCCGGGGCGGTGATCGCCAGGCCGGTCGGGGCGCTCGCGTCGCGGACGAAGGAGGCCGTCGCCGCACCGGAGGTGTTGCCCGCGCGGTCGAGCGCCTTCACCGCGACCGAGTGGGTGCCGTCGGGGACGGTGAACGAGACCGCGGTCGTCGTCACCGTGCTCCAGGAGCCGCCGTCGAGGGCGACCCGGTAGCCGGCGAGGCCGGACGTCGCGTCGGTGGACGCCGTCCACGTCGCCTTCGTCCCGGCGACCACGAGCCCGGACGGAGTCGTCGGCGCCGTGGTGTCGGTCGTGACCGTGACCGCCGCGGAGGTCGCGGTCGTCGCACCCGCGCTGCTCCGGGAGGCGACGGTGAGCGTGTGGCCGCCGTCGGCGAGACCGGTGACGGTGGCGGTCGTCGTGCCGGACGCCACGGTCGCGGCGACGGAGCCGTCGACGAGGACAGCGGCGGCGGTCGCCTTGTCGACGGTCCAGGTCACGGTCGCGGTGCTGCCGGTGAAGGCACCTGTGGCCGGCGTGAGGATCCGGGCCGGGCCGGCCGCGGTCGTGCTCGAGACGGTGAACGTGACGAGGGTGCCGGCCGTCGTGTTGCCGGCGTTGTCGGTCGCGTCGACCCGCACGGTGTGGGAGCCGTCGGCGAGGGACGGGAGCGTCCACGAGGTCGTCGTCGCGCCGACCCGGGTCCGGAGCACACCGTCGACGGACAGGGCGTAGGCCGCGGTGCCGGAGCCGCCGGCGTCCGTGGCGGCGGTCCAGGCGATCGTCGAGCCGACGGGCACGGTCTGCCCGGCGGCCGGTGACGTCGGGGTGACCTTCGCCGGGGCCGTCGCATCGTTCGCCGTCGGGACGACGCTCACCGTCGCGCCGGTCGAGGTGAGGTCGGTGACCTTGACCGACAGCCCGGTGCCCGGGACCGGCCAGACCGCCCAGGTGGGCAGGGAGACGTTCGAGAACGAGGTCGCGGGCTGCATGTCGAGGAGCTGGGAGGCCGGGTAGCCGTACGGCGTGACCCGTTGGCGCACCTGCACCCCGGCCCACGCGGACGCCCGGAAGTCGCGGCCGGCGTTGGGCCGGTACTCGACGTACACGGGGACGCCGGACGGCAGGTCGACCCGGACGGCCCGGTTCGCGGTGAGCTGGGCGGTCGGGGCGACCGTGACCGACGCCGACGAGCCGGCGGCCACCGTGGTGACCGTCGCCAGGCCGAGGTAGTCGGCGAGCGCGACGTTGAGGTTGCCCGGCGTGTTGTTCCAGTACCCGGAGCCCATGACGTCGACGGAGTCGCCGTACTCGGTGTTCGTGCACGTCGCCGACAGCGCGACCCGCACGCCGCCGTCGGTGCACACGGCCGTGTTCGCGTGCCCGATCCCGAAGTTGTGGCCGAGCTCGTGGGCGACGACCTCGACGTACGGGTAGCCGTTGATCCAGGTCCGGGTCCCGAGCACCGAGCCGAGACCGGCCCAGCCGCAGTCGCTGCGCTGCGGGAAGTAGACGACGACGTGCTGGTACAGGTTCGTCGGGGCGGCGACGCCGTGGGCGGCGAGCGCGGCGCTGTAGATCGCCGAGTAGTCGCAGGAGGCCGGGTTCGCGACCTGCTTCCAGTCCTTGGCGGTCGCGGTCATCGAGATCCGCGAGCCCGACTGCTGGGTCCAGAAGTTCGCCGTGAGGTCGGCGAGGTTCTGCAGGGTCGCCTGGGTCTGGGAGTCCTTCGCCGTGAAGTAGACCGGCAGCAGCGTCAGCGTGTGGGTACCGAGAACACTCGTCGCCGCGGCGCGGCGCCGTCCGGTCGGGGCGGCGGCGACGACCGACGCGCGGCCGCGGCGGGGCGTGGACACGGTGACCCGGACGGTGTCGCCGGGGCGGGCGCTCGCGAGCCGGGTGCGGGCGAGGTCGGCGGGGACCTCGAGGAGTCGGCCGCCGACCTCGACGACCGTCTTCGTCTGGGCGCTCGTGTGGGTCGCCGTCGTGGCGGGGGCCCGGCCCGCGGCCGCGGGGACCCGGCTGTCGACCGGGTCGACGACGACGGTCTCGACCCGTCCGGTCGCCTCGGTGACCTCCGGGGCGCCGGCGCTCGTGGCCGCCTCGGCGACCCCGGGAACGGCGAGAAGGGCTGCCACGCAGGCAGAGGTGAGGATGGCGGTCCGTCGCCGACGCAGCACGGGCTCTCCCTGAACGCGACCGCCCCCGCAGCCGTCCGACACTGTCCCGACCAGCGTGCCGGGAGGGGCGCGGGGCCTCGCCCGACCGGTGGTCGCCCGGACGGCGGCCGGCCCCGTGACGGTGCGTGCGCCGGGCGGCCCCGGACGGCCCCGCGCGCGCCGAACGGGTGCGTCCGCCCCGGGGCCGTCAGGCCCCGCCGACCGGCAGCCGGTGAGCGGCGCGGCGTCCCGTCGTCCGACCGGGTGAAACCGTGGCGACGGGGGTCAGGTTCGTCAGGACGGACCGAAGGCCTCCACCCGGACGGCGGACGCCGGGACACCCGCGCCGACGACGAGGCCGGTGGCCCCCTCGGCGAACGCGGCCGAGCCGCAGACGTAGACCGTGAGGGCGTCCGGCGCGGCCGGGACGTACGGGCGCAGGTCGTCGACGGTGAGCCGGCCGGGCGGCCGGGCGGCGCCGTCCGGTGCCGTCCGGGTGTGCACGACGGTGACGTCCGGGGAGCCGGTGAGCTCCGCGGCGTAGAACAGGTCCGCGGGGGAGCGGACCGACACGACGAGGTGCATCGCACCGTCGCCGCCCGGGCGGCCGCGCTGCTGCCAGGCCCGCAGCACCGACGCGAGCGGGACGACCCCGCTGCCGCCGCCGACGAGCAGCACGGGGCGCTCGCCGCGCCAGACGAACCAGCCGCCGAACGGTCCGCGGAGCTCGACCCGGTCGCCGACGTGCAGCGAGTGCAGGTAGGGCGACAGCTCGCCGTCGTCGAGCCGCTCGACCGTGAGGTCGACGGTCGGCGGGGCGGGCGGTAGCGCCGGGGCCGAGGCGACGCTGTACGAACGCTGGGCCCATGACCCGTCGTCGCGCCGGACCCGGACGACGTAGTGCTGCCCAGGGGTGTGCGCCGGGGTGCCGTCGGGCAGACGCAGCCGCAGCGTCCGGGCGTGCGCGGTCTCCTCGGTGCACGCCTCGACGGTCGCGGTGACCCACTCCCGGCGGGCCCCGCCGGGCGGCGGACGGCGCCCCACCGGGCCGAGCGTCGGCAGCGGCGGCAGCCCGCCGAGGGTCGGCAGCGGCGGGAGGTCGGCCTGCCCGGTCTGCCCGGTCGCCGTCGGCTCAGTCACCGTCGTACCGCTGCTCGGTCCACGGGTCGCCGAGCTCGTGGTAGCCGCGGGTCTCCCAGAACCCGGGCTCGTCGTGGTCGAGCAGCCGCAGCCCGCCGACCCACTTGACGCTCTTCCAGAAGTACAGGTGCGGTACGAGGAGGCGGACCGGACCGCCGTGCGGGGTCGTCAGCGGCTTGCCCTCGTGCTCCCAGACGACCCACGCCTTGCCGCCGGTGACGTGCTCGAGCGGCAGGTTCGTCGTGTAGCCGGTGGAGCTCCACGCGACGACGTGCGTGGCGGTCGGCAGCGGACCGGCCTCGGCGAGCAGGGTGTCGAGGCTGACCCCGCCGAACGACGTCCCGAGCTTGGACCACGTCGTCACGCAGTGGATGTCGCCCTCGTAGACCGAGGCGGGGAGCCGGTGGACGTCGTCCCAGGTCCAGGTCCGGGTCGTGGCGACGAGCCCGTCGATCCGGAACGACCACTGCGACGGGTCGATCCGCGGGACGACCTCGGCCGTGAGCACCGGGAAGGTGTCACCGGCGTCGTACTGGCCCGGGGGGAGGCGGGGGTCGCGCTCGCGGGCGGTGCGGGAGAACAGGGACATCGACGGCTCCGGCGGTCTGGTGGCGGACGGTCTCAGGCGTCGGTGCACAGAGGCGGGCCCAGCGTTACACGGGGCGGGGATCCGCGCGCGGTCGACGTGCGCCGTCGTGGCGGCATCGGCCGGGGCCGCCCGGGCCCGCGCGGTCAGCGCAGGTCGAGGCGCATGACGACGCGCGGGAAGCCGCCGGAGACGGCGCTGGTGTCGGCGGCCTTCGTGAACCCGGCGGCCTCGAAGAGCGACCGGGTGCCGACGTACGCCATCGTCAGGTCGACCTTCGCGCCGCGGTTGTCGACGGGGTAGCCCTCGACGGCCGGGGCGCCGTGGTGGCGGGCGAACCCGACCGCACCACGGAGCAGGTCGTGCGCGAGCCCCTGGCCGCGGTGCCCGGGGCGCACCCGGAAGCACCACACCGACCACACCGGCAGGTCGTCGACGTGCGGGATCTTCCTCGAGCGCGCGAAGGGCAGCCCGGCCCGCGGTGCCACCGCGGCCCAGCCGACGACCTCGCCGTCGGCGTACGCGAGGACGCCGGGGGCGACGTCCCGTTCGCACAGGTCCCGGACGTAGGCCGCGCGGGCCGGCCCGACGAGGGAGTTGTTGGTCTTCGCGTCGAGCCGGTGGCTCAGGCAGAAGCACACCGACGACGTCGGGTTCTTCGGTCCGAGGATCGTCGCGACGTCGTCGAACCTGTTGGCGGGGAGCACTTCCACGGGCATGGCCCCGAGCCTAGGGCGGGCGGCCGGCGACGCGGGGGAGCCAGACCAGGTGCGCGCCACCGAGGCGGTCGACGGGTACCGGGCGCAGCTGCCGGTGGGTGCGAGCGGCGATCCAGGCCAGCCCGGCGATGCTGATCGCGGCCGTGAGCAGCAGGTCGATGCGCCCGCCGAGGCCGAGCAGCACGTCGAGCAGCACGAGCGGTGCGAGCAGTCCGACGATGACGGCCAGGGCCCGGTGCTCGGGGGGCTGGAGGCGCAGACGACGGCAGTACAGCAGCGCCGCGGTCGGCGGGAGCACCGCGAGCGACAACCCGAGCGGCCAGGGCACGGCGGAGTGCGGCAGGCTCCAGATCAGGACGAAGTGGCCGGCCGTGGCCACGGCGACGGCGAGCACTGCGGCCGCTGTTCGGTACGACGTCCGGGCCGGCAGCGGCGCGGGCGTGGATGCTGCCGGCGTGGGGACCCGGCCCCGCCTGCGCAGGGCGAGCGCGACAAGGAGCCCCGTCAGCGCGCAGGCGGCGAGGAACTGCGGCAGCGGGACGGGGAAGAAGGCATCGGTCGCCAGCGACAGCGCGAGGACCGCGACGAGTCCCGCGGCGGCCGCGGCGAGACCACGACGGCGGGCCCACGGCGTCGTCCGCCGGTCGGGGAACAGCAGCTCGACGAGGGTGATCGACGCCCAGATGCTCACCACGGAGTGGAACAGGGTCAGGTGGACGGCGTTGTTGACGTTGGTCCCCCAGACCCGGCTGTAGGCGGCCTCCGCGGCCGTCCCGGAGAACTCCGGGGCGAACCAGCTGCGCACGACGAGGGCCTCCTCGAACACGCCGTAGGCGGCGCCGAGCAGCAGCAGACCGGTGACCCCCAGCCCCAGCCGGCGCACCACCTCCCGGACCAGCAGTGCGCCCCCGCCGTACAGCACCACGGCGAAGCCGCCGATCTGCGGCAGCGGGAGGGCGAACAGGGAGGTGGACGTCGAGATCACCTCGCCGACGAACGGTGCCAGCAGGAGCAGGGTCAGGGCGGGGGTGAGGCGCAGTCGCATGCCGTCGACGCTAGGGAGCCGGTGGCGTCCCGTCGTCGTCCCCGGGGATGGTCCGGCTCATCCTGCGGGGTGATCCGGTGCTCGATCCGGTGCCCGATCCGGTGCACGGACGACGCCGTGCTCGTAGGCCAGGACGACTGCCTGGGCGCGGTCGCGCAGGCCGAGCTTGGCGAAGATGTGGCCGACGTGCGTCTTCACCGTGGGCTCCGAGACCACCAGGGCGGCGGCGATCTCGGTGTTCGACAGCCCCCGGGCGACCAGGCGCAGCACCTCGGTCTCGCGCTCGGTGAGGCCGGCCAGGCCGGGCGGTCGTCGTACCGGGGCCAACCGGTCGGCGAACCGCTCCAGCAGGCGGCGGGTGACGGTCGGCGCGAGCAGGGCCTCGCCGGCCGCGACGACCCGGATCCCCTCGGCGATCTGGTGCCGGCCGGCGTCCTTGAGGAGGAACCCGCTCGCACCCGCGCCGAGCGCCGCAGCGACGTGCTCGTCCAGGTCGAACGTGGTGAGCACGAGCACCTTCGGCGGGTGCGGGAGCGCCTGCAGCCGGCGGGTCGCCTCGATCCCGTCGAGCACCGGCATCCGGACGTCCATGACGACGACGTCGGGGCGCAGCTCGCGGGCCTGCTCGACCGCCGCCGCACCGTCCGCGGCATCCCCGACGACGTCGATGCCGGGCTCCGGGTCCAGCATCGTGCGCAGCCCGGTGCGGATCAGCTCCTGGTCGTCGGCCAGCAGCACCCGGATCGTCATCACGGCCTCCCGACAGGCAGGCTCGCGACCACGTGCCAGCCGCCATCGGGGCGGTTCCCCGCGTGCAGCGTGCCGCCGCACAGCCCGGCGCGCTCCTGCATGCCGACGAGCCCCTGCCCGCGCGCGGCCGCCGCGGCGCCGCGGCCGTCGTCCGCGACCTCGACGTGCAGCCGGCCGTCGACCAAGCGCAGCTCGACGCGGGCGCGGGAGGCCCGCGCGTGCCGGCGGACGTTCGTCAGCGACTCCTGGACGATGCGGTAGACCGTGAGGTCCACGGACGGCGCGATCGTCGGCAGCGGGCCCGCGACGACCAGCTCGACGTCCAGGTCGCGTGCACGCTCGGCGGCCACGAGGGCCGGGAGGTCGGACAGGCCGGGCAGCGGGGCCAGGCCCTCCTCGGAGCGGATGTCCACGACGAGGCGGCGCATGTCGGCGAGCGAGGTGCGGCCGGTCTCCCGGATCGCCGCCAGTGCCGTCCGGGCCCGGTCGGGGTCGGTCGAGAGGATCGCGTCCGCGGCGTCGGCCTGGACCACGATGACGCTCAGCGCGTGGGCGACGGAGTCGTGCAGCTCGCGGGCGATCGTCTCCCGCTCGTCCCGTGCCGCGGCCTGCGCCGCGGCCCGGGCCGCGAACACCCTGTCACCGAGCAGGGTGGGCAGGGCGAGCAGCAGCGCCCCGCCGAGGAAGTCCTCGACACCGACCGTCTCACCGGCCACGGTCGGGGCCGCGAGGGCGGCCGTGACGCCGGTCGCGACAGCCGCCAGGGCGACCCGCGGCTCGTGCGAGGCGGTCACGGTGTAGGCGGCGAGGGCCAGCCCGAACCAGGCGGGCCCGCTGCCGAAGCCGAGCGCGCCGTTGGCGGTGATCGCGGTGGCGACGGTCGCCAGGACCGGGAGCGGGAAGCGGGCGCGCAGCGCCAGCGGCAGCGTCGCGAGGGCCAGCAGCAGGTAGCGCACCCCGCCCGGCGCCCGACCGGTGTCCGTCGTGTCGGGCGGGATCAGCGCGAGCAGCGCGAGGCCGACGGCCAGCGCAGGGTCACGGCTGCGCCGCAGCCGTTCGACCATGCGGGCGTCCACGGCGGTGACGGTACTGCGTCGTCGTGGCGACCGGGCGGCGTTCGCGGGCGCTAGCGTCCTGCACCGGTCGTCGTCCGGGCGGGAGGTCTCATGCGGGCCGTGGTGGTGTGCGTCGTCGTCGCGCTCGCGGGGCTGAGCGGCTGCGGCCGCCCGGGAGGTGGTCCGCCCGAGGGGGTGCGGCCGCCGGTCGTCAGCGTGCCCGCACCGGTACCGATCGAGGGTCAGATGGACGAGGACCGGTTCTGGTCGCTCGTCGAGGGGACGACCTGGGACGGGCCGGAGCAGCAGGCGGCCCTGGTGCGGCTGCGGTTGTCCGAGCTGCCGGCCGAGGACCTGCTCGCGTACGAGAAGCGCCGCGTCGACCTGAGCAACGGCATCCTCACGTGGCGCCACCTCGCGGCGGCCGAGGTCGTCATGGGGTTCACGAGCGAGGACGCCTTCACCGACCTCCGGACGTGGGTCATGTTCCAGGGACGCGACGTCTACACGGACTTCCGCTCCGACCCCGACTCGCTCGCGGGGCGCGGCCCGACGGACGACGAGCAGCTCGGGGCGGCCGAGGACCTGGAGTTCCTCGCGCTCGACGTGTACCGGGCCAGGACCGGGACCGACATGCTCGACCTGCCGGACTACCCGCTGTACCTGCACGTGCCGTCGGGGGAGCCGATCGACGAGTCGAACGCCGCCCTTGCCCGGCGCTACCCGAAGCTCGCCGCGCGGTACATGCGCGGCGTCGACCCGGACGGCTCGCCGGCGGACGGACCGCGCGCAGTCTCCTGAGCTGCCGTGGGTTGAGCGGCCCGTGCTCGCGGCGTCATCAACTGGTGCTGCATCGCTCGATGCAGCCGTCAGCACGCTGTGGCGTGCATGCCCCTGCAACCAGGGTTGCGGCGTCCGGCCGAGCTCGGGTCGCCGCCAGCCGTCGGCCGCGCGACGGCGTGCTGCACAATGCCGCAATGATCCACCGGACGGCGTCGGCCGCCGCAGCCTGCCTGCTCGTCGCGCTCAGCGCCTGCAGCGGTGGGGCGGCCCAGGGGCGCACGGGCTTCGACACGGACTTCACGCGGATCGCTCCGACGGGGTACGTCGACATGAGCCTTGACTTCTCGAACCCGACGAAGAGGCCGGTCACCCTCCAGGGACGGCTGGTCGCCCGTGACGCGAGCGACGTGGAGATGCCCGACGTGACCGTCACGACCGCGTTCGGGACCGAGGCCGGGCGGGCCATCGTCATGCCCGGCGGATCCGTCGACTTCGTCCAGCTCCAGGGGGCTCGCGCGGGTGAGGTCCGCGACGTCACGTTCGAGATCACGATGTCCGCGGCCATCGACGTGCCGGTCGCGACCGAACCGGTCGGCGTCACGTCGATCGACGCGCAGGGCCGGGAGCTGGACTACGACATGCTCGCCGAACAGGTCCGGCTGGAGAACCCCAACGTTGCCCCGGTTCACATCCGCGTCGTGCTCATGGTCCTGCGGGCGGCAGAGGCCGGTGTGCCCCAGCAGGCCACCCTGGTGAGGGACGTGACGGCGGTGGAGGTGCCCCCGAACGGTGAGACCACCATCGAACTCGACCCCACGACCAAGAGCGTGCTGCGGGAGCAGGGCGGTACAGGGTTCGTCACCCTGCGCGCGGTCCCTGCGCCCTAGCGGCGCCGTCCACGTGGTCGCCGATCGCGGCCCCTCGTCGGGCCACACGGTGGCAGGGCACCGCCGGCAACCACCGGCGGTGCCCCCACACACCCTTTGACAAGCCAGCCTTACAGATCAGCCGAAGGTGATCAGCGGCTTGATGATCCCGTCCTCCTTGGTCGTCATCATCTCGAACGCGCGGCCGATGTCGTCGAAGGCGAACGTGTGGGTGGTCATCGGCGTCGGGTCGATCCGGCCGCTCTCGAGGAGTCGCAGCAGCCGGGTCATCCGCTCGCTGCCGCCCGGGCACAAGCCGGTGTGGATCGCCTTGTCGTTCATCCCGAGCCCGAACGCGTCGAGGGGGAGCTGCAGCGGGTTCGGGTTCTCGCCGTGGTAGCCGATGTTCGAGACCCGCCCGCCCGCCTTGGTCACCCGCAGGCAGCCCTCGAAGGTGGCCGGGAAGCCGAACGCCTCGATCGCCGCGTCGACCCCCTGGCCGCCGGTCAGCTCCATGATCTGGTCGACCGGGTCGCCGTTGGTGAAGTCCACGATGTCGTCGGCGCCGAAGCGCTTGGCCATCTCCTGGCGCTCGGGCCGGGACTCGACGGCGATGATCCGGCCGGCGCCCATCAGGTTCGCGCCGATCGTCGCGCTCAGCCCCACCGGGCCCTGGGCGAAGATCGCGACCGTCTCGCCGAACTGGAGGTAGGCGTGCTCGACCCCCATGAAGCCGGTGGTCAGCATGTCGCAGCAGTAGGCGGCCTGCTCGTCCGTGATGCCGTCCGGGAGCGGGGTCAGGTTCGCCGCGGCCGCGGGCACGACGAAGTACTCCGCCATGTTGCCGTCCATCTGGGTCGTGTACTTGTACCCGCCGAGCGCCCCACCGCACTGGCTGGTGAAGCCGCGCTGGCAGTAGCTGCAGCGGTAGCACGGTGTGACCGCGCAGACCACGACACGCTGCCCCTCGGTGAAGCCGGTGACCGCCGAGCCGAGCTTGTGGATCACCCCGACCGACTCGTGCCCGAGGGTGCGACCGTCGGGCACCGGCAGGGCCCCCTTGACCGTGTGCACGTCCGAGGTGCAGATCAGTGCGGCGGTGGTGCGCACGATGGCCTCTTCGGGGCCGGGCTCAGGGATCGGCTTGTCGACAACACCGGTCTCGCCGACCTTCTTGATCACGAAAGCGCGCATCGTCTCGGTCATGAGGGTCCTCCCGGGTGCGGCTGTTGTCGGACCCAGCCTGCGCGGTGCCTGTCACAGAGCGGACAACACCTTCTCAACGGACGCTCAACGCGGTCATATCCCTCGCTGCTGCGCAAACCCCGTCGAGACGCCTCATCAGGTAGGTTTTGGCAGCACAGGTCACACCTCTGGCGACGACGCGGTCGCCCTTGGGTGAGGAGGCCGTCGATGGATGCAGTCGCGGGCCGTCGTGTGCTCGTGGTGGACGACGACCATCGGGTGCGGGCGGTGGTGACCTGGCAGCTCGAGGCGGACGGGTTCGTCGTGTTCGTGGCCGGTGACGGGATCACCGCTCTGTCCCGGATCGAGCACGACCGGCCGGACCTGGTCGTGCTGGACCTGTCCCTTCCGGGGATGAGCGGGCTCGAC
This sequence comes from Kineosporia sp. A_224, assembly GCF_002198655.1. Lineage (GTDB taxonomy): Bacteria > Actinomycetota > Actinomycetes > Actinomycetales > Kineosporiaceae > R-H-3. Next base: position 46,704 of record NZ_MWLN01000040.1, read on the forward strand.
GTCCTGTGCCGGGTGCGCAGCGGGGACCGGACGTCGGCGGGGCTACCCATCATCGTGCTCTCGGGGCGCAGCGGAGAGACCGACCGGATCGTCGGGCTCGACCTGGGCGCCGACGACTACCTGGTGAAGCCGTTCTCGCCGGGGGAGCTCGCAGCGAGGGTCCGCTCCGTCCTGCGGCGCTCGGGCAACGGCGGCGCCCCGGTCAGCCCGACGGCCGGCCTCCGGATCGACGAGACCAGCCGCGAGGCCACGATCGACGGCCACGCGCTCGAGCTCACGGCCAAGGAGTTCGACCTGCTGGCCTTCCTCGCCCGGCACCCGCGGCAGGTCTTCACCCGCACCCAGCTGCTGCGACACGTCTGGGGCAGCAGCAAGGGCTGGCAGGGTGAGGCCACGGTGACCGAGCACGTGCACCGGCTGCGGCAGAAGCTCGGAACCTGCGGCGACGGGCGCTCGATCGTGCAGACGGTCCGCGGCGTCGGGTACCGGATCGGGCCGGCCGACGAACCCAGGTGAGGTCGCCGTCCAGTCAGCCCGGACGACGACATCGCAGCGCAGGCCCGTGCCACGACCCGGAGTCGAGTGGACTCGACGGACCTCAGGGCACCTGGCGAGGTGCCGCTTCGCCCGCCTGCTTCCGCCGGCGAAGAAGAAACATCTCCGACGCGATCGACAGCGCGATCAGCGCGACCGTCGGTCCGACGAACCTCGGTTCGTCGACCCCGTGGACCACCTGCCAACCGACGTACAGGACCGCCGCGATCGAGGCCGCGTCGATGGCCCTGTTGATCACGCGAAGCGCCGGCACCCACAACCTCCTCGACTCGGAACGGCCATCGCCATGTCCGTCCGGCTCGACCCGACGATGCTGGTCCTCGCCACACTCCCCGCCATCATCGCCCTCAGCCAGCAGGAGCCGGAAAGCGGCAGAGCACGGTCCAAGGTCGTGGAACTTCGATGGCTCCCCTTCGGCTCTCGCTCTGACCTGGGAGGGTCGTGCCGTGGCCGGACTCCATGATGTCGTCTTCGACAGTCGTCATCCTGCGTCGTTGGCGCGCTTCTGGGCTGCCGCGCTCGACGGCTTCGAGGTTGCTCCCTACGACGAGGCCGAACTGGCCCGTCTGCGTGCCAAGGGGATCTTCGACCCTGAGGACGATCCCACGGTGCTTGTCGAGGCGCCCTGCGTGAGACCCCGCTTCTTCTTTCAGCTCGTCGCGGCATCCAAGACGGTCAAGAACCGCGTTCACGTGGATCTGCGGTGCGAGTCCTTGAGTACGGAGGCCGACCGCTTGCAGACGCTGGGCGCCACGATCGCCGCTGAGTACGAGGGGCACATCGTTCTGCTCGACCCCGAGGGGAACGAGTTCTGCCTGACCGCCCGCACCGAGGGCATGACCTCGTAGCTGCCGTCGTCGGGACAGGTGGCGCCGGGTCGAAGGTGGAGCGTGCTTCATGGGGCAGCGACGCCGCAGGCGCTCGACGGCCACAGTGACTAGGGCGTGTCTTGTAGATCTTGGCGAGCGGGTCGGTCAGGGTGTTGGTCGTGAGCAATCGGG
>NZ_MWLN01000041.1 GCF_002198655.1 Kineosporia sp. A_224
CACGACGCCCTCGTCTGCCCGACGGTCGGCGGCCTGGGGTTCGAGGCGGGCGGGCTGCGGAGCGGCTACAGGGCGGGGCGCCAGGCGGGATCGGCCCAGAGCCCGAGCTCGCGCTCGGCGGCCGCGCCCACGTGGAAGGCGGTGACGTCGTCGTAGGGGCGGGCGACGACCTGCACGCCCGTCGGGACGCCGTTCGAGGCCCGGCCCGACGGCACGTTGAGCACCGGGTGCCGGCTCGCGACGTTGAAGACCGGGGTGAGCGCGGCGAAGATGTAGAGGTCGAGATGCCTTCCCGCGACGTCGATCCCGCCCGGGTACTCGTTGCCCGCCTCGAACCCCAGGCCGCCGACCGTCGGGCAGACGAGGGCGTCGTGGCCCTCGAAGACCTCGGCGAGCGCGAGGTGCACGGCCGACTCGGCCGTCATGCCGGCGTAGGTGCCGGTGCGGGCGAACGCGGCGCTCGAGAGCGCGAGGAACTGCCGGGTGTACGCCATGAAGCGGGGGTCGTCCGCGTCGGCGACCTCGGCCATCGACGGGCCCATGACGGCGCCGTAGTGGACGAGCGCCGCCTCGGTGAGCGCCTCGAGCGAGATCGGGACGCGCACCTCCTCGACGACGGCACCGGCGGCCTTCAGGGCGTCGGCGAAGGCTCGCGTGTTCGCCTCGACCTCCGGCTCGACGGCGAAGTCGCCGAGGGTCACGGCGAGCGCGACCCGCAGGCCCCGGACGTCGCCGAGGTCGCCCGGGATCGGTACCGCGGGCAGCGACACATGGTCGGCCCGGTGCTGCCCCTGGATGACGTTGTGGAAGAGCGCGACGTCCGCGACGGTGCGGCCCATCGCGCCGTCGTGGCAGTAGACGTCGAGGTTGAACGGCGGCAGCGCCGGGACGCGGCCGTAGGGGGCCTTGAAGCCGACGACGCCGCAGAACGACGCGGGGATGCGGATCGAGCCGCCGATGTCGGAGCCGCTCGCGAGGTAGGCGGTGCCTGCGGCGAGCGCGGCGCCGGAGCCGCCGGACGACCCGCCCGGGGTGAAGTCCGGGTTCCACGGGTTGCGGGTGACGCCCCACAGGTCGCTGTGGGTGAAGCCGGCGCAGCTGAACTCCGGGGTCGTCGTGCGGGCGTGCACGACGGCCCCGGCGGCGAGGACGCGCTCGGCGACCGGGTGCGTCTCGTCGGCCACGTAGCCCTCGGTGAGACGCGACCCGAAGCGCAGGGAGCGGCCGCGGATCGGCTGCTCCTCCTTGAGCGCGACCGGCAGGCCCTCGAGCGCACGGGGCGGCTCGCCGGTGCCGCCGTAGCGCCGCTCGGCGGCCACGGCCGCGGCGCGGAAGTCCTCGTGGTCGCGCTCGAGGAGGGCGTTGACGGTGGGCTCGACGGCGTCGGCGCGGGCGTTGACGGCGTCGAGCACCTCGACCGGGGACAGCTCACGGGCGCGGAAGGCGCGGAGCACCTCGGTGGCACCGAGGTAGTGCAGGTCGCTCACGGGAGGCTCCTCCTGCGTCGTCCGGCCGCGTCGCCGTCTGGTGACGTTCCGGGGACCGTAGGGCGGCCCCGGGCGTGCGTCAATACCCTTGACAAGACCGTTGCCGAACAGGTGCCGACCGGGTTACGTTCACGTCTCCCGACCGGAGGACCGCCATGACCGCCGCAGACCTCGCGCTCGTCGACGTCCGGATCCGCACCCTGGACCCCGAGCGCCCCAGCGCCACCGCCCTCGCCGTCAAGGACGGCGTCCTGGTGGCCGTCGGCGACGCCGCCGACGTCCGCGACGTCTGCGACGGCACGACCCGCGTGCTCTCCGGTGCCGGCTGGAACGTCACGCCCGGGATCGTCGACGGGCACCAGCACCTCCTCATGGGCGCCCAGGTGGCCCGCGGTGCGAGCTTCGACCGGGTGGCGACGCTCGACGACGTCCGGGCCGTGCTGCGCGCCGAGCGGGCCCGGATCGGCCCCGGGGAGTGGCTGCGGGGCTACGCCTTCGAGTACGCGGCCCTCGAGGGCCGCGAGTTCCACCACACGCTCGTCGACGAGGCCGCCGGGCCCGGGCCGATGCTCGTCAACTCCCTCGACATGCACACGGCGTTCGCCAACGCCGAGGCGCTGCGCATCGCGGGCGTCACCGGGTCGCGCGACTTCTCCGACGGGGCCTTCGTCGTCGTCGACGACGAAGGCCGCCCGACGGGGGAGCTGCGGGAGATGGCGGCGATCCGCACCGTGTGGGACGTCGTCCCCGAGCCCTCCGAGGCGGACAAGCTCGGCTGGTACGCCGAGGCGATCCGGGCGCAGAACGCCGTCGGCATCACCGGGATCCACCAGATGGACGGCGGCCGGGAGACGATCGCCGCGCTCGAGGCGCTCGAGGCGGAGGGCCTGCTCGGGCTGCGGGTCTGCCTGCACTCGTGGGTCGACCCGGCGGACGACGAGGACGCGCTCGCCGACATCGTGGCCCGTCGCGACCTGACCGGCGCGCGGTGGTCCGCCGCCGCGGTGAAGTTCATGCTCGACGGCGTCATCGACACCGGGACGGCGTGGCTCGAGGAGCCGGACACCCACGGCGACGGCACCGACCCGATGTGGCCGGACGTCGATCACTTCCGCCGGACGCTGCGGCGCTTCCACGACAAGGGGTTCCGGATCGCGACGCACGCCATCGGCGACCGTGCCGTCCGGGAGGTGCTCGACGCGTACGCGACGTTCCCGGGATCCTCCGGGCGGCACCGGATCGAGCACGTCGAGGCCGCTCCGCCCGCGACCGTCGCGCGGTTCGCCGCCGAAGGGGTGGCGGCGTCCATGCAGCCGATCCACCTGCGCTGGATCGGCGCGGAGATGGTGGACCCGTGGTCGCAACGGCTCGGCGCGCACCGGTGCCGGCACGCCATGCCGTCGGGGGACATCGGGGCGAGCGGCGCGACCGTCGTCCTCGGCTCGGACTGGCCCGTCGCCCCCTTCGACCCGCGGCTCGGCCTGTTCGCCGCGCAGCGGCGGTTCGCCCCGGACGTCGAGGACCGGCGTCCGATCGGCGCGAGCCGCCCGCTCACCGGGCTCGAGGCGCTCACCGGGTACACGCTGGAGGCCGCGCGGGTCGACGGCGGGGACGGCGGCATGCTCCGGGTCGGCGCGCCCGCGGACCTCGTCGCCTGGGGCGACGACCCCGCGCTCTGCTCCCCCGAGGACGTCGTGGACCTTCCCGTCCGTCTCACCGTGGTCGGCGGCGACGTCGTCCACCGCGCCGAGTAGGTTGTGACGCAATGACTTCCGCATCGCCGACGTCCGCATCGTTCGCCGACACCGTCCTCGTCTCCGGTGCCCTGTTCACCGCGGGCCTGTCCGCGTCCCGGCCCGGGGCGGTCGCCGTCGCAGGTGGCCGGGTCGTCGCGGTCGGCAGCGACGACGAGGTCCTCGCGCTGCGCGGGCCGCGCACCGAGGTCGTCGACCTGCGCGGCGGGCTGCTCGTGCCCGGGTTCCAGGACGCGCACGTCCACCCCGTGGCCGCCGGGGTCGACATGCTCCGCTGCGACGTCCACCACTGCGGGTCCGCGGCGGAGACCCTGGCGGTCGTCGCGGAGTACGCGGCGGCCAACCCGGGCCTGCCGTGGGTCACCGGCGGCGGCTGGTCGCTCGAGCACTTCCCGGCGGGGACGCCGACCCGGGGCATGCTCGACGCCGTCGTCCCGGACCGCCCCGCCTTCCTGCCGAACCGGGACGGCCACGGGGCCTGGGTCAACACCCGGGCCCTCGAGCTGGCCGGCATCACGGCCACGACCCCGGACCCGGCCGACGGCCGGATCGAGCGGGAGCCGGACGGCTCCCCGCAGGGCACCCTCCACGAGGGCGCCATGCACCTCGTCGAGCGGCTGCTCCCGACGGTCACGGCGGCCGACCAGCGGCTGGGGCTGCTCGCCGCCCAGGAGCACCTGTTCTCGCTCGGCGTGACGTCCTGGCAGGACGCCGCGGTCGGCGAGATGTTCGGGCAGTCCGACCTGCTGCCGCTCTACCGCGCCGCCGCGGCGTCCGGTGACCTGCGCGCGTCGGTCGTCGGCGCGCTCTGGTGGGACCGCAACCGCAGCAGCGACCAGATCGCCGACCTCGTCGAACGCCGCGGGGACGGCGGGACCGACCGGTTCCGGCCGACGTCCGTGAAGATCATGCTCGACGGCGTCGCCGAGAACTTCACGGCGGCGATGCTCGAGCCGTACCTCGACGACTGCGGGTGCGGCACGGACAACACCGGTCTCGACTTCGTGGACCCGGTGGGCCTGCGGGAGTACGTGACCCGGCTCGACGCCGCGGGCTTCCAGGTGCACTTCCACGCGCTCGGCGACCGCGCCGTCCGGCACGCCCTCGATGCCGTCGAGGCGGCCCGCGCGGCGAACGGGCCGGGCGGGGCGGAGCACCACCTCGCGCACCTGCAGGTCGTGCACCCGGACGACGTCGCGCGTTTCGCGCAGGTCGGTGCCACGGCGAACATCCAGGCGCTGTGGGCGGCCCACGAGCACCAGATGGACGAGCTGACGATCCCGTTCCTCGGGGAGCGGCGGGCCTCGTGGCAGTACCCGTTCGGCGACCTGCTGCGCGCCGGCGCGACCCTGGCGGGTGGCAGCGACTGGCCCGTGAGCAGCGCCGACCCGCTCGACGGCATCCACGTCGCGGTGAACCGGCGGGTGCCGGACGCCGAGGACGCCACCGAGCCGCTCCACGCCGAGCAGGCCCTCCCGCTGGCGGTCGCGCTGACCGCGTACACGGCTGGCACCGCGCGGCTCAACGGGCTGCCCGGGCGGACGGGGCGGCTCGAGCCCGGGGTCGCCGCCGACCTCGCCGTCCTCGACCGGGACCCGTTCGCCGGCCCGGCCGGCGAGATCGCCGCGGCGACGGTGGTCGCGACGTACGTCGACGGGGAGTGCGTGTTCGGCGGTGCCGGCCGATGACGCGACCGGGCCGGCTGCCGTGAGCGGCAGGACCGGCAGCAGGACCGGCGGCAAGCAGACCGGGGTCCGGAACTTCCTGTCCCGCGAGCTCATCCTCGAGGCGGCGTTCCGGGTCGTCGACGCCGACGACATGAACGAGATCACCATGAGCAGGCTCGGCCGCGAGCTCGACGCGGACCCGAGCGCGGTCTACCGGCACTTCCGCAACAAGGACGAGCTGCTCCTCGCCATGGCCGACGTCATGCTCGAGGAGTCGATGAACTCCTACGTCGAGGGTGACGCCCCGGTCGAGAACCTGCGCCGGATGTGCTGGACCCTGCGTCGCTCGTACCTGCGGCGCCCGGGCCTCGCGCGGGCCGTGGCGTCCCGGTTCACCGGCGGGGCCGCGGAGGCGGCGAGCGTCGCGCACATGCTCGCGAACATGGCCGAGCTCGGGTACGACCAGGACACCGCGATCGCCAACGCGCGGGCGCTCGCCGAGATGACCCTGGGGCACATCGTCATGACGGCGGACGTGCTCGCCCTGCCCGTGAAGACGCAGGCGTTCGAGCTCGAGATGGGCCGCAGCTACTACACCCGCCCCCGCACGCCGGGCGCCGGGGTGACGCCCGCCGAGCAGCGGGCCGCGCACCTCGAGGACGGCGAGCAGATCTTCGGCGTCATGATCGACACGTTCATCGAGGGGCTGGTCGCGCGGGCGCCGCGCTCACCCTGACGACGTCCGCCGGGCCACGAGGGCGGCCTGGTCGTCGGCCTCCGGTGGCACCGGTGCGCGCACGAGCCGGGCGACCTCCTCGAAGCCGTTGTCGCGCAGCGCTTCCGCCATCTGCTCCGGCGTGCGGTGGTGTCGCACGAGGACGACCTCGAGCCCGAGCCGGCGCATGCCCTGCGCGACGTCCCGGGAGCCCTCCCCGGCCTGGAACGCGACGAGGACGAGGCCGCGGGGGCGCAGCACGCGACGGATCTCGGCCAGAGCGGCGTCGAGGCGCTCGTGCGGCGTGTGGATCGTCGAGTACCAGGAGAGGACGCCGTCGAAGCTCCCGTCCGGGTACGGCAGCGCCGTGAGGCTGCCGACCCGGGTCTCGAAGCCCGGATGGTCCTGCCGGGCCCGTCGGACCATCTCCGGCGAGAGGTCCGCCCCGACCGCCCGGCAGCCGGCCGCCGCCAGGACGGGGAGCATCCGCCCGGCGCCGCAGCCGGCGTCGAGAACCTCCGGCCCGTCCGGGCCGACGGCACCGTCCGCTGCCAGCAGCGCGCAGAAGTGGTCGACCATCGCGAGGTCGACCGGCTGCTCGGGGTCCGTCGAAGGGAACATGTCGGCGTAGAGGTCGGCGGCCGCGTCGTAGACCGCCGCGACGTCGTCCTCGCTCTGCGTCATGCCCCTTGCTACCGCGGATCCGACGCCTCGGCCAGCAGCCGGGCCGCCGGCGGGCCGGCCGCCCGGCACGCGCTGCCGTCGCCCGGGACCGCTACTACGGTGGCTGCGTGGACACCCCCGAGCAGATGGACGCCGGTGCCGACCTCGGCGCGCGGACCGGCCAGGCGGACGACGTCGGTGCCGCTCTGCGCACAGCGGCCCGGCCGGCAGGCCGGCTCGGGGTGGCCTTCTCGGGCGGGGTGGACTCCTCCGTGCTGCTCGCGCTCGCCGTCCGGGCGCTCGGCGCGGCCCGGGTGGTCGCCGTCCTCGGGGTGTCCCCGAGCCTCGCGGCGGACGAGCGGCTCGCGGCGCACGCCGTCGCGGCCTTCGTCGGGGTGCCGGTCGTCGAGGTGGAGACCCGGGAGGGCGAGCGGGCGGCGTACCGGGCCAACGGCCCCGACCGTTGCTACCACTGCAAGGACGAGCTCTTCACCCGGATCGAGGAGTCGGTCGCGGTGCGGCACGACCTGCAGGCGGTCGCCTACGGGGAGAACGCCGACGACGCCCGGCGCCCGGACCGGCCCGGGTCGCTCGCGGCGGGGGAGCACGGCGTCCTGCGGCCGCTCGCGGACGCGCGGCTCGACAAGGCTGCGGTCCGCGAGATCGCCCGGGCGCTGCGGCTGCCGTGCGCCGACAAGCCCGCGGCGCCCTGCCTGGCCTCCCGGATCCCGCACCACGAGGTCGTCGACCCGGCGAAGCTGCGGCAGGTCGAGGTCGCGGAGGCCGGGCTGCGCGGCCTCGGGTTCGCGGACTGCCGGGTGCGTCACCACGGTGACGTCGCCCGGGTCGAGGTCGCCGCGGCGGACCTCGTGACCGCGGTGGCCGAACCGTTGCGCACGCAGGTGCTGGACGCCGTCCGCGCGGCCGGGTTCCGGTTCGTCGCGCTCGACCTCGCCGGGATCCAGTCCGGGGCGTTCACGCTGCCGCTCGTGGCGGTCGGGCGTGGCTGAGCCGGTCGACGACGCGCTCGCGGAGCTGGCCCTGGTCGCCGACCTCGACCACGACCGTGCGACCCGTCGCGGCTACCCGGAAGCCGTGTACTGCGAGCCGAAGACGCCGGACCAGGTGCGCATCGTCGCGGCCGCGCTGCGGGACCGGGCCGGCGCGACAGACGGCGTGCCGCCGGTCGCGCTCTTCACCCGGGCGTCCGACGAGCACGCCCGCGCCGTCCTCGACGTGCTGCCCGACGCGCGGTGGGAGCCGCAGGCCCGCCTCGTCGCCTGGCCGCCGCAGCCGCCGGCGCCGACCGGCGGCCGGGTCGTCGTCGTGGCCGCCGGCACCTCCGACCTGCCCGTCGCGCACGAGGCCGCGCTCACCGCGGGCTACCTCGGCCGGGCCACCGACCTCGTCGTCGACGTCGGGGTGGCCGGCCTGCACCGGATCACCCGGCACCTGGGCACGCTGCGCGCCGCGCGGGCGGTCGTCGTCGTCGCGGGGATGGACGGCGCCCTGCCCGGCGTCGTCGCCGGCCTCGTCGCCGCCCCGGTCGTCGCGGTGCCGACATCCGTGGGGTACGGCGCGTCGTTCGGCGGCATCGCCGCCCTGCTGACGATGCTCAACGCCTGCGCGCCCGGGATCGGCGTCGTCAACATCGACAACGGGTACGGCGCAGGGCATCTCGCGGCGCAGATCGCGGCCCCGTGACCTGTTGCGCGTCAGGTGCGCGTCAGGTGCGCGTCAGGTGCGCGCCGGCAGCATGCAGAACTCGTTGCCCGACGGGTCCGCGTAGAGGCGCCACGGCAGGCCGGGCGCGAGCGCGGGGAGCGCGCGGCCGCCGCGCGCGGCGATGCCCGCCGCGACCTCGTCGGGGTCCTCTCCCGCGTCGAGCCGGACGTCGAGGTGCAGCCGGTTCTTGGCCGGGCCCTTGGGGACCGGCTCCGGGCAGAGCTCGAGGAGGGGGCCGCGCAGCGACGGGTGGCGCAGGGTGCGGGGCGCGACGCCGTCCGCGTCCACCCAGCCGGTGAGCCAGGACCAGAAGGCGGCGTCCCGGTCCGGGTCGGCGCCGTCGAACGGGAGTGCCGCGACCGGCCCGGTCCCGGCGTACGCCTCCCGTTCCTCCATGACGCAGAAGGGGTTCCCCTCCGGGTCGGCGAGAACGACCCACGGGACGTCGTGCTGGCCGATGTCGAGGTGCCGCGCCCCGAGCCCCAGCAGCCGGTCGACCATCTGGGCCTGCTGCTCCCCGCCCAGGAGGTCCAGGTGGAGCCGCGGCTGCTCGGACGGCAGGTCGGGGACCCGCTGGAAGCACACGTCGAGGACCGGCCCGCCCTCGACCGTGAGCCGGGTCTCGAAGCCCTCGGGCTCGTCGGTCAGCGTCTCGCCGCCGAGCGCCGCCTCCCAGAACCGCCCCACCCGACGGGGGTCGACGGCGTCCACGACGAGGTTCTCCAGGTACATGGACCTACCGTAGGTGCGGCCGGGCGTCGTCCGGCACCGTTGCTCCCGGCGTGAGGCCGGCGCCCACCGCCGCTGCAGCGGCCCGTTCGAGCACCTCTCGGACGGGCAGCCCGGTCGCGGCCGCAGCGGCCGAGGCGGCGTCGAACTCCGGTGACACGTGGACGACCCGGCCGTCGCGGTGGCCGATCTTCACCGCGACCGTCTCGCCGGCGACCACGACGTCGGACCAGGACCGGTCGAGGGTCTCGCGGACGACGAGGTGCTCCCGGACGCCGAGGGCGGACGTGCTGCGCAGCACGAGGTCCCGGACGGCCGGCGCGTCGGCCTGCGGCGCGAGCACGGACAGCACGTGCCCGGGCCGGCCCTTCTTCATGAGCACCGGGGTGATCCACGCGTCGAGCGCGCCGACGGCGAGCAGCCCGTCGACGACGCTCGGCCAGACCCGCGGGTCGAGGTCGTCGACGGTCGTCTCGACGAGGGCGACGGCCGCGGCGTCCGGTGCCGGCCGGGCCGCGTCGGCCGCTGTGCCGAGCACCGCGCGGACGACGTTCGCGCGGTCGGGGCGGTCCCGGGTGCCGGCGCCGACGCCGGTGCCGACGACGCGCAGCGCGGGCAGCGGCCCCCAGTCGTCGGCGAGGGTCACGAGGAGCGCGACCCCGGTGGGGGTAGCGAGCTCACCGCTGCCGCCCGCCACGACCTGGTGCCCGGCCACGAGCTCGAGGACGGCCGGACCGGGCACCGGCAGGACGCCGTGGGCACCTCGGACCGTGCCGGAACCGAGCGCGATCTCCCCGACGACGACCCGGTCGACGTCGAGCGTCCCGAGGGCCGCGCAGGTGCCGACGACGTCCGCGATGCTGTCCCACGCGCCGACCTCGTGGAAGTGCACGTCGTCCGGCTCCGTGCCGTGGGCCCGGGCCTCGGCGACGGCGAGGGCGCGGAAGACGGCCCGGGCGCGGTCCCGGACGGCGGGCGCGACGGCGGCCTCGGACAGCAGCGCGTCGACGTCGCGCCAGGAACGATGGGGTTGCGCGGGGTCGAGCAGCCGCACGTCGACCTTCGTGGCCCGCAGCCCGGCCCGGCGCACGGTCGAGACGTCGAGGGCGAGCGTGGCGGGGACGACGGCATCGACGGCGCCCCGGACGGCAGCGACGTCCGCGCCCAGGTCGACGAGCGCGGCCAGGAGCATGTCGCCCGCGACGCCGGCGGACACGTCGAGCCAGATCGTCCGCGCCGTCGAGGTCACGCGCCGACCCTAGCGAGCGGACCGCCGGGCACCGGTGCACATGGGCCCTGCGGGTATGACAGCGCAGGCCGCCGTTGACAGACTCAGGGGCGACACCCCGCAGCACGCGCACCACCGGCAGCACGAGGAGGCAGACGTGGAGTACCGCAGGCTGGGCAGGACCGGTCACTCGAGCTCGGTTCTCGTCTACGGGGCCGCGGCGCTGGGGGACGTCGACCAGGACACCGCCGACGCCTCGGTGCGCGAGGCGCTCGCCGCCGGGATCAACCACCTCGACGTCGCCGCGAGCTACGGGGACGCGGAGCTGCGGCTCGGCCCGATGATGGCCGACATCCGCAAGGACGTGTTCCTCGCGACGAAGACCGGCGACCGGGACCGTGACGCGGCCTGGACGTCGATCAACCGCTCCCTCGAGCGACTGCAGACCGACCGGCTCGACCTGCTCCAGCTGCACGCCGTCGGTGACCTCGACGACCTCGACCGGGCCCTCGGGGCCGGTGGCGCCATCGAGGCCGCCGTCCGCGCCAAGGAGGAGGGGCTCGTCGCGGAGATCGGCATCACCGGGCACGGGGACCAGGCCGCCGCGACGCACCTGGAGGCGTTGCGGCGCTTCCCGTTCGCGACGGTGCTCACCCCGCTCAACGCGGTGCTCTGGCGCGACCCGGCCTACCGGGAGAACTACGAGGCGCTCGTCGCCGAGGTGCGCCGCCAGGACGTCGGGCTCATGACGATCAAGACCGTCTCCCGGCGCAACTGGCCCGACGGTGCGGAGCAGACCCACTCGACCTGGTACGAGCCGCTGGCCACCGCGGAGAAGATCCGGGCCGCGGTCTCCTGGGTGCTCGCGCACGACGAGGTCACGGGCCTGGCGACGGCCGGTGACGTCCGGCTCCTCGGCATGATCGTCGACGCCGAGCGCGGCCGGATGCCGGTCGAGGACGCCGAGGCGCTGCTCGGCGGGGACGACGAGTACTCCTCGCCGTTCCTGCACATGACGATCTAGTCCTCCTGGCCCGGCCGCGCCCCGTCCGCGCCGCGCCGGCCGGCCGCGGCGGCGACGACGAGCGCCGCACCGACGAGGCCGACGTTCTTCAGCAGGTGGATCCGGTTCATCTTGCGCGCCATCGGGTCGGTGTCCTTCCAGTAGGCGTGCCCGGCGAGCGTCGTCGGCACCATCGAGCCGACGAGCCCGAGCGCGGCCGCCCGGGGCAGGATGCCGGTCGCGACGCCGAGGCCGCCGGCGACCATCGCGGCGCCGTTGAAGCGGACGGCCTTGTCCGCCAGCGCCTCCGGGACGCCGAGATCGACGGCCAGCTTGACCCGGATGCCCGGGTCGGCGGCCGCCTCGGCCCCGAGCCAGACGAAGGGGGCGGCGACGGCGATCCGTCCGAGGCGGTCGAGGAAGGACATTCGGGGCTCCGCTCGAGGTGTCAGGTCAGGAGGGACGAGCGTAGTCCCGGCCTCCTCGTCGCGGCGCTCGGGCGGGCCGTGGCGGGTGTTGCTCCGCCCCGGATCATCGGCGAGGGTGGGGCCTGTCACGGAAGTGAGGCGCGGATGACTCTCCCCGACCGCAGCGAGGTCGTCGTCGTCGGTGGCGGCGTCATCGGCGCGAGCATCGCCTACCACCTCGCCCGGCGCGGCAGGAGCGACGTCCTCCTGCTCGAGCGGACGAGCCTGACCCACGGCAGCACGTGGCACGCCGCGGGCCTCGTCGGCCAGCTGAGGAGCAGCAGCAGCCTGACCCGGCTCATGCGCCGCAGCGTCGAGACCTACCGGACGCTCGAGCAGGAGACCGGCTACGCCACCGGCTGGCGGGAGGTCGGCGGGGTGCGGGTCGCGTCGAGCGCGGCGCGCTGGGAGGAGCTCCAGCGGGTCTTCACCCAGGGCAAGAGCTTCGGGTTCGACGTCCACCTCGCCTCACCGGCGCAGGCGCAGGCGCTGTTCCCGCTCATGGACCTCGACGGCGTCCACGGTGCGACCTGGACGCCGTCCGACGGGTACGTCGACCCGAGCCAGCTCACGCACGCGTTCGTCACCGGCGCCCGCGCGCTCGGGGTCCGTGTCGTCCAGGGCTGCCGCGTGGAGTCGTTCGAGCGCAGGGGACGCCGCGTCACGGCGGTCCTCAGCGAGCAGGGCCGCGTCGAGTGCGACGTCGTCGTCAACGCCACCGGGATGTGGGGCGCGGAGACCGCCCGGCTCGCGGGGGTGAGCGTCGCCGTGAACGCCGTCGAGCACCAGTACGTCGTCACGGAGAAGTCCGACGACCTGCCCCGCGACCTGCCGACCTTCCGGGACCCCGACGCCCGGATCTACCTCAAGCCCGAGGCCGGTTCGCTCGTCGTCGGCGGCTGGGAGGACGGCACGAAGGCCTGCTGGCGGACCGTCCCGAGGGACCTCGGTCCGGAGCTGTTCGCCCCGGACCAGGAGCGGTTCGAGCCGCTCGCCGCGGCCGCCGCGCGCCGGGTGCCGGCCTTCGCGGACATGGGGATCCGCACGTGGGTCAACGGCCCGATCCCGTTCTCCCCGGACGCCGAGCCGCTCATGGGGCTCACCGAGGACCTCGACAACCTCTTCCACTGCTGCGGGTTCTCCGCGGGGATCGCGGCGGCGGGCGGGGCCGGTGAGGCGATGGCGGCATGGGTCGTGGACGGCGACCCCGGCCTGGACCTGTGGCACTTCGACGTGCGCCGGTTCGGCGCCCCGCAGAACGTGCCCGCGGTCCTGGAACGCTCCGCCGTCGAGTCCTACGGCCACTACTACGACATCGCGTTCCCGAACCGGGCGGGGATCCCGCCGCGCGGCCAGCGGCGCAGCGCCGTCCACGACCGGCTCCGCGAGCGGGGTGCGGTCTTCGGCAACAAGTTCGGCTACGAGCGGGCGAACTGGTTCGCCCCGGGGCAGGTCGGGGTCGAGGAGACGCCGACGTTCGGCCGCAGCAACGCCTGGGAGCACGTCGCGGCCGAGCACCGGGCCGTCCGGGTGGCGGTGGGGGTCGTCGACCAGAGCTCGTTCTCGAAGTTCCTCGTCCGCGGCCCCGGGGCCCTCGCCCTGCTGCAGAGGGTCGCGGGCAACGACCTGGACGTCGAGGTCGGCAGGGTCGTCTACACCCAGCTCCTCAACGTCCGCGGGGGCATCGAGGCCGACGTGACCGTGACCCGGCTGGCCCCGGACCGGTTCTACCTCGTGACCGGCAGCGCCTTCGGCCGGCACGACGTGACGTTCCTGCTGCAGAACGCGCCGGGCGACGGCAGCGTCCTCGTCGACGACGTCTCCAGCGCGTACGGCGTGCTCAACGTCTGCGGCCCCAGGTCGCGCGAGGTCCTGCAGTCGATCAGCTCGGACGACCTCTCCGGCAACGCGTTCCGGTACATGACCGGCCGGTGGACCGACGTCGGGTGGGCGCCGGTGCTCGCGCTGCGGGTGACGTACGTCGGCGAGCTCGGCTGGGAGCTGCACATCCCGACCGAGTACGTCCGGGACGCCTACGACCGGGTGCTGGCCGCCGGTGCCCCCTTCGGCATCCGCGACGTCGGCTACCGCGCCGTCGAGTCGCTGCGGCTGGAGAAGCAGTACGTCGCCTGGGCCGTCGACGTCACCGCGGACGTCGACCCGTACGCGGCGGGGCTCGGGTTCGCCGTCCGGCCGGACAAGCCCGGCCTGCTCGCCGGCCCGGCGCTGAAGGCGCTGCGGGACGGGGGGACCGACCGGCGGCTCTGCTGGTTCAGCACCGACGCCGACGTGACGCTGCACGGCGGGGAGATGGTCGTCCACACCCCGACCGGCACGCTCGCGAACGTCCGGAGCGCCGGCTACGGGCACACTGTGGGGCGCAGCCTGCTGTGCGCCTACCTGCCCGCCGCCCTGCTCCGGGACGCGTCGGGGGAGAACGGGTTCGAGGTCGAGGTGATGAACCGCCGCTACCCCGTGACCCGTCACGACCGGCCGCTCTACGACCCCTCGGGCGAGCGGGTCCGGGCCTGAGGGTCGACGTGTGGTGCACCGATCGGTGTGGATGGAATGCGTTCCAAGAATGGAAGACACTCTAGTTGTGGAGAGGCTTACACTCGGCGGGATGGGGACACGCGCCGACCGGCGGAGCGAGGCCACCGCCCGCGCGGTCGTCGACGCCGCCGCGGACCTGCTCGCCGCGGGCGGCCCGGCGGCGGTGACGCTCGCGGCGGTCGCGGAGCGCGCCGACGTCGCCGTCCAGACGATCTACAACCGGGTCGGCGGCCGGGACGCCGTCCTCATGGCGGTGGCGGAGCGGGCCCTGTCGGCCAACCGTGCCTACCTCGACACCGCCTACGCGAGCACCGGCACCGTGGCCGAGCGGCTGCGCCGGGTCGCCGAGGCCTACGTGACCTTCGCGATCGAGCGCCCGCACGAGTTCCGGCTGCTCGCCTTCCCGCCGCAGGACGCTCCCGCGCGGCAGGAGGTCGTGGCGCTCGTGCGGGAGCAGAACGGCAGGCTGGCCGGACTCGTCCGCGAGGGGCTGGACGACGGCACCGTCGCCCCGGGGCTCGACCCGGAGGTGGCGGCGATCGCGCTGTGGCGGATGTGGGACGGCGTCGTGAGCCTCGCGTTCCGCCCCGACGACCTCCGGGTCGCGCCCGACGACCTCGTCGCCCTCCTGCTCACGGTCGGGGCGGTCATGGAGCGCGGTCTCCTCGCCCGCGAGGGTGACGCCTGACCGGGCAGAATGGGGACGCCGTCCGCCACAGCCTCCGAGGACCGACCGTGCCCCAGCCCCTGCCGCCCGTCGTCGACGACACCGGGCAGCACCCCGCCGTCCGCTCGTTCAAGCTGCGGGGACGGATCCGGGCCGGCCAGCAGGCTGCGCTCACCGACCTGTGGCCGCGCCTCGGCGTCGACGCGGACGGCGGCCCGCTCGACCCGCCCGCCCTCTACGGCCGCCGGGCGCCGCTCGTCCTGGAGATCGGGTTCGGCCGCGGCGAGGCCACCGTCGCGATGGCGGCGGCGGACCCTGGCCGCGACGTGCTCGCGGTCGACGTCCACCGGGCCGGTGCCGGGATGCTCCTGCGGGACGCGGCCGACGCCGGCCTGGCCAACGTCCGGGTGCTCGTCGGCGACGCGGTCCCGGTGCTGCGGGACCGGATCGCCGCCGGCGGCCTCGACGAGGTCCGGATCTTCTTCCCGGACCCGTGGCCCAAGGCGCGCCACCACAAGCGCCGGCTCGTGACCGCCGCTTTCGTCGCGCTCGTGGCCTCCCGGTTGCGTCCGGCCGGCACCGACGGGCCGCAGGACCCCGGCGGCCGGCTGCACTGCGCGACGGACTGGGAGCCGTACGCGGCGCAGATGCTCGCCGTCGTCGAGGCGGAGCCGTTGCTGCGCAACGGGTCCGACGGGCCGACCGGGTTCGTGCCGCGACCGGCCGGCCGGCCGCTGACCCGGTTCGAGAGCCAGGGCCTGGCCAAGGGGCACGTCGTCCGCGACCTCGTCGCGCACCGCCGCGCGGTCTGACCGCCCGTCAGGCGGTCGGTGCGAAGCGGTCGAGCAGCAGGCCGGCGACCTCGTCGGCGGTCGGCGCGGGCACCGTCGGGTCCGGCAGGTACACCGACACCTGGACCTCGACGACGACCGTCCCGCGGCGCGCCCGCACGAGGGTGATGCCGTCCCCGACGCGACGGAACGCGCCGTCGCCGAGCCCGGCGACGTCCTGCACCTGCTCGCCGTCGCCGAGGTTGGTGGTGTGCTCGTGCCGCGACCGAGCGACGACGTCGGCCGCCTCCCCGGCATCGGCGACGGTCTCGACCTCCGCGAGCAGCGCCGGGCCCTGCGTCGTCAGCAGGTGGGCCGCCCGGTGCCGGGGATCGGTCGACGTCTCGCTGGCGAACGTCACGGTGAGCCCGCGCCGGGCGACCGCGTCCGCGAGCACCTGGCTGACCGGCGGCCGGGCGTCCTCGTCCGGCCCGTCCGGCTCGGCGAGGGCCTCCTCGGCGGCCTGCACGCCCGGCGGCAGCCGGCCCGGCAGCGGACCGGCCGCCGGGAGCCATCGCGCGGCCAGCCGCGGGTAGCGCCGGCGCAGCTCGGCGTCGTCCCCGGGGTCGAACGACTCCCCGGCGGGCGGCCCGGCCGGCTCCGCGGCCTCCTGGCCGGGGTGGTCGTCGAGCAGGTCGCGGCCGGTCCGGGACTCGTAGGCGCGGTGGGCCGCGTAGGCGACCTCCTCGGCCAGTCCGACCGACTCCACGTCGTCGGCGTCGACGTCCGCGAGGCTGTCCGGGTCGGCGAGCACGCGTTCGTGGACGGCCCGCCCGTGGGCGACGACCCAGGTCCTGAGGTCGGTGAACACGTCGTCGCTCATCCGGCCGAGCAGCACCGTGCCGGCGCCGACGACGCCCCAGGTGTGCAGCGCGAGGTTCGCCTCGCCGAGGCGGGCGTCGAACGCGGCGACGTCCGCCAGTGGCAGCGCGTCGAGCAGGGCGACGAGGTTCGCGCCCTGCGCCTCGAGGTCGCCGTCGGTGCCCTCCCGGCTGGCGTCGACGAGGTCCCAGAAGGTGCTGCTGTCCATGCCGCAGGATCCTGGCACGCCTGCGGCCGGTCCGGGTGCCGGCCGGGGAGGGGCTGCTGCCCGGAACCCGTTCCAGGCGACCGCGGCGCGTGGTTCAATCGCCTGGCTGGAAGTCGATCACGCGGGGTGGGAGTGGTGGTCATGTTCGGCAGGCAGACGGTGCGCGAGCACGTGACGGGGTGGGTCGACCGGGCCATCGACGTCCAGGACGGCGCCCTGCGCGCGTACGTCGCGCAGGTCCGCTCGGCGACCGCGCAGGACGGCGCGCCCGACGCCGACGCGCAGCTCCTCGCGGCGCTGGAGAGCCACTACCTGGCGACGACGTCGGGAGCCGGCGCCGTCGTCGGCGGGGCCGCGTCCGTGCCGGGGGTCGGGACCGGCGTCGCGGTCGGGCTGAGTGTCGCCGAGACGGTCGCCTTCCTCGACGGGACGGCGCTCTTCACGCTCGCGGCGGCGCAGGTCGCCGGCGCCCAGGTGAGCGACCTGCCGCGACGGCGGGCGCTCCTGCTGCTCGCCCTGCTGGGGGACGAGGCGGTGCGGCTCGTGCCGGCGGGGGCGGACGGCGGCACCGACGGGTGGGGGCACCGGCTCGCCGCCCTGCCCGATGCCGCCGTCGAGGACGTCAACCGCACGGCGGAGACCTGGCTGCTCACGCGCTTCGGTGCCCGGCAGGGCCTGTTCGTGCTCGGCCGGCTCGCGCCGTTCGGCATCGGCGCCGCGGTCGGGGCCGCCGGGAACGCCCTGACCGCCAAGGGGGTCATCGCGCGGACCCGTGCGGCGTACGCGGCGCCCGGGGAGCCCGCGGCCGTCGTCCGGCTCGTCGGGCCTGCCGCCGACGAGGGCGACGCACCGGACGGTCCTGCGCCCGACGTGACGACCGGCCTCCCGGCCGGCGGCCCACCGCCCCTCGTGGGACCGCCGACCGGGAAGTACGCGCCGCTCTACACGCTGCTCGCCGCCCGCCGTGGCGGCACGGTGCGGCTGCGCCTGGCGGACGTCGACGCCGCGGTGACGGGCGGGCTGCCGGCCGTGGCCCGCCGGTCGCCGGACTGGTGGACCGGCGACCGGACGGCGCAGTCGAAGGCCTGGCACGCCGCCGGGCTGCACGTGACGGACGTCGACCTGGACGCCGGCACGGTGCGGCTGCGCCGCGGCGAGCCCGCCCTCAGATGAAGAGCAGCTGAGCGCCCTCGGTCTTCTCGATGAAGTCGGCGGCGCTGATGATCGCCTCGACGTCGTCGCGGAGGTCCTCCTCGGCGATCTTCATCATGTCCGCGGAGAGCCGGCACGCCCACAGGTGACCGCCGGCGGCCACGATCTGGTCGAGGAAGTCGGGCACCTCGGGGACGCCGAGGTCCGCGATCTGCTTCTTGAGCATCTTCGTCGCCATGCCGGTCATCGCCGGGGCCAGCGCCTGCGGCATGTGCCGGTCGCTGCCGGGCAGGTGCATGGCGGCGTTGCCCGCCGGGCTGAACTGCAGGTCGTGCATCCGGGACTTCATGATCATGTCGAAGCCCCAGAAAGTGAAGAACAGGTGGGTCTCGATGCCCTCGCCGAGTGCGGCGTTGCCGAGGATGAGGCCCGGGTAGGCCATGTCGAGGTTGCCCTTGGAGCAGATGATGGCGAGCTTGCGGTCCGTCTCGTCGTCACCGAACGAGGGGACGATGGGGGCGGTCTGCTCGGCGGGGGTGGTGTCGGTGGTGGTCATGACGGAGCTCCGTCCGGTGCTGTGGGTTCGCGAGGTTCGGGTCGGTACGCCTGCGGCGCAACGGGTCTGCTGGGCAGGGCGCGGAGTTCAGACGCAGCCGTGCGGCTTGGGCAGGCCGGCGATGTAGGACATCTTCTTGCCGGGCTTCTTGGGGAAGAGCGTGAACTGCTCCTTGACCGGCACGCCGCCGACCTGCTGCACGCGGCGGGTCGTCGCGGTCTCGCCCTGGGCCTTGAAGTCCTCGCGCAGGAAGCGGATGACCTTCCAGTGCGCGTCGGTGAGCTGGATCCCGATCTGCTCGGCGAGCACGGCCGCGAGGGACTCGTCCCACTCGTCGTACTCGGTGAGGAAGCCTTCCTCGTTGACGTGGACGGACTTGCCGTTGAGGGTCGTGACGGGCATCGTGCTCAGTCCTTCGCGGTGTTGTCGGCGCCGAGGGCGTCGAGGAGGTCGAGGGCTCGGCCGAGCCCCCGGCGGACCTGGGGGTCCCGCAGCCTGCGGAGCAGGGCCAGGGTGGACGGCGCCGGTGCCGGCGCGGTGTCGAGGGTGCTGACGAAGCGGTCGACGGCGCCCGCGCCGTAGCGGGCGGCGGAGAAGTAGCCGCGGGTCTCCGCCGTCGCCATGACGTCGGACAGGGAGTTCATGCCGGCGCCCGTGAGCGAGGTGACCTCGGCGAGCAGGTCGCGCCAGCGTTCGCGGGCCTCACGTTCGCTGTGCAGGGTCTCCTCGATGCCGGCGAGCCGGTCGGCGATGCCGTCGAGGCCGTCGTGCAGCAGGCGTGCCGTGTCGTCCGGCATCGTGGCGGGAACCGTTGCGGGAGCGGACATCACACGTCCTCCTGTCGCTTGCCGGCCATCGACATGAGGGCCGGGACGGGCAGCTCCTTGCCCGGGAGCAGGACGTTCCAGTAGATCCACCGGAACATCACCTTGCCCCAGTGGTTCATCTCGGTCTCCTTGAGGAGGCTGAAGGGGCCGACCCCGGGCAGCGGGTACTTGCCGGGCAGGGGTTCGGTCTCGTAGTTGAAGTCGATGAGCAGGCCCTTGCCGTGGCCGGTCTCGATGAAGCAGTTCGCGTGCCCGTCGAACTTGCCGGTCATCTCCAGGCCCGCGACGTGGCGCAGGAAGTTGTCGGGGAACAGGTCCATCGAGAAGTGCGCGACCGAGCCCGCCTTGGACGCCGGGATGTCGCTCGCGTCTCCGATGGCGAAGATGTTGTCGTGCGCCTTGGACAGCAGCGTGTGCTTGTCGACCGGCACGTAGTTCAGCTCGTTGCCCAGACCCGACCGCGCGACGTAGTCGGCGCCCATGTTGATCGGGACCGTGACGAGCAGGTCGAAACCGATCTCGCGCTCGTCGTACGACACGAGGGTCTTCGTGTCGGGGTCGATCCGCTCGAGCATGAAGTCCGCCTCGAGGGCGACCTTGCGCTCGTCGAGCATGTCGCCGAGGTACTTGCTCGAGACCGGCTTGGTGAACGCGCCCTCGAGCGGGGTGACGTAGGTGATCTCCACCTGGTCGCGCAGGCCCTGCTCGGTGAAGAAGGCGTCCGCGAGGAACGTGAACTCCAGCGGCGCGACCGGGCACTTGATCGGCATCTCGACGATCTGGACGACGAGCCGGCCGCCCTGCCAGGTCTTGAGCTTCTCGGCGAGCGCCACGGCACCTTCGTACGTGTAGAACTCGTGGACGCTGTCCCGCCACTCGCCCTCGTCCATGCCGGGCGTCTGGTCGGGCCGCGGCGAGGTGCCGGTGGCGATGACGAGGTAGTCGTACCCGAGGCGGGTGCCGTCCATGAGGACGACCGCGTTCTCGTCCGGGAAGACCCGGTCGATCTCACCGGTGACGAGGTCGACGCCGTCCGGGATGTACGTCTCGGTCGGTCGGGTGACCTCGTCGGGGCGGTAGATGCCGAAGGGGATGAACAGGTAGCCCGGCTGGTAGTAGTGGGTCTGTGCGGCGTCGACGACCGTGATCGTCCACTCGTCGCGGGGCAGCCTCGGGCGCAGCTTGTTCACCGCCATCGTCCCGGCGGTGCCGGCTCCCAGTACGAGAAGGCGTTTCATGGTCGGCTCCTTGCTCAGGCGGTGCGGGGGTCGGTGGTGCGGCGGCCGCTGGTGCGGGCGTCGGGGGTGCGGGGGCCGATGCGCGACAGGGTCGCGGCGACCTTCGGCAGCGCTGCGAGGACACGGCGGCGGCCCTCGTCGTCGAGCCGGTAGAGCCCGGTCGTCGTGCTGCCCGCGGGGGCGACGCCGCCGACGAGGACCATCGCGACGAGGGACGTCCCGGACCGCACGAACGCCCGGGCGCACTCGAACCCGAGGACGCCGGCCGTGAATCGCGGCTCGAAGTCGGTGTCGTCGGCGAGCTGCTGCCACTCCGCGACGCAGGCGTCGAGCAGGTCCGGGTCGTCGGAGCGCTCCACGAACCAGGGGCAGGGGTTGGACACCTCGGTGATCGGGCGGCCGTCCATGTCGGTGACGACCATCATCACGCCGAGCAGGTCGGCGGCGATCTGGGCGACGGACGCCGCGACCTCGGTCGACGGGGCGGGCACGGTCACGGAGGCCGCGGCGGCGGGCTCCCGGCCGGACGCCGGTCGCGGTGCGGCGTCCACCCGGAGGACGGCCTCGATGCGGTCCGCGGGGAAGCGCCACTGCCGCCCGACCTTGACGGCGGGCAGCCGGCCGTCCTCGGCCATCCGGTAGACGGTGGACCGGTCGACCCCGAGCATCGTCTGCACCTGTCGCGCGCTGAGCAGCGACGGCTGCGACTGCGTCTGCGGACTGTGCATGCTCTGCACGCTACGACCGCTCCTGCGACAGGAACCGGGACCGACGTCACCCCCGGGGGTATGTCGCCGAGCGGTGAGCGGCTCGACGAGCGGGCGCCGTGGGAGATCAGTACCGTCGGCGGATGAGCGACCTCGCGACCCGCGCCCGGACCCTGCTGGACCTGCACACCGCCCCCGAGATCCTCGTGCTGGCGAACGTGTGGGACGTCGTCTCGGCCACCGTGGTGGCCGGCACCGACGGCGTCCGCGCCCTGGCCACCGCCAGCCACTCGATCGCCGCGACGTTCGGCTACCCGGACGGCGAGAACATCCCGCTCGACCTGCACCTCGACATGGTCCGGCGGATCGTCGGCGCGGTGGACCTGCCCGTGACGATGGACCTCGAGGCCGGCTACGGCGACGCCGGGGAGACCGCGCGCCGCGCGATCGAGGCGGGCGTCGTCGGCGGCAACCTCGAGGACCAGGTCAAGCCGCTCGACGACGCCGTCGCCGCGGTGGAGGCCGTGCTCCGCGCCGGCCGGGACGCGGGCATCGACTTCGTCCTCAACGCGCGCACGGACGCCGTCCTCAAGGCGCCGGCCGGGTCCGACCGGGCCGCCGCGGTCGCCGAGGCCGCCCGCCGCGGCCGGGCCTTCCTCGAGGCCGGCGCGCCGGTCGTCTTCGTGCCGGGAGTCGTTGCGCGCGAGGAGATCGAGACCCTCGTCGAGGCCCTCGGACCGCGCCGGCTCACCGTCATCTCGGTGCCCGGTGCGTCGCTGCCCGCGCGCGAGCTGGAGGCGCTCGGTGTCGCCCGGGTCTCGACGGGCCCCTTCACCCAGCGGGTGGCGCTCACCGCCCTCCAGGACGCCGCCGCGGCCGTCGTCGCCGGCGGCACCCTGCCTGCCGGGACCCGCCCGCTGAACTGAGGTCGATCCGGGCCGCGGCTAGCATCCGTGGATGGGTATGGAGAAGAACGCACCGGTCAGCCGCTTCGGGACCGTCGAGGTCGCGGACCTGCCCGACGACCTGCGTGAGCGGCTCGCTCCGGTCGTCGAGCGGTCGGGCTTCACCCCGAACATCTTCCGGGCGCTGGGACGGCGCCCGGCCGAGCTGCGCGCGTTCCTCGACTACCACGACGCGCTCATGACCTCGGACGACGGCCTGTCCAGGGCCGAGCGCGAGCTCGTCGTGGTCGCGACGTCGGGGGCGAACGACTGCCTGTACTGCGTCGTCGCCCACGGCGCGATCCTGCGGCTGCGGACCAAGGAGCCGCACCTGGCCGACCAGGTGGCCACCAACCCGCACGGCTGCGAGCTCGAGCCGCGGCAGCGGGCGATCGTCGACCTGGCGCTGCGGCTCGCGCTGCACCCCGCCGAGCTCGGCGAGGCGGACCTGCAGGCCGCCCGCGACGCCGGGCTCACCGACGACGAGATCTGGGACGTCGGCTCGATCACGGCGCTCTTCGCGGCGTCGAACCGGCTCGCGCACCTGTTCGGCCTGCGCCCCAACGAAGAGTTCTTCACGATGGGGCGCTGACCCCGGCAGGGACGTACGTCTCGCACCGGCACCCCGGTACGGGACGACGCTTCAAGGGTGGATGCTGCAACCGCGCTCGACATGACGCCCGTCGCGACCGACGACGCCGTGGCCCTGCTCGCGACCGTGGCCGACCCGGTGCGCTGGCGCGTCCTGCGACTGCTCGCGTCGGGCCAGGCGTGCGTCTGCGAGATCCAGGAGCAGGTCCCGGTGGCCTCGAACCTGCTGAGCTACCACCTGCGTGTGCTGCGCGAGGCCGGGCTCATCACCTCGAGCAAGCGGGGCCGCTGGGTGGACTACCGGCTCGCGCCCGGGGCCGGCGCCGCGCTCACCGCCGCGCTGCCCGTCGGTGCGTCGGTGCAGCCGTGACCCTCGTCGACCACGTCCCGACGGCCCGGCGCGGGCAGGGCGGTGCGCTGCTGGCGGCGTCCGTCGCCTGGGTCGTCGCCTACCGCCTCAACGGGCCGGTCTGGGACGCGCTCCTCTACGACCTGCTGGGCCTGGACCCCGCCGCCCGGCTCACCGAGTCCCTGCACTTCTTCGCGTACGACACCGTGAAGATCACCCTGCTGCTCGTCGGGATCGTCTTCGTCGTCACCGTGCTGCGCTCCTACATGAGCGTCGAACGCACCCGGGCGCTGCTCGGCGGGCGCCGCGAGGGCGTCGGCAACGTCATGGCCGCCGGCCTCGGTGTCGTCACCCCGTTCTGCTCGTGCAGCGCGGTCCCGGCCTTCATCGGGTTCGTCGCCGCGGGCATCCCGATCGGGGTCACGCTGAGCTTCCTCGTCGCGAGCCCCATGGTCAACGAGGTCGCGATCGGTCTGCTCCTCACGCTCTTCGGCTGGAAGGTCACCGCGATCTACATCGGGGCCGGCCTGACGATCGCCGTCGTCGCCGGCTGGGTGCTCGGCCGGCTCGGTGCCGAGCGCTGGGTCGAGCCGTTCGTCTTCGAGACCCGGCTGCGCGGCGAGGTCGTCGACCCCGCGCGCGGCCTGACCCTCGCCGAGCGGCTCCAGATCGGGGTCGAGGAGGTGGGCACGATCCTGCGCAGGATCTGGCCGTACCTGCTCGTCGGCATCGGCCTCGGGGCGGTCATCCACGGCTGGGTGCCGACGGACTTCTTCACCCGCTACGCGGGAGCAGACAACGTCTTCGGCGTCCTCGTCGCGGTCGGCATCGGCGTCCCGCTCTACTCCAACGCCGCCGGCGTCATGCCGCTCGTGGAGACGCTGCACGACAAGGGCCTGCCGATGGGCACCCTGCTCGCGTTCATGATGGCCGTCGTCGCGCTCTCGCTCCCCGAGCTCGTGCTGCTGCGCCGCGTGCTCAAGCCGCCCTTGCTCGCCGCCTACGTCGGGGTCGTCGCGACCGGCATCGTCGCCGTCGGCTACCTGTTCAACGCCCTGCTCGCCTGACGGCGCCGCCGTCCTCAGAACCGTTGCACACCAAGGAGAGCCAGTGATGATCGTCAAGGTGCTCGGCCCCGGTTGCGCCAACTGCGTGACGCTCGAGAAGCGGACCCGGCAGGCCCTCGCGGACCTCGGCCTCGACGTGAGCGTCGAGAAGGTCACCGACTACGCGCAGATCGCCGCCTACGGCGTCATGACGACGCCGGGCCTCGTCGTCGACGAGCAGGTCGTGCTGCAGGGCCGCGTGCCCACCGTCGCAGCGCTCGGCGAGCTGCTGGGGGCCGCGGCCAGGGCCTGACGCCGGGTACTCCGCGCGACGTCAGGTACAGCCGTCAGGTGCAGGAGGGGCGCAGGGCGGCGCCGAGCACCTGCCCGTCCAACGGGACCGACCAGGCGTAGGTGCGCCCGCCGACCGTCGTCCGGACCGGCAGGACCACGGCGCCGGACGGCGGCCAGGGGCGTCCTCCGCAGCGGGTGTGCCAGACGAGCTCGGCGACGACCGGTGCCCTGCCGACCTGCGCCGTCGCCCCGGTGAAGGCGGGGCGGGCGTCCGCGGTGAGACCGCCGGTGTGGTCGCCGAGCTCGACGAGCCGCCGCTCACCGGGGGCCACCCGCAGCCGCAGCAGGACCGAGCGCCCGCGGGGGTCGACGACGAGCGGGTCGTCGAGCACCCGGGCGGAGACCAGGTCGACCGCCACGGCGGGCGGCTCCCCGCACAACCGGCCGACCGCGGACCGCAGGGTCGCCTGCTGCCGGGCGTCCAGCCGGACGTCCGCGAACGCCACCGGGGCACCGCCCGCCGGGCCGACCGCCCACGCCAGCGACGCGGGCGCGGCGTCGTCGGGGACCGGGCTGGTGCAGCGCGCGACCGGCAGCCGGACGGTGAGGCCGGCCTGCGCACCGGCCGCGAGCACCCGGGTGCCGGCGGCCGGCAGGGTGTCCACGTCCGCGACGTCCGCCGCGGTGACCGTGACGTCCCGGCCGGTCCCGTTGCGCAGCACGACCACCGCGTCGACCCGACGGCCGTCACCGGGGTCGGCCGTGACCCGGTCGACGGTGAGGCCGGCGCCGGCGGCCGCGCTCCAGCACGCCTGGCGCGCGACCGGTCCCACGCTGCGCGCCGAGCCGTCGACCGTCTGCCGGACGGTGGCCCGGTGGCCCGCGGTGTCCGTGGTCCGCAGGACGAGGCGGAGGTCGCCGGCCGGTGCACCTGCGAGGTACGGCCGGCAGTCGAGGGACACCTGCACGGCGCGGGCGGCCGGGTCGGCGCCGGCCGTCAGCACCCGGGAGCCCACGACGCCGGGGCCGAGCAGCCCGGTGACGACGGCCGTCGTCCCGGCCGGTCGGGTGCCGACCGACACGGAGACGGTGAGCGTCGCGCCCGGCACCGCACCGGCCACGACCGGCGGGACGTCCCCGGGCAGGACGGCGGCAGACAGCCGGCGCACCTCGACGACGGCCGGCTCCGCCCGGGGCAGGGCGAGCAGCCCCACGGCGAGGACGGCGACCACCGCCAGCGCGAGCGCAGCGACCCGGGCGCGCGGCCGTGTCCCGGCCGGGCCGCCCGGGGGAGGGCTCCCCGGCCGGTCGAGGTCGACCAGCCAGTCGTCGCTCACGTGCTCGTCACTCCGGGGGGTGGGATGACCCGTACGAACGTCTCCACGGTACGTGCGAGGCCGGCGTCCGGGTACCGGCACGAGGACGAGGCCCGGGCCCGGGACGCCGCTGGACCCCGACCCGTCCGGGGGGCGATCATCGGGCCGGTGACCGACCTCGAGGACCTGCGCGTCATGCTCACCGGCTTCCGCGTCTCGGCGGCGCTGAGCGTGGCCGCGGAGCTGGGCCTGTCCGACGAGCTGGCGGGCGGCCCCCGCGACGTCGGTGACCTCGCGGCCGCGGTCGGTGCCGACGAGGACAGCCTGCTCCGGCTCCTGCGCGCGCTCGTCACCGTGGGCCTGTACGTCGAGGGCCCGGACCGGGTGTTCGGCAGCACTCCCCTCGGTGAGGGGCTGCGCTCGGACGTCCCGGGGACGCTGCGCCCGCTCGCGCGGATGTTCCAGGACGGCGCCCTGTGGGCGGCCTGGGGTCACCTCGGCCACAGCGTGCGGACGGGCGAGAACGCCTTCGAGGCGCTGCACGGTGTCGACGTCTGGGCGCACCGGCGCGCGCACCCGGAGCGCAACGAGGTCTTCAACGCGGCCATGGCGGCGCAGAGCGCGGCGGCCGCGGCGGCGGTGGTGGCCGCCTACGACTTCTCCGGCGCGGCGTCCGTCGTGGACGTCGGCGGCGGCAGCGGCGCGCTGCTCGAGGCCGTCCTGGCCGCGAACCCGGCGCTGGTGGGCACGGTGTTCGACCAGGCGCACGCGCTCGCGGTGGCTCCTCCGCAGACGGCCGACCCGTCCGTGGCCGCGCGCCGGCGGACGAGCGCGGGGAGCTTCTTCGACGAGGTCCCCGCCGCCGACGCCTACCTGCTCAAGCTGGTCCTGCACGACTGGCCGGACGACGAGTGCGTGCAGATCCTGCGCACGTGCCGGCACAGCCTGCTCGCGGGGGGAGCGGTGCTCGTCGTCGAGACGGTCCTCGACCGCCCCGGGCACGAGCGGTTCGCCGCCTTCTCGGACCTCAACATGCTGGTCCTGCCAGGCGGTCGCGAGCGCACGGAGCAGGAGTACGCCGCCCTGCTCGACCGTGCGGGCCTGCGGCTGGCCGCCGTCCACCACACGACGGGCCGGCTCTCCGTGCTCGAGGCGCGCGCCCAGCCTGCCTAGGGCGTGTCTTGTAGATCTTGGCGAGCGGGTCGGTCAGGGTGTTGGTCGTGAGCAATCGGGATGTGCTGACTGACGAGATGTGGGCTCGGCTGGCGCCGCTGCTGCCGGATCGGACGCCGCAACGGGGTGGTCGGTGGCGGGACCATCGTGAGGTTCTCGAGGCGATCATCTGGCGGCTCCGGACCGGGTCTCCGTGGCGGGACCTGCCCGAGGAGATGCCGCCGTGGGAGACGGTGTGGGGCCGGTTCGACCGCTGGTCGAAGGACGGCACGTGGGACCGGGTGCTGCGC
>NZ_MWLN01000042.1 GCF_002198655.1 Kineosporia sp. A_224
CCGGGTACCGCTTGTTGCTCCGTGCCATGACTCCAACCTTCCCAACGATCGGAGTCTCCGGACACGCCGGGGCGGTTCAGACGCTGCGGGTTTTGGAGCAGCGGGCGAGGAGCGAGCCCGCGACGGTTCCCACCGCCACCGCTCTGAGGTGCGGGAACGCGGTCATACCCCCCGTGGGTATGACCGCGTCTTCGTGTTCTGGTCTCAGTTCTCGTCCACTCTGGATGTCTCGTGGGGCGGCTCGATCCTGTCCGCGGACGTCCACCGGGGTCCGTCGTGGTCCGGGTCCGGGGCCCCTTGGCGGTGGTACCTACCGCGGAAGCGGGCGTGGCGGTGTCCGCGGGCGGTCAGGCTGGTTCGCTCAAATGGGCGCTGTGGATGACTGGGTCGTTAACGTCGTGTCGTGCAGATGCATGTGACGCTCGTCCGCGGCGGCGATGGCCGCCGGATGCTCGCCGTGCAGCTCGTCGCGGACGTCGGCCCTCAGACGGACAACCTCTTCGGGGCGATGGCGGAGCTGCGGCGGGTGCCGTCGTCCGACCCGCGGGCGGCGATGATCGGTGTCGAGCCGGGCGATGCTGCCTCTCGGGTTGATGCGGAGGTCGGCGACTGGTCCCGGTTGATCTCGGTCACGCACCTGCTCGGGTGGGGTGTGGAGGAGGCGTCCGGTGGCTGGGCGCCTGGGATGGTCCCCGTCCGTGAGCTGCTGGATCCCGGAGTCGGTGAGCGAAGCATCGGGATCAGCGTGCGCCCGGGTGAGAACCCGCTGCCGTTCCTTGTGGATGTGGACGAGGCGCCGTCGGGTGCGTACCTGATGACGTTGGGCCCACGGACCGTCCCCGTCCTCATCCCTCCACCGGACCGTCCGTCCTGACCCGCACAGACTCGACCGTCCTACGTGAAGCGGCCGTGCTCGGCCGGAACCTGAGCCGTAGAGTCCGGGCATGTCCCGCAGTGCCGAGAGTCCGCGCTGATGGCGCATCTCGAGGTCACCCTCGGTCTTGTTGCGGACGGCCTGCGCGTCAATTGGCGTCTGGAGGGGGCTGAACTGAGTGCGGGCACGCGTCTCGGCCACTTGGCGATGTCGATCGCCGGCGCGCCGACCAGCAAGCTCGATGGGAACGGGCTGACTGCCACTGACGAGATCGGCTCGATCACCCTGGCTGAGTCCCTGGTGGATGGCCCGGATGGCGACCTCCGGGTGTGGACGGTGGAGCGGTCGACTGCCGGCACGGTCGATGTGTCCTACGTGGCCCGACCCGTGAACGCGCCGCAGCGACCGGCGGTCCCACCGATCGATCTCCGACGGGAGGGTGACGGTCTGTCCGGCGCGTGCGCATGCTTCCTGGTCCTGCCGCCCGCCACGGAGAACATCAGCTTCAACCTGCGCTGGGAGCCGTCGGTCGCGCTCGATACCGATCAGCGCTGGGCCAGCGTCTGCAGCCTCGGAGAAGATGCTGGCCGTGATGGTGGATTGGCAGGTGCGGGCCTCGAGCTCCTGAGCGACACCTACGTCGTGTGCGGTGACCTGGCCGCCGGCCACTACCGCGACGGGGACATGTCTACGTGGTGGTTGACGCCGCCGGCCTTCGACGTCGAGGCCTTCACGGCCCATCTGGGCTGGACGTACCGGCTGATGGCGGAGCAGTTCGAGGCGCCGGCTCGGCCGTACCGGGTCTTCCTGCGGGCCAGTCCCCACCAGGGGTCCGCCGCGTCGGCGCACCCGGCGTCGTTCGTCATGACGGTGAACCCCGAGGGCCCGGTGAACGAGCGGCTGCTCTACTCGACCGTCGCTCACGAGCTGGTTCATGAGTGGCTTCATCTGGACGGCCAGGCCGAGGAGGTCACGTGGTTCAACGAGGGCGCGGCGGACTACTACTCCTTGGTCATCCCGTTCCGCGAGGGGCTGATCGATCAGTCGACGTTTCTGGGTGAGGTGAACCTCGCTGCCCGCATCGGGTACGCCAGCCCACTTCGTGAGTTGACTCTCGACGAGGCTTCACGTCGGTACGACGAGGACTTCCGGGCACGCCGACTCGCGTACGTCCGCGGGATGTTCTACCTGGCCGACCTCGACGCCCGACTCAGGAACGCATCGCCGGACGGTCTCGGGTCGGTCACCGAGGTCGTGAAGCGTGTGCTGCGCTCGCAGCGTGCCGGCGAACACGTCGGAGTTGAAGAGTGGTGCGCTCTTGTCGCTGACCTGGTGGGCGCCGACGAACGGCCGGCCCTCGAGAGCTTCGTCTTCGTCGGAGACGGCCGCCCCGGCACCGAGTCCTTCGGTCCCACGTTCACGGCGGCCGAGATCGCGGTGCCCGTCCTGGACGTCGGCTTCGACGCCTCGACCTTCGTCACGCGCCGGGCCACCGGCGTGGTCGCCGGTGGAGCAGCGGACCGCGCAGGTGTGCGGGAAGGCAATGTCTTGCAGTTGCCCGGCTACAGCGAGGCCGTCGGTTTGAACGTCGGCGACAGCCTGAAGGTCGAGATCTCTCGTGACGGCGAGAAGATCCCGGTCAGCATCCCGCTCCGAGGCAGGACTGCCCCTGTGCCGCAGTGGCGATGAGCCAAGTAGCGAATCCAGGGCGCGTCTCGCCTTGGCCCACGTCTCGAAGGTCCTGTCTGAAACCCTCGTCTTAGGGTGCCGGGGTGGGAAGAGCAATCGTCTTGGGCGGCAACGGGCAGGTTGGCAGCGCGGCTGCGCGGCAACTGGTCTCCGCAGGTTGGGAGGTCACATCCACCGGGCTGACCGAGGGCCGTTTCCCTCAGGATCTGCGGGACGCTGGTGTCCGCTTCGTGCGGTCGGATCGGTACAGCGCCGAGGACCTCCACGACCTGCTCCGAAAGGGTGCAGATGCCGTGGTCGACTGCGTGGGATACACCGCTGCGCACGCCCGACTGCTTCTCCCGTTCCAGCACGGCATCGGATCGCTGGTGTTCATCTCGAGCAAGGCCGTCTACGTCGACGACCAGGGCCGACACTCCAACTCCGATGAGCCGCCTGAGTTCGCTGCTCCGGTGACGGAGGCGCAGCCAACCGTGACGCCATCCGACATCGACTACAACTCTCGCGAGGGATACGGCCGCAACAAGGTGGCCGCTGAACAGGTTCTCCTGGACTCCACTCACCTGCGTGTGAGCGTCCTTCGGGCGTCGCGGATTCACGGCGTCGGGGCCGGTCGTCCGCGTGAATGGGTGTTCGTCAAGCGCGTGCTCGACCGCCGGCCGCATCTGTTGCTCGCTCACGGCGGCCGGGGAGTCAACCACCCGACCGCAGCGGTCAACCTGGCTGCGCTTGCGGAGTTCTGCGCGACAAACCCCGGGATGCGCATCCTCAATAGCGCGGACCCCGACGCACCGGACGGCCTGGCGATATCCAGGATCATCGCGGCGCACTTGGCGCATTCGTGGAGTGAGGTCCTCCTCGACTCGACCGCACCACCCGGCCTTGGTGACCATCCGTGGAACACGATGCCGCGCTTCGTGCTCGACACCTCCGCCGCCGAGCGGCTCGGGTTCGTCCCTGTCGGGGGCTACGCGGACACGGTTGGTGCAGAGATCGACTGGCTGGTCGCCGCGGCGCGCTCCGGTGACCCCACTGCGGCACTTCCACGGCCGCACGATCCGTTCTTCCTGCCCTTCTTCGACTACGCCCGCGAGGACACGTGGTTGGCAGGACGGCCCCAACGCAGCCAACTGTGAACCCCGGATCTACCGCGTTCCAAGCCTCCCGTTGGCGCCACAAGTCGGGTGTCTGCCCGACCTCGCGCGCGAGACTCGGGGCAGGAGGTCCAGGTACTTCTTGCGTGCCGGCATGGCGTGGATGACCATCTCGTCTCCGCTGTCGAAGACGAGGACGACGGTTCTCGAGGAGGCGTGCCGTGGTGTCGAACCCGAGCCGAAGCTCTCGGGCCGGGGAGCCGTCGTCGAGAGGCTCGATCCACAGCGGCCACTCGGCGGCCTGGACGGCGTCCTCGACGGAGATGCCGTGCTTGAGGGCGGCCGGGTGAACTTCACGCTGCGAAGTGCGCGAGCGCGGCCCGGATGAGCTCCGACCTGCTCATGTCGTTCTGGGTCGCTGCCGCGTCCAGGGCGGCGAGCTCCTCGGCGGTCAGTCGGACCGCCACCACCTGCATCGGCTCGGCTCCACGGCCGGGGCGGCCGCGACCACGACGCTTCAGCTCGTCGACGTCGTAGCCGGCTTCGGCCTCGTCGGCCCACTTCTGGATCTGGTCGTCTGTCACCACATGTTTATCGTATGACGAAAATCGGCTGCGGGTCCAGTGCTGGCCTCGGAGCCTCAGAATCCCAGCACCGGGTCCCGATCGACGGGCTGGGCAGACCATCGGCGCCAGAGTCGACTGGTCTCAGTTCTGGTCTGATTCGCTGGCGGCCAAGTGCGTCCACCGGCGTCCGAGTGGATGTCGTGACCTGCGGGGACGTGCCCGACGGACGCGCCTGGACGCCGGTGGGCAGTTCTCGAAAGCGTGTGAGGGTGCAAGCCCACTGTGGGATTTGGGAGACGGGGCGACGAAGGAGCCACGTCGGTTCCCACCGCCACCGCTCTGATCTGCGGAAGACGCGGTCATACCCCCTGTGGGTATGGCCGCGTTTCTGTGTTCTGGTCTCAGTTGTCGTCCACAGTTCGCGCCCTTGGTGAGTTCGGACGCCGTCCAGGGACGTCCATCCAAGTCCAGGACGGTCCACGCCAAGCCCCGTCTCGGGTCGTACATGCTGCCGCGGCGTGCGCAGCGGCGTCCGCCACGGTTTGTCACGGTTCACTGAAGGGAGGATGCCTGACCGGCGACGGGCCGCCCGACGCTGGGGACGCAACGGTTCAGCGTCACGAGCCTGCCGCCGCTGAGCGCACGGGCGCGCACGACCCTCGATGCGCGCGCTCGAGTCGGTAGCGTTCCGAGGATGGACCTGCGGCTGTTGGATGACGTGGAACTCACCAGTGATGTGCCCGCTGAGGTGCTCGCCGCCGCCGGCAGTTTCGCGCTCACCTATCAGCGGTCGGTCAGGGCAGCAGCGCTGACACGGATCAGCCTGCCCGGGATCGGTCTGACGGAGGGCGGCAGGCCCGGGCTCGACGCGGAGGTGTTTCAGGACCGCCTCGTGTGGCTGGTGCAGATCGCCGATGTTCCGATCCCATGCCACGGGCCGCCAGGCGCTGGGTTGCCGCCCAGCATGGTCGGAGACATGATCGCCTTCGTCGATCCCGCGACGTTCAGGCTGCTACGTCTGGAGTCGGCGCACGATCCCAAGGACGACGTCTAGCGCGGGGCGAATGCCTTGGCCATGGTTCCGGATTCCGCGACGATGGAGCAATCACCGCTGGTGGACCTACGCGGCCGCGTGCGCAGCCGGTGGACTGCGACGTCGGGGACTTGACCGCCGACCGCGCCCAGGTATCGCGGCCGTCACTCAGGGCATCGCCGTATTGGTCAGGTCGTCCGCGGCGCCGGAGTGCGAGCCCAGGTGGGACGCCGCGCCGAGCGGCGTCGCTCAGTCGTGTGAGCGGGGCGAGGTGCTGCGACGTGTCGGCGCCGAAATGTCGGTCGCGAGTGTGTCGACCGTGTGGTGATGATGAGCTCATGGAGGACGAGCACGTACAACCGGAGCAGCGGCTCTTCGACGTGGCCTCGGGCTGGTACCCCGAGCCGGGTGCACGAGAGCCGAAACGTCTCATTGAGGCCGCTGTGCAGTGCCTTGTCGATGGCTTGGATTCACCGAGCCTACGGATCCTGGCTGGCGCCTCCTCTCTGGACGAGCCGGCCACGATCAAGGAGCTGCTGGAGGCGTCGCTCACAGAACTCGGTATTCCGCGCCCCGATCCGTCCGCTCCGTGGAAGGCGGTCGTGCATCAGGGGCGTGTGCTGTCTCGTCGCGCCGCTGATCGCGTCCGGTTCGCAGTGCAGTTGGCAGACGACTCCGTCGGTGGTCATGAGGTTCTGATCTTCGTCAACGATGTGGACGTAACGCGGGCCGGCGCAGGCATGGGGATGGAGCCCTTCGACCTGCTGATCCCACGGAATCGGCTCGTCGCGACAAAGGACCCTGTGCGCGTACCGATTGCCCGGTGCGATTGCGGGGTGTACGGGTGCGGATCCACCGACGTGACGATCCTGCGTGACGGGGACGTCGTGCATTGGGAGTGGGCCGTGGAGAAGCCCATGGGCCAAGGGGTGACCTTCGCCGCCGATGAGTACGACGTCGAGGTCGCCCGGGTCGCGGCCGATCGCCGGTGGGAACGTCCCGAGGACACGTCCGCCCGCCTCGTGCTCGAGGACTCGGACCGAACGCACCTCGCCAGCCACGGGCTCAAGCTCGACTGGGTTGCGAAGGACTACCGAAACCCGCGCCTGCTCCTCGTTGCCCTGTCCACCGGGAACAACGACTACCGCTCCGCTGAAGCCGGTTACCAGATCTTCGTGCGATTCGGTCGCGCTGACCGCACCCCCGAGGCGGTTGCCGCCGAGGCGGTCGATCACCTCGGTCTCGTCCCAAGCACCTGGCAGGCGAGTTGGCGCGCCACCAAGCCGGGAGTCGAGGTGCCGCCGGCTATGGCTGGTGCGGACTGGACGTGGGAGCGCTTCCCGTAGCCGATCGGAGGTCCGAGGCATCGAATGCTTCAGACCCCGTGGTCTCGGTTCTGGTCTCAGTTGTAGTCCACGTTTCACGGCCTTCCGGCGGCCCCAGCGGCGTCCACCGCCGTCCCCGGGGGTTCGTTCGAGTCCGGTTCCGGCGGCCGGGAGTGCCGGTACTCGCCATGAAAGCGTGTGTGAGGGATGGAAGCGGGCGTCGTGGCGTCCGCTCACGGTCGTGTGCATCTGAGGCGTTGCGGCGACTACTCGGGACCGCCTCGCCGCACGAACCCGCTTTCGTACGCCAGGACGACGGCCTGCACGCGGTCGCGCAGGTCGAGCTTGGCAAGCACCCGCGCGACGTGCGTCTTGACCGTCGTGTCAGCGACGACCAGTTCGCCGGCGATCTCGGCGTTGGAGAGACCGCGAGCCATCAGCCGTAGGACGTCGAGCTCGCGGTCGGTGAGTGAGGCGAGCACGGCGGGTGTTCCGGTCGGCGGAGCGGCGGTCACCGCCGCGAACTGCTCCACGAGACGGCGCGTGATGGAAGGCTCGATGAGGGCGTCCCCGCCGGCCGCGGCGCGGACGGCGGAGACGAGTCGGGACGCCGGGGTGTCCTTGAGAAGGAAACCGTAGGCACCGGCTCGCAGCGCCCGGACCACGTACTCGTTCAGGTCGAAGGTGGTCAGGACGACGACCCGCGGTGGGTGTGCCGTTGCCATCAGCCGCTCGGTGGCGGCGAGCCCGTCGAGGATCGGCATCCGGATGTCCATCAGGACGACGTCCGGCCTGACCCGCGCGACGACGTCCAGCACCTCGAGCCCGTCAGCAGCCTCGCCGACCACCTCGATGTCGTTCTCGCTCTCGAGGATGACCCGGAAACCGGCACGCAGAAGCTGCTGGTCGTCGGCTACCACGACACGGACCGGCTCCGTCATCCGGCCATTGTGGTGGTAGGGCCGGTCGTCCTGGCGTCATCCTCGAGGACGACGCCGATGCGAAAGGTCGTCCTCGGTGAGGACGACCGCGACGTGACGCGATTCCTAGATTCATCGTCGAGCCGGGTGGTCCGGCGGGGCATCGACGGGAGGAGCCACGATGAGCACGGTCTTCACAGGCGTCCGAAGGGGTGACGTGGCGCTCGCCGCGGTCGTGACCGCGGTCGGCGTGCAGCAGACGGCGATGAACGCTGGTGCTCCCGCGGACTGGGCGGTCCGGATCGACTCGCACTCGTGGTGGTCGGTGCCGCTGTTCGCCGCGGCGACGCTGCCCCTGCTGTGGCGTCGTCGGAGCATGTTCGTCGTCCTGGCGGTCACGGCGGCAGCGCTCGCCCTCCACGTCCTGGCCTTCGGCTGGATGGTTCGCTGCACGGCCGGGCTGGTGCTGACGGCCGCGCTGGCATACTCCGCGGGGCGGCTCCTCGAGGACCGGTCCCGGCTTGTCGGGCTGGCCGCGGTGGTCGGGGTACAGGTCCTTGTCCTCGTCGAGGACTCGGCCGCAGGATTGGAGATCCTCTGGGCGGCGGCGCCCATCGCGGCAGCCTGCTGGGGTGCGGGATGGTGGCTGGAGCGAAGCGCTCGGTCCAGGACCTCCGATGCCGTGCCGTCCCGCGTGGGCGCCGGCGTCTGACCGGAACGGCCGAGGTACGGAGGTGGGGACGATGGCGGGTGCCCAGGCGCAGGGGCGCGGGCACAGGTGGTTCGCTGGTGTTCGACCCGTCGACGTCGCCCTCACGGCAGCCCTATGCGCGGTGACCACCTGGATGGTCGCGCTCATGGTGACGAGCGTGGGGTGGGCTGTCCGCGTTGACTCCCACTCCTGGTGGCAGCTGCCGGTCTTCCTTGCAGCGACCGCACCGGTGCTCGTGTGGCGGCGTCACCTGGGGACCGCACTCGGGGCCATGGTCGGGGCCATGGCCGTGCACGTGCTCGCCTTCGGGCACATCGTCCGCTGCGGTGCAGGGCTGCCGGTCGCGTTCGCCGTCGCGTTCCTGGTCGGCTGCGCGAACGACCGCCGGCGGGGCGTGCCGTTGCTCGTCGCAGCGGGCGTGTTCACGACGCTCGTCCTTGTCCGGGACACTGCCGCCGGCCTGGCCCTCCTGCCCGTCGGGCTCCTCGTCCAGGCCGCGCTCTGGGCCGTGGGGCAGGTCGCCCGGAGCAGGTCGGTGCTTGCCGACGAGCTGCGAGCCCGGACGCGGGAGCTGCAGGTGCTGCGTGACGAGCGGACGACGCTGGAGGTCGCCGACGACCGTGCCCGGGTGTCCCTCGAGCTCGAGTCGCTCCTCGATGAGCGGCTCGCCCGCCTCGAGCTGGCCGCGTCCTCGCAGGACGCGGGGGCGGCTGTCTTCACCCGCATCGAGGAGGACAGCCGCCGGACGCTGGAGGACATGCGTCGGGTCGTCGGGGTGCTCCGCGGAGGGGAGGTCGCTCTGGCCCCCGCGCCGTCCGTCGCGCACGTCGAGGGGTTGCTGGCGCGGCGGGGGAGTGCTCGCCTCAGTGTCGACGGCGACCCGCGAACCTTGCCGCCGAGCCTGGAGCTGTCGGCCTACCGGATTGTCGAGCATCTGCTCTCGGTGCTCGACGACGACCCGGACTGCGCCGTCGCGCTCGGGTTCACGGACGACGCGCTGGAGATCCGTGTGGCCGGCCGGGTGCCGCGCGGGGCGGACGTCCGGGGGGCGGTCGCCCGGGCCCGGGAGCGGGCACGGCTGCACGCGGGCTCGCTCGAGGCAAAGGTCGGCAGAGGGCAGGCCCGGGTCGTCGCGACGTTGCCGACAGCCGTCACGACAGCGATCGGCTGAGCAGTGCAGCGGACGGCCGGGGCGGCGCACCGGACAGCCGCGTGGGCGCGCCAGAACTGGCACCTGCTCGGTGCCGCCGTCGCGGTGCTGCTCGTGCTCGTGCCATACGTCGACGGACCCTCGCCACGGACGCCCGTCCAGTGGCTCGGTGTCGCATGCCTGGCCGCGGGCGCAGTCACGCTAGGAGGCTGGCGCGGCTGCCCCGCGGTGGTGGCCGTCGCCGGGCCGCTGCTCGTCGCCGTCCCGCTGTTCACCGGGCCGGAGCCACCTGACAGTGCCGTCGTCGTCGTGACGGCCTATGCCGTGCTCGTCGGGGCCACGTTCGGCGGCCGGGCGGCGTGGGGAGCCGGCGCCCTGTTGGCGGTGTGGCTGCTCGGTCTCTACGCGGCGTCCGGAGGCTGGGCGAGCCCGGGGCTCGCCGTCCTCACCGTGCCCGGGTACGCCGCGGGAACGGTGCTGCGACTGCGCCGCCGGACGGCGGAGGCACTCCTCGAGCGGGTCCGGGAGCTCGACGAGGAGCGCGAGCTGTTCGCGCAGGTCGCCGTCCGCAACGAACGTGCACGAATAGCTGCCGAGCTGCACGACATCGTGGGGCACGCGCTGAGCGTCATGGTCGTCCAGGCCGCGGCAGGCCAGCGGCTCGCTACGCGGGACCCGGATGCCGCACGGGCGTCGCTGGAGGCGATCGCTGAATCCGCGCGCCAGGGCCGCGCAGACTTGCAGCGTCTCGTCGACCTGCTCGGCGGCACGGACGTCTCTGTGTCCGCGAACGGCGCCGGCGACCTCGGTCTCGTCGACGAGGTCGTCTCACGGGCCGCGCGCAGCGGGCTCGACGTCACGTGCCGGTTCGAAGGCGACCGCGACGTCATCGAGCCCGGTCGGGCGCATCTGGCCTTCCGTGTCGTCCAGGAGAGCCTGACCAACGCGCTCCGCCACGCGCCAGGCTCCGTGGTGCGGGTGCTCGTCCGGGGCGAGTCAGGCGGTCGCCGCCTCGTCGTTCGGGTGGAGAACGACTCCGCGCCGTCCACCGCGCGCAGCGACCTCACCGGCGGCGGACACGGTCTGCAGGGGTTGCGCGAGCGTGTTCTCGACGCGGGCGGCTCCTTCGCCGCGGGGCCTTCCGGCGAGGGCGGCTGGCGGGTCGAGGCCAGACTGTGAGGTGCCTCGAAGAGCGCCAGTGGGCGGCAGTGGCTCGACGGCGGTCTCACTTCTGGTCTCAGTTGCGTCGTTCACCGGCGTCCGTCAACGTCCACGGGCTGGTAGTGCCCCGTGGGAACGTGCTCGGTATGCGCGCGTGGATGTCGGCGGGCAGCTCTCGAAAGCGTGTGACGGTGCAGCTCTCCGTGGGTGCAGATCCCACCGCCACAGCTCGGGATCAGGGCGGTTCGATGCCGTAGCAGACCTGGGTGTCGTCGGTGACGAACCCGGCACGCCGCGCGAACCCGAACGCCCCGCTCGAGCTGTCGGCGGCGACCCTGAGGCTGGCCCGTCCGTAACCCTGGTCCTGCGCGGCCCGAAGCGTGTGCGAGATCAAGGCATGGGCGACGCCGCGCTTGCGGTAGGCGGGCCGCGTAGCGATGACCCTGAGGTGCGCGTCGCGGATGCCGGTCGCCGCGGTCTCCGCCTCCCAGCAGACGGTCAGCAGGATCCCGGCCGCCGTCCCTGTCCGGACGTCACGGAGCAGGAAGCTCAGCTCGGGCCGGAAGTTCGCGTTCACGGCCCACACCTTCCATTCCTCGGCGCTGAGGCGGGCCGAGCCGTTGGTGTGGAAGGCATCGTTGCGGACCGCGCGGAACTCCTCGTCGGTCTCGGCCGTGTAGCCCTCGATCCGCAGGCCGTCTGGGATCGGCGCGACCGCACTGGCGGCGCCGAGCGGATGTCGCATGTGCAGGTTCCACCGCGTCGCCGTCATGCCCGCCGCGCTGTACAGGGTGACTGCTCCGTGGACGTGCTCGCCGTAGACGGCTTCGACGACCAGCCGGAGCGTGGGGTGGTGCCGCGCGTGCAGCGTCCGGGCGGTCTCCAGCCCGTGGCGGAGAAGCTTCGTCCCGAGTCCCTGGCGACGACGGGCGGGGTGGACCGCGCCCGCAGCCTGCATCCGGTGGACGACCTCGGCCGTCGGCTCGTAGTGGACCGCCGAGAAGCCGAGCATCGTCGGGCCGTCGAACACCGCCAGGGTGGACGCCGGGAGGTCGACGATCGGTGAGTCCAGCTCCTCGGCCGCGTCCTCCACGGTGTACCGCCCCCAGACGTGGTCCTCCGCGTCGACCGCGTTCAGGAGGTCGGCCATCGCCGGGGCGTCGGACACGGCCAGCGGCCGCCACGTGAGGTTCTGCGACTCGGCAGTCATGCTCGCGACCCTATGGAGCCCGGGGAGTGCTGTCGTCGCGATTTCCGGCTCGGCTCCGGTCGGGACCGGTCTCAGTCGCGGTCTCACGTGCCTGCGATCGGAGGCGTGTTCGTCGGCGTCTGCGCCGACCTACTCCTTGAGTCGTTCGAGCCCGCTCAGGATCAGGTCGAGGGTGAACTCGAACTCGACCTGGCTGTCGCACCAGCCGAGGACAGGATCGGAGGGATCGTGGATCTCGGACGCCACCATGGCGGACAGGTGAGGTAGGGCCTCGGCCATGGCCGCCAGGTCCGCCTCTGCCTGGTCGCCCTGCACGCCGTCGGCGGCCGGCGCTGGACTGAAGATCTCCTGAGTGAAGCCGAGCGACATGCTGCCGAGGGTGTGCAGTGCCCGATGCGCCAGGCGATAGGAGAAGCCTGCGCCCACGAGAGTGCCGACGATCCCGTCGAAGTACGGGTACAGGCCCACCGGGATGGTCTCGCGAGATCCGAGCAGTCCCGGCGCCCACGGATGACGCAGCATCACCTCTCGCGCCGCGAGGAACTGCCGTCTGAGTCGTGCACGCCATTGATCGGCGCCGTGCGGGCCGAGGTCGTCGACCGCGGCCAGGATCTCGGCGACCACGGTCTCGACGACGCCGTCGAGCAGAGCCTCCTTGTCCGGCAGGTGGTAGTAGAGCGACATCGGCTCGACGCCGACGGCGGTGGCGAGCCGCCGCATCGTCAGTGCCTTGATCCCCCCGACGTTGACCAGCGCCACCGCGGTGGCCAGCAGGAGCTCACGACTGAGCGGTTGCCGGAACGCTCTCGCTGCCACGGGTCTCCTCCCGGTCCGGATGATCGCTCGATCCACACTATTGACACCTTACAGGCTAAGGATCCACACTATTTGCACCTTACAAGCTAAGGTAAGGTCTTCATGTCTGCCCTCTCGTGGCAGCCGACGGCCCGTGAAGGAGCCGCACATGCCCGCACGGATCCGGACCGCCCGCATCACCGGGCTGTTCTACCTCGGCCTCGCCGTGACCGGCGCCCTCGGCTTCCTGCTCATCCGCCCGCGGCTCTACTCGGCCGGTGACCCCGCGGCGACCCTGGCCAACCTGGTCGCGCACGAGCCGCTCGCGCGCGCCGGAGTGGCCCTCGAGATGCTCATCGTGGTCACCCAGGCGCTCGCCGCTGCGTGGTTCTACCGCCTCTTCCGCGCGGCAGACCAGTTCGCTGCCCTCGGGATCGCTGCCTTCGGCCTCGTCAACGCGATCGCGGTCCTCGTCAGTGCGGCGCTCCTGGCGACGGCAGTCGAGGTCGCGGTCAGCCCGGTCGGTGACGCAGCAGCCACGGTCCAGCTGCTCTACCTCGTCAGC
This sequence comes from Kineosporia sp. A_224, assembly GCF_002198655.1. Lineage (GTDB taxonomy): Bacteria > Actinomycetota > Actinomycetes > Actinomycetales > Kineosporiaceae > R-H-3. The sequence continues at coordinate 13,095 of NZ_MWLN01000042.1, forward strand.
GGCAACCTGTGGGGAGTGGGAGCGCTGTTCTTCGGCCTGTGGCTCATCCCGATGGGGTGGTGCGTGCTCCGCTCGGGGTGGATGCCTCGCGCCCTGGGGTGGACCCTCGTCGTCGGCGGTGTCGGGTACCTGCTCAACGCGTTCGCGAACTACCTCGCCCCCGGTGCGTCGGCCGCTGTCGACGCGCTCACCTTCCCCGCGACCGTGGGTGAGTTCTGGATGATCGGATACCTGCTCGTCCGAGGCGTCCGTCGTCACGGACCGGTCGAGACCGCCCATCACGTGCCCCACGCCGCCTGAGCGACTCGGTCCGGACGCCGTCGCGGTGGCTATCGCGGACGAGGGCGTGCCCGCCGGCCGCGGGCAGTACGGCGGAGACGAGCCGGGACGCCGGCGCGTCCTCGGTCTCCTCTAGTCTCCCGTTCCAGTCTCAGTCGGCTACCGACCGGTCAGGCAGGAGCGTCGTGGACGAGATCGTCGTCGAGATCTGGGTTCCGTTGGTGAGGACGACCACCGAGGGGTATCCCTTCCCGTGGATCGAGGACGTCGAGGCGTTCCTGGAGGAGCTCGACCAGGCGGAGGTCTTCGACGACGGGGAAGAGATCGGTGAGCACTACGTCTTCTTCGTCTCGGGTGCGGACGAGGACGTCCTCCTGGCAGTCGCCGGCCGGGTAGCCGCGTTGCCGGGGGTTCCGGGCGGCGTGCACGCGATCGTCACCAGCGCCGATGCGCCCGGGTTCGGCCAAGGCCGCAAGGTCTCGCTGACCCCGTAGGTCGTCGGCAGGCCCTCGTTCCGGGCCCCGCTCAGGGCATGTAGATCTCGTCGATCCGGACGACCTGGGTGCGGTCGTCGATGACCTCTGTGACGAGCCTGACCAGGGTGCGGGGGTTCTGCTGCACCTGGTCGACCAGCTCGTCGGGCGTCAGCCGGTCCGACTGCGTCCCGTTGCCCGGCCCGAGCTGCTGGTTGCCGTTGATGACGGCGTCGGGGGACACGACGACGTTGCGCAGCTTCGGGTTCTCGTTGAGGTAGTAGTCGCTGTACGGCTCCTCGTCCGGCCAGTGCTTCTTCTGGTAGTCGATCGCTTCCTGGCCGGTCAGGCGGGTCACCCTGTCGTAGCTCACGCCGAACCCGGCCGGTGTCGCCCGCCACGCGTCGACCAGCTCCGCGTAGATCGTCTCGCGCGGAGCGACCGTGCCCGGCTGCTTCTTCACGGCGGTGGCCCCCGTGGAGGCGCCGCCCGAGGAACGCGTCGTGGGGGACGCGGACGACGGCCGCGAGCCGACCTGCTGGACCGTCGGCGGAGCGTCATCGGGGGCCACCGCCGTCGCGGCCGGGCTGCTCGGCGCTCCTGCCACGGTGCCCGTGGTCCCGGCAGAAACGCAGGCCGCGAGCGCGAGGCCGGCCCCGAGCGCCAAGAGAGCGACAGCCGTGAGCCTCGCGGTGCGGTACGTCGTCCTCATGGTGTTCCCCTCGCGCGCTGGGCCGGTGGCCGCGGATCGAGCACGGCACCGGTAGGAACGCCCGAAGATCGTTCTGATACGTCGGGCCCGATCGATGGCACAGTGGCGGCGTGTCCCCAGACGATCGGACGACGGCACGAGACCGGGCGGCCGAGACGAACGCCGAGTTCCGTCCGGTGAGCATCGCCCAGGGCGTCGTCACCCGGCCCGCATCCGCGCAGACGGCGACGGTGCACGCGTTCCTGCGGCACCTGCGGGCGCACGGGCTGGGGGACGTCGTCCCCGAGCCCTTGTCGGACGACGGGACGACGGAGACGCTGCGTTTCGTCGGCGGGGACGCCGGCGGCGCCGCCTGGCAGCACCAGCACGACATCGCAGGGCTCGAGTCCGCCGCCCGGCTGCTGCGCCGGATCCACGACGCGTCACGGACCTGGGTGCCGCCGGACGGTGCGGTCTTCGGCCATCCGGTGCTCGCCGTCCCGGCGGAGGAGGCGACGGTCTTCTGTCACGGGGACCCGGGCCCGTGGAACGTCGTCTGGCGGGCCGGCCGGGCCGTGGCACTGCTCGACTGGGACTACCTCCACCCCGGGAGCCCTGTCGACGACCTCGCCTACGCGCTCTTCTGGTTCGCCCCGGCCCGGGCGGACGAGCACTGCCTGGACTGGCACCACTTCCCGGCCGTCCCGGATCGTCGCGAGCGCATCCGGCGCTTCCTCGCCGCGTACGGCCCGACGCCGCCGTTCGACGTGGTCGATGCGATCGTCCGGCGCGGGCAGGCGACCATCGACCTCGAGCTGGCGCTGGCCGCCCAAGGGGTCGAGCCCCAGCGCACCTGGGTCGCCGACGGTGCGGTCGACGAAGAGGCGGCGGAGCTCCGTTGGGTGGCGGACAACAGGGACCTGCTGACGCCGTAGTCACCGGTCGGGACGTGCGACGACCGCACGACGAGTTCCGCGCCCGGACCCGCTCAGTTCCCCGCCCCTCGGCGGTCTCCTCCGCCGGTAGTGGCACGGGCCGCTGCGTCCCGGCCAGTCCGGCCGCCCGCAGCGCCCCTGAGACAGAGGAGTCCCACCATGCAGCGGTACCTCATCTCGTTCGACGACGGTGCGATGGACCACATCGCCGAGGCGGACTTCCCCGCCGTCGGGGACGCCTCGCACGCCGTGGTCCAGCAGGCGAAGGACGCCGGTGTGTGGATCTTCGGCGGCGGGCTGGAGCGGCAGCAGGCGAGCATCGTCGCGACGGACGGCACGGTCACCGACGGCCCGTTCGCGGAGACCAAGGCGGTCGTCGGCGGGTTCTCGATCATCGAGGTGCCGTCGCGAGACGACGCCCTGGAGTGGGCCGCCAGGATCGCCGCGGCCTGCCGGTGCGCGCAGGAGGTGCGGGAGATCATGTTCGACCCCCTCTCGTGAGCGGGACGCCCGGACCCGATGAGTTCCGCCGCGCACGCCGATCTACAGCCCGTACCCGCCGACCCACCGAACCGGAGACCCCGTCATGACCGCTCCCGCGCACCCCGGCCGCATGCTGTTCGTCAACCTCCCCGTCGCGGACGTCGCGCGCAGCACGGCGTTCTTCGATGCGCTCGGGTTCAGCTTCAACCCGGCGTTCTCCGACGAGACCTCCGCCTGCATGCTCGTCGGCGAGCACGCCTTCGTCATGCTGCTGGTCCGCGAGAAGTTCGCCCAGTTCGCGCACCTGCCGGTCGCCGACCCCACCACGCACACGCTGGCGCTGTTCACGTTCAGCGTCGCGTCGCGCGACGAGGTCGACACGGTCGGCGCGGCGGCGCTCGCGGCGGGCGGCCGGGAGGCGGACGGCGCCGAGGACCACGGCTTCATGTACTCGCGCAGCTTCTACGACCTCGACGGCCACGGCTGGCAGGTCATGTGGATGGACCCGGCCGCCGCAGCGGGCGCCGAGGCTCCCGCGGTCGCCCCGGAGGACGTCGCCGCACCGGTCTGATCACCGCGGGGCGATCGGGGCGCGCGGGTACGGTCGTCGGGTGGAGATCACCGTCCGCCCGGCGACCCGCGACGACGTCGGTGTGCTGCACCGCCTCCGGGTGGAGGCCGAGGACTGGCTGGCGGTGCGGGGGATCGAGCAGTGGGGCCACGGCGAGCTGACCGAGGAGGATGTGCGGGCCCAGGTGGTCGACGGGCAGTGGCACGTCGGGCAGACGGACGACGGTGAGGTCGCCGGCGGTCTGCGCCTGCTGTGGGCGGACGAGCAGATCTGGCAGGCCGACCACGCCTTCGCCGCGTACGTCCACGGCCTCGTCGTCGGCAGGCGCTTCGCCGGGCTCGGCGTCGGCGAGCGGCTGCTCGGGTGGGTGCAGGAGCGGGCGCGGGACGCGCAGGCGCCGACGGTGCGCCTGGACTGCGTCGAGGGCAACGCGGCACTGCGGTCCTACTACGCCCGGCTCGGGTTCCGTGAGGTCGGCCGGCGGGACTTCGACGGGCCCTGGTTCGCCGCGGTCCTGATGGAGAAGCCGGTGCCGGCACCGGACCTCGCCGACGACCTCCGACTCGCCCTCGACGTCTCCGACCGCGCGGCGCGCCTGGCGTCGGCCCACTTCGAGGCCGGGGTCGCGGCGACCCCGAAGGCTGACGGATCGCCGGTCACAGAGGCGGACCGGGCCGTCGAACGGCTGCTCCGGGAGGCGCTGTCGCGGGCGCGGCCGGGTGACGCGCTCCTCGGTGAGGAGCTCGGTCGTGTCGGGGAGTCGGAGCGGGTCTGGGTCCTCGACCCGATCGACGGCACCGGCTTCTTCGTGCGGGGTGACCCGAACTGGCGGGTCCACGTCGCCCTCCAGGTCCGGGGGACCATCGAGGTCGCCGTCGTCACCTCGCCCGCGCTGCGGCGCTGCTGGTGGGCGACCCGGGGCGGCGGCGCCTTCGAGGCGGCGTGGCCGCGTGCGGACGGCGAGCCGCGCCGGCTCGAGGTCAGCACGACGGCGGCGCTGGACGGCGCCGTCCTCGATGCCGTGGGCGACGCGGCGAGGGCGCGTCTCCCTGCGGGCACGGGGCGCCCGCCGGCGACCCCGCTTCCGCTGGTGGGGCTCGTCCGCGGGGAGGTCGACGCGGTGCTGGCCGAGGGCTACCACGTCTGGGACCACGCGCCCTGGATCCTGCTCGTCGAGGAGGCCGGCGGTCGGTTCAGCGACCGGACCGGTGGCCGGGCCTGCGACCGGGGCGGCGGACTGTACTCGAACGCCGCACTCCACGACGCGCTGCTCACTCTCCTCGGCTACCCGGCTCAAGAGCGTTGCCGCGACTGACGATCATCGGACGAAGGAGTGATCCAGGAGGTCGGAATGCGTTGCGAGTGGCTCGAGGAGAACGGCCTGCGGTTCCTGTCCGTGGACTACCGCGGCAACCTGTCCAAGGACGAGATGCTGGCCCTGCTCGAGGAGCAGGTGACCGAGGTCGAGGCGGCCGGTCGGGGTGCGCGTGTGCTCATCCTCGTCGACCCGAACGACCGCCCGCACCCGGACTTCCTCGACGCCGTGAAGCACGCGTACCGCGAACGTATGGACCCCGCCGGCGCGAAGGTGGCGTTCGTCGGCGTCAGCGGCATCGGCCGTTCCGTGGTGCGCGGCCTGCAGCTCATGGCAGGTGGCCTGGGTGCGCTGGCGTTCCCGGGCCGGGACAAGGCGCTGGAGTACCTCGCCCGCTGAGCATCGGGCCAGGTCACGGACCAACGCACCTGTCCGCAGCGCCGTCCAGGGTGTCTGCTGGAGGTAGAGCGGCGACCCGTCCCGTCCCGACCACGAGGGCGCGGGCGCTGCGGACCCGGAGGCATGGGGACGATGGGCACCTTCTTGAAGCGACTGTTCCGGACCGAGCAGGCGGTGACGTGCTGCCCGGAGTGCAGCGCCGGCCTCGCCGACGGCGTGGTCCGCTGCGACATCTGCGGCTACGACCTGATCCGCCGCACCCGCGACTCGGTGCCCGGTCCGCACCGCGTGGTGTAGCGGGCCGGTCTCGCGCGGGCGGCGTCCGACTGGTGTAGTGCCGACTACAAGAATGTGATGTAGTACGGACTACACCAATCGGGAGGCAGCCATGACCGAGACCGACCGCTCCGCCCATGCATGGCCCGCGCCGAAGGTGGCACGCACGCACCTCGGCCCGGTCGAGTACCGCGACATCGGCGAGGGCCCGGTCCTCGTCTTCCTGCACCTCGTGCTCGCCGAGGCGTCGCACTGGGACCGGATGCCGCCGCTGCTCCCGGGGTTCCGCTGCATCCTGCCCACGCTGCCGATGGGGGCGCACCGGCTGCCCGCGGACCGCGACGCCGACCTGTCCGCCGCGGGTCTGGCCCGGGCGGTCGCCGACCTGCTCGACGACCTCGACCTGCGCGACGTGACCCTGGTCGGCAACGACAGCGGCGGGGCGATCAGTCAGGTGGTCGCCGTGAACCACCCGGAGCGTCTTGGGCGGGTGGTGCTCACGAACTGCGACATGTACGACGCCTTCCCGCCCCGGATGTTCAGCTACTTCAACGCGTTGCCGTACATCCCCGGCGGGATGGCGCTGACGGCCCGGATGCTCAAGGTCCGGGCGTTCTGGCGGCTGCCGTTCGTCTTCGGCCTGCTGACCAACGAGGTGGACGGCGTGAAGATCCACCGCTGGGCGGACGCGCTGCTCGCGGACCGGGCCGTCCGCCGGGACGCCGCGAAGGTCATCAAGGGCTTCGGGCCGAGGGTCACCAACGAGGCGGCGGCCGCGCTGCGGACGACGTCCCTGCCGTTCCTCGTCGCGTGGGGCGCCGACGACAGGGCGTTCGTGCCCGCTCTGGCGCAACGCTTCTGCGCCGAGGTGCCGACAGCCGAGCTCGTCATGGTCGAGGGCTCCAGGACCCTCGTCTGCTGGGACCGCCCGGAGCGTCTCGCCGAGCTCATCACCGAGTTCGCCCACCGCTGAGCCGGGCGCCGGTCACGGGGCCGGCGCCCACCGCAGCCACATCGCGTCGCCCTCGAACCCGGCCCGCCGGTAGACCCCGGCCGCGGCCTCGTTCGCGTGGACCGTCACGTGCTCGAGCCCGGTCGCCGCCGCGTCGGCGAGCAGCGCCCGCACCACGGCCGAAGCCATGCCCCGGCCGCGGGCCTCGGGGACGACGTAGACCGCCTGGACGTCGCCGAAGAGCCGCGGCCGGCCGGTCTGCCCCGGGACCCGTTCGGCGAGGGCGAGCCAGGCCACCGCCACGAGTGTGCCGTCCTCCTCGGCGACGAACGGCACGTGCGTGCCGAGACGAGTCCGGAACCAGTCCGCGAACCACGCGACGAACGTCTCGCCGTCCGGCGTCACCTCGGTGCTGCCGTGCTGAACCGCCCGCAGCCGCAGCCGGCCCAGCGCGACGGCGTCGTCCGCGTCGCCGCGACGCACGATCACCGCCTCGACCTCACGAGCAGACCCTAGCGACTCAGACCTCACTGATCCGCAGCGACCGCATGCGCGCGTAGAGCGTCGTCCGGCTGACCCCGAGCTCGGCCGCCGCACGGACCTTGTTGCCGCCGTGCGCCTGCAGCGTGCGGACGATCGCGTCCCGCTCGGCGCGCTCGAGGGCCGACAGGCTGCGCCCGCTCGTCGCGCTGCGGTGGGACGACGGCAGGTCGGCGACGACGACGTCCCCGACGGTGCGGTGCCGGCCGACGTGCCGCATGACGGCCTGGAGCTCGTGGAGGCCGCCGGGCCACGGCTGCCCCGCGAGGGCCTCGATGACGGACGGCGTGAGCCGGGCGGTCGACCCGGGGGCGACGTCCTGCAGCGCCCGGGCGGCGATCTCCGCCATCTCGGTGCCGCGGTCGGCGAGCGGGCGCAGCTCGTGGCGGTCCAGGCAGAGCGCGGCGAGCGGCCGGGCGGCGGCGGGCAGCGCGTCGAGCGGTCCGCTCGTGAGGACGAGCCGCGGCCGGGCGCCCGAGCTCGCGTGCTCGACGAGCAGCCGCAGGAGGTCCGCGGGCAGGACGTCGACGTTCTCCACGACGACGACGGGCTCGGTCGTCGCGAGCAGGTCGCGCAGGGCCTGCGCGCGCCGGACGGGGCCGAGGACGAGGGCGCGGACGGCGTCCAGGGTCGGTGCCGCGGGCCCGGCGGCGGCGCGCGCGGTCGTCGTCCGGCCGCTGCCGGTCGGGCCGGCGACCAGGACGGGTGCGGTGCCGGCGTCCGCGGCGTGCAGGTCGGCTGCCGCGGCGGCGCCGAGAGGGCCGCTGCCCACCCGGTCCACGGACGGCCGGAGCAGGACCACCGCACCGTGGTCGGTGCCGGCGACCCGCTGCGCGTGCACGGAGACCTCCCGGCCGGACGTCAGCGGCAGGTGCGCGACGGCGTCCCGGCCGCCGAGCCCCGAGACGAGGTCGCGGACGACGACCCGCAGCGCCGCGTAGTCCTCCGGGGAGAGCAGGTCGAGCGCCGCCCGGCTCGCGACGACGACCTCGTCGTCGAGGGCGACGACCGCCGCGCCACGGCGCGCCGCGGCGGCCTGGTAGGCGTGCAGCAGGTGGCGTTCGGAGGCCCGGCCGGCGTCGAGCAGGCGTTCCTCGATGTCGCTCACGGCCCGCCGGAGCAGCGGCGCGAGGAGCGGGTCGGCACGCTCGGCGACGCTCGTCACGTCGAGCACGCCCTCGATCCGCCGGGTCAGCGGGTGCCTGACGGGCAGCCCGTAGCAGCTGAACCGCTTGAGGTCCTCGGCGAAGTGCTCGCTGCCGTGGACGACGATCGCGCGGCCGGTCTCGGTCGCGGTGCCCGGCGCGTTCGTGCCGAGGACGTCCTCGGCGAGGACCGCCCCGGGGACGGCGCCGAGCAGGTCGAGGGCGCTCTCCGCGCCGCGGCTGTCCGTCCAGCGGTGGACGATCGCGCACCTGCGGTCGGTGAGCATGACGACGTGGCCGGTGTCGGTGAGGTCCTCGTGGAGCCGGTCGAGGACGGGCGCGGCGGCCGCGAGGAACGCGCTGCCGTCGTCCACCTCCTGGGCGGTGAGGCGCTGCGGCGCCGTCGCCGGGTCGACGCCGGCCAGCCGGCAGCGGTGCCACGAGAGCTCGATCTCCGGACGGCGTCCGGTCGCCGGCCCCGTGTCCTGGCTCCAGGTGATCGTCACCGCCCGTCGGCCTCCTCGCCGTCGACCCCCGCGACGGGCACGCCTGACCTGCGACGCGGCGCCGCCCAGTGCATTGGGTCACAGCACGGCGGGTCCGTCAAGAGGATCAACGTTCGACAGTCGCCTCGCGGGACGTTCGACTCTTGGCGAGTGTTCAGGAACTGCACACCCGTGGCGCGGGCGGTCCTGCGAGTGTGATCTGCGTCCCAGTGCCGTGACACCTCCCAGGAGCGCACATGAAGACCAAGGCCGCAGTCGTCTACGAGCCCGGCAAGCGCATCGAGGTCGAGGAGCTCGAGCTCCGCAAGCCCGCCGAGGGCGAGGTGCTCATCCGCTACACGTACGCGGGGCTGTGCCACTCGGACATCCACGTCGCGCACGGCGACCTCGAGGCCCGGATGCCGATGATCCTCGGCCACGAGGGCGCCGGGATCATCGAGGAGGTCGGGCCGGGCGTCACGCGCGTCAAGGTCGGCGACCACGTCGTCTGCTCGTTCATCCCCAACTGCGGCACCTGCCGGTACTGCGCGAGCGGCCAGCAGTCGATCTGCGACATGGGCGCGACGATCCTCGACGGGATCCTCCCCGGCGGCGGCTACCCGGCGACCGGTCCGCGCGGCGACTACGGCGGCATGTGCATGCTCGGCACGTTCAGCCAGTACGGCGTCATCCACCAGAACTCGGCCGTCAAGGTGGACGACGACCTGCCGCTCGACAAGGCCGTGCTCGTCGGCTGCGGCGTCCCGACCGGCTGGGGCGCGGCCGTGAACACCGCCGAGGTGCGCGCCGGCCAGACCGCTGTCGTCATCGGCGTCGGAGGCATCGGCATCAACGCCGTCCAGGGTGCGCGCTACGCCGGTGCCAAGTACGTCATCGCCATCGACCCGCTGGAGAACAAGCGCGAGAAGGCGATGGAGCTCGGCGCGACGCACGCGTTCGCGACGGCCGAGGAGGCGATGACCGCGGTCACCGACCTCACCCGCGGCCAGATGGCGGACGCCGCGATCCTCACCCCGGGCCTCATGACCGACGAGATCGTCTCGCAGGGCTTCCACATCGTCGGCAAGGGCGGCAAGGTCGTCCTCACCGGGCTCAACAAGATCATGGAGCCGACGATCCAGCTGCCGGGCACGCTCATGACGCTGTTCCGCAAGCAGCTGCGCGGCAGCCTCTTCGGCGACTGCAACCCGACGACGGACATCCCGAAGATCCTCGGGCTCTACCAGTCCGGCGACCTCAAGCTCGACGAGATCATCACCCGCACCTACACGATCGACCAGGTCAACGAGGGCTACGACGACCTGCTCGAGGGCAAGAACGTCCGCGGCATCGTCGTCCACGAGCACGCGTGACAGGACCAGGATCTACCGCGGGCCCGGAGGTTCGATCCTCCGGGCCCGCGGTGGCACGTCCCGTCGTCGGCCGCGACCGGGAGGGGCAGATCCTCGAGGCCGCGCTGCGCAGCGGGGCCCACGTCGTCCTCGAGGGACCGCCCGGCACCGGCAAGTCGACGCTGCTGCGCGACGTCGCCGCCCGGCGGGCCAGCCCGTTCGTCCTCGTCGAGGGCAACGCCGAGCTGACCCCGGCGCGGCTCGTCGGGCACTTCGACCCCGCGCTCGTGCTCGCCCGCGGGTACACCCCGGACGTCTTCGTCGACGGGCCGCTGCTCGAGGCGCTGCGGGCCGGCGGGCTGCTCTACGTCGAGGAGCTCAACCGGGTGCCGGAGGAGACGCTCAACGTCCTGCTCACGGTCATGAGCGAGGGCGAGATCGCCGTCCCGCGGCTCGGGCACGTCAAGGCGTCGGACGGGTTCCGGCTCGTCGCGGCGATGAACCCGTACGACGCGGTCGGGACGGCGCGGATCTCCGGTGCGCTCTACGACCGGACGTGCCGGATCACCATGGGCTACCAGGACCTCGCGTCCGAGTGCGAGATCGTCGCGCAGCAGCGCCCGGGCACACCCGACGCGTGGCGGCGGGCCGCCGTCGGGATGGTCCGGGCGACCCGGGAGCACCGCGACCTGCGGATGGGGTCGTCGGTGCGCGGCGCGCTCGACTTCGTCGGGCTGACCCGCGAGCTCGCGGCGTTGCGCGGGGTGCCGGACGACGACTGGCAGTCCGGGCTGGACGCCGCGCTCGTCGCGCTCTCGGGGCGGGTGCGGCTCGACGAGGGCTGCAACCGCGCGGTCGAGGACGTCGTCACCGAGCTGTACGTCGCGGCGTTCGGTCCGCGCCCCACCGGCCCGGACGACGACCCGTCGGGAGGCGGGGACCCGGGAAAACGCTGAGCCCGCCGCCCGGGGCGGGCCGCCCGCAGCAGGACCCCAACTCCGGCGCGAACCGCCGCGCCCAGCCGCGGGCCAGCACCCGCAGCCGCTCCGAGCTCGCCCGCAACCCGCACTTCGCCGAGCTCTCGCCCGAGGTCGGCGTGCTCGACGAGGACGCCCTGCGCGACGCGCTCGCCGCCGACCCGGACGACGTCCTCGCCCTGCTCGCCGCGATGATGACCGCGACCGACGAGGGCCTGCGGGCCGCCGTCCACCGGCTCGCGCCGAAGCTCGTGCTCGACCGCACCCGCACCGGCCGCCCGCGCCGGCGCGGGGTGGGCCGCCCGCAGCCGGCCCGGGCCTCGCTCGGCGGCGACCTGGACGTCGACGCCTCGCTCGACGCGGTCGTCGCGGCCCGCGCCGAGGGCCGCCCGCCCGGGCTCGACGAGCTGACCGCCCGGGACTGGGCCCGCTCGGACCTCGCGCTCTGCCTGCTCGTCGACCGCTCCGGCTCGATGAACGGTCCCCGGCTCGCGGCCGCCGCGGTGACCGCCGCCGCGTGCGCGCTGCGGGCGCCGGCGGAGCACGCCGTCCTCGCCTTCGCCCGGGACCCGGTCGTCCTCAAGCCGCTGGCCTCGGCGCAGCCCGCGGCCCGCACGGTAGACCAGGTGCTGCGGCTGCAGGGGCACGGGGTGACCGGTCTCGGCACGGCGCTGCGGGCCGCCGCCCGCGAGCTCGAGGGCTCGCGTGCGCACCGGCGGGTCGTCGTCCTGCTCTCCGACTGCCGCCCGACGGACGACGAGGACCCGCTGCCCGCCGCCCGCGCGATCCCCGAGCTCGTCATCCTCGCGCCGGCCGAGGACGACGAGGAGGCGCGCGCGTTCGCGGCCCGGGTCGGCGCCAAGGTCGGAACGGTCGAGCACATCCTCGCGACGCCGCACGTGCTCGAGGACGTGCTCACGGGGTGAGGGTTTGCGCTGCCATCAGGAGCGAGCCACGGCGTCGCTTGCTCTGCCATCAGGAGCGAGCCACGGCGTCGCTTGCTCTGCCATCGCGAGCGAGCCAAGGGCTGGCGCGCCACAGCTTCGGCGTTCCTCCGGGACACGCCGGTACGGCGCCAGGGTGTCGCAGACCAACGACGAACCTGTGGCGCGACCTGACGCGCCGACGGCTGCACCGACGACTGCACCGACGCCGCGGCCGGGCGTGCAGCGATGGGTGCATGGACGGGGGTGTGGGAGCACTCGCAGCGATGCACCCACGGCTGCACAGAGTTGGGCCGGGCGGCTCGGTGCGCGCCGTCCGACCGGGCAGGTGCCCGGCAGTCCGGCGGATGGCAGGCTGACGCGGCAGGCGGACGAGCGAGCGCAGGAGGCCGGCGCATGACCGACACGTCGACGCGCGTGCCGCCGCGCCGCCCCGGCGGGCTGCCCGAGGGGACCCGCGTGATGCTCGACCCGCGGGTCCGGGTGCACGGGTCGGTCGTGCTCGGCGGCTCGCCGTGGGGGGTCGCCCGGCTCGCCCCGGCCGCACTCGCGCTCGTCGCCCGGGCGCGGGTCGACGGCCCGCACGGCACCCTTCCGCAGACCCTGGCCGAGCGGTCCGCCGCCGACCTGCTCGTCGAACGCGGGGTGCTGCACCCGGTCGTGACACCCCGCTCGTCCCGGGTCGAGATCGTCGTCCCCGCGTACGGCCGGCCCGACCTGCTCGACGCGTGCCTCGCCTCGCTGACCCGCTCCGCACCGGGCGGTGACGTTCTCGTCGTCGACGACGCGTCCCCGACCGACGAGGTCGCCGCGGTCGCCCGCGCGCACGGCGCCCGGCTGCTGCGGCACCCCGAGAACCGGGGCCCGGCTGCGGCCCGCAACACGGGCCTCGCAGCGACGACCGGGGACGTCGTCGCGTTCGTCGACGCGGACGTCGCCGTCCCCCGGGGCTGGCTCGACGGGCTCGTCCCGCTCTTCGACGACCCCCGGGTCGGCGCCGTCGCGCCCCGGGTGCTGCCGCGTTCGCGCAGCCGCACCCTGCTCGCCCGGCACGAGCTGGCCCGCTCGGCGCTCGACATGGGCGCGCGGCGCGAGCTCGTCCGGCACGGGTCACCCCTGGGGTTCCTGCCGTCGGCGACGCTGCTCGTGCGGCGCTCGGCGCTCGCGGACGCCGGCCGCGGTCGGGGCGGGGCCGGGTTCGACGAGGAGATGCGGGTCGGGGAGGACGTCGACCTCGTCTGGCGGCTCCTGGGCGCGGGCTGGCACGTGCGGTACGAGCCGGCCGTCGAGGTGCACCACGAGATGCGGGTCGTCCCCGGGCAGTGGGCCCGCCGCCGCTTCGAGTACGGGACGTCGGCCGCCGCGCTCGACGACCGGCACCCCGGCCGGCTCGCCCCTGCCCGGGTGTCGGCCTGGAACCTCGCCGCGGTGGCCTGCATGCTCGCGGGCCGACCCCGGACCGGCGCCGCCGTCGCCCTCGCGGCGACCGCCGCGCTCGCGCAACGGCTCAGGTCGGCGGACGTCGACCCGGTGCTCGCCGGCTACGTCGTCGGCAAGGGCCTGCTCGCCGACGGTGCGGCGCTCGGGCACGCGCTGCGGCGGGAGTGGTGGCCCGTCGGGCTCGTCGTGCTGGCGGCGTCCGCGCGGTCGGGGGGCGACGGGCTCGGGGGCGGCGCCGGAGACCCGGCCGGCGGCCGGGGGGCTGGTCGGGTCGGGCGTCGGACGGCGCGGACGGCGGCCGCCGCGATGCTCGTACCGGTCGCGCTCGAGTGGGTCCGCACCCGGCCGGACGTCGACCCGGCCCGGTACGCCGCGCTGCGGCTCGTCGAGGACGCGGCCTACGGCAGCGGGGTGCTCGCGAGCGCCGGCCGGCAGAGGAGGCTCCGGGTGCTCGTGCCCGAGGTGCGGCTGCCGAACCTGCCGCGCTGGGGTCGACAGGGGCCGTCCTCTGGCGGCCGACGCACCTGACCTGCGCCACTCCCTGCACAAGAGCGTGCAACACATCGTGCATACCGTCGTCCTCTGGCGGACGGCGCACCCTTCCCCGGTCGTCCTCTGGTGCCTCTCGCACTCAACCTCGTCCTCTGGTGTGGGAAGCACGCCTCAATCGCGGCGGATTCAGGCGGTGGGTGCAACGGGTTGGTCTTGGGCGGTCAAGAGTAGGTGGTTGAGGG
>NZ_MWLN01000043.1 GCF_002198655.1 Kineosporia sp. A_224
TGCGGGGGTGTGGGGGGTGCGGGGGGCGCCGCCATGACGACCTCGGTGGCGCCCTGGCCGAGCCGGATCGCCCGGGCCGGGCAGACCCGGGCCGCCCGGACGACGGCGTCCGCCGCGTCGACGGGGACCGACGCGTCGTAGGTGAGCCGGCCGTCACCGCTCAGCTGGAACACCCCGGGCGCCTCGTGCTCGCAGAAGCCGAAGCGCAGGCACAGCGAGGCGTCGACCTCGATCTCGAGCCGGCTGCCGGGCCGGCTGATGCTCAGGGTGCGCTCGCCGCGGCGCCGGGCGGCGGTCGCCCAGCGCGTGGTCCAGGCCCAGGTCACCGCGGTGACCAGGGTCGTGCCGAGGACGGTGCCCCAGGCCCAGGGCCGGCCGGCGTCGCTGCCGCTCACGAGCACGTGCGTGACCATGAGCAGGTAGCCGACGTAGTTGAGCATGTGCAGCGCCCGCCAGCGGTTCTGGCCCAGCCGGTGCCGCACCGCGGTCGCGAGCGTGGCGGCGACCATGAGCTCGAAGGCGAGCGTCCCGACGCCCTCCCCGAGCCGGACGAGCCGCGGCAGGTCGCCCCAGGCCGGGTGGTCGAGGTTGCGGAACGGCACGAACACGTCGAGCAGGCCGGTCGCGGTCACGGGCGCCGCCGCCTGGGCGGCGCCGTGGACGAGGCCGAGGCAGAGGCCGGTGAGCCCGAGCCCCATGTGGGTGGAGTACAGGGTGGAGTGCCGGACGCGCGTGGACGCCCAGCCGTTGCGCAGGAACATGCCCCACATGACCGCTGCCCAGACGAGCAGGTAGGAGGCGAACCCGGCCGACGCGGCGACGACGTGGACACCGTTGTCGGGCGGTGCGGCGAGAACCGCGGTGCTGGTGAGTGCCGTCGTGATCCCCGAAATCATCGACGGCCCTGCTACGCAGCGTGAGTGCTGGTCGACACCTGCGGCAGGGCTGCCGGATGGTCCCCGGCGCTGCGGCGGCTCAAGGGCAGTCTTCGCGACGCCCGGCGGCCGGAGGATGTCGCATCCCGGCCGCGATCCGGAGGCCTGCGCTGAAACGCCAGCCCTGACAAGGCGTTGGCGGAGGTTGTCATGGGGCGACAGTAGACCTCGATCTTCGCTCCGTGACCATAGCGAGACGTTAGGGAATCGTTAAACGGTACCCCTGCGCGTTGACGCCACCCCCTGACCTTCCTTGAATGAGCGCGGTCCGAAAGGCAACGCACCGTGACGGCGACAGGGAGGAGGACCGACGCGATGAACCGACGGACCCGCTGCGCCGCAGCGTTTCTGCTCGCGCTGGCCGGCCTCCTCGGAGCCGGCACCGGACCGGCCGCGGCGGACCAGGCCCCCTCGCTCACCGCCGCCGACCGGGACCTGGTCGTCCGGGTCCGGCTCGCCGGCCTGTGGGAGATCCCGGCCGGGGACATGGCCGAGACGAAGGGCTCCACGGCCCGGGTCCGCGAGGTCGGCAAGCTCATCTCGGCGCAGCACATCGCGCTCGACAAGCTCGCCGTCACCGCCGCACGCCGGCTCGGTGTCGAGCTGCCCGACGAGCCGACGCCGGAGCAGGCGTACTGGCTGCGCGAGATGCGCGCGGCCTCCGGACCGGCGTTCGACCGGGTCTTCGCGCAGCGGCTGCGGGAGGCGCACGGGCGGATCTTCCCCGCGATCGCGGCGGTCCGGGCCGGTACCCGGGACCCCGTCGTCCGCAAGCTCGCGAACGACGCGAACGACTTCGTCAAGACCCACCTCGACCTGCTCGACAGCACCGGGGCGGTCGACTACGACCACCTCCCGCCGCTCACCGGCCCGGCGGCCGAGGAGCACCGGTTCGTGCTCCTCGGCGACCCCCGCCACCCGGGCCGGGCCGGCACGGACCAGCAGGTCCGGCAGGCGCTCGTCGGCCTCACCGGCGGCCTCGCCGCACTGCTCGCGCTCGTCCTCGGGATCCGGGTCCTCTTCCCGGCCCGGGGCACCAGGGTCGTCCGGCCGCCGGAGCCGGCCGCCCCACCGCACCGACGGCAGTAGCACCACCTCGTGCGTCCTGGCCATCCGAGCCATCCGAGCACCGACACCGAAGAAGGTTGCAGCCATGCGTCGTCCCCGACCGCCCGCCTCCCCCACCTCCCTGCGCACCGCCGCCCTCGTGGCGCTCGGCGCGGGCCTGGGCGTCGCCGTCACGGGCGCTCTCGTCGCCCCGTCAGCGAGCACCCCACCCGTGGACGTGGTCGGGCTCGCCGCCGCGCAGGGCGACCCGACGACCACGCCGCAGGGACTGCTCATCCTCGGCAACTCGTGCGCGAACAGCGACCTCTCCGCCCACACCGGCTTCCAGGAGGGGCCGCGCTGCATCCAGACCTCCTTCGGCGAGGTCGGCCCGGCCGAGCAGAACCCGTCGCTGCTCATCACGCGGGCACCGCGGGCCGTCGCCGTCGGCCGCTCCTTCACCCTGCGGATCAGCACCCGCAACCTCGTGCGCGACCGCTTCCTCGGCGCCGCCGCCGGCGGCTACTACCTCGAGAGCTCCTACCTCAACGCGGACGGCCTGCAGCGCGGGCACTTCCACACCGCCTGCCGGATGCTCGACTCGAGCCGGCGGGCACCGGACCCGGCCCCGGTGCCCGCCTTCTTCAAGGCCACGGAGGACGGCGGCGGCAGCAGCACGCCGGACACCGTCGAGGTCACGGTCACCGGGCTCCCCCGGGCCGGGCTCGCCCAGTGCGCCGTCTGGGCCGGCGACGGGTCCCACCGCACCCCGATGATGCAGCGGGCCAACCAGACGCCCGCCTTCGACGTCGTGCGGATCCAGGTCTTCACCCCGCGGGGCAGCACCCCGGAGGAGTGACGGGGACGGGGCCGTCGCGGCCCGGCCCATGGACCGCCGGGCCGCGACACGGGATGATCTGGCCGACCGGCCGGACCGGCCCCCTGCGAGCGCCACGGAGGCGACGTGTCCCACCTCGGCCGGACGGCCGTCGAGATCGCCGACGACGTCCGCAGCGGTCGCGCGAGCGCGCGTGACGTCGTCCAGGACCACCTCGACCGGATCGCCGCGCTCGACGGCCGGGTCGGCGCCTTCGTCGCCGTCCGTGTGCAGGAGGCGCTCGCCGAGGCGGACGCCGTCGACGCGCGGGCCGACCGGGCGGACCTGCCGCTCGCCGGGGTCCCGGTGGCGGTCAAGGACAACATCCCGCTCGCCGGTCACCCGACGCGCGACGGCAGCCCGCACACGGGCACCGGCGCCGCGCCGGCCGACCACGTCGTCGTCCAGCGGCTGCGCGCGGCGGGCGCCGTCGTCGTCGGGACGACGCACGTCCCGGAGCTGTCCGTGTGGCCGTTCACCGACGGCCCGCTGGGGACGGTCCGCAACCCGTGGGACCTCACCCGGACGCCGGGCGGCTCGTCCGGCGGCAGCGCCGCCGCGGTGGCCGCCGGGTTCGTGCCGCTCGCGCACGGCAACGACGGGCTCGGGTCGATCCGGATCCCGGCGGCGTGCTGCGGCCTCGTCGGCCTCAAGCCCGGGCTCGGGACGGTCCCCGCGGACATCGGGCACGACAGCTGGACCCGGATGTCGGAGAACGGACCGCTCGCGACGACGGTCGCGGACGCCGCGCTCGGGCTGTCCGTCATGGCCGCCGCCCCGGCCCTCGCGACGGCGCCGGACCTCGCGGCACTCGGCCGGCCGCTGCGGATCGCGGTCTCCCCGGCCTCCCCCATCCCCGGCACCCGGATCGACCCGGCGTGGCGGACGGCGGCCCTGGCCACCGCGGACGCGCTGCGGGCCGCCGGGCACACGGTCGTCGAGCGGCAGCTCCCCGTGCCCCTGCGCTTCGTCGTCCGGGCCGCGGCCCGCTGGTTCGGCGGCACGGAGGCGGACGCCGCGCTCTCCGGCCCCGCCCGCGACGCGCTCCCGCGCCGGACGCGGACCCACGCCCGGCTCGGCCGCGGCGCCCAGCGGCTGGGCCTGGTCGCCGAGGCGGACACCGACCGCTGGCGCGAGCGGCTCGACGTCTTCCTCGCCGAGCACGACGTCGTGCTCTCCCCCGGCCTGGCGACCCCGCCGGTCGCCGCCGACGGCCACGCGGGCCGCGGCTGGTTCCACAACTACTGGGCGGCCGCGAGCTACACCGGCGGCTTCCACGGCCCGTGGAACCTCGCCGCGTACCCGTCGATCGCCGTCCCGGCGGGCGTCCACCCGGACGGCACACCGCTGTCGGTCATGCTCTCGACCGGTTCGGCGACAGGCCTCGGCGTGAGCGGCGAGGCGCTGCTCCTCGGCCTCGCCGCTCACCTCGAGAGCGCGCGTCCGTGGACCCGCTGCGCTCCGACGATCACCTGACGCGACGGGGCTGGTGCGGCCGGGTGGGATGCGCCGACGGCGCTTCCCTCATGATCATCCTGGCGCTACGGTCTGCCCCTGCTGTCGTCCCGATCACGAGGGGTCCCCGTGTCCACCACTGTCCCGTCGCCCGTCGTCGTCCCGTCCAGCGGCCGGCGCACCCTGCTCAGCGTCCTCGCGGGCGTCGGGGCCGCCGTCGCCGGCGGCCTGCTCTGGGGCATCGTCCTCGGCGTCTTCCACTTCCGGCTCGGGCTCGTCGCCGTCGCGGTCGGGGCCGGCGTCGGGTTCGTCATGGCCCGGACGGCGACGCCGACACGCGGGCTCGCACCGGTCGCCGGCGTGCTGGCGCTCGCAGGCTGCCTGCTCGGCGAGATGTTCGGCGACGTCATCGACCAGGCGAAGTTCGAGAACGTCCCGCTCGGCACTGCCGTCCGGCTGACCGTCACGAACCCGTCGCTGGCGCGCGACATCTTCGCCGACCACTTCGACGCGTTCGGGGTCGTGTTCTGGGCGATCGGCGCCTGGGCGGCGTTCTCGTTCGTCCGCAAGACGGTCGCCGGGCTCGAGGCACAGCTCGCCGCGCAGTCGGCGGCGGCCGCATCGCCGGTGGCTTCCGCCCCGGTGGCTTCCGCACCGGTGGCTTCCGCACCGGTCGCTTCCGCACCCGTGGCCGTCACGGACCGGCCGGTCGACCCGGACGACCCGCAGCGCGACCCGCAGGCCTGACCTTCGCCCGCGGGCCGGCCGGACGCCGTCCGGTCAGCCCGCGGCGTCGGACGCCGTGAGCGTGAGCCGCTCGAGCCCGTCGAGGATCGCCTGCGCCGCCTGGGCGGCGTTGCTCAGCTCGCGGGTCACCTCGGCGAGGGTCGCGGCCTGCTCCTCGACCGAGGACGCGATGTCGACCTGGAGGCCGTGGATCTCGCCGACGACCGCGGAGGTCGAGGCGAAGCTGCGCGCGACCGCCTCGGTCTCCTGGACGACGCTCGCGATGACCGAGCTGACCTTGCCGGCCGACTCGGACGTCTCGTTGGCCAGCTGCTTGACCTCGCTCGCGACGACCGCGAAGCCCTTGCCCATCTCGCCCGCCCGGGCCGCCTCGATGGTCGCGTTGAGGGAGAGCAGGTTCGTCTGCTCCGCGAGCTGGGCGATCATCGCGTTGACGTCGGCGATCTCGCCCATGGAACGCTCGAGCCGGCGGACCTCCTCGGCCGCGGCGACGGCGACCTGCTGACCGGACGACGCGGTGTCCGCGGCCTGCTGCGAGCGCTGGGCGATGTCGTTGACGGCGGAGGCGAGCATGCCCACGGAGCCGTCGACGATCGCGACGGCGGCCGCAGCCTCCTGGGCCCCGGACCGGACGATCTCGGCCTCGGCGGCCACCTGGCCGGCGAGCGCCGACAGCCGCGCGACCCGCTCCCGCTCGCGGTCGGCGTCGAGGAGGGCCTGCTCGGAGCGCTCGGCGTCCAGCGCCGCGCGCTCCGCCTCGGCCTGCGCCATGACGGCCTTGACGTGGCTCTCGGTCTCCTCGCTGAAGTGCCACACGACGAGGATGCCGACGACCGCGAGGACGACGATCCCGGCGTGGACGGCGACCATCCCGAGGGTCACGAGGAAGGACATGTCCATGCCGAAGACGTGGTGCGGCGCGAGCAGCCCGAGGACGCCGTGGTGGACGACGACGACGCCGACGGTCCACAGCAGCGGCGTCCACTGCTGGTAGAGCGAGACGAAGAAGAGGATCGCGAACAGGTGCATGTGCGCCTCGAGCCGCCCGCCGCTCAGCTCGATGGCGACGAACGACGTGGAGATCGCCGCGACGCTCATCAGCTCCGAGCGCAGCCGCGCCGGGCCGGCGACGGTGCCCGCGACCGCGAGCAGGGCCGGGAGCAGCGGCAGGGCGAGGGCCTCCCACAGCGGCATCGGCCCGAGCAGCCCGATGACGAGCAGCAGCGGCACGTGGGCCCACACCAGACGGGTCACCGCGGTGTGGCGGGAGGCGAACGACTCCGGTGTCAGCGTTGCCCCGCGAGGAAGGCGGTCAGCGATCGGCATGGGTGATGCGTCGGCTCGTCAGGACGCGCGCTTGAGCAGGTCGGCGCAGACGGTCACCGGGTCCGGCCGAGGAGGGACGGCCGCCGGTCACGCTCACACGAGGTCGGCGACCGGCTCCCCCGCGAGCAGGCGGCGGACGACCTCGACGAGCTGCGCCGGGTCGGCGGGCTTGACGACGTAGGCGTCCGCACCGTGCTCGTAGGCCTGGGACGAGTCGGCCCACTCCGCCTCGGAGCTCACCATGACGACCGGGATCCGCCGCCCCGGGAAGACCTGCCCGAGCGCCTGGAGGAACGTGAAGCCGTCCATGACGGGCATGTTCACGTCGACGACCGCGAGGTCGATCCGCACGCCGAGCGCGGCCCGCAGCGCCTCGTCGCCGTTGGCGGCCTCGCGCACCCGGTACCCGGCCCGCTCGAGGATCTGCCGGTGGTAGGTGCGGTACGTCGCGGAGTCGTCGACGACGAGCACGAGCGCCCCCGGCTCCCCGGGCCCCTGCCGCGGCACCGGGGACGCCTGGGGCGGCGCGCCGAGCGCGGACTCGACGGTGCCGCGCCGCGGCCCCTCCGAGCCCTGGCCGGGGAAGAACGTGATGAACGGGTCGTCGGGGAAGCGCGCGGCGGCGGCCCGGACGTCCGCGGCGCACGCCGGGCCGGCCCGGACGACGAGCTCGGCGACGGCCGCGGCGACGACGTTGGCGTGCTCGTCCTCGCGGACGAGGCGGCTGAGCCAGCCGATGACGCTCGGGTGGTCGAGCTCGGCGAGCACCATGACGGCGAGGATCCGCAGGTCCGGGTCGGGGTCGGCGAGCCACTGCGGCATCCGCGCCACGGTCGAGGCGGTCGTGCGGGAGAGCACGTGGACGACGTCCACGCGCAGCGCCGCGTCGTCGCTCAGCAGGTGCCCGACGAGGCCGTCGACGACGTCGGGCCGGTCGTGCCGGACGAGCTGGGCCACGAGGGCGGCCCGGACCTGGCTGTCCGTCTCGACGGCCATCCGCAGCACGAACGACCCGACGGCGGACCCGACGTCCGCGAGCGCGAGGACGGCGGCGCTCCGGACGCCGGGGTCGGGGTCACCGAGGGCGTGCAGGAGCTCGCCCGTGGTCGGGCGCGGCGACGTCATCCGTTGCTCCTTCGTCCCGGTGGGCGGACCCGGCCTTCCCCTCAGTGCTCGGCCGCGCAGGCCGGGACCTGAACCCGTCCGGCCCGGCGGATCGCAGGGAGCCCGTCAGGCGGCCTGGCAGGCCGGGCAGCGGTAGAGCGTGCGGCCGACCATCGGCTCGGAGACGACCGGGGTGCCGCAGACCCGGCACGGCAGGCCGGTCCGCTTGTAGACGTAGTGCGCGTCGTCCCGGCGCACCGTGCCGCTGCGGCGGTCGCGGTCCTCGGGCAGGGTCGTGACGATCCGGCCGCGCCGGACGCCGTCCTTGAGGAGGACGACGAGGTCGGCCCACAGCGCGTCCCAGCCGTCGGCGGTCAGGGCCCGGCCCGGCGACCAGGGGTCGAGCCGCTGCCGGAACAGCGCCTCCGCCCGGTAGACGTTGCCGACCCCGGCGACGACCTCCTGCTGCATGAGCAGCGCCCCGACGGGTGCCCGGGACCGGCGGACCCGCTCCCCCGCGCCGGCGGCGTCCGCGTCCCGGCGCAGCGGGTCGGCGCCGAGCCGGGCGCGCACGTGCGCGACGTCGTCCGGGGTGAGCACCTCGCAGGCCGTCGGCCCGCGCAGCTCGGCCCAGGCGTCGTCCGACGCGAGCCGCACCCGGACGGCGCCCCGCGGCTCGGGTGGTTCGCCGACGCCGAACGTCCACTTGCCGTAGAGGCCCAGGTGCACGTGGAGCCAGGCGTCGGGGCGAGCGTCGCCGTCGTCGGCGAAGCCGAGGAACAGGTGCTTGCCGTGCGCCTGGGCACCCGCGAGCGCGCGCCCGTCGAGGCGGCCGGCGCCGGCCGCGAACCGGCCCTGCGGGCTGTCGACGGCGAGGTGGGCGCCGCCGAACGTCGCGAGGTGCTCGCGGGCGAGGCGGTGGACGGTATGACCTTCGGGCACCGGAGAACTTCAGCACACCCGGGCCGTCGGCGCCGCCCGGAACCGGGGCGACCGGCCGGCGAACGGACGGGCGGTCAGCCCCGCGCGCCGCCGGGCAGCGGCGGCAGGACCCCGGTCTGCTCGTAGTCGGCGAGCATGGCGATCCGGCGCGCGTGCCGGTCGTCCCCCGAGAACGGCTCGGACAGGTACGCGTCGACGAACCCGGAGGCCTCGTCGAGGGCGTGCATCCGGCCGCCGACCGCGAGCACGTTCGCGTCGTTGTGCTGGCGCGCCAGGCGGGCGGTGTCGACGCTCCAGGCCAGCGCGGCGCGGACGCCCTTGACCTTGTTCGCGGCGATCTGCTCGCCGTTGCCGGAGCCGCCGATGACGATGCCGAGGCTGCCGGGGTCGGCGACGACCGCCTCCGCGGCACGCAGGCAGTACGGCGGGTAGTCGTCCTGGGCGTCGTACTCCGACGGCCCGTGGTCGACGACCTCGTGGCCGGCCTGGGCGAGGTGC
Source organism: Kineosporia sp. A_224 (assembly GCF_002198655.1). GTDB lineage: Bacteria > Actinomycetota > Actinomycetes > Actinomycetales > Kineosporiaceae > R-H-3. The sequence continues at coordinate 8,932 of NZ_MWLN01000043.1, forward strand.
TGCCGCAGGTACTCCTTGAGCTCGAACCCGGCGTGGTCGGCCCCGAGGTGAACGCGCATGGCGCAGAGTCTGGCAGCCTCGCCGGGTGGATGTCGTCGTCGGGGTCGACGGACGGCGTGGCGGCTGGGCCGTCGCGGTCGTCCGGGTGCACGCGGGCAGCGGCCGCGCGCGGCAGGTGACGTGGCGCACCGTGCCCGGTCAGGACGCCGCGGGCGCGGCCGCCGTGCTCGACCTCGCGGCGGCGGCGGGTGCCGCGGCGGTCGGTGTGGACTGCCCCGTGGGCCTACCGGTCGACGGCTGGCGGCCCTGCGACCTGGAGGCGAAGCGGCTGCTCGGGGCCGCGTCGGCGCGGGTCTTCCTCGCGCCGCCGCGCGGGGTGCTCGCGGCCCCCACCTACGCCGACGCCCGGGCCGCGGCCCGGGACCTGCTCGGCGGCCGCTCGGTGAGGGCCCAGACCTACGGCATCCGCCGCGTCGTCCTGGCGCTGGACGCGGTGCTCCGGCCGGCGGCCGCCGGCCCGCACCCGATGGCGGACCGGGTCGCCGAGGTGCACCCGGAGCTGTCGTTCATGGCGCTCGCCGGCCGGGCCTGGCGCGACCCGTTGCCGTCGAAGAAGACCGCACCAGGCCGCGCGGCGCGGGACGCGGCGCTGCGCCGCTGGCTCACCCCCGTGGCCGCGGCGGCGCTCGACGACGCACCGGACGGCGACGACCACCTCGACGCCCTGGCCACGGCCTGGTCGGCCTGGCGCTGGCAGTCCGGCGACGCCGTCGTCCTCGGGGGCGGGACGGACGCCGCCGGACTGCCGATGCGGATCGTGGTCTGAGAACGAGCCCGCACGACGGCCGGGCTCAGTCGAAGATCGGGCCCTCGGTCCGGGTCCGCTTGAGCTCGTAGAAGCCCGGCGTCGACGCGACGAGGACGCAGCCGTCCCACAGCTTCGCGGCGGCCTCGCCCTTGGGCGCAGGGGTGACGACCGGGCCGAAGAACGCGACACCGTCGAACGCGACGATCGGCGTGCCGACCTCGGTGCCGACCTTGGTGATGCCCTCCTCGTGGCTGGCCCGCAGCTCGGTGTCGTACTCGTCCGAGGTCGCGTACTTCGCGAGGTCGGCCGGCAGACCGACCTCGGCGAGCGCCTCGGCGATGACGGCGTCGTAGTCGGAGTTCGCGCCCGGGTGGATCCGGGTGCCCATCGCGGTGTAGAGCGGGCCGACGACGTCGTCGCCGTGGAGGATGCGCGCGGCGTTGACGACGCGGACCGGACCCCAGCCCTTGGTCATGAGCTCGCGGTACTGCTCGGGCAGGTCACGCCCCTCGTTGAGCACGGACAGGCTCATGACGTGCCACTTCACCTGGATCGGCCGCTGCTTCTCGACCTCCAGCACCCAGCGCGAGGTCATCCACGCCCACGGGCAGATCGGGTCGAACCAGAAGTCGGCTACGGAGCGCTCGCTCACGAGGCGGTCCCTTCGTCGTTGTCGTCGTCGGCAGATGATGCCGTCCGACGACGCCCAACGCCCGGCGCCGCCGCAGACTTCCCCGGCCGGCCGCGGCCGCCGTCCCGAGCACGACGACGAGCCCGAGGACGACGAGGGGCCGGGTCGAGCGGCCGCCCTGCTCGGTGCCCGGCGCCGCGGCGACGGTCCACGTCCACCGCCCGGAGACGTCCGGCAGGTCGCCCCGGACGACCCGGACCGCGACGTCGACGGGCCCGGACCGGGCGAGCGCGTCGGTCGGCAGCAGCCACGTGCCGTCGCCCTGCTCGCGGGCCGGCGCGGCGGCCGCACCGCCCACCGCGACGACGACGGCGGTCACCGGGCCGGGTGCCGGCCGCCGGGTGTTCCGGACGTCGACCGTGACGAAGTTCTGCCCGGGCACGTTCGGCGTCGCGGACACCCCGACGAGCAGGTCGTCGAGCGACTGCGTCACCGGTGCGCCGTCCGCGACGGACGTCGGCGTCGGGGCCCACCGGACGGCGGTCGGCGGACCGGAGGAGCCGAGGACGCCGGCGAGCGCGAGGACACCGAGCAGGACGGCCGCCTCCGCGGTGACGAACCGGGCGCCGGGCGTGCCCGCGCCGTGCGCACGACCCCGGCCCCACCGGCGCCGCAGCGCGCCGATCACGCCGGAGTTGGCCGCACCGAGCACGACCGCGCCGGCGACCAGGAGCAGCTTGAGGACGAGCACCCGGCCGTAGTCGGAGCCGGTCGCGGCACCGAGGGACGGCACGAGGACGCCGGCGAGCAGGAGCCCCGAGGCCAGGCTCACGGCGGCCGCCGGGCCGGCGACGGCGGCGACGGCGCGCAGGACCGGACGGCGGGCGGCCCCCAGGACGACGAGCGCGAGGACGGTGCCGGTCCACAGGGCCGTCGAGAGCAGGTGGGCCGCGGTGACCGCGGTGACCCAGCCGGCCCCGCGGACGGCGGCGGCGTGGCCGACGAACCCGGAGGCGGCGCACGCCGCCGCAGCGGCCGCGAGGGCGAGCCCGACGGACCGGGCCCGGCCGGCGGCGGTGCGGGCGGCCCGGCGGGCCGTGAGCGCGGCGACGAGCAGCAGCGCGAGGACGACGCCCCAGACGCGGCCGAAGTCCGACGTCCAGGCGGCGGACGGCGCCCCGGCGACGAGGACCGCCTCGAGCAGGGCGGCGGCGGTCACCGCGCCCGCGCCGGACAGGGCGCCCAGGCGCAGCAGCCGCTCCACGGCCGCGGCGCTGCCGGCCCGGCGACCGGCCGGCAGTGCGACGCAGGAGGCCCCGAGCAACCCGGCCAGGCCGGTGAAGACCCCCCAGCGCAGGAGCGTCTCTGCGGGGAGCCGGACGCCGCCCGCGGCCGACGACACCTCGTCGCTCGCGGCGACCGTCGTCCCGACCCCGAAGGTGAAGGTGCCGTACGTCGAGTGCATGTCGCTGGAGGACACGGTCCGCCAGGCGACGTGGTAGCTGCCGGTCCGCAGGGTCTCCCCCAGCGGGACGGTGACCGTCACCGGCCCGTCGATCCGTGCCGCGTCGACCGCGGTCACCCGGACCGGCCCGACGGGGACGTCACGACCCGCGTCGTCGACGACCCGGACCTGGGTACGTTCCTGCTCGACCGGCTCGGTCAGGGTCACCGAGACCTGGGTCGGCGCGACCTCGAGCCGGCGACCGTTCGCCGGGTCGCTGCGGTCCACGTCGGCGTGGGCCGTGGCCGCCGGGCCGGTGAGGACCACCAGCCCGACGGCCACCGCTGCTGCGGCGAGGGCGCGCCGCAGCCCGACCGTGGCGCGGGGCATCGCCACGTCGTCAGCTCACCGGCAGGGCGCCGAGGTTCTCCTTCACGGCGGTGCCCTCCAGGTCGAGCCGGTCGCCGGCCTTGATGGCGCCGGCGGGGTTGAGGTAGAGCAGGTAGTAGGACTGGCCCGCGACGTAGTCGGCGTGCTGGTGCATCGACGCGACGTCCTTGAGGCGGGTGTGCTTCGAGCCGCTGCGCAGGGTCGGTGCCTCGACCGCCTTCCGGTCGGCCTTCGCGTCCTGCCCGTTGTACTTGTCACCGAGGTACCGGTGCGCTTTCTGCGGGTCGAGGACGACGAACCGGACGTCGACGAGGCCGCCGTCCCCGACCACCGCGACCCGGGTGATGCGGATCCCGGACCTCCCCTCGAAGGTCGCGCTGGTCGGCATCTTGGGCCGCTGCCTGGCGTCGGCGCGCTGGCTGTAGCCGAAGACGGCCATCGCCAGCACGACGAGCACGGTGACGCCGCGCAGGACCCAGGGGTTGCGTGCTCCGCGCGGGGCGGTCGCTGTCGTCATGGTTGCTGCCTCTCCTGTCTGCGCCCGGGTCACGGGAGCGGGAGGTGGTCGCGGGCGGACACGAACCTGTCGAGCACGAGGGAACCCGTCAGACCGGTACCCGTTGCGGTGGTGCGGCCGAGCGCGACCGTCTCCACCGACGCGGCGGACGCCGTCGCGAACGTCACCGAATGCGTCAGCGCCCCGACCTTGATCGCGGCGCCCGCCCGGGTCCAGTCCACCTGGACCGCGGTGACGGCGCCGTCCGTGACCGGCAGCCACGGCGTGGCCGAGGCCCCTGCCGCGACCAGTCGCAGCCGGCTGCCACCGACGGCGGCGTGCTGGTACTCGAGGCGGAACACCTCGGTGCCGGTGGCCGACGTCGTCGAGGACGCCCGGAAGACCGGGAACACCGTGGCCGACGTGCCGGTCGGCAGCGACCTCAGGTCGAAGGACGCGTGGTACCCGACCTCCGCCGCAGGGGTGCTGTCGTTGACGTAGCCGGCCGCGGTGCCACCGAGGGCGACCGCGCCGCTCGCGGTGCCGGTGATCCGGCTGCTGCTCGTGATCCGGGTGAAGACCGTGGTGCCCGTCCGGCCGCTCCACCCGAAGTTCCCGTTGGCGGACTCGAACCCGTTGGAGAAGACCTGGTTCGCGGTCACCGGGGTGGTGAGGGTCCGGACGGCGCTGAGGTTGCCGGCCGTGTCCCGGGCCCGGACGTTGACCGTCACGCTGCTGGTGCCCGACGCGGGCACCGTGACGGCGAGCGTCCCGGAGTACGACGTGCCGGTGAGCGCCAGGCGGGTGCCGTTGCCGGCACCGGGGTCGGTACCGACCCACGCCTCGACGAAGGCGTTACCGGTGAACCCGGAGCTGGGTGCCGTGTCGGCCAGCGTGCCGGAGATCGGCAGGTTCACCGAGCCGCGGTTGGCACCTGCCGTGAGCGACGCCACCGTCGGGGCGACCTTGTCGACGAAGAAGGTGCCCGACGCCGTCGCGGCGCTCCAGTTGCCGACGCCGTCCCGGCCCCGCACGGAGATCGTGTGGGGGCCGTTCGCCAGCCCGGTGACCTGGCTGAGCGGGATGTCGGCGACGACGGTGACCCCGCCGGCGGCCTGGGACGCGCTCGCCGGGTCGACCCCGGTGCCCGGGACCATCGGGAAGCCGGTACCGACGGCGCCTGCGCTGTTGTCGATGAACGCCTCGCCGTAGCCGATGCTGCCGCCGACGCCGTCCGCGGTCGCGTCCGTGACGACCGCCGAGACGCTGAACACCCCGGCCCCGACCCGGCTCTCGAGCGTGCCGTTGTTGGCCGCCGGGCTGACGACGACGGTGCCGACCGTCGGCAGGGTGGCGTCGACGTCGAAGGTCGCCGTCCCGGGGGTCGTGCTGGTGTTGCCCGGCGTGACCCCGTCCGAGGCGCGGACGGCCACGGTGTGGTGGCCGCCCGCCGCGGACGACACGGTCGCGGTGAGCGCGGCGACCGGGTTGTCGGTGCGGTTCAGCGTCATCGGTGCCGTGGCGCCGCCGTCCAGCGACACGGTCGCGGAGACGACGTTCGAGCCGCCGGTCGTCCGGTCGTCGCCGGTCGCGGTCACCGTGACGGTCTGGCCGCCCTTGACCTTGGCGGGCGTCGCGGTCGTCCCGGTGACGAGCGGCCCGGTGGTGTCGGCCCCCGCCCCGGTGGCCTGGATCGTGAAGCCCACCGTCGCGGCGGCGCCGGTGAGGGCTCCGTCCACAGCGCGGACGTACACCGTGTGCGCGCCCGCGGCCAGACCGGTGGTCGGCACCGTGAACGGGAGCTGGGCCGCGGAGGTCCAGGCGCCCACGCCGTCGAGCTGCCACTCGGGCGTGCCGGCCGTGACCTGCCCGGTCACCTGGACGTCCGTGCCGGCGGTGACGCTCGTCGGCGACGCCACGAGCGCGGACACCACGGGAGCGTTCGGGTCGACGGCTGCCGGCGCGACGTCGATCGTCGTCGCCATGCCGGAGAAGCTCTGCAGCGAGGAGACGCCGTTGCCGGCCGCGGTCTCGTAGAGCACGTAGGAGGACGGCGCCGACGGCGAGACCGCGGGGATCGCGACGAGCGCGTCGAGCGTGCCGCCCGGCTGGAGGGTCTCGGCGAAGAGGTCCTCCGGGTGCGCCTGGACGTGGCTGCCGAGGGCGACCACGCTCTGCCGCAGGCCGAGCGCGCCGAGCGAGTGCTCGACGATGCCGGCGTTGACCAGGCGCAGGGCGAGCGTCGTCCCGGCGGTGGCCGCGACGTGGTCGGTCGCGGTCCGCGTCGGGAACGTGCGCCCGTTGATGAGCCGGTACTTCGGCGCGTAGAGCCGCATGTCGAAGCCGGTGGGGTTCGCGTTGAGCGCGGGGTCGATCTCCTGCAGGAGCAGGGGTGCCTCGGTGGCGTAGGCCGTGGCCGACGTGCCGTCGATGCTCGTGGCGACGTCGCCCGCCGCGGGCCGGACGACGAGGATGCCGGCCATGCCCATCGCGACCTGGCGGGCCCCGGTCGCCGTGGCGCCGGCCTGGTAGAGGTACGTCCCGGCCCGGTCCGCGGTGAAGCAGTAGGTCTGCGTGCCGCCGGCCGGCGCGCCGTCGGCGTCGTCGGTGAAGCCGTCCATCTGCGGCAGCGAGAGCGAGGACCGGACCGTGAGCCCGTTGTGCAGCATGACCTGCACGCTCTTGCCCTTGGTCACCGTGAGCACCGGACCGCCGGGGGCGGTCAGGTCCGTGACGTTCCCGGTCGTGGAGTAGCCCCACACGGTGGCCGTGACCGGGGTGGTGGTGGCGGTCAGCGCGACGCTGCCGCTCGCCGTCCACAGGTCGAGCGCCGTGTCCGCGGTGCCGGCGCATCCACCGACCGCGGCGGACGCCGCCGAGGCGGCCCAGACGGGAACCGTCAGGGCGAGGGTGGTCCCGACGAGGCCCGCGAGGGCGCGCCGGTACCGAGGAGTGGTTCGCATCGTCCTCGTCCTTCCGGTCAGTTGCACGGCTTGTCGACGGTCTGCAGGGCCGACGGCGGGTCGATGCGGATCAAGGTCATCATCCCGCCCATCGCCGCGCCGTAGTTGGTGGACTGCTGCAGCGCGTGGCTGTGGGCGACGTGGTAGTACTCGCCGCAGACGTTGTAGCTCGTCACCCCCTGGATGGGGTCGGCGTAGCTGCCGAGGTACGGGCTCTGGCTGTAGAAGGTGTCGCCCGTCGTCATGACGTCCGCCTGGTTGGGGACGAACTCGGCGAGGGAGTTGTCGATCGGGTCGAACATGTCGACGTCCGTCCAGGAGAACAGCGTGTCGACGGTCTGGCCCGGGCCGACGTTGACGAGGAACTTGTCGTAGCTGAGGTCCGCGGCGCCGTCCTGGAGCCGGCGGCCGTCGCGGCCGACGACCCGCTGCGAGTTGCCGTGCGGGTGGAACGGGTACGTGACCGTCCCGACGTTGACGTACCGGATGATCGCCGGGGCCGGGTTGGCGTTCGGGTCGAACGGCTGCACGTGGACGAACGCGCTGTACGGCTGGGCGGGCAGGTAGCTGGCCCGGTTGGGCGCCAACGTGTCCGGCATGCTGCGGCCGTTGATCATGAAGTAGCGCGGCCGGTAGCCGGCCCAGTTGACGACGCGGTTCTTCTCGACCGCGAGGTGCACCGCCGGGTCGACCTCCGAGAGGATGTGCAGGTACTCCTGCCCCTCGCCGAACCTCGTCGCCGCCGTCCCGTAGGCCGAGTGCGCGTCCGCGCCACCGGTCGCGTAGTTGGCCGGGCGGACGACGAGCCCGCCGAACAGCCCCATCTGCACCTGCTTGCGCTGGTCGGTGCCGCTCTCGTACAGGTAGGTCCCGGGCTTGTCGGGCACGAACGTGTACGTCACCGTCCCGCTCGTCCGCGCCGCCGGCTTGGCGAGGGTCGGCGGGCTCGCCGCGAGGTTCGCCGCGTCGGCCTGGCCGTCGGCGGTGACCTGCTGCTGCCCCGGGAACACGATGGAGACCGGGTCGGGCAGGGTGTTCTTCAGCGTCACCGAGACCGTCCGGCCGGCCGTGACGCAGAGCGTCGGGCCGGGGAGCTGGAAGCTGCCGGTGCTGCCGGCGTAGCCCCACATGAAGATGGAGTTGCCGTCCGGGGTGAACACGTAGCCGGACTTCGCGGTGAGCATGTAGCTCTCCGCGGTGCCGCTCGCGCTCGTCGGCGTCTCGCACTCCACGCCGTCCGTGACCGCCTGCGCGGCGGGCGGGGTCGCGGCCATGAGCGCCACGACGGCGCCCGCCAGCACGGCCCCACCGACCCGGGAGATCACCCGGGGAAGCTTGGTTCGCATCGTCGTCTCCTCGACCGGCTCAGGCGTGGGGGTTCTCGTTGGCGCGGGACTGGTCGCCCAGGGTCCCGGCGGGGTGCACGACGACCTTCGTCATCTGCCCGCCGTACTGCGTGGAGTCGCCACCGTTGGTGAGGAAGGAGAAGTTCCGGTCGTAGAGCAGGAACTCCCCCTCCGTGTCCGTGTCCACGAGGACGTCACGGCTCTCGCCCGGGCCGATCTCCACGGTGTTCGTCAGGAAGCTGAGGTCGGTCCCGCCGTTGCGCAGCAGCCCGGCGTCCTTGGCCACGACCCGCATCGGGAGGCCGTCGAGCGTCATGGCGTGCTGCTGGTAGCCGAGGTTCGACAGCCGCAGCAGCACCCGGTCGCCCTTGTTGGCCTCGACGAGCGAGGAGATCGGCTGGTAGCGCAGCCGCTCGTCGACCGGCACGGCGAAGTCACCGGAGCCGGCGTCGAGGGACCCGTTGTCCGCCAGCGTGTCCGGGTAGGCACGGCCGTTGAGGAGCCAGAAGCTCGGCGCGTAGTCCGTCCAGTCGTTGACCTGGATGTGGGCGTCCCGGTAGTGCGCCTCCGACCACAGCTCGGTGAGCATGAACGCGAACTCGCGGTGGTAGCCCGTCGAGCCGTCGCCGTCGTTGTACGCGAACCTCGAGAACGTCTTGCCGCCGTGGTTCTTCGTCGTGCCGTTCTGCTTCGGGCGGACGAACAGCATGCCCGTCATGCCCATCTGGACGTGCTCCACGTCCTCGAAGTGGCAGTGGTACATGTACGTGCCCGCGTCCCGCGGCTGGTAGTAGTACGTGAACGTGTGGCCGATGGGCACGGCGATCGAGAGCTCCGGGACGCCGTCGAAGAGCGGGATGGCGTTGTCGAACCCGTGCCAGTGCACGGTGTGCCCGTCGGTGAGGTCCGGCCGGATCGCCAGCCCCAGGTTCGTCAGCGAGACCCGGACCTTCGTCATCTCGTCGAAGTCGAGGAGCGGGGCGCTGATCTGCGCGTGCCCCTTGAGGGCGTCGAGCTTCGCCTGGTTCGCGTCGGTGATCGAGCCGTCGGCCGCGTGCAGGTGCGTGACGTCCCGGAACCCGAACACGTACGTGTTGAACGGGTTCGGGGCCAGCGAGTCCGGGAAGAACGGCGGCCGCGCAGGAGCGTCCGTCGGCATCCCGACCCAGCCGTCGGTCGCCGCGAGGTGCAGCGTGCGGCCGTCGGTGAGGCCCGCCTTGGCCGCGGCGACGTCGGCCGGCCGCGGGTCGTTGAGGCCCGCGCTCGCCAGCTGGGGCTGCAGGACGGTGGCCCCGACGACGCCGGCACCCACCATCCCGAGCCCGCCGGTGAGCAGGTTCCTGCGGCTGACGCCGCGTCGTGCCGGGCTGTCGTTCACGGCTGTCCCCTCGTCTGACGTGGACCGGTTCCTGGAGGTGTCGCGGCTCATCGCTCGTCCGCCCCGGCGTCGATCGGGGTGAACGAGGAGGCCCCGCCGAAGTAGCGCAGGGTTCCCTCGAAGTCCGTCGTCGGTGCCGCCACGAGGCCGACGAGGGCCCGGCCGGTGTTCCCGGCGACGTTCCCGGTGACGGAGCTGAGCCGGTAGTCGAGGGCGTACCGCGAGAGCGGCAGGTTCTGCGTGACGATCACGGCCTGCCGGAAGGCCGGCATCGTGCGCCACGGCAGCACCGCCACCGTCAGGTCCACGGGCTTGACGAAGGTGCTCGCGAACGACCCGTTGCCCGTCGCCGTGTAGGTGACGTTCCCGGTCCCGGTCGGGTTGGTCCCGCCGGTCGCCGACGCCGGCTGGTAGACCGACCGGTCCAGGGTGAGCGTCCCGGTCGCGTCCGGGACGCCCGTGTCCCAGACCTTCACGTCCGTCGGCCCGCCGATCCCGATACCGGTCACGGTGCCGCCTGCGGCGCTCCACGTCCCGGCCCGGTTGTTGCCGAAGACGTTGTCGAACATCACCGGCCGGGAGAAGACCGGCAGCCCGGCGGACGCCTGGAGCTGGGCGCTGTTCTGACCGGTGGAGAACCCGGCGGGCGCCGGGTTGCCGTCGCTCGTGACAGCCGTGGCCGTGGTGAGGTTGTTGACGACGGTGTTGCTGTAGAAGCGGACGTACGGCGCGTCGTCGAGGGCGACGCCACCGCCCTCGTGGGCCGAGACGTTGTCCGCGATCATGTTGTCGTAGATGTCGAACCGCGAGGCACCGGCCTGGAGCAGCCGGACCGCGCCGCCGTCGTCGTTGCTGTTGTTGTAGTAGAACTCGTTGCCCGCCACCGTCGTGGTGTTGGCGCTCGTGTTCCCGTTCGGGGCGATCCCCGGCGACACCTGCGCCGGGTCGGCCGGCAGCTCGCCGGCCAGCATGAGCGCGCCGCCCTCGTCGTAGCTGAGGTTGTAGTAGACGTCGTTGTTCGTCACGGAACCCCTGGGGCTGCGCCCGTACACCGTCACGGCGCCGCCGTACTCGGCGGAGAAGTTCCCGCAGAGGACGTTGCGGTCGACGACGTACCCGTCCGCCTGGCTGAAGATCCCGACCGCGCCGGCGAGGTTCATGCCGCCGTTGTCCCGGATGTAGTTGTTCGCGATCCGGACGTTCTGGTTGGCGTTGCTGTTCGTGCTGCTCGTGTTGTCCACGAACGGCGTCCCGACCCGGACCGCCCCGCCGTAGGTGCCGTCGTTGCCGGCGATGACGTTGTTCGTCACCTGCAGGTCGTGGGAGTAGGCGTGGGCGTAGATGCCGCCGCCCTGGGTCACGGTCGCCCCCGCGGTGCCGACGGCCGTGTGGACGGCGCCGGTGATCGCGTTGACGTTGCCGCCGCCGCCCATCTGGTGGCCGCCGGTGATGCTGAACCCGTCGATCATCGACCGGGCCCCGGGGTTCTGCTGGAAGGCCCGTCGTCCGGCGTTGCCGCCCCCGGGCGCCGGCGGCACGATCGTCACGACCGCGGCGTCGGCGACGTCGGCGATGCCGCCGTGCGGCTGCGAGGCGAGCTTGTCGTACCACGTCGCCGCCGTGACCGGGTCGGCGTCGAACGCCAGCCCGCTCAGCTCGGAGCCGAGCACCCACGCCTTGGAGACGGGGTCGACGCCGCCGGACCCGACGCCCTGCAGCCGGACCCGGGACTGGACGATGACGTTCTCGAAGTACGCCCGGTGGGCGTTGAAGGCGCCCGCGGCCGAGTTCGGGTACACGACCACGACCGGTGTCGGCCGGTTGCTGCCGCCGTCGACGTAGTCGCGTGCCTTGTCGAGCGCGGCCTGGACGGTCGTCGTCCGCCGGCCGGCCGGGACGACCGGGACGAGCCCGGTCGGCGGGTTGACCATGAACACGCGTGCCAGTGCAGCCGTGCCGGTCTCCAGCAGGTGCAGGGTGACCCCGGTGACCGTGGAGCGGGCCGGCAGGGCCGCCGTCCCGGCGGTCGTCACGGACACCTGGTAGGTGCCCGTGTCCACGTTGGCCGGGACGGTGAAGGTGATCCTGGACGTCGTCCAGGCGGCCCCCGTCGGCGCGACCGAGGTCGTCGCACCGCTCGGGGAGGTCAGGGTGACCCGGCCGCCGGAGGCACCGAAGCCCGCCCCGGTGAGGGTGACCGTCCGCGATGCCGCGTTGTTCGACGCGGGCTGCAGCACGACCTTGTCGGCCGCGAACACCTGCGGCGTGGCGCGGACACCCGGCGCCGTTGCCGTCGCGGGGACGTCGGTCGTCACGACGTCGCAGTTGGGCTGCGTCGGCGTCGTCGACCCCGGCGTGAGGATCTGGTTCGCGACCATCGTCGGCGCCGTGTCGGTCACGGTGTACAGCCCGGGCCACGCCTGGAAGTTCGTGGCGATCGTGCGGAACCGCGGGTTGTAGTTGGGGTTCGCGCGGTCCGGCTGGCCGGGGTCGTTGCCGACGAACCGGTACATCCCCGGGCAGGGGCCGGCCGGCAGCGGGCAGTTGTAGGAGCTCGTCGACGGCTCGATGGCCTCGTAGAAGCCGTTGAAGTCCGTCGTGACGGTGTCGACGAGGTCGCCCCGGAAGTCGTACAGGCCGACCGGCACGTTGCCGATGCCCTGCGCCTCGCCGTAGTTCGTGCTCCGCGGGTCGTAGGTGAGCCCGAGGTCGTTGATGACGATGCCCCAGAAGTGCGTGGGCAGCGGCACGGGGGTGAACATGAAGAACGTCGGGGCGACGGCCTGCTGGCTGCGCAGGGTCACGAGCCGCTCGTCGCACAGCGGGCGGTCCTGGCCCTCGAAGGGGCTGCCCCCTGCGTCCGCGAAGGTCGGGTTGGTCACCTGCACGGTGTGCAGCGCGCCGACGCAGGCCGGGACGATGCCGGCCTGCTGGCTCGGCGGCTCCGGCGGCGTCGACGACGACGGCGCGTCGCCGGGCGCCAGCTGCGGCGTCTGGTCGACCGTCGTCACCCGGCCGTGGGCGAAGTTCTCCTGGGCGTCGCGGCCGTCACCGTCGAAGACGTTGACGTCCTCCTCCTTGGTGACCTGGTAGACCGGCTTGCCCTTGTCGTCCTGCGGGCTGACGACCTGGACGACGTAGTCGTCCGCGGGGAGCGGCTGCGGGTCGAAGCCGGCCTCGGCGAGGTTCGCGTAGAGCGGCAGGTCGTTCCCGGGGGCCGGGTTCTTCGGGTCACCGGGGGCGAAGAGGTTGAGGTCCGACTCGGAGAACCCGTAGTTGCCGTTCACCGTCTGCGCGAAGTCGACGTTGTTGCCGTCGGCGTCCGTCGTCACCTCGGAGGGGCGGGCCTGGAAGCCGCCCATCGGGGCCTCGACGCAGAGGTTCTTCGGGTCGCCGAAGGCCGGCAGCGCGAGCTGGTCGATCAGCGGCTTGCCCTGGTAGTCCCGCGCTGTGCAGCCGGTCGGCGCCGCCCAGTGCTCGGTCACGGTGGTGCCGAGCAGGTGGGTGAGGTCCTTGTGCGGCTCCCCCGTGCCGCTCGGGTCGTCGATGAGCGCGCCCACCGAGCAGGCCGCGACGGCGTCGCCGCTGCCCTCGTCGACCCAGGGCAGCTCGGCCCCGGTCTTCGGGTCGAAGAGGCGCTGGACGCCGACCGCACCGGTCTCGCACCGCAGCGTCGGGTAGAGGTTCACGGTGACGTCGGGGATGCCCGGCTGGTACGGCTCGGCCGCGTCGTAGCGCGGGTCGAGCTCGTTGCGGGTGGTGTCGTACGAGACGGTGCCGGCGATGCCGCCGTTCGTCCCGGCGTCGTAGGGCTTGACGCCCCAGTCGACGGTGCCGCCGAGGCCGATGATGTTGGCGACGCTGATGTCGACCGCGGAGCCGTGGTAGGTCGTCGGCGTCGGGTCGTTCGAGGTCTGGACCGTGACGCCGGTCCCCTCGTAGAGGGTGTTGAAGTGCTCGAGGACGAGCCACTTGGTCAGCGGGTAGGACTGGGTCAGCGCGTAGTGGCCGTTCTGGTCCGTGGTCGCGGTGTTCGCGAACTGGTCCATGAGGGTGTTGTCGCGCTCCCGCAGGGTCACGATCGTGTTCTTCAGGCCCTGCTCGCCGGCGTCCCGACGGCCGTTGCCGTTGTCGTCGATGAAGACGGTGCCCTTGATCTCGGTGAACCAGCCCGGCAGGAACTGCTTGCCGACGTCGAGCGTCTCGCCGCCCTTCACCGAGATCGTGACGTTCTGGATGATGTAGTTCTGGGCGTCGTCCCAGGTCGTCAGTGCGTAGGTGCCGTCCGGCACGCCGCCGACGGTGAAGGTGCCGTCGGCGTTGCCGCGACCGGTCCAGGCCTGCTTGTCACCGCTGTTCAGGTCCGACAGGGCGACCCACGGCCGGTCGATCGGTCCCTTGTAGGCACCGGTGCCCACACCCGGCTCGGCCGGGATCGTCTGGCCGCCGCCCGGGCCGCCGATGTAGCTGAGCCCGGCCATGACCTGGCCCGTGACCGTGTTGCTGCCCCCGCTGATGCTCTTGGGCCTGACGAACCCGAACGGCACGAACGGCACGGGCTCGCCACCGACGACGAGCTCGGTGTCGAAGCCGGTGTCGTTCTCCATCACCCAGACGTCGTGGTCGTGACCGCCCTCGAGGTTGGTCGTCTGCGACCAGACCTGACCGGCCGGCGGGTTGACGGTGACGCCGTAGCGGTTCGGGCCGAGGTTCGGGATGAGGATCTGGTTGCGGGCGTCCGTGACGCACTTCGCCGGCTGGGTGCCGTCGACGACGGGCCTGCCGTCCGCGTCCTTCGCGATCGGGCCGTCGCCGTCGGGGGTGTCGGCGGTGACCGTGCCCTTCGGGGTGTGGACGTAGTGGGTGCACAGCGGGTTGCCGAAGAAGTCGGTCGTCACCGGGCCCATGACGTCGCTGATGAAGGCCTGGAAGCCGGGCATCTTCGTGAAGACGTCGTTGTTGCCGGGGTCCGGGCCCTCGGCGCCGGCCGCGTACGTGCCGTCGACGAAGGCGGCGTCCTCGAAGACCTGGACCCGGATGTTGCCCAGCGGCGTCGGGGTCGTCGGCAGCGTGACGGTCGCCGGCGCGGACGACGTCATGGGCACCGAGAAGTGCGCGCCGCCGATCTTGAAGCCGTTCGCGACGACGGAGACGAGGTACTTGCCCGGCGCGAGGTCCTGCTCGGACGCCGGGGCGCCCGCGCCGTCGGTGAAGGTCACCGTGCCGTCCGCGGCGACGTTGTCCTGGTCGCCGGACGCCACCGTGTGGGTGTCGCCCGCGGTCGGACGCACCGACGGCCAGGGGCAGTTCGCGGTGCCGAGGGTCGAGGTCACCGGCGAGACCGGGTCCGCCTGCCCGAAGACCGGCGAGTTCGCCTGGTACGTCAGGGCCGGGGTGTAGCCGGCCTTCGTGTCACCGGCCGCGTTGCTCGCCGGCAGGCACTTGCCGAGGTTGGAGGCACCTTCGGGCGTGGAGCGGTCGGCCGACGGGTCACCGACGTCCTGGACGCCCTCCCGGGTGACGAGCCAGCGGTACTCGCCGACCGCAGGGCTGCCCGTCGCGCTGCTCACGACCTTGAGCCACATCCGGGTCGGGTCGGCCGCCTGCGCGGGCGAGACGACGCCGGCGACGATCGGCACGACCGTCGCCGCGAGGGCGAGGGCCGGGACGACGAGCCATGACAGCGCTCGCCTGCGTGCGAGTGGAGACTGGCGGAACCGCAGCCCACGACGAGACATGACTACCCCTTACGTCACCTTGACCGGCCCGACGGACTTTCGTCTCTTGCGGAGATCCCGCACCCATGCGTGACGGCCGTGTCATCCGCGTGTCACCAGTTCGTGGTTCTCGCCCGGTCAAGTGCGCTTGAAGTAACCGTCCGTGCACGATCGACTCCGCAGATCCGGACGCGAGATGACAGCCCGTCATAGCGATCCCGGGCTGGTCCGGGCCGGTCCAGGGCGCGGGTCGGTGAGCGCGCCGGGAGCGGTCGGTGCAACAATTTCCGCCGGGCGACCGGGCCCTGCGCAGGAAACCCTCCGGTCCCCCGCCGTCCCCGACGCACCACCTCCGAGGAGAACCTGTGCCCGGCACCAACCTGACCCGCGACGAGGCCGCCGAGCGCGCGCGTCTGCTGGGCGTCGAGGCCTACGACGTCACCCTCGACCTCACGACGGGCGCGGACACCTACGCCTCGACGACGGTCGTCACGTTCACGTGCCGCGAGCCGGGGGCGTCGACGTTCGTCGACCTCATCGCACCGGCCGTGCGCGAGGTCGTGCTCAACGGGCAGGCGCTCGACGTCGCCGAGGTCGTGTCGACGGGGCGGATCGCCCTGTCCGAGCTCGCCGCCCGCAACGAGCTGCGGGTCGTCGCGGACGCCGCGTACATGACGACCGGCGAGGGGCTGCACCGCTTCGTCGATCCGGTCGACAAGGAGGTGTACCTCTACACGCAGTTCGAGGTCTCCGACGCGCGCCGGGTCTTCACCTGCTTCGACCAGCCCGACCTCAAGGCGACGTACGCGTTCACCGTCACCGCGCCGTCCCACTGGCAGGTCGTCTCCAACTCCCCGACCCCGGCGCCGCAGGACCTCGGCGACGGCCGGGCCACCTGGGCCTTCGCCGCGACGCCGCGGCTGTCGACGTACGTCACCGCGCTCGTGGCCGGGCCGTACCACGCCGAGCGCGGCGAGCTCACGAGCCGCGACGGCCGGACGATCCCGCTCGGGGTGCTCTGCCGGGCCTCGCTCGCCGAGCATCTCGACGCGGGCGACGTCATGGACGTCACCCGGGAGGGCTTCGCGTTCTTCGAGGAGCTCTTCGACCGGGCCTACCCGTTCGACAAGTACGACCAGCTCTTCGTGCCCGAGTTCAACGCCGGCGCGATGGAGAACGCCGGCGCCGTGACGATCACCGAGCAGTACGTCTTCCGTTCGAAGGTGCCCGAGGCGGCCGTCGAGCGGCGGGCGCTGACGATCCTCCACGAGCTGGCGCACATGTGGTTCGGCGACCTCGTGACGATGCGCTGGTGGGACGACCTCTGGCTCAACGAGTCGTTCGCCGAGTACGCGAGCACCCGCTGCCAGGCCGAGGCGACGCGCTGGACGACGGCGTGGACGACGTTCTCCAGCGCCGAGAAGTCCTGGGCCTACCGGCAGGACCAGCTCGCGTCGACGCACCCGATCGTCGCGGACATCCGGGACCTCGCGGACGTCGAGGTGAACTTCGACGGCATCACGTACGCGAAGGGCGCCTCGGTGCTCAAGCAGCTCGTGCACTGGGTCGGCACCGACGCCTTCGACGAAGGGCTGCGCCGCTACTTCCGGGCGCACGAGTGGGGCAACACGACGCTCGCCGACCTGCTCGCCGAGCTCGAGGCGACGAGCGGTCGCGACCTCGACGCCTGGGCCCAGGAGTGGCTGCAGACCGCCGGCGTCGCGACCCTGCGCCCGCACCTCGAGGTCGACGCGGACGGCGTCGTGACGAAGGCGGTCATCGGCCAGGAGGCCCCCGCCGACCACCCGACGCTGCGCTCGCACCGGCTCGCCGTGGGCTGCTACGACGTCGTCGACGGCCGGCTGCGCCGCACGCAGCGCATCGAGCTGGACGTCGCGGGCGCCGCGACCGAGGTGCCCCAGCTCGTCGGCTCGGTCCGCCCGGACCTGCTGCTCGTCAACGACGACGACCTCGCGTACGGCAAGATCCGGCTCGACGGGCGCTCGCTCGACACCGCGATCGGGCACCTGTCCGACTTCGAGGACTCGCTGCCCCGCACCCTGGTCTGGGGCGCCGCGTGGGACATGACGCGGGACGCCGAGACGGGCCCGCGGGACTTCGTCGACCTCGTCGTGCGCAACATCGCGTCGGTCGACGACGCGAGCGTCGCGCAGACCCTGCTGCGCCAGCTCGCGTCGACGCTCATGTTCTACGTCGCCCCCGAGAACCGTTCGGCCGCAACGGCTTCGGCGGCCGACGCACTGCTGTCGCTGCTCGACGGCGCGGCGCCCGGTGGCGACGCGCAGCTGCTCTACGCCCGCGCGTTCGCGGCGCACGCGACGACGCCCGAGCAGCTCGCCCGGCTGCGCGCGCTGCTCGACGGCGGGGCCACCGTGCCGGGGCTGTCCGTCGACACGGACATGCGCTGGACGCTGCTCACCGCGCTCGTCGCGGGCGGCGTCCTCGGCGAGGAGGACGTCGTCCGCGAGCTCGACCGCGACGACACCGCGAGCGGGCGGGTGCACGCGGCCGCGGCCCGGGCCGCCGTCCCGACCCCGGAGGCGAAGGCGCAGGCCTGGGAGCTCGTCGTCGGCACCGGTGAGCTGCCGAACGCCGTCCAGGCGGCGGTCATCGGCGGCTTCGGCCGGGCGAGCGACACGACGCTCCTCGAGCCGTACGTCGAGCGCTACTTCGCCGCGCTCGAGCCGGTCTGGGCCGAGCGGACGAGCGAGATGGCGAGCCAGATCGTCGTCGGCCTCTACCCGACGGTGCTCGCCGGACCGGCCCTCCTCGAGCGCACCGAGGCCTGGCTCGCGACCACGCAGGCCGAGCCCGCGCTGCGCCGGCTCGTCGTCGAGGCCCGCGACGGCGTGACCCGCGCGGTCGCCGCGCACGAGCGCGACCGCGCCCGCTGACCGTCCTCTGGCGCCTCACGCACCCCAAGATCGTGGCGGATTCAGGCGGTGGGTGCAACGGGTTGGTCTTGGGCGGTCAAGAGTAGGTG
>NZ_MWLN01000044.1 GCF_002198655.1 Kineosporia sp. A_224
GCCGGGGCGGCGGGCGTGCCCGGGGCGGGGGCGTCCCGGACGTCGACGAAGGTGCTGTCGCCGATCCACGACCGGGACGTCCAGCCGTCGGCCCACTCGAGGAGCTCGTCGGACGGCATCGGCTCGGCGAAGTAGTAGCCCTGGGCGAGCCGGCAGCCGAGGTGGCGGAGCATCGCCACGGTGCGCGCGTCCCCGACACCCTCGGCGACGACCTCGACCGCGAGGTTCTTCCCGAGGTCGAGGATCGACCGGATGATCGCCTCGTGCGGGCTGCCCGCGCCGAGCCGCTGGACGAACGACTTGTCGATCTTGACCTGGTCGGGGGCGAGCCAGGACAGGTACGTCATCGACGAGTAGCCGGTGCCGAAGTCGTCGACGGCGACAGAGACGCCGAGCTCGCGCAGCCGGCCGACGACGGCCATCGCGCGCTCGGGGCTGGCGATGACACCACCCTCGGTGAGCTCGAGGCAGAGCAGCCGGCCCGGGACGTCGTACCGCTCGAGGAGGCGGCCGACGGCCACCGGCAGCCAGGCGTCGCCGAGGGTGCGGGCCGCGAGGTTCACGGCGACCCGGACCTCCATCCCGGCGTCCAGCCACGTCCGGCAGGAGGACAGCGCCTGCTCCAGGACGACGGCGGTGAGCTCCTGGACGAGCCCGCCGCGCTCGGCCGCGAGGACGAACATCTCCGGGTCGACGAAGCCGAGCGCCGGGTGCCGCCAGCGCGCGAGCGCCTCCACGGAGTGCAGCAGCCCGGTGTCGAGCGCGATGAGCGGCTGGACGTACGTCGTCACCTCGCCGCGACCCAGGGCGAGCCGCAGGTCCGCGGCGAGCGAGAGCGGTGCGTCGTTCGCGGCCGCCATCTCGTGGGCGTAGAAGCGGTAGCCGCCGGAGTCCTGCTTCGCCGTGTACATCGCGACGTCCGCGCTGCGCAGCAGCGCGTCGGCGTTGCCGCCGTCCTTGGGCGCGATCGCGAAGCCGAGGGAGCCGCCCAGGCGCAGCTGCTCGCCGCTCACGACGAGCGGCTCCTCGAGGCTGGCGATGAGCCGGCGGGCCACCGCGGTGACCTGCGCGGCGTCGGTGGCGTCCAGGACGAGGACGGCGAACTCGTCGCCGCCGAGCCGGCCGACCTCGACCCCGGCGCCCGCGGCCCGTTCGAGGCGCCGGGCGACCTCGGCGATGACCTGGTCGCCCGCGAGGTGGCCGAGGGAGTCGTTGACGGTCTTGAAGCCGTCGAGGTCGAGGACGCCGACCGCGATCGGCGGGCCGCCGCGCAGCGCCGACTCGGCGGCCTCGTCGGCGCGGCGGCGGAAGACGCCGCGATTCGGCAGGCCCGTGAGGTGGTCGTGGAGGGCCTCGAAGCGCAGCTGCTCGACGACGGTCGCGTGCCGCAGGGCGACGTTGACGTGGTTGCCGACGGTCTCCAGCGTGCGCAGGTCGTCGGGGCCGTAGCCGCGCTCCTCGCCGAGCCGCTCGCCGACCAGCAGGACGCCGTCCACGTCCTCGCCGAGCGGCAGCGGGACGACGACCGCCTCGCTCTGGGTCAGGGCGGCGAGGAGCGCCCGTTCGGCCTCCGTGGTGCCGCGGACGGCGCGCCGGGGCCGGACGTCGAACGCCGGGTGCGGCCAGGGCGCCCCGCCGTCGTGGACGACCTCCTCGCCGTGCTCGACGCTCCACGTGCTGAGCCGCCCGGCGCCCCGGCGGTGCACGAGGAGCTCTGCGGAGCGGGCGCGCATCACGTCGACGGCGTGCGTCACCGCGGCGCGGGCCACCTCGTCGACGGTGCGGGCCTCCTGGAGGGACTCGCTGAGCCCGAAGAGCCGGCTCACCGCGGCGTGCCGCTCGGTGAGCAGCGCGTAGGCGCGGTAGCCGACGAGGACGACGACGCACGCGAGCGCCAGCGGCAGGACGGCGTCCCGCCCGCCCATGAGCGCCATCGTCGCGACGATGCCGGCGACCGACACCGCCGCCGGGAGCGCGAGGGACTGCAGGAGCTGCTCGCCGACGACCCGCAGCGGCGGGATCCCGTCGTACCAGGAGATGACGACGGTGAGGACGAGCCCGTCGAGCAGGCCGGCCGACGCGGTCGCGAGGACGGCGGCCAGCCAGCCGCGCGGGGACGAGGCGAGGGCGCCGTCCCCGACCGCGTGGAAGACGGCGACCGCGAGCGTCGTCCCGGCGCCGACGAGGGCGAGGTTGAACGAGGTCTTGAGGGCCGTCGTCCGCCGGAAGGCGACGAAGGCGGTGCCGCTGCCGAGCAGCCGGGAGACGAGCAGGGCGGGCGGGGAGAGGCTGAACAGCCCGATGACGAGCGCGAGCTCGCTGATGGAGACCGACTGCTCCTCGCGGCGCACCCTGATCCGGAAGACGAGGACCTCGGTCGCGACGAAGACGACGGCGAGGACCGCCCAGTGGACGATGACCATGCCGGGCGCCAGGGTCGGCGGCCCGACCCAGGCGACGCCGGCGCAGGAGAGGCCGAGCAGGCCGGCGAGGACCCCCACGCGGACCGAGGCAGGCACGAGCGGGGGGCGTCGTCCGGGCACACCGGAGGAGGGCATCTCCGCCCCGGTGTGCGCCACGGCGCTGCCTCCCGTGTGACCTGATCCGGCCCTGGTCCGGCCCCGCGGCGCCCGCCGCCCGGGTGGCCGGCGCCGGGACCACCGTCCGGCGGGACATGGTGTCCCGAGCGGATCATCGCCGTGACGTGCGCGGACTGTCAGTCGATTGACACGATTGTGGCCGACCGGGGGACCGGGGTCGGCCACTCGGACGACCTGTGACCCCCCGTGTGAGGGAGTGGTGCACGTGCTGGGCGAGATCTCGCTCGTCCTGGGTCTCATCGTCGCCGGCGGCGCGTTCGCCGCGGCGGAGATCGCCCTGGTGTCGCTGCGTGCCGGGCAGGTGAGCAGGCTGGCCGCGACCCACCGCCGGGGCCCGCTCGTCGCCAAGCTCACGGAGGACCCCAACCGCTTCCTGTCCGCGGTGCAGATCGGGATCTCCCTGATGGCCACCCTCTCGTCGGTCTTCGGGGCGGCGAACTTCGAGGAGCCTCTGCGCGAGTGGCTGCTGGGCCTCGGCGTCCCGGCCGCGGTCGCCCGACCGACCTCGCTCGTCGTCGTCGCCCTGGGGCTGGTGTACGTCACGCTCGTCATCGGGGAGCTGTCGCCCAAGCGGCTCGCCCTGCAGCGGGCCGAGCCCATCGCCCTGCTCTCGGCCGCCCCGCTGGACGCGATCGCCCGGCTGACCCGGCCGGTGATCTGGCTGCTCGGCGTGAGCAGCGACGTCGTCGTCCGGCTGCTCGGCGGTGACCCGAAGGCAGCCCGGGAGGTCGTCACCGAGGAGGAGCTGCGCGACATGGTGGCCACCAACGCCGAGCTGAGCTTCGACGAGCGGCGACTGATCCAGGAGGTCCTCGACGCCGGCGACCGGCCGGTGCGGGAGATCATGGTCCCCCGGCTCGACGTCAGCGCCCTCGATGCCGGGATGACCGTCGCGGAGGCGCTCGACGTCGTCGAGGGGCAGCCGCACTCGCGCTACCCCGTCGTCGAGGGCGGCCTGGACGACGCCGTCGGCTTCGTGCACGTCCGCGACCTGTTCTCGGCCCACGCCCGGAGCGACCCGGGGACGACGCTGCGCACCCTGGGCCGGCCGCTCCCCCGGGTGCCCGACAGCCGCCGGGCGCTGCCCGCGCTCGCCGAGATGCGCCGCGAGGGCTACCACGTCGCGCTCGTCGTCGACGAGTACGGCGGCGGCGCCGGCATCGTGACGATGGAGGACCTGCTCGAGGAGCTCGTCGGGGACATCACCGACGAGTTCGACGCCGCGGCGCGCGGGTCGCGACGGACCGAGGGGGCGGACGACGACGGGCCGCGGCCGCTGCCCGACGCGCCGGTCGACGCGCAGCTGCGTCTGGAGGAGTTCGAGGAGGAGACCGGCGTCGCGCTGCCCGAGGGGCCGTACGACACCGCCGCGGGGTGGATGGTCGCCGCGCTCGGCCGGATCCCGGTCGTCGGGGACACCGCGGTGCACCACGACGTGGTGCTCACGGTGACCGAGATGCGGGCCCGCCGGGTGGAGCGGGTGACGGTGAGCCGGGTCCCGGTCCCGGTACCGGATGCCGAGGCTGCCGCGGGGACGGGGACGGAGGGCTCAGACCGCTGACGCCGCGCCGACCGCTGACGCCGCGCCGACCGCTGACGCCGCGCCGACCCGGCGGTGCGCCTCGAGCCCGTCGAGGACGAGCCCGAGGGTGAACTCGAACTCGGCCTGGGTGTCGCAGAGCCCGATCGTGCCCTCGGCCTCGTGGACTGCGACCTCGGCGAGGCGGGCCAGGTACGGCATGGCGAGCGCCATGGCCTCCGCCTGCGGGGACGCGGCCCCCTCGTCGTCCGCCGTCGGCTCGAAGAGCTCCTGGGTGAAGCCGAGGAGCATCGGCCCGAGCGAGTGGATCGCCCGGTGGGCCAGCTCGTACCCGCAGCCGGCGTCGACCATCGTGGCGACGAGGGCCTCGAAGAGCGGGTAGACGGTCGGCGGCGGCTGGGGCTGGGTGGCCACGAGCGGCGGCGCCCACGGGTGGCGGAGCATCACTTCGCGGGCGGCGAGGCAGCGCCGGCGGACGACGTCGCGCCAGTCGGCCGGGTCCGCCGCCGGGGGCAGGTCGTCGAGGGCCGCGACGGCGATCTCGCCGACGACCGCCTCGGTGAGCCCGGCGAGCAGAGCCTTCTTGTCGACGTAGTGGTAGAGGCTCATCGCCTCGCAGTCGAGGACCTCCGCGACGCGCCGCATCGTCACGGCAGGGACACCCTCGGCGTCCGCGACCTCGAGCGCGGCCGCGAGCACACGGTCGCGGCTCAGCGGCTCCTTGGCACGTGCGGGCATCGGGACCTCCGGGGCTTTCCATCGCAGATCTTACGTCGTAAGTTGAGTCTTACAAGGTAAGACCTGTGAGACCAGGAGGGCGTCATGAGCACGAGCAGCGCGGCGACCGGAACGACCGGAACGACCGGAACGAGCGGAACGACCACGACCGGAACGACGCCCGACGCCGCATCCCGGACCGGCAGCGACCAGGCGGCCGGCAGGCGGCTCGACCCTGCCCCGGTCGGCGTCCGGACCCGGCTCGCCGGCCTGTGGGCGGCGATGCTCTTCGTCTTCGCCTACGTCGACCTCTTCAGCTTCTACCGCCCGGACTTCCGCGCCGCCGTCGAGGCCGGCACCGTGAGCGGCTTCACGGTCGGCCAGGGGTTCCTGCTGGGGACGACGGCGTACATCGTGCTGCCGAGCCTCATGGTGTACCTGGTGCTCGTGCTCCCGCCCCAGGTGAACCGGGTCGCGAACATCGTGCTCGCGGTGCTCTACGCGGTGACGATCGTCGCCGGCGCGATCGGCGAGTGGCAGTACTACGTCCTCGGCAGCGTCGTCGAGGTCGCCCTGCTCGCGCTCGTCGTCCGGAACGCGTGGGCGTGGCCGAAGCAGGACGACCAGGCTGCATGACCTCCCGCCTCGTCCGGTCGACCGAGCCGTCGGCGGCGAGCGCACGACCTCGGGCGCACATCCCTAGAACGGCGGTGGACCCTCCGCGACGGGCGCGCCCACCACTGTGCGAGTCGTGCGCGCCGCGACGTTCGATGGCGAGGCGTGCGACAGCGGGACGTGCGGCAGCGGAGCGTGCGGGAGCGCGATGCAGGCGCGGCCGGTCCGGGTCGTCCACGTGATCGTGCCGGGCGGTTCGCCGGGCTGGTTGCGTTGTTCGGGGACGAGGAGTCCGGCGGTCTTGAGCCGGTGGCACGCGCGGCACAACGGGCGCGTGTTGCACTCGCACGTCGCTCCGCCCTGCGCGTAGGGCGTCTGGTGGTCGATGTCGCAGCGCCAGGAGGCTTTCCCGCAGTGGGGTCCGGTGCACGTCGGGTGCGCGTGTTCGAGCAGGAGCTTCAACCGTTCGCCGGCGACGTAGCCGGGTGAGTAGGTGTTCTTCCCGACCCCGAGCACGGTCCCGTGCTCACCATCGACGACCAGGCACCGGAACACCCCGTTCGTGACGAGGTCACGGACCGCGTCGGCCGGGACCGGGCCGTAACCCTGGAGGGTGCCGGGGTCGTCGACGAGGCCCATGAGGGTCTCGGCGGAGACGGTGACGTTGACGGCGACCTGGACGTCGGGCCAGGTGGTGGTGAACCACTCCGGCGCGGGCTCCGTGTCGGTCTCTCCGCTCACCCCCGGGTCGTCATCCGGTGTCGCAGCGGTCGCCGACCGCGGCGTCGTCTCACTCGCGACGCACCCGGGAGGGAGGGGCAGGACGTCGGCGGGGACGGGCAGGTAGCCGCTGGTGCAGCCGGTGACGAACAGGTCGTGCCGGAGCTGGTCCAGGGTGCGTGGGTCGCCCTGCTGCCGCAGGTAGCGGGCGGCGGCGTCGAGGCCGTTGTAGGCGGCAGTGACCGCCTCGCCGAGGCCGACGGCGGTGAACAGGGCGGCGCCGTCGTCGGTGGTCTGGATGCTGACCCGGCGGCCCCTGCGCAGCCGCTTGCGGCGCTTCGCCTCCGCGTCGGCGTCGACCGCGAGGACCGCGGCGGTCAGTGCGGTGTCGAAGCGGCGGGTGCCGCCGTCGAGGACCCCGGGTGTGGCATAGACGAGCCGCTCGACGGCCTGCGCGGCCTCGACGGTCAGCTCGCGAGTGCGGGACACGACCATCCGCAGCCGGGGCCGGTCGAGCCGGCCCTGCTGCAGGGCCTGCGCGGTCAACGGCAGTTTGCCTTCGATGACGAGTGCGGTGGCAGCGTCGACCAAGGCAGCGGCCTTGCCCTGGGTGATCCCCGCCGCCACCGCGAGCTCGAGCGCGACCGAGCCGTCGACCAGGACGTCCTGGTCGTCCATGAGCAGCCGGCCCGAGCGCGTCCTGCGGGGCAGCGACGGAGTGCGGCCGGTCCAGGCCGGCACGACCTTCGCGACATGAGCGACCTGCAGCCACAGCGCGAAGTTCTCCAGGCGGTGCGCGGCCGCGAACCCCGAGATCGCCGCGTCCTGCAACTCGTCGACGAACCCGTCCGCAGCGGCCCGCTCCACGGTCCACGCCGCCGCCCCGTCGAGGACCTCCAGCGCCGCCGCGAACGACCCGGGCCCGGGTGTGCCGTCCAGCGCGACCCGCCGCTCGACCGCGTCCCGACGGTCATCGGCAGCGACCTGCGCGCACAGAGCCTCGAGCTCGGCGTCCCAGTCCCGCTGCGCCGCAGCCGGATCAGCCCGCCACTCGTCCACCAACCACTCCGCGTGAGCGTGCGCGAGCGCCCCCTGCCCCTCCTCGTCCTCACTCGGGCAGGCCGACAGATCGACCACGGTCAGCCGGATCTCACCACCGAGCGGATCAGCCGGGAGCAGGTCGCCGAGGCCACCCTCGAGACCGCCGTCGAGGCCGTCGTCACCGACCCCGGCCCCACACTGCGACACCCGCTCGACCATGATCCGATCATACGACAGGCCAGCCTATTTGTCGAACACATGTTCGATCCGTGGTCCCGTGCCTCACCGGGCACCAGCAACCGGCCCACCTCTGAAGGCGCGGCGAGAACCCCGCCCGCCGACAGCCTCTCAACGCCCTCCGACGCCCTCCGACGCCTCCAGTCCCCCCCAGGTCACCAGGTGAGATGACAGCAGACCAGCGGCAAGCAGGTCACACAGACGCCGAGTGCAGCCCGGTCACCGTCAACCCGGCAGGCGCCCCGTCCTCGTGCACGACGTCGACGACGACCGAGTCCCCGTCCCGGATCTCCCCGGCGAGCAACGACCGGGCCAACCGGTCGCCGATCTCCCGCTGCACGAGCCGGCGCAGCGGTCGCGCGCCGTACGCCGGGTCGTAGCCCTCGAGCGCGAGCCACTCCCGGGCGGCCGGGGTGACCTCGAGCTCGAGCCGCCGGTCAGCGAGACGCCGTGCGAGCAGGCCCACCTGGATCTCGACGATCTTCGCGAGCTCCTCGGTGCCGAGGGCGTCGAAGATGACGACGTCGTCGAGCCGGTTGAGGAACTCCGGCTTGAAGGCGGTGCGTACG
The DNA here is from genome assembly GCF_002198655.1 of Kineosporia sp. A_224. GTDB lineage: Bacteria > Actinomycetota > Actinomycetes > Actinomycetales > Kineosporiaceae > R-H-3. The sequence goes on from NZ_MWLN01000044.1 coordinate 8,040, forward strand.
CTCGTCATGACGGCGTCCTTCTTGCCCTCGTCGGACAGCGTCGGGTCGACGAGGTAGGCCGAGCCGAGGTTGCTCGTCAGCACGAGGATCGACGAGCGGAAGTCCACGGTGCGGCCCTGGCCGTCGGTGAGGCGGCCGTCGTCGAGCACCTGGAGCAGGACGTCGAAGACCTCCGGGTGCGCCTTCTCGACCTCGTCGAGCAGGACGACGCTGTACGGCCGGCGGCGGACCGCCTCGGTGAGCTGGCCGCCCTCCTCGTAGCCGACGTACCCGGGAGGCGCACCGACGAGCCGGGCGACGGAGTGCTTCTCGCCGTACTCGCTCATGTCGATGCGCACCATGGCGCGCTCGTCGTCGAAGAGGAAGTCCGCCAACGCCTTCGCGAGCTCGGTCTTGCCGACGCCCGTCGGGCCGAGGAAGAGGAAGGAGCCGGTCGGGCGGTCGGGGTCGCTGACCCCGGCACGGGCCCGGCGGACGGCGTCGGAGACGGCGCGGACGGCGCTCGCCTGGCCGATGAGCCGGCGGCCGAGGTGCTCCTCCATGCGGAGCAGCTTCTCGGTCTCGCCCTCGAGCAGGCGGCCGGCGGGGATGCCGGTCCAGGCGGCGACGACGTCGGCGACGTCGTCCGGGCCGACCTCCTCCTTGACCATGGGCGCGGCCGAACCCGTTGCGGGGCCTTCCTTCTCGGCCTCCTGGGCCTGCGCGAGCTCCTTCTCGATGCCGGGGATCTCGCCGTAGAGGATCCGGGACGCCGCGGCGAGGTCGCCGTCGCGCTGCAGCCGCTCGGCCTGCGAGCGCAGGCTGTCGACGCGCTCCTTGAGCTCGCCGACACGGTTGAGACCGGCCTTCTCGGCCTCCCACCGCGCGGTGAGCGCGGCGAGCGCCTCGGCACGGTCGGCGAGGTCGGCGCGCAGCTTCTCGAGCCGGGCACGGGAGGCCGGGTCGTCCTCGCGGGCGAGGGCCATCTCCTCCATCTTCATCCGGTCGACCTGGCGGCGCAGGGCGTCGACCTCCTCGGGCGAGGAGTCGATCTCCATCCGCAGCCGGGACGCCGCCTCGTCGACGAGGTCGATCGCCTTGTCGGGGAGCTGGCGGCCGGTGATGTAGCGGTGCGAGAGGGTCGCGGCGGCGACGAGCGCGGCGTCCGCGATCGAGACCTTGTGGTGCGCCTCGTAGCGCTCCTTGAGCCCGCGCAGGATGCCGACGGTGTCGTCGACGGACGGCTCGCCGACGTACACCTGCTGGAAGCGCCGCTCGAGCGCGGCGTCCTTCTCGATGTGCTCGCGGTACTCGTCGAGCGTCGTCGCGCCGACGAGGCGCAGCTCGCCGCGGGCGAGCATCGGCTTGAGCATGTTGCCGGCGTCCATCGCACCCTCGCCGGACGCACCCGCCCCGACGACGGTGTGCAGCTCGTCGATGAACGTGACGACCTGCCCCTCGGCGGCCTTGATCTCGCCGAGGACGGCCTTGAGCCGCTCCTCGAACTCGCCGCGGTACTTGGCGCCGGCGACCATCGCGCCGAGGTCGAGCGAGATCAACCGCTTGCCGCGCAACGACTCCGGGACGTCCCCCGCGACGATGCGCTGGGCGAGCCCCTCGACGACGGCGGTCTTGCCGACGCCCGGCTCGCCGATGAGGACGGGGTTGTTCTTCGTGCGGCGGGACAGCACCTGGACGACGCGGCGGATCTCGGCGTCCCGGCCGATGACGGGGTCGAGCTTGCCGTCCCGGGCCAGCGCGGTGAGGTCGTTGCCGTACTTCTCCAGGGCCTGGAAGGTGCCCTCGGGGTCGGGGCTCGTGACGCGGCCGGTGCCGCGGACGCCGGGCAGGGCGGCGAGCAGCGCGTCCTTCGTGGCACCGGCCGCGGTGAGCGCGGACCCCACGGTGCCCTGGTCGGAGGCGAGACCGACGAGCAGGTGCTCGGTCGAGACGTACTCGTCGCCGAGCTCGCGGGCGACGTCGCCGGCCGCGGTCATCGCGGAGTAGGTGCCCCGGGCCAGGTTCGGCGAGCTGACGCTCGAGCCGGACGCCGCGGGGAGGGCGGCGAGCGCGCGGTCGGCGGTGCGGCGCAGGGCCGCGAGGTCGGCCCCGACGGCGCCGAGCAGGGCGGGCGCGACGCCGTCCGACTGGGCGAGCAGCGCGTCGAGGAGGTGCGCGGGCTCGACCTGCGGGTGCCCGTCCGTGGACGCGCGGCGGACCGCGGCGGTGAGGGCCTCCTGGCTGCGGGTGGTGAGCTTGAGATCCATGTGCTGGTGCCTTCCGGTACGGCGCGACGAGGGCCGTTCGGTTCAACGGGAGCAGACTTGAGTCTGTTCCGCTCAACTTTAGCGCCCGCCCGACCACCTGGTATCGACCGAAAGGCTCCGGCACCGGAGCCCGTGACCGATTCGTGATGACTCTTCGCCTACGTCCCGTTGCGCGCACGTGATGATCGGGCGCGGGTTCTGCCCAACCGTGCACCGAGTCGCTATGGTCGCGATGTGAGCGACCAGCCTTCGGCGTCCCGCTCGACCGGCAGTCCCGGGCAGCGGCCCGGCGCCCGGCCCGGCCCACCCCGCCCCCGAGAGCCGTGGGGCGAAGGGGCGACTTCCGTGAGCGAGAGGGTGTTCGGCCCGATGGACGGTTCGACCGAAGGTCTGCCCGGGCTCGTCCTCCTCCCCGAGCAGGAGACCGGGCCCGCGGAGCGCACGTCCAAGATCGCCGTGGCCGCGCTCGTCACGGGCATCGTCGGCCTCGTCCCCGTCTCCGTGCCGCTCGGCATCGCCGGTCTGGTCCGGACCAAGCGCCCCGGGGTGGGCGGCCGCCGCCTCGCCCTGACCGGTCTCGCGCTGAGCGGGCTGTGGACCGTCGCCGTCCTCGCCGTCCTCGTCTTCGCCGTGTTCCTCGGCCAGCAGCTCACGTCGCCGTCCGGTGACACCCCCGCCGACCCGGCCGCCGCCGCGGCCCAGGACGGGACGACCAAGAGCGGCTCCGAGGTCGAGCAGGGCGACTGCCTCCTCGCCTGGGACGCCACCGCGCTCACGGCCGACGCCGACCCCGACGTCGTCGCCGTCGACTGCACGAACCCGCACCAGGCGCAGGCTTTCGGCGAGGTCGACCTCTCCGACACCTACGCGGACGGCGCGGCCTACCCCGGCCCGGCGGCGCTCGTCACGAACAGCCAGGAGGGCTGCCGGCTGCAGGCGCCGACCGCCCTCGTCGAGTCCGCCACGACGATGCCGCTGAGCGGGATCCCGCCGACCGCGGCCGACTGGGCGGAGGGCTCGCGGACCGTCATGTGCCTCGTCGTGTCCGGGTCCGCCGACCTCACGGCGTCCGTCACCCCCTGACGGCGCACCGCCCGACCCGGGCCCGGCTCGACGCGCGCACGGTGCCCCGACGGGATATCCGGGTGACATGACGAGCGACGAGCCGGACCCGCGCGCCGAGCCGCTCGTCCTCGCGGCCGCCGCGCACGAGCCGACGGGCTGGTTCGACCTGGCCCGGGTGCTCGCGATCCTCGCCGTCGTCGTCGTCCACGAGACGAGCGGCGAGGTCGGCAGCCGGGACGCCGGCGACCCGGCGACGGCCGCCTGGTGGACGGCGAACATCCTCGACTCGGCCTCCCGCTGGTGCGTACCGGTCTTCCTCATGGTGAGCGGCGCGCTGCTCCTCGACCCGCGACGCACCGACCGCCCGCGGGACTTCTACCGCCGGCGGCTGGGCCGGATCGGGGTCCCGCTCGTCGTCTGGACGGCCGTGTACCTCGTCTTCCGGTCGTTCTACCTCGGCGACGACCTGGACGCCGGCCAGGCGGCCCGCGACGTCGCCGCCGGGACGCCCTTCCTGCAGCTCTACTTCCTCTACGTGCTCGTCGTGCTCTACCTGCTCACCCCGTTCCTGCGGCTCGTCGTCCGGCACACGACGCACCGGATGCAGGCGGCCTTCGGCGCTGTGCTCCTCGGGCTCGGTGCGCTCGACCAGGTGCTGTCGTCGTTCCTCGACGTCGGCGGTGCCTCGGCGGCGACCCGGTTCCTGCCCTACGCCGGGTACTTCACCCTGGGCTGGCTGCTGCGGGACGTCCCCCTGTCCGGCCGGGCCGTCCGGGGCGCGGCGGTCGCGTTCGCCGGGTCGGTCGTCGCGACCGCGGGGCTCGTCGCGGCGAGCGCGGCCTTCGTGGGGTGGGGGAACCCGGGCCGCTACCTCTACGGCTACCTGTCCCCGACCGTCGTCGTCATGTCGCTGTCGGCCTACGTGCTGCTGCGGGCCTGGGGGCTGCGGCACCCGCCCGGTGCGCGGTGGGCACCCGGCCGGCGGACGGCGGCCCTGTCGGCCCTGACGTTCGGCGTCTACCTCGTGCACCCGCTCTTCTTCTACCCGCTGCGCCGGCTGTGGCCCGCGCCGCAGGCGTGGCCGCTGTGGGTCGGCGTCACCGCGGCGCACCTCGCTCTCACGGTCGCCGGCTCGCTCGCGCTGACGTGGGTCATCCTGCGGATCCCGGTGCTGCGCCGGGCGATCTGACACCACCGGGACCTTCGGCGACCGCAAACGCTTTCAGATGCTGGGACGCTGGTACCTGGACCGGGCCACCCCGGCCTGGCACAGCGAAGTGGGTCCACCGTGCACGACATCCTGCTCTTCCTCGGCGAGCAGCCGCTGGTCCTGCTCTTCGGTCTCTTCTGCATCGGCTCCGCACTGGGCGCCGTCCGTATCGCGGACGTGGCGATCGGCCCGGCCGCCGTGCTCTTCACCGCGATCGCCGTCTCGGCGGTCGCCACGGCCAACGACGTGAAGCTCGCCGTGCCCGAGGTCGTGGGGACCCTCGGGCTCGTCCTGTTCACGTACACGATCGGGATCATCAGCGGCCCGACCTTCTTCGCCGCGCTGCGCGGCGGCTGGCGGCCCATCGTCACCGTCACGGCGACGCTCGGCGCGGTCGCCGGGGTCGCGGCCGCGCTCGGCACCGCGCTCGGCCTGCCGTTCCCGACGATCGCCGGCACCTTCGCCGGTGCCCTGACGAACACCCCGGCGCTGGCCGCCGCGACCGAGCGCTCCGGCGACGCGGCCGCGACGACCGTCGGGTACTCGATCGCCTACCTGTTCGGTGTCGTCGGGATGCTCGTCGCGACCGCGACCGTGCTGCGCCGCCGCACCGACGCCGGCAAGGCCCGCGGCCTGACGAACCTCACGATCCGCGTCGAGCGCACCGACGAGCCGACCGTCGCCGAGGTCGCCGACCGGCGCGGCGGGGAGGTCGTCTTCTCCCGCGTCATGCACGGCGAGCCGCAGACCGACCACGTGCTGCTCGTGGCCGAGGACGACGAGACCCTCCGTCAGGGCGACCTCGTCACCGTCGTCGGGCCGCGCGACATCGTCGACGCCGTCGCCCGCGAGCTCGGCCACCGCTCGTCGCACGTGCTCCAGGCCGACCGCCGCGACCTCGACTTCCGGCGGATCACGTTGTCCCGCAAGGAGCTCGCGGGGCGCACGGTCGAGGACCTGGAGCTCGGCGAGAAGTTCGGCGCGGCCATCACCCGGGTCCGCCGCGGCGACGTCGACATGGTCGCCGCCGACGACCTCATCCTCCTGCCGGGCGACCGGCTGCGGGTCATCGCTCCCGTGAAGCGGATGAAGGAGGTCTCGACGTTCCTCGGCGACTCCGAGCGCGGCCTGTCGGACATCAACCCGGTCGGGCTCGCCCTGGGCCTGTCGCTCGGGGTCCTCATCGGGACGGCGCACATCCCGCTGCCCGGCGGCGGGTTCGCCATCGGTGCCGCGGGCGGCACGCTGCTCGTCGGGCTGGTCTTCGGCCGCCTCGGCCGGGTCGGGCCGCTCGTGACGTCCCTCGCCCACCCCGCGGCGTCCACGCTCTCGACGTTCGGGATGCTCGCCTTCCTCGCCTACGCCGGGACCCGCGCGGGCGGCTCGTTCACCTCTGCCGTGACGTCGAGCCTCGGCTGGCGGATCGGCCTCCTCGGCCTGGTCCTCACCTCGCTCACGGCGGTCGCCCTGGCCGTCGTCGGCACCGTCGTGCACAAGATCGACCCGACCCGGCTCGCCGGCGTCCTCGGCGGGGTCCAGACCCAGCCCGCCGTCCTCGCGTTCGCCAACGAGCGCACCGGGTTCGACACCCGGGTCGCCCTGGGCTACGCCCTCGTCTACCCGGCCGCGATGATCGTCAAGATCGTCCTCGCCCAGATCCTCGCCGGCGGCTGACCCGCGCCGCACGACGAGCCGGAGCCGTCCGGCGCGCGCACCTGGTGGGCATGCGCGCGCCGGACGTCCGTCGTCCGGGCCCGCCCACCGGTGAACGGTTCAGGTGTCGAGCACGGCCAGCCCGTGGAAGGTGGCCACCCAGCGCATCGGCTGGTACTCGCCGTAGGCCAGCACCGCGAGCAGCGGGCGCGCGCAGCCGGTGCACCGCAGCCGGACCGGGAGGGCGAGCAGGCCCAGGTCGTCGACGACGGCCCGGAAGTCGCCCGCGCCGTGGACGACGAGCCCGTAGGCCGCGGCGATCCCCTCGACCCACGGTTCCCCGGACCGCGCCGGCAGCGCCGCGGCGGAGAGCACGGTCGCGACGTCGAGCCGGACGGGCGCCTCGCACCCGGGGCACGCGAGCGAGAGGACCGTCGGCACGGCGAGGGTCTCGACGCCGTCCCCGTCGTGGACGACCGGCGGCCCGGCCGCCGACCACGGCGCGAACGGGAGCGGGCCGCGCACGACCCGGCCGGCGAGACGCAGCGGTTCCACCGGACCATCCTGGCGCGCGAGGATGCCGGGGTGAACGAACGCGCCGCCGACGTCTACACGTTCGGCACCACCCCGGACGCCGCCCACCGGCTCGCGCTGCTGGCCGACCTCTTCGCACCACCGACGCGCGACCTGCTCGCCCGGTGCGTGCCGCCGGACGCCGCCCGGCCGGTCCGGCACGCCGTCGACCTCGGCTGCGGGCCGGGTCACACGACGCGGCTGCTCCACACGGCGACGGGCGCGGCCCGGACGACAGGGGTCGAGCGGTCGGCCGACTTCCTCGCGCTGGCCCGGCGGGACCTGTCGGACGGCGTGTCGGACGGCGTGTCGGACGGCGTCACGTACGTCGAGGCGGACGTCACCCGGGCGCCGCTGCCGGTCGACCCGGCGGACGTCGTCCACGCCCGGTTCCTCCTCACCCACCTCGCCGCCCCTGTCGAGGCACTCCGGACCTGGGCCGGGGCGCTCGCGGCCGGCGGCCGGCTCGTGCTCCACGAGGTCGCCGCGCTCGACAGCGCGGACCCGGTGCTGCACCGCTACTACGGCCTCGTCGCGGACCTGCAGCGCCACCACGGCCAGGCGCTCGACATCGGCGACCGGCTCGCCGCCCTCGGCGAGGCCGCCGGCCTGACCGTCGCGCACGCCGCCGTCGTCGCCTGGCAGCCGGACGCCGCCCGGATGGCCGCCCTGCACGTCATCAACCTGCGCACGTGGCGGCACGACCCCTACGTCGCCGGCGCGACCGACCCGGCCGACCTCGACGCGCTCGACGCCGGGCTCGTCGAGATCGCGCGCGGCCGGCCGTGCGCGCCGGTCGAGCAGTCGCTCGGCGAGGCGGTCCTCACGGTGTGACGCCGGACCGGCCCGACCGTCGGCGGGTCACCGCCCGGGCGACGAGGGCCGCCGTGACCGCGACGGCCGCGGTCCCGGCCAGGATCGCCCCCGCTCGGCGCACCGCCTGCGCGACTGCTTCGTCGGCCGCGGCCCGCAGGTCCCCCGCCACGGCGGCGAGCGCCTGGTCGAGCGCGACCAGCCGCTGCCCGGTGACCTCCGCGAACCGCTGCACGTTCGCCGAGCGGGTGCCGGGTGAGGGCTCGAGGGTCACGGCCGTCCGTCGGACGGCGTCCCGGGGCTCCGCCAGCGCGCCAGCGGTCCCGGTCGCGGCGTCGACCGCCGCCGGGTACGGCCGCAGGCCCGTGAGCGCCGCGGCCGCGGCGTCCTGGCGCCGGACGGTGTCGAGGTAGTCGGCCAGACCGGCCTCGGTGACGCGGTCACCGGCGACGACGGGTGGCCTCGAGAGCAGCACGCTGCCCGTCTCACGCTCCTGCGCCGCGGCGGCCACGAGGTCCCTGAGCGTGGCGAGCACCCGAGCCGGGCGCACGACGTCCGCGTCGTCCGTCGCGTCGTCCAGGTCCCGCAGCAACGCGTCGAGCAGGACCCGCTCGCCGGCGACGACCTGCCCGTAGTGGTTCGCGGCGAAGCTCGCGCTCCGCGACGAGACGACCTCCCTGCGCGCCGTGACGAGCGTGCCGTCGAGGTCGGCGGACCCCGCGAGGGCCTCCCGGACGCCGGCCGACCACCCGCCCCCGGGCCCGGCACCGGCCAGGCGCGCGACGTCCGACCGCCGGGCGTCGGTCGCTGCCGCGAGCGCGGCGAGCCGGGCGCCGTCCGCGGGCGTCGCCGCGGTCCGCGATGCCGCAAGGACTAGCGCCTCGCCTGCCTCCTCGCGCAGGGCTCCGTCGGCCGCCACGACGACGGCCACCGCGTCGGCGAACGTCTGCACGCGGCCCGCCGACCCGATGCCGTCGTACGCCGTGGCGCCCGCCGCGGCACCGCCGAGGGCGACCACCAGCACGAGCAGGGCGTACAGACCCCACGACACCCGGCGCGCACCCGGCCCACGGACGGCCCGGACGTCGGTCACCACAGTCCCCGCCACGATGTTCCCCCTCGCCGACAGGGTGATCATCCTGCTCCGGCGGGCGGCCGCGCGCCAGCGCCCGTCCCCCGGGGCAGCGGACGGCGGGACCGGCTCGGCGGGCGGCACCGGGCCGCCGGGACGACGATGAGCCGGGCCGCCGGAGCCGACCGGTGGCGGGTACGGAGACGGGGAGCACAGTGCCGCTGGTGAGGATCGACGTCGTCGAAGGTCGCACGGACGACGAGGTGCGGCGCCTCGCGGACACCGTGCAGGCGGTCATGGTCGAGCACTTCGCCGCCCCAGAGCGCGACCGCTACCAGGTCATCCACGAGCACCGGCCGGGCCGCGTCGTCGCCCTCGACACCGGGCTCGGCTTCGAGCGGACCGACGACGTCGTCATCGTCCAGGTCACCCAGCAGGGCCGCACCGACGACCAGAAGCGGGCCCTCTACGCGGCGCTCGCCGAGCGGCTCGAGCGCGACTGCGGGATCGCCCCGACGGACGTCGTCGTGTCGGTCGTCGAGAACACCAAGGCGGACTGGTCGTTCGGGCTCGGCCGGGCGCAGTTCCTCGACGGCGACCTCTGAGCCGTCGGCCGCACCGCACGGGTCAGCGCTGCGGGCGCCAGACGACGAGCGCGCCGGACGACGACGGGAAGCGGTCGGGCCGCTGCCCCGGGCGGACGGCGACGATGTCGCCGGAGGCGCCGGCCGCGAAGACGCGTCGGCTCGTCGCGAGCCGCACGTGCATGTCCTCGAGCTCGCTGCGCAGCCGCCCGAGCTGCTCACGGAGCGCGCCGTTCTCCAGCTCCAGCTCGAGGATCCGCTTGATCCCGGCGAGGTTGACGCCCTCCTCCTGGGAGAGCCGCTGCACCTCGCGGAGCATCGCGACGTCGCGCGCGGAGTAGCGCCGGCCCCGGCCGGCGGTGCGGCCGGGGCTGACGAGCCCGATCCGGTCGTACTGGCGCAGCGTCTGCGGGTGCATGCCGGCGAGCTGGGCCGCGACCGAGATGACGAAGACAGGCGTCGTCTCGTCGAGGTCCAGCTCGACCTCGACGCCCAGCCGCTCGCCGCCGAAGGCGGCGTCGAACCTCAGCCGGTCACCGGGCATGACCGCCGCCCGGGACGTCCCGGCGGGCCCGGGCGACGAGGTCGGCGCGCGGGTCCTCGCCGGCGGTGGCCGCGGCGAACTTCTCCAGGGCCTCGCGCGCGGAGCTGTCGAGCTTCTGCGGGACAGCGACCTGCACGGTGACGAGCAGGTCGCCGGTGCTCTTGGACGTCTTCACACCGTGGCCCTTGACGCGCAGCGTGCGCCCCGACGGGGTGCCCGCCGGGACCTTGACCCGTACCGTCTGCCCCTCGAGCGTGGGCACCTCGACCTGGGCGCCGAGGGTCGCCTCGGGGAAGGTCACCGGCACCGTGACGCGCAGGTCGTCACCGTCGAGGGTGAAGACCGAGTGCGGCTCGACGTGCACCGTGACGACGAGGTCGCCGTCACCGCCGCCGTGGTCGCCCGGCCGGCCCTTGCCGCGCAGCCGGACCTTCTGGCCGCCGCGCACCCCGGCCGGGATGCGGGCGTTCACCGTCCGGACGCCGGTCATCGGGTCGTCGACGCGCAGGCTCAGCTGCGCGCCCTCGACCGCCTGCTTGAAGGTCAGCGTGACGTCGGCGGTGAGGTCCTCGCCGCGGCGTGCCCCGCGCGGGGCGCGGAACCCCGTACCGGCCCCGGCTCCCGGGCCCGCGGCCCCGCCGAACATCGACATGATGTCCTCGAAGCTCGCGCCCGAGCCGCCGGGGGCACCGGTCGTCGTGAAGCGGACGTTGCCGCCCCCACCGCCACCGCCACCGCCGAAGAGGTTGCTGAAGACGTCGTCGAAGCCGGCGCCGCCGCCCGGGCCGCCCGGGCCGCCCGAGGTGAACCGGGCCCCGCCGCGGGCCATCTGCCGGACCGCGTCGTACTGCTTGCGCTGCTCCGGGTCGGACAGGACCGCGTAGGCCTCGCCGATCTCCTTGAACTTCTTCTCCGAGGCCGTGTCGCCCGCGTTCGCGTCCGGGTGGTGCTTGCGCGCGAGCTTGCGGTACGCCTTCTTCACGTCGTCCTGGGAGGCGTCGACGGACACGCCCAGAACGGCGTAGAAGTCCTTCTCGAACCAGTCCTGGCTCGCCATGGGCGCCCCTCCCTTCGCTGTCGTTCCGAAACCTGACGGCCGGTGCGGCCGGTCAGCTCGGGTCGGCGACGGCCACGCGCGCGGCGCGCAGCACCCGGTCCCCGGCACGGTAGCCCGGCTGGAGGATCTGGACGACGGTCGTCTCCGTCGTCCCCTCGGCGAGCTCGGCCTGGGTGTGGATGAGGGCCTCGTGGACGACCGGGTCGAACGCCTCGCCCGGCTCGCCGTAGCGGGCCAGGCCGAACCGGCCGAGGACGTTCTCGAGCTTCTCGGCGATCGCCGCGAACGGGCCGCCCTCGAGGTCGCCGTGCTGGCGCGCCAGGTGGACGTCGTCGAGCACCGGCAGGAGCGCCTCGAGGACGCTCGCCACCGCGGTGTCCCGCGCGACGTCACGGTCCCGCTCGACGCGGCGGCGGTAGTTGACGAACTCCGCCTGCAGCCGCTGCAGGTCCTCCAGCCGCTCGGCGGCAAGGGCCTCGAGCGCGGCGTCGCCCGCTGGGGGCGCCGTCTCGGCGGCCCCGGCCTCCGGGTCGGCGACAGCATCGGGGACGACGCCCTCGGGCACCTCGTCGGCCTCGGGGTGCTCACCGGGCTGCGCGTCGTCCGTGACGCCGTACGCCTCGCGGACCTTCCCGGTCTCCGGGTCGAGCCGGCGGCGGTCCCGGATGACGGGCCCCGAGCCGTTCTCGGTGTCGCTCACAGTGCCAAGCTCCTCAGGTCGTGGTGGGACGAGACGTGCGTGCGGGGGCGGGCGCTCTGCGGCGCCCGCCCCCGCACCGCATCACTTCTCGTCGTCGACGATCTCGGCGTCCACGACGTCCTCGTCGGACGCCGCCTTCGCCGAACCGGCCTCGTCGGAGGCACCGGTGGCGCCGCCACCGGCCTGGGGGTCACCCGCCTGCGCGTAGAGCGCGGAGCCGAGCTCCTGCGACGCCTTCGCGAGGGCCTCGTGCTTGGCCTTGACGTCCTCGACGGTGCCGCCGTCCAGCGCCTTCTTCAGGTCGTCGACCGCGGTCTGCACCGCGGCCTTGCCGTCCTCGGGGAGCTTGTCGGCGTTGTCGGCGACGAACTTCTCCGTCGAGTAGAGGAGCTGCTCGGCCGAGTTGCGGGCCTCGGCCTCCTCGCGGCGGACGCGGTCCTCCTCGGCGTGCGCCTCGGCCTCGCGGACCATCCGGTCGATCTCGTCCTTCGGCAGCGCCGAGCCGCCGGAGATCGTCATCGACTGCTCCTTGCCCGTGCCGCGGTCCTTCGCGGAGACGTGCACGATGCCGTTCGCGTCGATGTCGAACGTGACCTCGACCTGCGGGATGCCGCGGGGGGCCGGGGCGATGCCGGTCAGCTCGAACGTGCCGAGCGGCTTGTTGTCGCGGGCCAGCTCGCGCTCGCCCTGGAACACCTGGATGAGGACGCTCGGCTGGTTGTCGTCGGCCGTCGTGAAGACCTCGGACGCCTTGGTCGGGATCGCGGTGTTGCGGGTGATGAGCTTGGTCATGATCCCGCCCTTGGTCTCGATGCCGAGGCTCAGGGGGGTGACGTCGATGAGCAGGACGTCCTTGCGCTCGCCCTTGAGGACGCCGGCCTGCAGGGCCGCGCCGACGGCGACGACCTCGTCCGGGTTGACGCCCTTGTTCGGCTCCTTGCCGCCGGTCAGCTCACGGACGACGTCCGCGACCGCGGGCATCCGGGTCGAGCCGCCGACGAGCACGATGTGGTCGATCTCGGACAGGCTCACGCCGGCGTCCTTGATGACCGCCCGGAACGGCGCCTTCGTGCGGTCGAGCAGGTCGGCCGTCATCTTCTCGAACTGGGCCCGGGTGAGCTTCTCGTCGAGGTGGACGGGGCCGTTCTCCGTCATCGACAGGTACTGCAGGGAGATCGTCGTGGCCGTGGAGCTCGAGAGCTCCTTCTTCGCCTGCTCGGCCGCCTCGCGCAGCCGCTGCATCGCGATCTTGTCCTTGGACAGGTCCGGCCCGCCCTGCATCTTCACGACGTTGACGAGGTGGTCCATGACCCGCTGGTCCCAGTCGTCGCCACCGAGGTTGTTGTCGCCGGAGGTCGCGCGGACCTGGATCGTCGAGAAGCCGTCCTCGTCCTTGCCGACCTCGAGGAGCGAGACGTCGAAGGTGCCACCGCCGAGGTCGAAGACGAGGATGAGCTCGTCCTCCTTGCCCTTGTCCAGGCCGTAGGCCAGGGCCGCCGCGGTCGGCTCGTTGATGATGCGCAGGACGTTGAGGCCGGCGATCTCGCCCGCCTCCTTCGTCGCCTGGCGCTGCGCGTCGTTGAAGTACGCCGGGACGGTGATGACCGCGTCGGTCACCTTCTCGCCGAGGTACTCCTCCGCGTCGCGCTTGAGCTTCTGGAGCACGCGCGCCGAGATCTCCTGGGCGCCGTACTTCTTGCCGTCGATCTCGACGTTCCAGTCCGTGCCGATGTGCCGCTTGACGGAGCGGATGGTCCGCTCGACGTTCGTGACGGCCTGCCGCTTCGCGACCTCGCCGACGAGCGGCTCGCCGCTCTTGGCGAACGCGACGACCGACGGCGTGGTGCGCCCGCCCTCGGCGTTCGCGATGACGGTGGGCTCCCCACCCTCGAGGACGGCGACGACGGAGTTCGTCGTGCCGAGGTCGATGCCGACCGCTCGTGCCATGTCCGATGTCCTTCTTCCGTGTGGCGAGCGCGGCGGACCGCGCAGAGTTGAGTTGCCTGCACTCAGGTTGGTCCGCGGCAGCAGGGCTGTCAACTCGGGACTGACCAAACTTGAGTCTGTCAGGCTCAACTCACACGGTGCCCCCTGTGTTCCCCAACCCCGCGAGCCACTCCCGGACGACGACGAGGACGTCGTCCCGCGACCCCACGACCCGGACGACGGGCGGCGTGCTCCCGACGTCCGGCGTCGACCAGACCCGGGCCCGGACACCGTCGCCCGGCCCCTGCGACCAGGCCCGGACGACGAGCAGCCCGTGGACGTCCGGGTGCTCGTCGTCCGGCAGCCCGGCCCCGGGTCCGGGGCCGGCCGTCACCGGGACCGGCCGCGGGAGCCGTCGTGCGCCCTGCGGACCCGCACCGTGACGCCGTCCGAGCCGCTGCGACGGGTGCTCAGGGTGCTCGCGCCGTCGGGGCGGGCGGCGTCGACGACCCCGCCGCGCAGGACGTCGGCCACCTCGGCCGCGAGTGCGTCCTCCTTCGCCGTCACCGCGCCGACCGCCGTGTGCCGGGCCACGTCACGCATCTCACGCCGCAGGTCGGACAGCCGGGCCCGGGCGTCCCGGGTCAGGGTGAGCCGGCCCGGCCCGACGACGACGAACTGGTAGGCGAGCGCCGTCGCCGTGCAGCGGGTGCAGTCGACGGTCACGGCGTCGGCGAGGTTCGCGACGTCGACCCGGCCCGCGTTGCGCCCGTTGACGACGACCTGCACCGAGACGGCCACCGCGTGGCAGTCGGTGCAGTGCTCGGCGAGCGCGTCCGCACGGTTGCGGGCGACGAGGCCGCCCGCGGTGACCCGGCGCTGCCGCCAGGTCGCCCGGCGCCGCTCCCGGTCGTCGCGGTGCACCCGGACCTGCGCCCGCGAGCGCACGGTCGCCGTCCGGTGCCGGTACCGGTCGCGGCGGCGCTGCTCGGCCCGCTCGGCCCGGTCCTCGCGCGTGTCGCCGTCCCCGTCGGCGCGGTGCCGGGCTCCCGAGGCCGGCAGCACCGGGGCCGCCGCCACGAGCGCGCCACGACCGCCGCCGCCCGTGGGGGCGGCCGGCACCGCGGGCCCGGCGAGCGCCGTCCCGCCGAGGACGGCCGCGGTCACCGCGGCGAGCAGCGCGGACGTGGACTTCATGGACGTCGAGCGGGTCATGGCCGTCCTCCCGGGGTCGGCGCGCCGCCGGCGGTCGCCGCGGCGGGTGACGTGGGGTCGAAGGGGTCGGTGCGTCCGGCGCGGTGGTGGACCGGTGCGACGAGGAGGCGCAGGAGGCGCTGCACGACCCGCGCGAGGAGCGCGGCGAGCCCGAGCAGCGGCAGGACGAGGAGCAGGATGCAGACCCAGGCGAGCGCGGCCGCGGTGAGGCCCTGCGCACCCGTGGCGTCCGCCCAGAACACCCGGCCCTGCTGCCACGACGAGCCCACGAGCGAGGGCAGCGAGAGCACGAGCCAGCCGAGCATGACCCCGAGCAGGGGGACCGTGACGACGACCCAGCCGACGACGGCGGCGCGGGCGCCGCGGCGCAGGGCGCGGACCTGGGCGGGCATGCCGCGGCCGGGCACGAGCCCGCGGAGCACGCCGCGGGTGAAGGCGAAGGGGTTCGGCACCCCGGTGAGGTCGCCGAACAGGTAGTAGCCGTCCATCCGGACGACGGGCAGGAGCTGCTGGAGGATCACGCCGTGCGTGAGCAGCGCGGCCCCGGTCGCGGGGGCCCAGCCGGTCACCATGGCCAGACCCGTCATCGCGACGATCGAGACGGCGTTGAAGTACACCCCGCCGAGGTCGGTCCGCAGCCGGCCCGCCCGGTCGAGCCGGTAGGCGTCGGTGACGTCGGTCCAGAAGACCGGGACCCACAGGTAGAGGCCGGCCCCGATCGCGCCCGGCCGGGCGCCGCCGTACGCGCAGCCCGCGGCGTGCCCGAGCTCGTGGAACAGGGTGCTCGCGAGGAGCAGCCCGAGCACCGACAGCACCCCGCCGGGCGTCGTGAACGCGCTGCCGGCACCGGCGAGCAGGCCCCCGGGGTCGAAGAGCCACAGGGACCCGCACAGCCACAGCGCGAGCACCCCGGCGACGGCTCGCGGGTCGAACAGCGGGGCGAGCAGCCTGCCGAGCAGGTCCACCGCCCGCGTCGGCAGCAGCGGCCGGCGCAGCGTCGTCGCCAGCAGCGGGTCGGCCGTGGGCAGCCCGGCGCGGTCCACGGCAGGGACGATGCTGAGGTGCTGGCGCAGGGCGGGGGCCGCGCCGGGAGGCGCGACCACGACGAGCCCGGCCGGGCCGAGCCGGCCGAGCACGAGCGCGGAGAGCACCGGCAGGCCGACCGCCCGGCCGAGCCGGTCACCGACCGCGGCGGCGAGGTCGTCGGCCCCACGGCCGCCGTCCGCGCACTCGAGGACGGCGTGCAGCAGCGGGGTGAGCATGACGGTCTGGCCGTCGGACCGGACGGCGAGGAAGCGGTCCTCGACGTACCCCGATCCCTCGTACCGGCCGAGCAGCCGCAGGCCGGGGGCCCGGTGGACGACGTCGTGCGGGTGCAGACCCGGGGGCGGCGCCGCCGCGGCGGGCGAGACGGCGGCGGCCGCTGCGCGGCCTGGCCCGGTCAGGGTCGTCATGGAGCACCTCCTCCGGGCGGCACCGCCGCGCGGACGGCAACGGCCGGGGGCGGTCGCCCGCCCCCGGCCGCGCGCCGTCAGGCGTGGGCGCCGATCCCCTGCCAGGCCGAGGCCCAGGCAGCGCTGTGGATCGACCCGGCGTTCACCGCGATCGCGATGTTGACGCCGGTGATGGTGGTGATGTTGATGCCGCCGTGGCCGAGCGCGGCGCGCTGCGGGAGCAGCTCGACGGTCTCGGCGGACAGGTCGAACGACAGGTCGTCGACGGCGGCGGTCGTGCGGACGGTCGCGGGCATGGCCCCTCCTCAACGGGTGCCCCCGCCGGTGGTCGTCACGGCCACCGGCGGACGGCGGTCAGCCCTGGACGACGAAGACCGTCTGGTTGGCGTGGGCCACCGCGTGCGACATGTGGCTGCCGGCGTTGAGCGCCATCGCCTGGTTCGACGCGTAGACGGACGCCCAGTTGCCCGGGTGGTGGTGGAAGCCGCCGAGAGCGGCCCGCGCGGGCAGCAGCTCGACGTCCTGCTCCTCGACCTCGGCGAGGGTGAGTTCGGTGCGCATGAGGTTCACCTCCAGTGGGGCGACCGCGGGTCTGCGGTCGCGTCGGACCACTCGACACGGCCGGGCGTCCGCGGGGCGTGACCCATGATCGGCGCGGCGCGTGACCCGTGCGTGATCCACGCGTCACCGGTCAGAGGAGGGCAATCCGGCAGTCATCCATCTCATCCCGATAAGCGTTGACAAATGCCGCGCCGCGCGAGAAACCTGATGGACGCAGTGATCGATCACCGGCCGGCAAGGGCAGACGGCCGGCACCACGTCGACGGGGCCGCCGCGCGGTGGTCGTCCCGTCGCACGCGACGACGCGACGGGGCGTCCATCGCGCCGTGCCCGGTCGGGCACGGTGCCCGCGGCCTCCCCGGAGCGTCCGGGAGCACCGGGCGGCCCGCCGCCCGGACGGGGTACGCGGCATCACGGGGGCGCGATGACCACGCGGAGAACGGCGGACGGCACGGGGCCGTCACCCGGCGGCTACGCCGTGACGCTGCTCGGGTCCTTCCGGCTCGACGGGCCGGACGGCCCGGTGCAGCTCACCGCGCGCGAGCAGCGCGTCGTCGCGCTGCTCGCGCTGCACGGCCCGCAGCAGCGCGCGGTCGTCGCGGGCATGCTCTGGCCGGAGACGGACGAGCACCGGGCGCGGCAGAACCTGCGGGCCGCCGTGGCGACCCTCGCCCGGCTCGCCCCGGGGGCGGTGCAGGCGTCCAAGCTCGCCCTGGAGGTCGACGCGGCGGTCGACGTCCGGGACTTCGTCGCCGTCGCGCAGGACGTCCTGCGGGCGGCGTCCTGGCCCGCCGACCCCGAGGGGACCGCCGGGCCGGCCACCGGCACCGCCCGGCTCGCCGCGCTCTGCACCGCGCTCGTCGGGGACGGCCCGTTCGCCGGGGACCTGCTCCCGGGCTGGTACGACGACTGGGTCCTCGTCGAGGCGGAGCGGTTGCGGCACCTGCGACTGCACACCCTCGAAGGGCTGTCCGCACTGCTCTCCGCAGCGGCCCGGTACGGCCTCGCCCTCGAGGTCGCGCTGGCCGCCGTCGCGCTGGACCCGTTGCGGGAGAGCGCGCACCGGGCTGTCATCGAGGTCCACGCCTGCGAGGGCAACGTCGCGACCGCCCTCGCGCAGCACGAACGGTTCCGCACCCGGCTCGCCCGCGAGCTCCACATCACGCCGAGCCCCCAGATGGAGGCCCTCGTCGCCCGGCTGCGCCGGCGTCCGGGCACCGAACCCACCCCAGGGAGGCCGTCATGGCCGCAGAAGTCCCCCGCCCGCTCCGCACGCACCTGACCCGCGGCACCGTCCTGGCCGCCGCCGTCCCGCTCGTCGCGCTCTCGCTGGCCGCCTGCACCCCGACCGACTCGTCGTCGACGTCGAAGTCCTCCTCGAAGTCGCGGTCGAAGTCGTCGACGAGCACCGTCGTCGTCATCTCCGCGGCGGACGACGTGTGCTGGACGGCGACCGTCGACGGCAAGAAGCACAAGGGCTGCGGCGACGCCGAGTTCACCGACCGCAAGGGCGGCAAGTCGGCGACGGTCGTCAAGACGAGCGACGGCTCGCGGGTCGGCGTGAAGCTCGTCGTCCGCGGGAAGACGGTGGACCGGGGCTCGGTGTGGCGCCGGGACCACTCGGCCGAGGTGGCCGCCGACGGGTGAGCCCGTCGGTCGCCGGCGGTCGCTCAGTCGTCCTCGGACTTCTCCGAGACCTCGGTCCTCGGCTCGCCGTCGACGCACGTCGCGTGCACCTCGATCGTGGTGGCGTCGCGGCGCAGCTTGACCTCGAGCTCGAGGCTGCCGCGCTGGTTGACCTGCGCGCTCCAGTCCTGCGCGGGGTTGACGGCGTAGTCGATCGGGTCGCCGCGGCGGCACGTCACGGTCACCGAGCCGCCCCGGGTGGAGACCGTCTTCGAGCTCGTCCGGGCGGGCGTCGTCGTCCGCGTCGTCGGCTGCGGCCGCGGGGAGCGGGTGGTCGACGTCCGGCTCGAGGGCCGGGACGACGTGGTCGTCGACGAGGAGGACGACGTCCGGGCGGCGTCCGTCGACGTGGGCGACGTGGTCGTCGACGAGGACGTGGACGGCGTCGTCGGGGAGACCGCGGGCGACGACGTCCGCTCGTCGCCGGTGGGCCCGGCCGAGGTCGACGGGTCCTGCGGGGGCGCGGTCGTCGTCCCCGGCCGCGGCAGGGCGCTGCGCTGGCTGTCGGACGCGAGCACCCGGACCTGCCGGCCCGCGGAGTCGATCGCGTACCAGGCGGCCGCGGCGACGATGCCGACGCAGAGCAGCCACAGGGACGCGAAGAGCGTCCACCGGGTCAGCCTCATGCCGCTACCTCCACGGGGGCAGGGTACGCACCGGTCACGAGGACCGTCCGGTGCTCGCAGGAACCGGGGCCCGACAGGGACCGACCGGACGAAGCATTGCCTGCCCGGGGGGCAGGGGGGATAGCGTCCACGTCGTGGCTGTGATCCTGCTCATCGAGGACGACGCGGGCATCCGTGCCGCGCTCACACGCGCCCTGACCGAGCGTGGGCACACGGTGACGTGGCGACCGGCCGGCCTGCCGGGGCTGCAGGCGGTCATCGACGACCGCCCGGACGTCGTCCTGCTCGACCTCGGCCTGCCCGACGTCGACGGCCTCCAGGTCCTGCCCATGCT
>NZ_MWLN01000045.1 GCF_002198655.1 Kineosporia sp. A_224
CCGCCCGACCCGTGCCGTCCGCCCGTCCGACCGGGACGGCGACCGGATGACCGACCCGCTCGAGCTCGCCCTGCGCGGCTACGAGCCGACCGTCCGCCGCCCGACGCTGACCGGCGGCGACGTCGCGTACGTCGTCGACGACACCCCGCTCGGCCGGATGCTCTTCGCCGCGCACCACGACGGCACGCTGCTCGCGACGACCTACGCCCCGGACGACGCGGCCGCCGACGCCGTGCTCGCCCGGCTCGCCGCCCGGGTCTCGCCGCGGGTGCTGCGCGGCGGACGCGCCCTGGACGCCGTCCGGCGCGAGCTCGACGACTACCTCGGCGGCCGCCGCCAGGATTTCGACCTGCCCGTCGACCCGGTGCTGGCGACCCCGTTCCAGCGCACGGTGCTCGAGGTGCTCACCGGCGTCCGGTACGGGACGACCGCGTCCTACGGGGCGCTCGCGACCGCGCTCGGCCGGCCGACGGCGTCCCGGGCCGTCGGGGCCGCGCTCGGCGCGAACCCGCTGTGCGTCGTCCTGCCGTGCCACCGGGTCGTCGCGGCGTCCGGGGCGCTCACCGGGTACGCCGGCGGGCTCGCGGCCAAGCAGCTGCTGCTCGACCTCGAGGCCCGCGCGGTCGCGGCCGGTTGACCTGCAGCGCACGTGAGGTCCTAGCGTCCTCGGCGTGTCCTCCGAACCGCTGACCGAGCCCGTACCTGCCGGACCCGCACCGGCCGCGCCGTCCCCCGGGCCGCTGTCGCCGGCCGAGAACCGGCGCGTCCGGCTGCTCACCGTGGGCGCGGTGGCCCTCGTGTCGCTCATCGCCTTCGAGTCGCTCGCGGTGAGCACCGTCATGCCGGCGGTCGCCGCCGCCCTCGACGGGCTGCCCCTCTACGCGCTCGGGTTCGGCGCGACGGTGGCGACGTCGGTCGTCGGGATGGCGGTCTGCGGTGCCTGGGCGGACGCGCGAGGCCCCCGGCGGCCGATCCTCGCGGCGGTCGCGCTCTTCACCGCCGGGCTGCTCCTCGCGGGGCTCGCGCCGACGATGACGGTCTTCGTCGCGGCCCGGGCGCTGCAGGGGCTCGGCGGCGGCATGCTCATCGTCGCGCTCTACGCGATGCTCGGCACGAGCGTCCCCGAGCCGGCCCGGCCGAGGGTGCTCGCGGCGTTCTCGGCCGCCTGGGTCGTGCCGGGGCTCGTCGGCCCGTCGCTCGCCGGGCTCATGCTGCACCTGTGGGGCTGGCGCTCGGTGTTCCTGCTCGTGCCGGCGGTCGCGATCCCGGGCGCCGTGCTCACGCTCGTCACCGTGCGGGACCGGGCGCCGGACGACGACCCCACCCAGGGCGGCCCGGCGGACGGCGACCGGGGCGGCCCGCCGCGGCGCTCCGCAGGGGTCGGACGCCGGATCGCCCTCGCGACCGTCGCCGGGACCGGCGCCACGGTGCTGCAGCTCGCGGGCAGCCGGGACTCCGCGCCCTGGCGGGCGGGCGCCGTGCTCGCGCTGGTCGTCGTGCTCGCGGCCGCCGTCCGAATGCTGCCGGCCGGGACGTTCCGGCTCGTGCGGGGCGTCCCGTCGGTCGTCGCGCTGCGCGGGCTCATCGCCGCCGGCTTCGCCGCGGGCGAGACGTTCGTGCCGCTCGTGCTCGTCCGCGAGCACGGCTGGTCGCCCACCCGGGCGGGTCTCGCGCTCACCGTCGGCGCGGTGACGTGGGCGGCGTTCTCCTTCCGGCAGGGGCGCGTACCGGAGGTCGACCGGCGCTACGGCTTCGCCCGGACCGGGTCGGTGAGCGTCGCCATCGGCCTCGTCGTCGCCCTGACCTGCGCCCTGCCCGGTGCCCCGGGCTGGCTCGCCGTCCTCGCGTGGGCGTTCGCGGGCGCCGGCATGGGCCTGGCGTACGCCTCGACGTCCCTGCTCACGCTGCACCTCGCCGCCCCCGAACGCCGGGGCGAGGCGAGCGCCGACCTCACGACGAGCGAGGCGCTGACGACGGCCGTCGCGCTCGCGGCCGCCGGCGCGGTGTTCGCCGCGCTGCTCCCGCGGGGCCTCGGTCCGGACGACCCGGCCGGCCCCGCCCCCTACCTCGCGGCGTTCGGCGTCGCGGTGGTCGTCGGCCTCGGCTCGGTCGTCGCCGCGCGCCGGCTGCGGACGCCGTCCGCCCCTCAGAGGTAGTTCGCCGTTGCATCGCACGGCGAACTCCCTCAGAGGGGCAGAGCGGGGGCCCGGGAACGCGACGACGCCCCCGCCGCGGGTGCGGCGGGGGCGTCGTCGGACGGGCGTGGGTCAGGCCTGCTTGCCGGCCTCGATCTCGAGGACGAGCTTGACCTTGTCGGAGATGAGGAAGCCGCCGGTCTCGAGCGCGGCGTTCCAGGTGATGCCCCAGTCGGAGCGGTTGATCGTCGCGGTGCCCTCGAAGCCCGCCTTCACGTTGCCCCACGGGTCCTTCGCGACGCCGCCGAACTCCCACGTGATGTCGACCGCGTTCGTCTTGCCGCCGATCGTCAGGTCGCCCGTCGTGACGACCTCGTCGCCCGCGATCTTCACCGACGTGCTCTTGAACGTGATCTTCGGGTTCTCCTCGGCGTTCCAGAAGTCCGGGCTCTTCAGGTGGCCGTCACGCTGCTCGTTGCCGGTGTCGACCGAGGCGGCGTCGATCTCGACCCAGATCGACGAGGACTCGGGGCTCGCGGCGTCGATCGTCGCGCCGCCGGAGTAGGACGTGAACTTGCCGCGGGTCGTCGCGACGACCGCGTGCTTCACGGCGAAGCCGACGGTGCTATGGCCCTCGTCGATGGTCCACGTGCCGGTGAGGTCGGCGGGGAACGCGCTCATGTGTCTGTCTCCTGGGTCGATGTCCGCTGGTGCTCGGTGTACTGGCGTGCGAGAGGCTGTCGGCGGTTCGCGTGGTTCTTGCGAACTCAACGATTGAACCGTAAACCATTTCTGTTGAGAGTTCAACCTCAGATCCCACCTTCCTCCGCTCCTGGCCGCCGATCAAGGGCCGACACGGACATTTCGCCGTGCGTTCACAGGCCGGCGACACCCCGGACGGCGCACCGCGGCCGCTGGTCGCCCGTCGAAAAGCCGTGGACCGGACGGTCGCCGGGGCGACAGCATCAGCGGGATGCTGCCGCAGGACATCCGCCGCGAGGACCTCTGGGACGCCGGGACGGCCCGCCGTTACGACACCCCCGGGACGGGCATGTTCGTCCCGGAGGTGGTCGACCCGGCCGTCGACCGGCTGGTCGCCCTCGCCGGGGGCGGGCCGGCGCTCGAGCTGGCGATCGGGACCGGGCGCATCGCCGTCCCGCTCGTGGGCCGCGGCGTCTCCGTGACGGGCATCGAGCTGTCGGCACCGATGGTCGAGGTGCTCCGGACGAAGGTCGACGAGCGCACCGTCCCCGTCGTCCTCGGCGACATGGCGACCACTCGTGCCCCGGGCCGGTTCTCGCTCGTCTACCTCGTCTTCAACACGATCTCGAACCTGCTCACCCAGGACGAGCAGGTCGAGTGCTTCCGCAACGCGGCCCGGCACCTGCTGCCGGGCGGCCGCTTCGTCGTCGAGCTGTGGGTCCCGGAGCTGCGGTCGCTGCCGCCGGGGAAGGAGGCGACCGTCGGCGTCGTCGAGCCCGGCTACGTCCTCTTCGACACGTACGACGTGCTGCACCAGCACGTCGTCTCCCACCACGTGACCTTCGGCGCCGGCCGCGAGGCGCGCCTCGACCGCAGCCCGCACCGGTACGTCTGGCCCGCCGAGCTCGACCTCATGGGCCGGCTCGCCGGGTTCACGCTGGAGTCCCGGCACGCCGACTGGTCCGGTGCGCCCTTCACCGCCGGCTCACCGTCGCACGTGTCGGTGTACCGGCTGCCCGGCGAAGGCTCCTAGCCGTCCTCAGCGCTTGGGCGGCAGCGCCCCTGCGTAGGCGACCCCGAGCGACACCCAGCGGTCGAGGTCCTCGTCCGTCGTCACGCCGTCCGGGTCGATCCGCAGCCAGCCGTCCATCGCCCGGCCGCGCATGACGAACCGCTCGGCGTGCGGGTCCTCGACGAGCGACGGCGTCAGCGCCGGGTCCACGCGCAGGAGCAGCCCGCCGGTCGAGCTCGCGGCGACGGCCATGTTCCCGTGCACGAGGAACGCGAGGCCGCCGAACATCCGCTGCTCGCGCAGCCCGTCGACGTCCTGCAGCCGCTCCCGCAGCCGGTCGGCAACCTCCTCGTCGTACGCCACCGCGCCCGTCCGTCCCGTCAGTCCGCGCCGTGGCGGCGCAGGTAGCGGCCGAAGTGCGGCACCGTGAAGGCGATCCGGCCGCGCTCGCCGCTGTAGACGAGGCCCTTCTTGATGAGCGCGTCCCGGGCCGGGGAGAGCGACTGCGCCTTGCGGCCGAGGTGCTCGGCGATCGCGGCCGTCGGGACGCCGTCGTGCGGGTCGGCCTCGCCGTCGTCGACGGACGCCGCGAGGTCGGCCATCGCGCGCAGGTACTCCCGCTCGGCGGGCGTGGCCCGCTCGTACCGCGAGCCGAAGAAGCCGACGGCGAGCTCGGCCTCGGCCTCGGGCGCCGCGACCCGGACGTCGTCCGCGGTGATCGGGCTGCGCGGGGCGACGTCCCAGGCGACCTTGCCGTACGCCTGGACGAAGTACGGGTACCCGGCGGTCGAGGCGTAGAGCGCGTCGAGGGCCTCGGTGGTGAACTCGGCGTCCTCGTCCTTGGCGGGCGCCTCGAGCGCGCGGTCGGCGGCGGCCCGGTCGAGCCGGTCGATCCGCTGGTACCGGAACAGCCGCTCCGAGTACGACTTGCTCGCCGAGAGCACCGCGGGCAGGTGCGGCAGCCCGGCACCGACGACGACGAGCGGCCGACCGGTCTGGCTCAGCTCGTGGCACGCCGCGCACAGCGCGGACACGTCGTCCGGGCCCAGGTCCTGCATCTCGTCGACGAACACCGCGATCCCGCGGCCGGCGTCGGCGGCCAGCCCACCGACATCGCTGAGCAGCTCGACGAGGTCGATCTCGATGTCGCCGGAGTCGGCCCGGCCCGGCACCGCGGCGACGTCGATGCCCGGCTGCCAGCGGTCCCGCAGCCGGCCGGACGCCGCCTTGCCGCGTACCGTGGCCGACGCGCGGACGCCGTCCTCGCGCTGTGCGAACGACTTGAGCACCCCGAGCACGTACTCGCTCTCCCCCGCGTGCGCCGTCCCGAGCTCACGGACGGCGAGGTGCAGGGCGGCCGCGAGCGGGCGACGCAGCGGCTGGTCGGGGCGCGCCTCGAGCTTGCCGGTGCCCCAGCCGCGGCGGACGGCGGCGGACCGCAGCGCGTTGAGGAGCACGGTCTTGCCGACGCCGCGCAGCCCGGTGAGGACGATGCTGCGCTCCGGGCGGCCGCGGGCGATCCGCTCGAGGACGACGTCGAAGGCCTCGAGCTCGACGTCCCGCCCGGCGAGCTCCGGCGGGCGCTGACCGGCGCCGGGCGCGTACGGGTTGCGGACCGGGTCCATGCTTCGACGGTATCCGGCTGTATTGCGCGGACCGCAGATTGACGAAGAGTCGCTTATGTCGTGTCGCGCGCCGATCGTTCCCCGCGCAACCCGGAGTTACTAGCGCGTATGACCCAGTAAACGGGTCATACGCGCTAGTAACTCGAGGGGAGAGGATCGGGGTGTCTGGGGCTTTCTAGTGTCTGGGGAAGAGATGGGGATACGGGGCGATCGAGGCGGTCGGTAGCCTCGGTGCGTGACGTCGGTCGTGCTCGTCGTGGACGTCGCCAACGTCATGGGCTCGCGGCCCGACCGGTGGTGGAAGGACCGGGCCGGGGCCGCGGCACGGCTGGTGATGTCGCTGGTTCCCCTTGCGGGGCAACGGGTCCCGCTCGGGCCGGACGGCGCACCGGTGCACGTCGCGCGGGTCGTCGCCGTCGTCGAGGGGCGGGCCCGGGCGATGACCGTGCCGGACGACGTCCGGGCGGCGGTCGAGGTCCTCCTCGCCGCGCACGACGGCGACACCGCCGTCGTCGAGGTCGCGATCGCGGTGCTCGCCCCGCCGACCGGCGCCGTGCCGCTCGTCGCCACCGCGGACCGCGGCCTGCGCGAGCGGCTCCCCGCGGGCAGCCTCGTCACCGGGCCGCGGGCGCTCCTGGACCTGCTGGGGCCCCCGGGCCCGCGGTGAGCTCCAGGACGAGCGCACCGCCGTCCGGCCGGAAGCCGACGCCCCGCAGGTAGCGCTCGGCACCGAGCATCCGCGGCGGCGCGAGCACGCGACGGACGCCGCTGCGGCTGAAGGGGCCGCCGGCCCGGTAGACGAACTCGCCGGGCGTGAAGTCACGGAACCGCGGCAGCACGTAGTCGAGGTCGACCTGGGCCTCCCCCGGCGTGCCCGTGCCGTGCGCGAGGACGACGCCGACCGTCTCGCCGTCCGCCAGCACGAGGAAGGCCAGGGCCCCGGCCTGCGGGGCGGCCAGGTGCCCGGCGAGGTCGAGGTCGGGGTTGAACCGCTCGATGTCGGCACGGTGCCGGTCGACGACGTGCCGCAGGTACGGCTCGTCCGCGGTGATCGGCACGACCTCGTAGTGCAGGTCGTCGTGCCGGGTCCGCAGCAGCCGTGCCGTGTGCCACACGTTGATGACCGCGATGACGACGTTCATCGCGACCATCGGCCACACGGCGATGACGGCGTTGAACACGACGAGCACGAGGGACGCCGCGAGGTTGAGCAGCCGGAAGCGCAGCACGCGGGCCTGGAGCAGCGAGTAGACGAGCAGGGCCGAGCCGGCCCAGCCGAGCAGATCGGTCACGGTCACGCGGCGATCGTGCCAGGGCGCCGGGCCGCCGCAGTGCGACGCGCGGGACCACCCCTGGCGGCTACCGCGGCACCCACACCGCGTCGTCGTGGGCGAACCGGACGACCCGCGGGTCGAGCGCGAGCAGCCGGGCCACCCAGGCCGCGGGCACCGGCAGCGGGCCGCCGTCCCGGCCCGGGTCACCCGCGGCGGCGAGCGCGAGCGCGTCGGCCGCGAAGTCGGACGCCGTCTCGTGGCTCTGGCCGGCGAGCACGGTCACCGTGCCGTCGCCGTCCCGGACGACGACCGACTGGTGCCCGGCGGTGTGGCCGGGGGTCGGGACGACGGTGACGCCGGGCCAGATCTCGGCGTCGCCCTCGACGACGTCGTACCGGACGCCGGGCGCGTCGACGAGCCCGGGCAGCGTGTAGTCGGCCTCGCCCGCGGCCGCGAGCTCGACGGCCTGGACGACGACCGGCGCCGTAGTGAACGCCGGGTTGCCGCCGCAGTGGTCGAAGTGGAGGTGGCAGTTGACGACGACGTCGACGTCCTCGACCCGCAGCCCGACGCCGGCGAGCGCCGCGGCGATCCCGTGCCTGCGCGGGCGGTAGTGCGCATCGGTCTCGGGGTGGGTGCCGATCCCGGTGTCGAGCAGGAGCACCCCGCGCGGGTGCCGGACGACGTAGCCGACGAGCGGGACGACGCGCGGGATGCCGTCCGCGGTCTCCTCGGCGGGCCGGACGAACCAGCCGTGGTCCACGGACGTGATCTCGACGTCTGCCATCCGCAGAGCCTGTCATGTGGGGCGCCGGTGCCCGGCGGGGGTGGCGGCCCCCGTCGGGCACCGGCGGTCTGTGGCCGGACCCTGCGCTACATGCGCTGCAGGGTCACGGCGGAGACGGCGAGGCCGTCCTGGGCGGCCGGGGTCAGGGTCACCGTGACCGGCCCGGCCCCGCCCGGCACCTCGAGGGCGACCGTGAACGGCCCGGACCCGGCCGGGTTGTCGCCGAGCACCCAGCGCCCGGGCTGCCGGTCGGGTGCGCTGACGTCGACCCGGACGCCGCCCGGTGCCCCGCCGGCCCGGACGACGAGCCGGCGCGGCACGTCGACCCGGTCGACGGTGACCGTCCAGGCGCCGCCCCGCGGGCCCTGGAGCCAGGTCGTGGCCCCCGTCCGGGACTGCTCGGGGAACCCGTCGGACCAGGACACGAGCAGCGGGGACGCCGTGACCACGGCCCCGGCCGGGGCCGTCACCTCGAACGCGCCGCCGACGGGCCGCTTGGCCCGCACCTGCCGGCCGTCGCCGCGGGCCCCGACCACGACCCAGTCCGAGAGGACGTCGGTGGTGAGCAGGACCGCCCGCTCCCCGGAGCCGAGCGGTGCCGGCGAGGGTGCGGGGAAGCCGGGTCGCGCGGGGCCGCCGGCCGGGGAGGAGGCGACGGTGCCACCGGCCCGGGGCGTCGTGGGACCGGCGCTGCCGCGGGACGGCGCCGCGTCGGCCGACGACGACCCGGACGACGGGCGCAGGCTCGTCACGGCGGCCGACCCGAGCGCGGTCGGCGCGGCGCCGTCCGGCTCTGTCGTCGTGGACGTCGGACCGGTGCTCGGGGTCCGCGACGTCACCGTCGCGGGGGTGGCGCCGCCCTGCGGGCGCGTGACGACCTGGCTCACGACGAGCACGCCGAGGACCGAGGCCGCGGCCAGGGCGGCGGCGAGCGAGCCGGTGAGCCGCGGACGGCGCGGGCCGCCGGCGACCGGTCGCGCCCGGACGGCGCGGTCCCGGCGCCCGTCGAGCGCGACCGGCGCGTCGGCGCCCGCCCGCGCCGGGTCGACCCGCGCCCAGATCGCGTCGCTGTCCGGCTCGTGCTCGTCGCCCAGACGCCGCAGCGCCGCGACGACGAGCGGGTCGGGGCCTTGGTGGTCGTCCTTCACGTCGACCTCCTTCCTCCCGGCTCGGCAGACCAGTGGCCCGCCGCTCCGGAGTGGGCTTCCCCGAGCGTGTCCCTGAGCTGTGCCAGGGCCTTCCAGGTCTGGCTCTTGACGGCACCCTCGCTGATGCCGAGGGTCTCGGCGACCTCCGTCGTGCTCAGCCCCGCGACGTGCCGCAGGACGACGCAGGCCCGCCGCCGCGGCGGCAGCGCG
Source organism: Kineosporia sp. A_224 (assembly GCF_002198655.1). GTDB lineage: Bacteria > Actinomycetota > Actinomycetes > Actinomycetales > Kineosporiaceae > R-H-3. Next base: position 8,894 of record NZ_MWLN01000045.1, read on the forward strand.
AGGATCGCCGCCTGCAGGTCGACCCGCGACACGACGTCCGGCCCGGTGTGCAGCCAGGAGGTGAGGGGGCCGAGCAGCGCCGACCCGCGCCGTTCGTGGACCCTGCGGCGGACCCTGCTCGCCGCGAGGTTCACCACGCTGCGGCGCACGTACGCCAGCGTGTGCTCGGCCGCCCGGACCCGCTCCCAGTGCCGCCAGGCCGAGGTCAGCGCGTCGGCGACGACGTCGTCCGCCTCCGCGTGGCTGCCCGTCAGGGCGTACGCCACCCGGGACAGGTCCCGGTGGTAGGTCCGGAAGAAGTCCTCGAACTCCGCTGCGGCGTCGACGCCCGTCGCCTCGCTCACAGCGGCGCCGCGACCCGGGGGCGAGTGGCCGGTGGCCGCCGTCCCCGCGTCGTCGTGTGCCACGACATGTCCTCCCCAACCGCCATCGGGGTCACGTACGCCTGCCGGGCCGCGGTCGGCGGGACGCCGGCCCCCCGGCTGCAGATCCCGGGACACTATCCCGCCGGGGCGGGCCGGACCGACCGTGCGACCGCCCGCGAGGGCGGCCGCCGGCAGTCCCGGCAGCCCCTGCACGATCATGCCCAGGTCCTCCCCCACTCGTTCCGCACGGACCTCACGGGCCGCTCGACGTCCCTGTCCGTCACGAGGTGCTGTCGCTCGGCGGGCCCGGTTGGTTTCCCGGGTCCGCCGAGATTCCTGCGCCGGTCCGGCGGACGCCCCGCCGCCTCGGTGGACCGCAGGTCCCCGGGTCGCGAGACTGGGCGCCCGAGCGGGTGACGCGACGAGGAGGCAGCGGTGCGAGCGCTGGTCAAGGAGCAGGCAGGGCCCGGTCTGGCGCTCGTCGAGGTGCCCGACCCGGTGCCCGGGCCGGGCGACGTGGTCGTCCGGGTGCTGCGGACCGGGATCTGCGGCACGGACCTGCACATCCAGGCCTGGGACGACTGGGCGGCCCGGACCGTCACGGCCCCGCTCGTCGTCGGCCACGAGTTCGTCGGCGAGGTCGCCGCGGTCGGCAGCGCCGTCGGCGCGGACGGCGGCGGCCCGGCCGTCGGGGACCTCGTCGGGGGCGAGGGGCACATCGTCTGCGGCACGTGCCGCAACTGCATGGCCGGTCGCCGGCACCTGTGCGACCGGAGCAAGGGGATCGGCGTGCACCGGGACGGCGCCTTCGCCGAGTACCTCGTGCTGCCCGCCACGAACGTCTGGGTGCACCGGGTCGCGGACCTCGACCTCGACGTCGCGGCGATCTTCGACCCGTTCGGCAACGCGGTGCACACCGCGCTGACGTTCCCGGTGCTCGGCGAGGACGTCCTCGTCACGGGCGCCGGACCGATCGGGCTCATGGCGGTCGCCGTCGTCGCCCACGCCGGGGCGCGCAACGTCGTCGTCACCGACGTCTCGCCGCAGCGCCTCGACCTCGCCCGCAAGGTCGGCGCGACGCTCGCGGTGGACGTCCGGACGACGTCGCTGGCCGACGTCCAGCGCACGATCGGGCTCAAGGAGGGCTTCGACGTCGGCCTGGAGATGTCCGGGCAGCCGGCCGCGCTCCAGGACATGATCGCGAACATGGTCGCGGGCGGCCGGATCGCGATGCTCGGCCTGCCGTCGGCCCCGTTCGCCGTCGACTTCGGCCGCGTCGTCACCCGGATGATCACGCTGCAGGGCATCTACGGCCGGGAGATGTTCGAGACCTGGTACGAGATGACGGTGCTCCTCGAGCGCGGGCTCGACATCTCCCCGGTCATCACCGACCGGTTCTCCGCCGCCGACTACGCGCAGGCCTTCGACACCGCGCGCGGCGGCGGGAGCGGCAAGGTCATCCTCGACTGGACCAGGCTGTGAGCGCGCAGGAGGCTGCCGGGATGAGCAACGGGAGCAGCACCGACACCGCACCCACGCAGCACCTGCGCGAGGACCTCGCCCGCACCCTCGACGAGATCCGCGACGCCGGCCTGTGGAAGCCCGAGCGGGTCCTCGGCAGCCCGCAGAACGCGACCGTGCGACTGCACGACGGCCGCGAGGTGCTGAACTTCTGCGCGAACAACTACCTCGGGCTCGCCGACCACCCGGACGTCGTCGCCGCGGCGCACGCCGCGCTCGACCGCTGGGGCTTCGGGATGGCGTCCGTGCGGTTCATCTGCGGCACCCAGGACGTCCACAAGGAGCTCGAGGCGCGGCTGTCGGCGTTCCTCGGGACGGACGACACGATCCTCTACAGCTCGTGCTTCGACGCCAACGGCGGGCTCTTCGAGACCCTCCTCGGCGAGGGCGACGCGGTGATCTCCGACGAGCTCAACCACGCGAGCATCATCGACGGGATCCGGCTCTCCAAGGCCCGCCGGTTCCGCTACCGCAACCGGGACATGGCCGACCTGGAGCGCTGCCTTCAGGAGTCGCAGGACGCCGGCCGCCGGCTCGTCGCGACCGACGGCGTGTTCTCGATGGACGGCTACCTCGCCCCCCTCGACGAGATCTGCGCACTCGCCGACCGGTACGACGCGCTCGTCATGGTCGACGACTCGCACGCCGTCGGGTTCGTCGGCGCGCACGGCGGCGGCACCCCGGAGCTGTTCGGCGTCCGGGACCGGGTCGACGTCGTCACCGGCACCCTCGGCAAGGCGCTCGGCGGCGCGAGCGGCGGCTACGTCTCGGGCCGCGCCGAGCTCGTCGCCCTGCTGCGGCAGCGGTCCCGGCCGTACCTGTTCTCCAACGCGGTGGCGCCCGTCGTCGCGGCGGCGTCGCTCACGGCGATCGACCTCGCGGAGAACAGCGACGCCCTGCGCGCGCAGCTGCAGGCCAACACCCGCCGGTTCCGGGAGCGGATGACCGCCGAGGGCTTCGACATCGCCCCCGGCGAGCACCCGATCTCGCCGGTCATGATCGGGGACGCCGCCCGCGCCGGCCGGATGGCCGACCTGCTCCTCGACCACGGCGTCTACGCGATCGGCTTCTCCTACCCCGTCGTGCCGCAGGGCAAGGCGCGGATCCGGGTGCAGCTCTCGGCCGCGCACACCGCGGACGACGTGGACCGCTGCGTCGCGGCGTTCGTCGCGGCCCGAGCGACGCTCGACGGCTGACCCGTCGTGCAGGGCACGGTCACGCCGTCCGGATGAGCTCTCCCGGCGCGGCCCGGCCGGGGCCATCCACGCGCAGCAGGACGGCGCACAGCACCGCCGCGAGGAGCGCGCAGCCGGCGGCCCCGCCGAAGACCGCGTGCAGCTCGGCGAGCGCGGCCGCCTGGGTCGCCGACTCGAACGGCGGGCAGTCGGTCGGGGTCTGCGGGCAGAGCGTGAGCGGGGAGCCGATCTCGGCCTGCCGCAGGTAGAACACCCGCAGGCCGACGGCGGTGAGCGCGCAGATCCCGACGAGCATGCCGATCATCCGGGCGACGACGACGAGCGCGGTCGCGAGGCCGTGCGCGTCGTCCGGGACGACCGCGAGCAGCGCGGCGTTGACGGGCGCGATGACGAGGCCGAACCCGAAGCCGGCGAGCACGAGCACGGCGGCGCTGCCGGCGCCGTCGAGCGCGGTGGCGTCCCAGCGGGTCATCGCCGCGAGCGCGACCGCGGCGAGGAGCATGCCGGTGGCCGCGATCCAGCGCGGGGCGGTCCGGCGGCAGAGCCAGCCGCCGAGGAGCGCACCGACGGGGACCGCCGCGAGCAGCTGGACGAGCTCGAGGGCGGCCGCGACCTGGTCCTGCGAGGCCGTCGTGAGCCGGGCGAAGATCGGGACGTCGACGAGCGCGGCGACGAGCGCCGTCCCGACGAGCACGTTGACGACGAGCGCTCCCCACGCGGCCCGCGGTGCGAGCAGCCCGGGCGCGACGAGCGGCCGGTCCGTGCGCCGGTTGCGCCACCAGAACCCGGCCGCCGCGGCCGCGCACCCCGCGAGCAGCAGCGGCGCGTCGTCCGCGACGACCTGGACCTGCGGGTCGGACGTCGCGAAGGCCAGGACCAGGCACGACAGCGCCACCGTGAGCAGCGCCGCGGACGGCAGGTCGACGGCCGCGGTGACCGCCGCCCCGCCGTGCCGCACCCACCAGACGGCGGCCAGCGCGAGCCAGCCGGCGACGGCTGCGAGGGCGACGGGCGCCGTCCAGGCCCGGTCCGCGGCGAGCGGGGCGAACGCGAGCCCGGTCCGCACGCCCGAGGTGAGCCGCTCCGGAGAGAGGACGGCGAGCGCCGTGAGTCCGGTCGAGACGGCTGTGAGGGCGACGAGCCGGGGGTCGCTGCGCCTCGGGGCCCAGAGCAGCGCGCCAAGCACGGCGGCCGCGACGAGGTTCGCCCAGAACACCGCGCGCCAGCCGGACGCCGCGAGGATCAGCGCGCCGACGAGCGGGCCGAGGACGCTGCCGAGCTCCTGGACGGCGCCGACGGCGCCGAGCGGGACGCCGCGGCGCTCGACGGGCCAGCGGTCGGCGACGAGGGCGAGGGTCGCCGGGACGAGCCCGCCGCCGCCGAGGCCCTGCAGGCCGCGGCCGAGGACGGCCGTCGTCAGGGTGTCCGCGCCGGCCGTGAGCAGGGACCCGACGGCGAAGGCGAGCAGGCAGGCGACGAGCACGGGCACCCGGCCGCGCAAGTCCGCGAGCCGCCCGACGAGCGGCAGGACCGCGACGTAGCCGAGCAGGAACGCGCTGATGAGCGGTGCGCCGCGCTGGAGCTGGTCGATGCCGAGCCCGACGCCGCCCATCATCTCCGGCAGCACGAGGACGACGACGTAGGTGTCCGCCGCGGCGAGCAGGACGGCGACCGAGGCGACGAGGAGGGCGCGCAGGGGCGGGGCGTCCGGGGCGGCGGGCGCCGCCACCGGCTCAGGCAGGCGCGGTGATCTGGACACTCTTGCCGTAGTCGCGCAGGAGGATCGTGAACGTGCTGTCGACGCCCTTGGCGTAGAACGGGCCGACGAGCTCGGCCTGCCGGAGCTCACCGGCAGCGGTGATGCCGAAGGTCGCGGCGACGTCCTGGGCCGGGTCGGCGCTCGTGAGCAGGTCGTCGACGAGCGCGCCGGGCAGCGTCGCCGTGACCTGCCGGACGACCTCGCTGACGACCCGGCTCTCGCCGCCGAGCTTCGGGTCCTTCGCCTGCGAGAGCAGCTGGGAGATCCCCGTCTCCGGGTTCATGAAGCCGCCCGGGTCGGTGAAGCCGAGCGTCTTCGGGTCGACCTTGGAGAACGCCGTCGTCAGCGGGAGCTTGGCGTAGAAGGTGCCTCCGGTGGAGACCACCTCGACCTTGGCGAGGACGCCCGCGAACCGTACGTCGAGGGTCCCGGCGAAGCCGTCGGGCCGCTCCAGGTCGCCCGTCCCGCCGAGCAGGACGTTGCCGTTCTCGGGGAGGTCGGCGCCCTGGAGGGTGAACGCCAGGGACGGTGCGGCGTCGAGGGTCGCGCGGGCCTTCGCGAGCAGGGCCGCCGGGTCCTGCGCCGCCGACGTCGGGCCTCCCGCGGCGGCCGACCCGCCGTCCGAGGAGCACCCGGCGAGCGGGGCGAGGACGCCGCCGGAACCGAGCGCGAGGGCGGCACGGAGCACCGTGCGACGGGCCGGGGCCGAGGGGGTGCGGGCCATGGCGCCAATGTCTCATGGAACCGTCGCCGGGCAGGCCGTGGCCGTCGGATCGCCCGCCGGCACCGCCGTCCGGCCCCTGGGACGGCCGTACCGCAGAACGCACCAAGGGGCCGCGAACCCGGCGTGTCGGTCGTTGGAGCGCTCTTGTGACGTCGGGCGGTACGGGCAGGGCAGGGCAGGGCGGTCAGACGGTGACCGGTGCCGGCCGGCGCGCGGCGGCGACCCGCAGGCCGAGCGCGACCGCGGCGAGCGCCGAGAGCACCCCGGCGTAGCCGACCGCCGTGGGCTGCAGCCCGACCCGGGTCGCGACGAGGCCGCCGACGATCGCGGGCAGCGAGAACGACAGGTACGCCGCGGTGAAGACCGCGGCGAGGAGCTCGCCGCGGCGGGCCGGGTCGGCCCGGACGACGAGCGAGCGGAAGGCGCCGAGGAACGCCGAGCCGAAGCCCGCCCCGGAGACGAACGTGCTCGCGAGCAGCCCGGCCGCTGTCCCGCCGGCGATCGAGGCGACGCTGAGCAGCAGGCCGGCCAGCAGCATCACCGTGCCGGCCTGCATCATCCGTTCCGGCGTCCGGGTGTTGAGCACGAGGCAGGCCGCGGCACCCGACACGCAGAGCACCGCGGGCAGCGCACCGCCGAGCAGCCGGTCGCTGCTGCCGGCCAGGCTGAGCACGAGCGAGGGCCCGAGGGAGAGGTAGAAGCCGCCGAGCCCCCACGTCGAGACGAGCACCGGCAGCGCGGCCCAGAACGCCGGCCGCACCGCGCGCGGCACGCTGACCCGCGGGCGCAGGCTCACCGGGCGCCGCGTCGTCGCCCCCGGCACGAGCAGGGCGGTCGCGACGGCGCTGCCGAGGAGCAGGACGACGAGGACGGCGTACGTGAGGTGCAGCGGCGCCGGGGCGTACTGGACGAGCGCGCCGGCGCCGACCGCGCCGAGCGCGAGCCCGACGGACGGCGCGAGCGCGTTGACGAGCGGCCCGACCGTCGACAGCCGCGGCTGGAGGTCGAGCAGCGCCGCTGCGGCGGCGGCCGTGACGAGGCCGGTCGCCACCCCCTGGACGACGCGGGCGGCGAAGAGCCAGCCCACGCCGTCCGCCGCGAAGAAGATCCCCATCGCGAGGGTCTGGACGGCGATCCCGGCGAGGAGCACGGGCCGGCGGCCCACGGCGTCCGACAGCCCGCCGCACGTGAGCAGGACGGCGAGCAGCGCGATCGCGTAGACCGCGAAGACGGCCGTCAGGGTCGTCGGGGAGAAGTGCCAGCGGCTCGCGTAGAGCGCGTACATCGGGCTCGGGGCGCTGGCCCCGGTGAGGAACAGGGTGAGGACGACGGCGACCGTCCAGAACGGCACCGCCGAGCGTGGCTGGTGCGCGTGGTCGGCCTCGCTCATCGACATCCCTCCGTCGGGGCCGCGCGACGCCGGCCGAACGACGACAACCGCGCCCCGGCCCGTTCTCTTCCGGGCGGGGCGCGGTCGGTCGTCGCACGTGCGGGCCGGGCGGCCGCGACGGGTCAGCCGGCGGACATCGGCAGGAAGAACTCCAGCGGGATGCCGTCCGGGTCACGGAAGTTCAGGTGCCAGCCGAACGGTGAGGTCTCCACACCGGACGTCTCGACCCCGAGCGTCGTGAGCCGATCGCGCCAGGCGTCCAGCTCGGCCCGGTCGGCGCAGACGAACGCGACGTGGTCGAGCCCGACGTGCCTCTCGCTGAACCGCTCCCGGTCGACGTCCGGGTCCTGGCGCAGGTCGATGGCCTGCCCGTCGGGAGACATGTAGACCTGCATCGGTGCCGGTTCGGTGAACTCCGCGACCTTCGCGAGCCCGAAGAGCTCCTCGTACCAGGGCCCGCTGCGGGTGATGTCGGTGACGCTCAGCGCGACGTGCTGGAGGTGCATCTGCGGCATGGCGGCCGCCTCCTCGCCGAGCCCGTGGCGGCGCCGGGACGGGTGCCCCGGGATCGGCCGCCGCGGACCCTTCCGGCGTACACCCGGGCCCGGCGGGGCGACCCGGGTCCTCCGGCCCGATGATCCCCCGGCCGCCCGGGGGGGCGGGTGCGGTCACTCGGTGCGGTCGAGGATCTCCCGGACGAGGTCCATGTCGGTGTGCGGGTGGAGGAACGCGAACCGGCCGACGACCTCGCCCTCCCAGGCCGACGGCGGGATGAACGCGATCTCGGCGTCGTGCAGGTCCTGGGCCCACTTCGTGTACTGGTCCGGGCCCCAGCCGAGGCGGCGGAAGAGGACGACGGACAGGTCCGGCTCGCGGATCAGCTCGAGGTGCGGGCGGATCCGGATCTCCTCGGCGGTCTGCCGGGCGAGGGTGAGGGCCGCCTCGATGGCCGTCCCGTAGGCGTCGGTGCCGTGGACGGCGAGCGAGAACCACAGCGGCAGGCCGCGGGCCCGGCGGGTCAGGTGGTACGCGTAGTCGGTGGGGTTCCACTCGGCCGGGATGCCGCCGTCGATCGCGCCGGAGTGGATGACGTCGAGGTAGGACGCGTCCTGGGTGTGCACCGTGCGGGCGAGCGCCGGGTCGCGGTAGACGAGCGCGCAGCAGTCGAACGGCGTGAAGAGCCACTTGTGCGGGTCGACGATGAACGAGTCGGCGTGCTCGATGCCGGTGTACTTCTCCCGGACCGTCGGCGCGAAGAGCCCCGCCGCGCCGTACGCGCCGTCCACGTGGAACCACCAGCCGTGCTCGCGGGCGACTGCGGAGACGCCGGCGAGGTCGTCGATGATGCCCGCGTTCGTCGTCCCCGAGGTCGCGACGACGGCCGCCACCGACGCGGGGTCGCCGTCCGCCGCGAGCGCCGCGCGCAGCGCCTCGCCGGTGAGCCGGTGGTCGGGGGTCTCGACGACGAAGGCGTCCATGTCGAGGAGCATGAGCGTGTTCGTGATCGAGGAGTGCGCGTCGGTGCCGACCGCGACCCGCCAGCGCCGGCCCCGGACGGCGTCCGCCCCCTCGCGCTCGGCGGCGCGCCGCTTCGCCGTCTCGCGGGCCACGGCGAGCGCCGACAGGTTGCCCGCCGACCCGCCGCTGACGAAGACGCCGCCCGCGGACGCCGGCAGCCCGGCCGCATCGGCGAGCAGCCGCAGGACCTGGTTCTCCGCGTGCACCGCGCCGGCCGCCTCGAGCCATGAGATGCCCTGGATCGACGCGCAGGACACGAGCATGTCGAAGAGCAGCGACGCCTTCGTCGGCGCCGACGGGATGAACCCGAGGAAGCGCGGGCTGTCGGCGCTGATCACCGCGGGCGCGATCGTCGAGGTGTAGATGCCGAGCACCTGGTCGGGGTCGGTGCCCTTCTGCCCGAGCAGGCCGCCGAAGACGGCCTCGAGGTCCTCGACGCGGCGCGACCCGCGGTCCAGCGGGACGGGGTCGAGGCGGAGCCGGTTCTCGGCGTAGGCGAGGACGGAGCGGATCATCTGCTCGGTCTGGCGGTCGACGCTGTGCATGGCTGGACGCTATCGGGCCGGGTCGGCGGGCCGAGGTTCGCTGGCGCTGTGCGCGGTGCGGGTCGGGG
>NZ_MWLN01000046.1 GCF_002198655.1 Kineosporia sp. A_224
TGCTGGGCCTTGTCCGCGATCTCCTTGGCCTTCGCCGCCCAGCGGGCCGCCCAGCAGGCCGCCGACGACGCGGCCGCCGAGGCCGCGACCGCCGCCGAGGAGGCCAAGCTCGTGAGCGCGGTGCACGAGGCCCACCTCGCCGCCGAGAAGGCGAAGAAGCACGCCGAGGAGCACAAGCTCCGGTCGTACACGGTCAAGAAGGGCGACACGCTCAGCGAGATCGGGGCGCACTTCAAGGTCGACTGGCGGGAGATCGCCAAGATCAACCACGTGAAGAACCCGGACCTCATCTACCCCGGCCAGGTCTTCGCCATCCCGAACGACTGACGCCTGCCCCACAGGGCCCATGTCCGGCCCGGACGGGCGGTGCGACGGCGACGTCGCGCCGCCCGTCCGTCGTCCTGGCCCTGCGGGGCGTCGCAGTCGGGCCCGCGACACGGACGTACGGCCTTGCCCCGGGCTGCCCGGACGCACAGGCTGGACCCATGACGCAGCCAGAGGCCGGCGAGGAGCTCCTCGAGTCGGTCGACCACGCAGCATCCCTCCGACTCCTGGCGGCCACCGACGTGGGGCGGATGGCGGTCGTCGTCGACGGCCGGCCGGTCATCGTCGTCCTCAACCACCTCCTCGAGGGCGAGCACGTGGTCTTCCGGACCCGTGCCGACGCCCTGCTCTCCAGGCTCACCGACGAGGGGCAGGTCGTCCACGCGGTCTACGAGGTGGACAGCGCCTTCAGCCCGGGCCGCTCCGGCTGGTCGGTCATCGCGAGCGGGACGCTGCACCGCGAGGCGGACGCCGCCCGGGTCGCCCGCGCGCGGGACACCATCGAGGCCTGGGCCCACGGCGAGCGCGACACCGTGCTGCGCCTCGAGATCGACGACCTCACCGGGCGGCGCGTCGGACCGCTGTGACGCGTACGCCCTGACGTGCATGCCCCGCGCCTGTGCGGGTACTCACCGCCGGACAGACCACCGAGGCGGGGAGCACGTCGCATGAGCACGCCGACCGGAACACCCGGCGACCGGGCGCGTAGCGCCGACAGCACGCTCACGGACGGGCGCCCGACCCCGGAGCACCCCGGCGGGCACCGGGACGACACCGCCGTGCACCGTGACGACCCGACGCTCGTCCGCAGGGACGACGAGCCCACGCTGGCCCGGCCCGAGTACGCGGCCGGCCCGGACACCCGCGCCGACGACGGCGCGGCCACCGCGGCCCCGCACACCACCGCCACCGAGCTCGGGCTCGACCGGCAGGCCGTCGTCCAGCGCGAGAAGGAGGCGTTCGGCGGCCTCAAGATCGGGTCGGCCTTCTTCGGCTGGCTCGCGGCCACCGGGATGGCGGTCATCCTCACGGCGCTGCTCGCAGGGGCCGGCACCGCCGTCGGCGTCGCGACGAGCACCGACCCGGGGCAGGCCGTCGACGCAGCGACCGGCAACGTCGCGACCGTCGGGTGGGGCGGGGCGATCGCCCTGGCGGTCATCGTCTTCGTGGCCTTCTACTGCGGCGGCTACGTCGCCGGCCGGATGGCGCGCTTCAACGGCGCGAAGCAGGGTGTCGCCGTCTGGCTCTGGACCGTCGTCGTGTCGCTCCTCGTGGCCGGCGTCGGGGCCGCGCTCGGCAGCCAGTACGACGTCCTCGGCCGGCTCGACGCGTTCCCGCGGATCCCGGTCGGCGAGGGCGACGTCACGACCGCCGGGCTGCTGAGCCTGGTCGTCGCGCTCGTCGTGGCCCTCGTCGGTGCCGTCGTCGGCGGTCTGGCAGGCATGCGGTTCCACCGCAAGGTCGACCGGGCCGGCCTCGGCCGCTGACCTCCCGCAACCACGACCGAGCCCGACCCCGACGGCACTACCGGGGTCGGGCTCGTCAGTGCCGGGCTCGTCAGTGCCGGGCTCGTCAGTGCCGGGCGTAGAACCCCTCGATGTGCGCCTCGACGAGGTCCGCCGCCCGCGCACCCTCACCGGCGAGGAGGGCCTCGTGGATCTCGTGGTGCTCCCGGGCCAGCCGGGCGGCGACAGCCCGGAAGTCGTCCTCGCCCTGGAGCCGCTCGAGCAGCGTGGCGCGCATCGCGTTGCGCAGGGCCGTCGTCATCTCTGCGACGAGACGGTTGCCGCTGGCGTGCGCGATGGTGACGTGGAAGTCGGTGTCGCGGTCGTTGAACGTCTCCGGCGAGCAGTCCGGGTCGTCCATGACCGCGAGGTGCTCGGTGAGCAGGGCGTGGTCGGACTCGCGCGCGTGCGTCGCGGCCAGCCGGGCCGACTCGCGCTCGAGGGCGATCCGGGCGCGGACGACGTCCGCCGTCCCGACGCTCGCGAGCAGCACGTGCATCCGGACCAGCCGGGTGAGCGCCTCGCCCGGGGCCGCGGTGAGCACCGTCCCGGCGTCCCGGCCCGAGCCGGTCGACTGGGTGATGACGCCCATCGCCTGGAGCACCCGCATCGCCTCCCGGACGGCGACCCGGCTCACGCCGAGCGCGGCGGCGAGGTCCCGCTCGGCCGGGAGACGGTCCCCGGCACGCAGCCGTCCGGACGTGATCTGGGCCTCGACCCGGTCGAGCACGAGCTCGTAGGTGCGGGCCTTGGTGACCGGGGCCCAACCGGCGTCCACCACGCCGTCCGCGGCGTCCACGGCGTCGTCGAGGGCACCTGCCGAGACCTGGTCCGACACCCTGTCCGTCCTTTCGTCCTGCGCCGACGACCGTTCGTCGACGTGCAAGCGCTTCCGGGCCGACGGGCCCTTTGAGGTGAGTGCAGTCACACCCTACGGTGTCTCCAACTTGCTGTGGTCCTACCACAGTGAGGTCATCCATCGGGGGTGCCGATCTGGCGCCGAGCGAGCCGGCACCGTGGCCGGCCGGAGGTAACGCCATGACCGCTCTGACGTCCGCTCTGCCGTCCACCGTCCATCAGGCGGCCGACTTCACCCAGCAGCTCGCACCCGTCGGCGGCAGCCTCGCCGTCTCGGCGGTCGTCGGGCTGCTCCCGCTCCTCGTCGTCTTCGTGCTCCTCGGGGTCGTGCGCGCCAAGGCGTACGTCGCGGCGCTCGCCGGCCTCGGCGCCGCCTTCCTCGTGGCCGTCCTCGCCTACGCAATGCCGGCCCCGCTCGCCCTGCTCTCCGCGACGCAGGGCGCCGTGTTCGGCACCTTCCCGATCATGTGGATCGTGCTCGCGGCGCTCTGGCTCTACCAGCTGACCGTCACGAGCGGCCGGTTCGAGGACCTGCGCCGGACCTTCGACGTCGTCTCGGAGGACCCCCGGATCCAGGCCGTGCTCATCGCCTTCTGCTTCGGCGGCCTGCTCGAGGCGCTCGCAGGCTTCGGCGCCCCCGTGGCCATCACCGCGACGATGCTCATCGCGCTCGGCGTCGCGCCGCTGCGGGCGGCCTGCACCGTGCTGCTCGCGAACACCGCGCCGGTGGCGTTCGGCGCCGTCGCCATCCCGATCACGACCGCCGCGACGCTCACCGGCATCCCGGCCGGTGACATCGGGGCCGTCGTCGGGCGCCAGGCACCGGTCCTCGCGTGCGTCGTCCCGCTGCTCCTGCTCCTCGTGGTGGACGGCGTCCGCGGCCTGCGCGAGGTCTGGCCGGCCGCGCTCGTCACCGGGCTCTCGTTCGGGGTCGCCCAGTTCGCGACGTCGAACTTCCTCTCCGTCGAGCTGACCGACATCGTCGCCGCGCTCGTCGGGCTCGGCGCGACCGTGCTGTTCGTCCGGGTCTGGACGCCGGTCGGTGCGCGCGAGGCCCACGAGCGGCTCGCGGCGGGCCGCGCCCAGGAACTGGCGGAGGCGACGGCGGCGGGCCGCGCGACCGGCGGTCCCGGCGCGGTGGCGACGGCCACGACCGGCCGGCTCACCGGGGGCCGGGTCTGGATGGCGCTGTTCCCGTACCTGCTCGTCATCGCCGTGTTCTCGGTCTCCAAGCTCGTCGTCCCGGTCAAGGAGTTCCTCGCCGGCACCGACCGCAAGGTGCCGTGGCCGGGCCTCGACGGGCACGTCTTCTCGGCGTCCGGCAAGGCGATCACCTCGACCGTCTACACCTTCGGCTGGCTCTCCGGCCCCGGCACGCTCCTGCTGCTCTGCGGCGTCGTCGTGGCGCTCGTGTACCGGGTCGCACCCGCCGCGGCCGCCGCCGACCTGCTCCGCACCCTGGACAAGCTCAAGCTCGCGATCCTCACCGTGGCAAGCGTTCTCGCGCTCGCCTACGTGATGAACTTCTCCGGCCAGACCATCACGATCGGCACCTGGATCGCCGGGACCGGCGCCCTGTTCGCGTTCCTCTCCCCGGTGCTCGGCTGGATCGGCACCGCGGTCACCGGCTCGGACACCAGCGCCAACGCGCTCTTCGCCAAGCTGCAGGCGACGGCCGGCGCCAAGGCCGGGATCGATCCGACGCTGCTCGTCTCCGCGAACACCACCGGCGGGGTCGTCGGCAAGATGATCAGCCCGCAGAACCTGACGATCGCGGCCAGCGCGGCGGGCCTGGACGGCCAGGAGTCCGCCATCCTGCGCCGGGTGCTGCCGTGGAGCCTCGGGCTGCTGCTCTTCCTCTGCGCGATGGTCTACCTGCAGTCGACGCCGGTTCTCGGTTGGATGCTGCCATGACTCCTGCGACGCGTACCGGGCTCGACCCGGCGGCCCTCGACACGCTGCGCGGCATCGTCGGCGAGCGGTACGTGCTCACCTCGGACGGCGACGTGGAGGTCTACTCGCGCGACGCGACGCCGCTGTTCCGTGGGCGTCCCGACGCCGTGGTGCTGCCCGCGACCACGGAGCAGGTGAGCGCCGTCCTCACGCTGGCGACCCGGCTCGGCATCCCGGTGACGCCCCGGGGGGCCGGCTCGAACCTCGCCGCGGCGACGATCCCCGAGCACGGCGGCATCGTGCTCGTGCTCACCCGGATGAACAAGGTGCTCGAGGTGAGCGGCGCCGAGCTGCTCGCGGTCGTCCAGGCCGGGGCCACCACGGCGGCGCTGTCCGACGCGGCCGCCGCGCAGGGCCTGCTCTACGCGCCCGACCCCGGCAGCCGCACCGTCTCCACCGTGGCGGGCAACGTCGCGATGTGCGCCGGCGGCCTGCGCGGCCTGAAGTACGGGGTGACCCGCAACTACGTGCTGGGTCTGGAGGTCGTGCTGCCGACCGGCGAGGTGATCCGGACCGGCGGCCGGCTCTGGAAGGACGTCGCCGGCTACGACCTCACGCGGCTGCTCACCGGCTCCGAGGGCACCCTCGCGGTCATCACCGAGGTGACCGTCGGGCTGCTGCCGCTGCCCGCGACGTCCGGCACCGGGGTGGCCTACTTCGACCACCTCTCGGACGCGGGCCGCGCGGTCGCGCAGATCATCGCGGACGGCGTGCTCCCGGCCACGCTGGAGTTCCTCGACAACCGCTGCATCAACGCCGTCGAGGACTTCGCGGGGCTCGGGCTCGACCGGGCGGCCGGGGCGCTGCTGCTCTTCGGGGACGACGGGGCGGCCGACGTCGTGGCCCGCTCGCTGGAGCGGATGGGCACGACGTGCGCCGCGATCGGTGCCCGCGGCGTCACGACGGCCCGCGACGTCGCGGAGTCCGAGGCGCTGCTCACCGCCCGGCGCTGCTCGCTGCCCGCGCTCGCCCGGCTCGCGCCGGTGACGATGCTCGAGGACGCGACCGTGCCGCGGCCGCGGCTCGCCGAGATGGTCGACCGGATCGACGCGATCGCCGCGCGGCACGACGTCGTCTGCGCGACGTTCGGGCACGCCGGGGACGGCAACCTGCACCCGACGATCGTCTTCGACCCGGCGGACGGCGATGTCCGGGAACGGGCCGAGGCGGCCTTCGCCGACGTCTTCGCGGCCGCGATGGAGCTCGGCGGCACGATCACCGGAGAGCACGGAGTCGGTGCGGCGAAACGGCCCTACCTGCGGGCCCGGCTCGGCGACGACCAGCTCGCCCTGCTGCGCCGGCTCAAGACGGCGTTCGACCCGGCCGGCATCCTCAACCCCGGGAAGCTCGGCTCGTGACCGGCCCCGAGCAGACGCCCGACGATGCACCCGTCGGCGCGGAGCCCGTTGCCCCGCGGGGGATCTTCGACCCCGACCTGCTGTCGGCGTGCATCTCGTGCGGGTTCTGCCTGCCCGCCTGCCCGACGTACGCGCTGACCCAGGACGAGCGGTCGAGCCCGCGCGGCCGGATCTCCCTGATGCGCGCCCTCGAGGAGGGCCGGCTCGACGAGGACGACCCGACCCTCGTCGAGCAGGCATCCTTCTGCCTCGGTTGCCGGGCCTGCGAGCCGGTCTGCCCGGCGGGGGTGCAGTACGGGGCGCTCTTCGAGCAGTGGCGCGACCACCAGTGGCGCGGCCGGCGTGCGCCGGTGCGGGCCCGCGCCCTGCGGGCGGCGACGGGCGTGACCCCGGCGATCACCGCGGCCGGGGTGCTGCGGGGGGCCGCCCGCCGGACCGGCCCTCCCGACGCCGACAAGGTCCACCTCATGCTCGGCTGTGCCGAGCGCGCGCTGTTCCCCGGCGTCTCGCGCGCCGTCGTGGAGCTGCTGCCCGGAGCGGTCGACGTGCCGTCCGGGCAGGGCTGCTGCGGAGCGCTGCACGGGCACAACGGTGACTCGGCCGAGGGGGTCCGGCTGGCGACCGAGCTCGGCCGCCGGATGCCGGGCACGGTGCTCGTCACGGCCGGCGGCTGCGCGACCCACCTGGCGCACATGCTCGGCCGGGACCGGGTCCGGGAGCTGTCGGAGTTCCTCGTCGAGCGCTGGGACGCCGCACCGGACGCGGCGCCCGTGCTCGGCGAGGTCCGCGCCGGCGGCCGCCGGGCCCGGGTCGGGCTGCAGGACTCCTGCCACCTGCGCAACGGGCTGGGCGTCGTCCGGCCGCCGCGTGACCTCGTCGCGCGGGTCGCGGACTACGTCGAGCTGCCGTCCGCCGGCCGGTGCTGCGGCTCCGCCGGGACCTACGCGATGCTGCGGCCGGAGGACTCCCGGGCGGTCCTCGACGTCCACCTCGACGAGATCGAGGCGGCCGACCTCGACCACCTCGTCGTCGTCAACGTCGTCTGCCAGAAGCAGCTCGTCGAAGGGTTGCGCCGGCGCCGGTCGCGGACGACGGTGCTGCACCTCGCGGAGCTGCTGGCGGTCGCGCTGCGGGCGGGCGGCGGGCCGGCGGCCTGACCACCGGTGGGTTCCGCCGGGCGTGGTAGACATGCCCGGCGGAACGGGGACGGTGCCGTTCCCGAGGCGGATCCCTGACGGCGGTGAGGTGCGCGATGGCGCGGTACGGCGCGATGTTCGGCCCCGACTACACGTTCCTCGGCGTCCCGATGTGCGACATCGACGACGAGAGCACGTGGGCCGACGCGCAGGCGGTCGTCATCGGCGCCCCGTTCGACGGCGGGACGTCGAACCGGGCCGGGGCGCGCTTCGGGCCGCGGGCGATCCGGGCCGCCTGCTACCTCGGGTTCGACGGCTCGCGGCCCTCGATGGCGCTGCGCACCGACGGCCTGCTGGACCTCGCCGTCGTCGACATGGGCGACGTCGAGATGTACTCCGGCGACATCGCGAAGTCCCTCGACGCCCTGGAGCAGGTCGTCACGAAGGTCGCCACGGCCGGCAAGATCCCCGTCGTCCTCGGCGGCGACCACTCGATCGCGCTGCCCGACGTCACCGGCTGCGCGCGGGCCGTCGGCTGGGGCCGGGTGAGCGTCGTCCACTTCGACGCCCACGCCGACACCGGGGACATGGAGTTCGGGGCGCTGCTCGGTCACGGCCAGCCGATGCGCCGGCTCATCGAGTCCGGGGCGGCGCGCGGCGACCGCTTCCTCCAGATCGGGCTGCGCGGCTACTGGCCGGGTCCCGAGACGCTCGGCTGGATGGCCGGCCAGGGCATGCGGTCCTACGAGATGACCGAGGTCGTCCACCGCGGCCTCGACGAGGTGCTCACCGAGGCGTTCACGATCGCGACCGACGAGTGCGACGGGGTGTTCCTCTCCGTCGACGTCGACGTCGTCGACCCCGGGATGGCCCCGGGCACCGGCACCCCCGAGCCCGGCGGCTTCACGAGCCGCCAGCTGCTCGACGCCGTCCGCCGGATCTGCCTCGAGCTGCCGGTCGTCGGCCTCGACGTCGTCGAGGTCTCGCCCGACCAGGACCACGCCGACGTCACGGCCATGCTCGGCAGCAGGGTCGTCCTCGAGGCGCTCTCGGCGATCGCCCGCAAGCGGGCCGTCGAGGCCGGGACGATGCCGCCCTTCGACCCGGCCCAGCCGCTGCTCGACGGCCGCTGAGGGCGACCCGCGGCCCCGGGCGGGGGCTCAGGTGACGAGGGCGCGGTGCGGGTGCCGCCGTCCGCGGAGCAGGTAGACGACCGGCCCGACCGGCTGGATGAGCAGCACCGGCCACCAACGGGCCTTGACGCCGTTCACCTCGGTGCGCGGCCGGGACCACAGGTCGACGGCGGCGGCCGCGGTGAGCGCCAGCTCGACCGAGCCGAGCGTGAGGATCCCGGCGCGCTGCCACCGGGAGAGGTCGGACCAGGAGCGTGCTCGCATCGGTTCCACCTGCCTGCGACGGGGGCGGCGCCCGGACGGGCAGATCCGGACGCCGTACCCAGCCTGCCGCCGTCCGGGCCGGAGCGCTTGAGGCGCAGGTCCTCGGGTCAGTACGTCGCGGTGACGAGGAGCTGCTCGGCGCGGACCGGGTCGGTGACGAGCTCGGCCATGACGACGAGCGGGCGGTCCGGGGTGCCGAGCCCGGGGACGGCCCGGGCCAGGTCGTCGTAGGTCACGTACTCCAGGCCCATCCGCCAGTCCGGGAACATCCGCTCCTCGACGTCGCCGGCCGCGACGAGCCGGACGTCGCGGTGCCGGCGGTCGCGGGCGATGAGCTCGTAGACGGTCTCGACGGCCTCGCGCTCGCCCTCGAGCACCTGGAGGAAGCTCGGTGCGTCGGCGAGGTCCGGGCCGAAGTAGAGCAGCAGCCCGGTGAGGTCCTCGAGCTCGTTGCGCATCCGCGCCTCGACGAGCAGGCCCTCGAGCTCGATGTCCGACATTTCCGCAGTCGCGCGGCTCGCGTAGATGACCCGGTACATGGTGCCTCCGTCGACCGATTGCTCCTGTGCCGGGGCCATCGGCACGGACGACGGTCTCCTTGACCCCGGCGCTGTCTACAGTCACGGGCATGACTGACGCCGGCGATCTCACGGACGTCGAGGCGCGGGTGCTCTCCGTGCTCGACGACACGGCCCGCGAGGGCCGGCTCGTCGCGGACCTCGTCGACCTCGTGGCGGTCCCGAGCGTCACCGGGACGGCCGCCGAGGGCGACGCGCAGCGCTGGGTCGCCGACCGGCTCGGCCCGCTCGGCGCGGACGTCGACCTGTGGCGGATGGACCTCGACGCCCTGCGCGCCGACGCCGGCTTCCCCGGCACCGAGGCACCGCGCGACGAGGCCTGGGGGCTCGTCGGGACGCTGCGGCCGGACGGCGGGCAGGACGCCCCGTCGCTCGTGCTCCAGGGCCACGTGGACGTCGTCCCGGCCGGTGACCTGTCCGCGTGGGGCGACGCCGACCCGTTCGCGGCCCGCGTCGTCGCGACCCCCGACGGCGAGTCCGTCATGGGCCGCGGCACGTGCGACATGAAGGCCGGGGTCGTCGCCGCGCTCGCCGCCCTCGAGGCCGTGCAGCGGGCCGGCGTCCGGCTGCGCGGCACGGTCGCGTTCCACAGCGTCATCAGCGAGGAGGACGGCGGTCTCGGGGCGTTCGGGACCCTGGCCCGCGGCCATGTCGGCGACGCGTGCGTCATCCCCGAGCCGACCGGCCGCCGGGTCGTCACGGCGAACGCCGGCGCGCTGACGTTCCGGCTCGACGTGCCGGGGCGGGCCGCGCACGGTTCGTCGCGTTACGAGGGCGTCAGCGCGATCGAGGCCTTCGCCCGCGTGCACGCCGCCCTCCTCGACCTCGAGCGCGAGCGGTGCGCGGACCCGGACCCGCTCATGGCCGGCTACGAGATCCCGTACCCGCTGTCGATCGGGGTGGTCCGGGCGGGCGACTGGGCGAGCACGGTGCCCGACGCCCTCGTCGCGGAGGGCCGGTACGGCGTCCGGCTCGACGAGAGCCCGGACGACGCCCGGGCCGCGTTCGAGGCGCGGGTCGGCGAGGTCTGCGCCGGCGACCCGTGGCTGCGCGACCACCCGGTGCGGGTCACGTGGTCCGGCGGGCAGTTCGCGAGCGGCCGGCTGCCGGCCGGGCACGCACTGCTCGGCGCCGCCCAGCAGGCCTGGGCGACGGCGACCGGTGGCCCCGAGCCGGCCCCGCGCGGCGGGCCCTACGGCAGCGACCTGCGGCTCTACGCCGCGGCCGGCGTCCCGACGCTGCACCTCGGGCCCGGGGACGTCCGGCAGGCGCACACCGCCCGCGAGTACGTCCCGGTCGAGGAGATGCACGCGACGGCGCGGGCGCTCGCGCTCATGGTGCTGCGGCACTGCGGGACCCGCTGATGGCGGCCGCTCCTGCGCAGCCGCGGTTCTTCGCGACGCCCGCGGACTGGCGCGCCTGGCTCGTCGAGCACGCCGCGACCGCCCCCGAGATCGTCGTCGGGTTCCACAAGAAGGGCACCGGGACGCCGTCCGTCACCTGGCCGCAGTCGGTCGAGGAGGCCCTGTGCTTCGGCTGGATCGACGGCGTCCGGCGCTCGCTCGGGCCGGACGCGTACTCGATCCGGTTCACGCCGCGCCGCCCCGGCAGCCACTGGAGCCGGGTCAACGTCGACCTCGTCGAGCGACTGGAGTCGCAGGGCCGGATGACGGACGCCGGCCGGGCCGCCTTCGCCGCCCGCAGCGAGGAGCGGACGGCGAAGGCGTCCTACGAGCAGCGCGAGCACGCCGTCCTCGAGCCGGAGCACGAGGCGCTCTTCCGCGCGGACGCCGCCGCGTGGGCCTGGTTCGGCGCGGCGCCCGCGGGGTACCGGCGGCTCGCGACGTACTGGGTGGTGAGCGCGAAGCGGCCCGAGACGAGGCTGCGCCGGCTCATGACGCTCGTCGAGTGCTCACGGGAGGGGCGGAAGATCCCGTCGCAGGCGTGACGTCTGCTGCCGGCCCGTTCAGTGGTGGTTTCAGTGGTGGTAGCGGTGCACGACGGCATGTCCCTTGCCGCGCCGGATGAGCGCCCGGTTGACGGGGACGGTGACGACGAACGCGACCGCGAGCGACACCACGAGCGAGCCCCAGAACAGCGCGGAGGTGAGCCCGGCGTCCATCGCCCCGGGGACGAGCAGGACGACGGCGTTGTCGACGACCTCCATCGTCGTGATGGAGACGGTGTCCGCGGCGAACGCGATGCCCAGCGCGGCGCCGAACGCCAGGCCCGAGCGGAGCATCGGGACGAGCGTGAACCCGTAGCCGAAGACGAACGCGAGGCCGACGGCGAGCGCGATGCTCGGCCCGTTCGACCAGCCGAGCGCCGTCGCGACGACGAGGCCGAGCACCTCGCCGATCGCGCAGCCCGTCAGGCAGTGCAGCGTGGCCGTGACGGCGAGCCGGGTGAGCCCCGGAGAGTCGGCGGACACGTCGTGGCCGCCGTGCGCCGAGTGGGAGGCATGGTCGGTCATGCCGCTCACAACATACCCACCGGGGGTATTTATTCCGGACATCGCGCCATGGGTCCGGCGACCCGTCAGCGGCGGGCCGCCGGGTCAGTCCTTCGGGCCGCCCGCGACGTAGACGACCTGGCCGCTCACGAAGCCGGCCTCCTCGCGCGCGAAGAACGAGACGGTGGCGGCGATGTCCTCGGGCTGGCCGACGCGGGCGACCGGGATCTGGCTGGCGGAGTGCTCGATGAAGGCCTCGAACGGGACGCCGAGCCGCTCGGCGGTCGCCTTCGTCATGTCGGTCTGGATGAAGCCCGGCGCGATCGCGTTGACCGTGACGCCGAACTTGCCGAGCTCGATCGCGAGGGTCTTCGTGAAGCCCTGCAGGCCGGCCTTCGCCGCCGAGTAGTTCGCCTGGCCGCGGTTGCCGAGCGCCGACGTGCTCGACAGGTTGACGATGCGGCCCCACCTCGCCTCGGTCATGTACTTCTGGCAGGCCCGGCTCATGAGGAACGAGCCCCGCAGGTGGACGTTCATCACCGAGTCCCAGTCGTCCTCGGTCATCTTGAAGAGCAGGTTGTCCCGGGTGATGCCGGCGTTGTTCACCAGGACGGTCGGCCCGCCGAGGCTCTCCGCGACCCGGGCGACCGCCGCTGCGACGCCGTCCGCGTCGGCGACGTCCACGCCGACCGCGACGGCCCGGCCGCCCGCGGCCTCGATCGCTCCCACGGTGCCGGCGCAGGACGCCTCGTCGAGGTCGAGGACCCCGACGGCGAAGCCGTCGGCGGCCAGCCGCCGGGCGACCGCGGCACCGATCCCGCGGGCCGCTCCGGTGACGATCGCGACCCGGCCGGTGGTCGAGGACTCGCTCATGGCGTGGTGGCTCCCTTGCCTCTGGGTCGGCCGAGGGTCCCCACGGCCTACACCGTTCTACCCGACGACGGCCGCCGTCCGCCGTGAGCCCCGACACGCTGCCCGGTGACCGTGGCCCCTCAGGCCCGCTGACGGCCGTCGGCCGGGACGAGGGTGCTCAGCAGCCAGTCGACGAGCCGGTCGCAGTTCGCGTGCGCCCGGGCCTCGTCGACCTTCCAGCCGTCGAGGAGCGCCTCACGGCTGAGGCCGTCGGGCAGGTGGTCCGGGCCCATCGCGACCCAGCCGGCGATGAGGTCGTGCTCGGCCTCGGGGTGGAACTGCAGTCCCACGGCCCGGCCGCGGCGGAACAGCTGGACGGCGACGTCCGTGCGGCCGAGCACCTCGACGTCGTCCGGGAGCACGACCCGGTCCTCGTGCCACGTGAACCAGGGGCCGGCCGGGACGGCGTCCGCGACGGCGTCCGCGACCTCGATCCGGACGGCGCCGATCTCGGTGACGGGCGCCCGTTCGACCCGGCCGCCGAGCGCCTCGGCGAGCAGCTGGCCGCCGAAGCACACCCCGACGAACGGCAGGTCCCGCTCGAGCGCCGACCGGATCAGCGCCACCTCCGGGTCGACCCACGCCCGCACGGACGCGTCGTAGGCGTTCGCGAACGACCCGAACGAGAGCACGAGGTCGAAGCTGTCGAGCGCCGGGAACGCGGTGTCCGGCGGCGACCCGTCGGCGCGCAGGACGACGTGCTGGGTGACGTCGACACCGCGCTCGACGAGCAGGCGGCCGACGACGGCGGGGGCCGCCGCCTCCTCGTGGCAGATGACCAGGGCTCTCACGAGCGGCAGTGTCGCGGGTGCGACGGTCCTGCGGACAGTCCCCGACCGGGCCAGCGTTGTCCACAGCCTGTGGACGACTCCGGCGGAAGGGCCGTCCTGCTGCCATGATCACCCGCGTGCAGGAGCGGCGACGGACGGCGGGCCAGGACGGCGCCGGGTCGGACCAGAGGTTCGACCGGTCCATGCGGCGTCTCGCGCACGCCGACCTCGACGGGTTCTGCGGGCTCCTGGGCGTCGAGCTGAGCGGGGAGGTCGCCCCGGCGGCCCGGATGCTGCCGACGACCTTCCCGGGCGTCACCCGCACCGCCGACCTGCTCGTGCGGACGGCCCCGGGGTGGCTGCTGCACGTGGAGTACCAGCTCACGGCCGGCAAAGGTCTCGCCCTGCGGATGCTCGACTACCGGGCCGCGATCATGACGGCGCACCCGGGGCAGCACCTCGTCCAGGTCGTCGTCGTCCTCGACGGCGGGCGGCTCGACTCGGTCGACAGCGGCGCGTTCCGGCTCGGCTGCCGCGCGCTGTACCTGCGCGAGCACCCGCCGGACCGGTTTCTCGGCAGCCCGGTCCTGGCACCGCTCGCGAGCCTCGGCCGCGGCACACCGGACGACCTCGCCCGGGCGTACACCCAGGCCCTGCACGTCATCGGCACCGAGGGCGGCGACCGGGTGGCGGAGCTGCTCGAGTCCGCGGCGACGCTGGCGACAATCCGCCTCGACGCGCCTATCCTTGACAAGATCCGGAGGGAGGTCGGCATGACCGTGGAGAGCGTCGCCGAGTTCTACGCGCAGACCGACAGCGGGAAGTTCCTCGTGGAGCGAGGCCGGGAAGAGGGCCGGGAAGAGGGCCGCGAAGCGACCCTCGCCGAGCTCCTCCGGGAGCGCTTCGGCGCGGACGAGCGCATCCCGGCCCTCGCGCAGCGGTTGGCGCACCGGCCGGCCGCCCTGCGCGCCGTCCTTGAGGCCGCCTCGCTGGACGATCTCGACAGCTCTTCCTGATACCGGCACCGCCCCGCCTCGGCGAGGATGTCGCCGTGACCGCACCCGGGACGTCCCTCGAGCACACCACCGTCTGCGACCTGCCCGCCGTGGAGCAGGCCGCGCTGCTGCGCGCCAAGGAGCTCTCCGCGCGTGAGCTGCTCGCGGCGCACCGGGCCCGGGTCGAGGCGCTCGACGGCGTCGTCAACGCCGTCGTCACCCGCACCTGGGAGCGGGCCGAGGCGGAGGCCGCGGCCTGCGACGCGGCGGCCGCCCGGGGCGAGTCCCGCGGCCCGCTCCACGGTCTGGTCACGGCGTTCAAGGACCTCAACGACACCCGCGGCATCCGGACGACGTACGGGTCGCCGGTCTTCGCCGACCACGTGCCGGACGCCGACCACCCGGTCGTGGCGCGCGTCGTCGCCGCCGGTGCGGTGACGATCGGCAAGACGAACACCCCGGAGTTCGGGGCCGGTTCGCACACGTTCAACCCGGTCTTCGGGGTGACCCGCAACCCGTGGGCGCCGGCGCTGTCCGCGGGCGGGTCGAGCGGCGGGGCGGCCGCGGCGGTCGCCACCGGGATGGTGTCGCTCGCCGACGGCTCCGACGTGGGCGGCTCGCTGCGCAACCCGCCCGGCTTCTGCGGGGTCGTCGGGCTGCGACCCTCGGTGGGCAGGGTCCCGAACAGCGGCCCGGGGCACCAGCACCACCGGATGCCGACGCACGGGCCGATCGGTCGCTGCGTGGACGACGTCGCGCTCGGCCTGTCGGTCATGGCCGGCCCCGACCCGCTCGGGATGCTCTCCCTGCCCGAGCCGGGCTCGGCCTTCGCGCCGCCGCTGCACCCGCTGCCGCCCTTCGACGCGTCGGGCCCGGGGGAGCGCACCGGCCGCCCGCTGCGGGTCGCCCTGAGCCCCGACCTCGGCGGCCTGCCCGTGGACCCGGCGGTGCGGCTCGCCGTCCGGGCCGCGGCCGACACCCTCGCCGTCCTCGGCTGGGACGTCGAGGAGGCCGACCCGCCCGTCGACGGCGTCGACGAGACCTTCGCCGCGCTGCGCGCCTTCATGTACGCCAGCGACCTCGGGCGACGGCTCGGCCCGGACGACGTCCGCCGGCTCAAGGGCACCGTCCAGCTCGAGATCCGTGAGGGGCTGGCGATCCGCACCGACCAGGTCGCCGACGCCTTCGCCGCCGAGACCGAGCTCGTCCGCCGCACCCACGCCTTCTTCGACCGCTACGACCTCCTCGTCACGCCGACCGCCCAGGTGCTGCCGTTCCCCGTCGAGCAGGAGTGGGTGACCGTCGTCGACGGCGTCCCGATGCAGCGCTACACCGACTGGATGCGGGCCTGCACCCGGCTGTCGGTGAGCGGCGTCCCGGCGCTGTCGCTGCCGGCGGGGATGGCGCAGACCGCGGACGGCGTCCACGTGCCGGTCGGGCTCCAGCTCGCCGCCCGGCCGGGCGCCGACCTCTTCCTCCTGCGGGCGGCCAAGGCCGCCGAGGAGGCGCTCGGCCGGCTCGGAACGCCGCCGTTCGGGCCGCTGCTCGCGCGTCCGGCGTGACCGCGGCCGGGCCCTGGTACGGCGGCTCCCCCTGGGGCGCTTAGGGTGGACCCCGCCGCGCAGCGCCGGGACGGGCGCCGCGGTTCGTGGGAGGACGACAGTTGGCTGAGAAGTGGCGTCGGTGCCTGAAGTGCCGCAGCATCAAGCCGGTCGAGGACTTCGACGGTGACGAGGAGACGTGCCGGGCGTGCCTCACGGCCCCGGTCCGCAAGCCGCGGGCGTCGGCGAGCACCGTGACGACGCGGCGGGTCTCCGTCGACGCGGACGCCCCCGGTCCCTCCTCCGGCGCGACGCCCTCGGCGTCCGCGGCGGCAGCGACGCCGGTCGTCCGCAACATCGCTCCGCGAGACGTCCGCGGCCGCGGCGACCACGAGGTACGGGCCCGGCGGGCCCGGGTGCGGGCGCTCGACCGGCTCGCCGAGGAGTACCCCGACGACTTCGCCCGGATCCTCGGCGAGGAGCGCAGCAGCGAGGGCCTCACCTGAGCTGACCGCCGCGGACCTGCGGCCGGCGTCACGGGAACCACCGGGGCGCCGCGACCGTCGTGGTGGACGGACCCCGCTGCCCGTGCGCGGTGGACGGGTCCGTCGCGGGGCAGGAGAGTGAACGGGTGAGCGATCTGGCGACCGGACCGGTGATCCCGGTCTCGGCGGCCGACGAGGAGCGCCGGCGCGGGCTGCGGCGGATGAAGTCCGTCGCCCTCGCCCTGCTCGGGCTGGCCGCGGTGGTCTACGCCCTGACCCTCGGGCAGGACGGCGCCCTCGGCTACGTCAACGCCGGGGCCGAGGCCGCGATGGTCGGGGCGCTCGCCGACTGGTTCGCCGTCACGGCGCTGTTCCGCCGTCCGCTCGGCCTGCCGATCCCGCACACGGCGCTCATCCCGACCCGCAAGGACGCCCTCGGGCGCAGCCTCCAGGAGTTCGTCGGCACCAACTTCCTCGCCGAGACCGTCGTGCGCGAGCGGGTGGCCCGGGCCCGGATCGCGCAGCGGGTCGGCGCCTGGCTCGCGGACGACGCGCACTCCGAGCGGGTCACCGCCGAGCTCGCCACCGCGACCCGCGGGGCGCTGCGCGTGCTGCGTGACGACGAGGTCGCGACCCTGCTCGAGGACGTCGTGCTGCGCCCTGTCCTCTCCCGGCCGTGGGGGCCGCCGGCGGGCCGGCTCCTCGAGCGCGTCGTCGCGGACGGCGCGCACCACCGGCTCGTCGACCTGACGCTCGTCGAGCTCGAGGCGTGGCTGCGCGAGCACGAGCACCTCGTCGAGTCGCTCGTGCTCGACCGGGCGCCGCTCTGGACGCCGCAGTGGCTCGACGACCGGCTGGCCCGGCGGGTGTACGTCGAGGCGCTCAAGTGGGTCGTCGACGTCCGGGACGACCCGAAGCACCGGGCCCGGCTCGCGCTCGACGACGCCCTCGGCCGCTTCGCCAAGGACATGCAGACCGACCCGGCCACCATCGAGCGGGCCGAGGCGCTCAAGGAGCGGCTCGTGACCCACCCCGGCGTCCGGGACGGCATCGAGCAGCTCTGGGCGAGCGTCCGCGCCGTCCTCGTCGAGGCCACCGAGGACCCGGACAGCGACCTGCGCCAGCGGGCGAGGGCGGGCCTGCTCGCCTTCGGCCGCCGGCTCGCCACGGACGCCGGCCTCCAGGGCAAGGTCGACACCTACGTCGTCGACGCCGTCGGCCACGTCGTCGCGACCTACCGGGAGGAGCTCACGTCCCTCATCTCGGAGACCGTCGAGCGCTGGGACGGCGAGGAGGCCTCCCGCCGCATCGAGCTGCACGTGGGCCGCGACCTGCAGTTCATCCGGATCAACGGCACGGTCGTCGGCGCGCTCGCCGGCCTGGCGATCCATGCGATGTCGATGCTCAGCGGGCGGGTCTGACCGGCTCCCGCCCGGTGCCGGGCACGTCGGCGCGGCGGGCGGCGAGCGCCCGGGCCACCCGGTCGGCGACGAGAGCCCCTAGGAGACTGCTGAACAAAACGCCGACCGGGGTCCGTCGCTGACCTTGGTCGGTGGGTCAGG
>NZ_MWLN01000047.1 GCF_002198655.1 Kineosporia sp. A_224
CGCTGACCCGCTCTTCCCGACCCGACACCCGACCCGAGCCCGAACCTGGAGGACACCGGTGGCCACCGCCGACGAGATCTGGAAGGCCGTCTGGACCACGGACAAGATCAAGGGTTCGTGGATGACGCCCGACAACCCGTTGTGGACGGCGCAGTCCGTCATCACGGAGACCTACGAGCAGGCGACGAAGGCGGTCGCCGCCGCGAACGCGGCGAAGACGAACAGCGCGAGCGCGAAGACAGACTCGGCCGCCGCCAAGACCGGTGTCGCCGCGCTCCAGACGGCTGTCACGGCACTGTCCGCGACGCTCACGAAGACCGCAGCCGACACCGCCGCGACCCGCGCCGCGGTCGCCCGCGTCGAGACGGCGCTCGCGACCCTGCAGACCTCGATCGCGACGATGGTCGCCGACGCCGTCAAGGCCGCGCTCGCGACGTCGACGGTCGAGGTCGACGTCACGGTCTCGGGCAACGTGCCCGGGACGACGCCGGGCGCGGTCACGCTGCCGCAGTAGGCGTCTGGCGGATCGGGTGCTCCGGTGACCAGGAGCCCGGTGGCGGCGCAGGTCCTCGACGCGGTCGAGCACGCCGGGCTGCTGCTCGTGCACGACGCGGTGCTGCCGTGCGTCACGGCGCTCGTGACGGGCCGCCCGGTCGCGGGGTCGTGGTGGTCGCACCCGCTGGCGAACCCGATCTACAACGCGCTCGGTGAGCTCGAGGACGACGTCGCGACGGTCCGGCTGCTGCGCGCCAAGCAGACGCTCGTGGCGAGGCGGCTCTGGCCCGCCCTGGCCGCCGTCGGTGCGGCACGGGAGCCCTGGCAGCTGCGGCGGCTCTCCGCGGCCGCGGCCGACCTGCTCGCCGAGGTCGACGCCGTCGACGCGTACGTCGTGCCGGCGGCGGACCGGTCCGCCGCGGACGCCCTGGAGCGGCGGCTCCTCGTGACCTCGACCGACGTGCACACGCCGTCCGGCCACCACGTCAAGGCCTACCGATCGTGGGAGCGCTGGGCCACCGAGCGCGCCGTCCGTCCTGCGGACGATGTCGTCACGGCGCGCGACGCGCTCGAGCAGGCCGCGCGCGCGACCTCGACCGACGTCGGGCCGCTGGTGCCCTGGCCGGTCTGAGAACGGCTGCCCTCAGCGCGACTGGTCGGTCCAGCGCTCGCCGTCCCACCAGCGCAGCCCGCCGGCGCGGCCGGGGTCGGGGTACCAGCCGGGGACGGGGGCGCCGGTCGGTGCGGGCCGGGCCGGTTGCTCGACGTACGGCGCGACCGGCCGGGTGACCGGCTGGGGGACCTGCGCCGCGACCGGGACGGCCCGCGGCCGGCGCACGAGGGCGACGAGCAGCAGCACGAGCCCGACGACGAGCGTCAGGCCGCCGGCCACCCCGCCGAGGATCCACGGCAGCATGCCGCGCAGGCCGGACGAGATCGACCGGTTGACGAGCACCTGGGCGCCCGGCGTCCCGGTGAGGGCGATCGTGTACTCGCCGGCGGCCGGGATGGTGACGTACGCGAAGGCGGTGAACACGACCCCGTCGCGGCTGAACGTCTCCGTGCCGTTCCCGGTGGGTCGCACGGGGACCGTGGCGCCGCCCGGGCCGGTCACGGTGACGTCGCCCGGCGTCAGCGAGGTCGCGCGGTTCGTCGACGTCGACACCCCGCCGACGGACGTCTGCGTGCCGGTGCCCTCGAGGAGCGCGTACTCGGTGGCCTCGAGCACCCGGGTGCCCTCCTCGGGCACCGTGAGCAGCGGTGCGCTGGCTCCGCCGACCGCCACGGGGGCGGCGTGCAACGCCACCCGGATGCCGCACACGGCTCCGAGGAGCACGCCGAGGACGACGAGGGCGATCGCCGGCCGCAGCAGCGGCGTGCGCCTGCGGGCGGCCTGCGGGGCGGGGGTGATCACAGGACGACGGTACGCCCGCCCGGCGCGTGCAGGGCGGCGTCCGCGGGGGTCAGGCCGTCTCGTCGAGCGCCGCGAGGAACGCGAGCACCCGCTCCAGCACGAGCGCCGCGGCGGCAGGGTCGTGGTCGGCGGTGCCGCGGTCGGTGAACAGGTGCGCGTCCCCCGGGTACTCGAAGACCTCGGCCGACGGCACCGTCGCGGCGAGACCGCGCGCGACGTCGACGTCCCCGAGGTCGTCGGCCGTCATGGTGTGCACCTGCACCCGCAGGCCCTGCGGCCACGGCGTCTCGAACTCCTCCGGCGGGATGCAGCCGTGCAGCAGGACCGCGCCGCGGGCGCCGTCCATCGTCTGCGCGAGCATCTGGGCAGGCAGCACCCCGAGCGACATCCCGGCGTGGACGACGGCGTGCGTGAGGTCGGCCACCGCCTCCCGGCCGCGGTCGAGCAGGACGTCGAACCCGACCTCCTCGGCGTGCTCGATGCCGTCCGCGAGGTCGTCGAAGGTCTTGCCGGCGAACAGGTCCGGCGTGTGGACGACGTGCCCCGCCGCCCGCAGGTCGTCGGCGAACGCGAGCACCCCGGGCGTGAGCCCGAGCGCATGGTGGAAGAGCACGACCTCGGCCATGCCGGTGAGCCTATGCCCGACGGGCCGGGCCCCTGCCCTGGGATGCTGGCCCGGTGGACGACGCCCGGCAGGTCACGGTGGTCCGGCCGCCGCGGCTGCGGCCCGGGGACCTGGTCCGCCTCGTGTCCCCGGCGAGCACCCCGCCGCGCGAGGGTGTCGAGGCGCTCGTGCGCTTTCTCGAGGAGCAGGGGCTGCGCGCCTCCGTCGGGCGCCATGCCCTCGACGAGCACGGCTTCCTCGCGGGGACCGACGACGACCGCCTCGCCGACCTGAACGCCGCGCTCGCCGACCCGGCCGTGCGGGCCGTCGTCGCGACCCGGGGCGGCAAGGGCGCGTACCGGCTGGCCGACCGGCTCGACGTGGCCGCCGTCCGCCGGGACCCCAAGCTGCTCGTGGGCTTCAGCGAGATCACCGTGCTCCACCTCGCGCTGTGGAGGGCCACCGGGGTGGCCGGCCTGCACGGTGCGCCGGCGGTCGCGGCGTGGGACGGCGCGACCGCCGAGCGTGCGTTCCTCGACGCGGTGCGCACGGACGCGGACGTCGTCCTCGCCTCGTCGCCCGATGCCCCGACCGCTGCCCTGACGACGACCGGCCGGGCGACCGGGGTGCTGCTCGGCGGCAACCAGGACCTCGTCGCCACGGCGGCGGGGTGGGCGCTGCCGTCGCTGCGCGGCGCGATCCTCCTGCTCGAGGCGGTCGGGCTGGGCCTCGGTCAGGTCGACCGGCAGCTGACGATGCTCACGAGGAGCGGGCGCCTCGACGGGGTGGTGGGGGTCGCCGTCGGGCAGTACACGCGGTGCGACCCGACGCCTGGGGACGCCGGGAGCTGGACCGTGCTCGACGTGCTCCGGGAGCGGCTGCACGGGCTCGGCGTCCCGGTGCTCGGCGGCCTGCCCGTCGGTCACGAGGAGGGCGCGCGGGCCGTCCCCGTCGGGACCGCGGCGACCCTGGACGCCGACGCCGGCACCCTCACGGTGACGGCCGCGGTGAGCTGAGTCCTGCCTGTGCCGGCCTTGCCGGTCAGACCCGCTCCAGCGGGCGGAACGGTGCGGCCGGCAGCACGACGGCGACCGGGTCCCCGGGTCTGATCTCACCGCCCGCGCGCACGACGCCCATGACCCCGGCGCGCCGGACGACGACGCCCGCGGCGTCGGTGTGCACGACCTCCTTGAGCAGCCCGGGCCGGAACCGGTCGATCTGCACGCAGGGGTTCCGCAGCCCGGTGACCTCGACGACGGCGTCCGGGCCGAGGTGCAGCAGGGCGCCGGTCGGCAGGCCGAGCAGGGCGACCCCGGACGTCGTGACGTTCTCCCCGAGCGCGCCGGGCAGCACGTCGAACCCGTTCTCCCGCAGCTCGTCGAGCAGCTCGACGGCGATGAGGTGCACCTGCCGCAGGTTCGGCTGCGTCGGGTCGGCGCGTATCCGGGAGAGGTGCTGGACGGTGACGCCGGCATGCGCGTCGCCCTCGACGCCGAGCCCTTCGAGGAGGCGGACGACGTCCACGGTCACCTTGCTGAAGCGGTGGGCGGCGTCCCGGTGCACGGCCGCGACGTGGGGGTCTGCTGTCACGTCTCGACCCTATGAAGAGACGGGCGTCCGCGGGCAGCGAGTTTCCGTGCGCTGCCGTCGTCCGTACCGTGGTCCCGTGGATCACCGAGGTGCGCCGACCCGATCGCTCGCCGTCCTCGTCCTCGTCGTGGGCGGGGCGCTCGCCGGCTGTGGGGACGACGCCGCGTCGTACGGTCCGCTCGCGGTCCAGCGCCCGTTGGAGGGCAGTGGGGACGCGAGGAACGAGGGAACCCTGGTCGTCACCGACACCTGCGTGCACCTGCGCGACGCCCGCGGGCTGCTCGTGACGCTCGTCTGGGAGGCCGACCGCGTCTCCCTGGGACCCGGCCACGCGGACGGTCTCCTACCGCGACCGCAGTCGTGGCGACCTGCGCCTCGTCGACGGCGACACGATCGTCGTCGGCGGGTCCGGTGACCAGGGCGGCCCCGAGACCGAGTGGCTCGACCGCCTCGACTGGGTCTCCCCGCCGGCGCAGGAGTGCCGCACCGGCTACTGGTGGAGCGTCTCGGGCGTCGACGAGGTCACGGGCGACTGACGTCCGCGGCCGCCTCGGCCGGCGGCGCGACCGCCGTCCGGCTCTGGCGCACCCGGTTGACGACGAGCCACGCCGTGAGGCCGGCCAGCACCCAGGACCCCTCCGGCTCGACCGAGTCCATCCAGGAGAGCAGGCGCCCCGCCGAGTAGAGCAGCGCGATCCCCAGCACGGCGTGCCAGGTTGCCGCCCGCCCCTGGACGATCCGCACCACGACCGCCAGCGCCGCCACGACGTGGACGGCGAGAACGATTCCGAGGAGGCGCCCGCCGCGGCCGTCCCCGGTGACGACGTTCTTCAGCGCGATGAGCATGCCGACGGTGCCGAGCGGGAAGAGGAAGAAGGCCAGCAGACCGCGCCCGGCCCACCGGTCGAGCGGCCGCAGCCACCACCTGGGGCGGTCCTCCGCGGGCTCTGCCATCGAATGATCATGCCCCGTCGGCCCGGGGTTGACCACCTGTGCCACTCGTCGGCCCCCTGCCGCTGAGGGTCGGGACCGTCGTCCGTCACCCCCGGGCAACCGGGGCGCGAGAAGCCCCCGACGCTTGGTAGGCTGACCCCGCTCGACCCCTCGGGGCCGTGTTCGCGGGTGTAGTTCAATGGTAGAACATCAGCTTCCCAAGCTGACAGTGCGGGTTCGA
The DNA here is from genome assembly GCF_002198655.1 of Kineosporia sp. A_224. Classification (GTDB taxonomy): domain Bacteria; phylum Actinomycetota; class Actinomycetes; order Actinomycetales; family Kineosporiaceae; genus R-H-3. The sequence goes on from NZ_MWLN01000047.1 coordinate 5,278, forward strand.
TTCCCGTCACCCGCTCCACCGTCACCCGCTCCAACCCAAAGCCCCAGGTCATCCCTGAAGGAGCCCGGTAGGTCAACGGTGTCGTTGACCGGGGTGTGAGGCGTCTTCGCGTAGCTGCAGGCATGCCGACTGGGCGTCGGGGTCAAGGCTCGCGCGGAGCGCGACCGCGGAGCGGCCGTAGGGCCTTGACGTCGGCGCCTGGTCGGCGACGATGTTCAGCGCGGAGATGGGCGGTGGATTGGCTCCCGGAGTGTTCGTCGGGGTGTTGAGGGCGTGCGCTCATCAGTGCCGGTTGCCCGGCGTTGGGCAGGCCTCGTCAGGGAGGCTGCTGGTCATCCCTTCGCCCAGCCGTGTCCCGCGGAGAAGGTCGTTGACGGTCGCGGGGGGGGGTGGGCTTGATGGAGTTCGTGGTGCTCCGGTCAACGGGGTCAATCAGAGGGGCTCGACCGCGCCTGGCCTGGCTGCTGCGCGCTGCGGCACAGGGTCGGGGGTCATGACCTGGACGACCTCGCGTTGACCAGTCCTGTGGGTCATGCGACCTTCCCGCGGGGAGTGGCCGCGGGCCGGGGCGCAGTGGGTGTATTCAGGGCACGGACGTGTCCGTCGCGCAGCGCGTAGTAGACGAACTCGAGCTGGCGACGGGCGGCCGCGACGACGCCGCGGGGTCTGCCGCGGCGGGCCGCGACCTGGTCACGGAAGGTGCCGATCCGGGTCCGCGCGGGCAGCATCTGGACGGACTCCACCATGGCCCAGCGGACCATCTTGGAGCCCTGCTTGGTGATCCGGCCACGGCGGACCTTGGTGTCGGACTCACGGTGCAGCGGGGTCAGCCCGGCCCAGCAGGTGAGCTTGTCGGCGCTGGTGAACCGGTGGACGTCGCCGATCTCTGCGACCAGGACGGAGCCGAGGATGGGGCCGATGCCGGGGATCGTCTGTACTGCTCGGTAGCCGGGGTCGTCGGCCAGGCGGCCGCGGGTGAGCTTCTCGAACACGCTGATCTCGAACTCCAGGGCGTCCATGATCCTGCGCAGGGACGCGATCCGGGCCGCGTACGGCTTGGGCAGCTGCCCACGGTCGGCCAGCCCATCGAGCAGGGCGGTGCCCGCGACCCCGAACAGGTCGCTCATCGGGACCTGGACACCGCACTTGGCCAGCACGGCGTGGACCTGCGCCTTGCAGTGCGAGCGGAGCGCGACGAGCTTGGCCCGGTGCCGGACCAGCTCGCGCAGCTCCCGCGTCGGCGGTGGCGCGATCCACGACTCGGGCAGTCGGCCAAGGCGCAGCAGGTCGGCCAGGTCGGTGGCGTCACGCAGGTCGTTCTTCACCCGCCGGTACTCGAACGCCTTCACACCGAGCGGGTGCGCCAGATGCACCGCCGGCGCAGACTCCAGGTCGTGGAGGGTGTCGACGGCCCAGTACCAGCCGTACGTCGACTCCAGGACCACCTCGGGGTGCTCCCCGGCGCGGGTCATCACCTGCGCCAACGCCAGCGGCGTGTTCGGGATCTGGACCGCCTCCAGGACGTCACCGGTGTCCGTGGTGCGGACGATGACGCTACGGGCACGGTGCAGATCGATGCCGACGAACTGCCGGCCGTCGTACTCCTGGTCCAACGCGGACGCGACGTAGCCTTTCACCGGGGCCTCCTTCGTCGATGACGAGAACACCTCCAGCATCCGGCGGAGGGTCACGCGGAGCGAGGCCCCACCCTCAGCTCCTTCATCGCATCAGAGGCACCTTCCGACCTGGGGCTGCGTCGTTCCTCAGCGGTGTCCGGCCCCTTCGTGCGATCGGCGGGGGACTAGCGGCTCGCGTGCGGAGACTCGCGGTTCGCCTCCGTGGCCGCGTCGGGCCAGCGTGTCTTGAAGGGGGGCAGTCCCGCTGCTCTGAGGATTCGGTTGTTGAGCGTGGCGCTGGCGATCGAGGCGGGACCGCCCGCCAAGAAGCCGCCGAGGAGGGCGACCACCCACCCGGCCCAGTGCAGTCGGTCGCTGACGGCGTGTGCGTTGCGCATCGCCCAGAGGCTGAGGGATCCCGCAGCCGTGGTGAGCGGGGCCGCGAGCAACGCTCGGGCCCACCACTGCCGACGGGTGATCGATGCGCCGGTCATGGTCGCCTGACAACAACCTCTCCGCCGTCCATCGTCGCAACGTAGTGCAGCCGAATCGACCGACACGGCAACGGCGCAGCGCAGGCCCGGAAGCGACGCCTTCCGGTGGGGGCGCGCGCTGGACGATCCCACCGCGGGCCGAGGCAGATCACTAGCTGCCCGGATCTGACCGCTGATCCAGTACTAACAAGAGCTCGCGGGACTCGACCGACATCATCTCGACCCCTGGGTCGAGGTGAACGTGCGAGCCATCCGGGACGCCGCTCGAAGCCAGCGCCAGGCACCAGGCTGCGAGATGCCGGAGGCCGGCCGCGTCGCCACGAAGCTCGACGGCACCGCCGACGACGTCGGCCGTCGCCCAACCGTCCGTTCCGTAGCCGAGGACGACACCGGTGGAGGGGCTGTAGACGGGCACGGTGACTCTCACATCCGGCATGACCGGATGCTAGCCAGCCGTGACGATCCCGACGCTCCCGAGACCCGGCACAGTCTCGTCCGGCCGCATGCGCCTGGTCCCGGTGACGTCAGATGGGCAGGTGGGTTGCAGGAGGCGTCGGTGATCAGTCGAGGTCGATCCAATAGGACGCGACCTGCCCGCCGTCGTCGTCGACGGTGTCGCGCAGGTGACGCCCGCCGTTCTTCTCGATCACCCGGACGGACGCCGGGTTGTCGCCCTCGACCGTGAGTAGCATCCCCGGCAGCCCGTCCGCGCGGGCACGGTCGATCAGGAGGCCCAGTCCCGTGGTCGCCACGCCGCGGCCACGGGCCGAGTGCCGGATGTTGTAGGCCGCGTGGCCGTGGAACTGCTCGTAGGGCTCGTCGAGCCGCGGGCGGTAGCGCACCTCACCGAGGACGACGCCGTCCGCCACGAGGACGAACGTGGTCTGGGGCGGGATCCCCTGGGGGAGACCGATGCCGGCGGCTTCCTCGTCGGCCTCGCGGACGAACTGCCCGAAGTCTTCGCGCGCAAGGTCGGCGTCGTTGTACGGGTAGCCGTCACCGGCCCGGTCGAACTCGTCGAGCATGGAGACGTACGACGGACCGTGCGCAACGCTCACGGTCTCCAGTCGCACCTCGTGCTCGTCCGCCATCTGCGTCAGGTTAGCTGCGTCGCCCCACCGGGCCCGGGTGCACCACACTCGTCACATGAGCGACGACACCGCGGAGACAGCGAAACATCATCTGCACAAGTGCCTGCGGTGGGCACGGGACGAGGTCCTGCCGAAGCTCGACGGTCTCGACGAGTACGACGTCCGCAGGCCCATGACGCGGACGGGTCTCAACCTGCTCGGCCTCGTCAAGCACCTGACGTTCTTCGAGGCCTCGTACTTCGGGTTCGTCTTCGACTGGCCGTATCCCGAGGCCATCCCCGCCGTCGACGAGAGCTTCCGCAATCCGGACCTCATGTGGGTGCCGGTGGACGAGACGCGGGAGCAGGTCGTCGAGGGCTACAGGAACGCGTGCCGGCACGCCGATGCGACGATCGAGGCGCTTCCGATCTATGCCGTGGGGCACGTTCCCTGGTGGGGGAACAACGACGTGCCGCTGTTCAACGTGATGGCCCACATGCTCGGTGAGACGCGCCAGCACCTCGGCCACATGGACCTCATCCGCGAGCAGCTCGACGGTCGCATCGGCGAGGACGTCGAAGCGCTGCCCCCCGAGGCCGACGCCGACTTCGCCCGGCGGTGGCGGCGCACCGAGAAGGCGGCCCGGGTGGCCGGCCACCGCTTCGTGCCTGCGGGGTTCGTGCCTCCCGCATCTCTCGTGCACGATCGGTTCCGGCTGGAGCCGCTCGGCCCGCAGCACAACGACGCCGACCACTCCGCCTGGATGTCGAGCATCGACCACGTCCGTGCGACGCCGGGTTACCCCGACGGGGACTGGCCGCCCGCGGCGGGCATGACCTCCGAGGAGAACCTGGCCGACCTCACTCGCCATGCGCGCGACTTCGAGACGCGTCGCGGCTTCACCTTCACCGTGCTCGATCCTGCGGACGACGACGTCATCGGGTGCGTCTACCTCTACCCGGCCGCGGACGAGCACGACGTCGTCGTCCAGTCCTGGGTCCGTGCAGACCGTGCGGATCTGGACGTCGTCCTCGCGGGCGCCGTCCAGCAGTGGATCGACTCCGACTGGCCCTGGACGCGCCCGGACCGCATCGGTCGCTGAAGACTCGCTTCACGAAGGCCGACCTTGACGACAGCTTCGCCCGGCCTCGGCAACCGGACGGCCTTCACCTGCTCCCGTCAGCCCTCGCGCGTGGCGCCCACGATCACCGAACCCGGCCGCTCCAGCCAGGTCTCGTCGGCGACCGGGGTGCCCGTGACCCTGGCCAGGAGCAGCAGGCCGTCGGGCGGGACGTTCTCCCACGTGAGACCGCGCTCCTGCGGAAGCCGCCGTCCGAGCCCGCCGCCCTGGGCATCGACCTCGAAGGGGTCGAAGGCCCGGACGATCCGACCGCTCCGGGCGAGCGTGAACCGCATGTCCAGGTTGACGTTCCAGAAGAAGCTCGCGAAGGTCGTGCCGTCGGAGAGCCGTGTGGCCGTGGTGTCGGTGGACCCCAGGAAGTAGTTGTCCTCCCAGACGTATCCCCAACCGTCGATCTGCCCGACGACGACCCATCCCCGCCGGTAGGGGTCGCCGTCGGTCCACCTCACGGCCTGCTCGACGCTGCGGAACCGGGGCGCCCCGCTCCCGGCGAACTCGGTGACCAGACTCTCGACGTCGGCGCCCTTGACGAGGGTGATCGTCGCGGCGTTGTTCTCCAGGGACCAGTCGGCGGGACCCGCGGACGTCGGGTCGGCAGACGGCGGTCCGTCGGACGGCGGTTCGTCGGACGGCGGTTCGTCGGACGGCGGGTTCGGCCGAAGGCGCCTCCGGCTGCCCCGTCGGGGAGGCCACGGTTCCACCGGCCGGCGCGCCCGGCTCGATGTAGTCCCAGCTGCCGCATCCGCCGAGCGCCGGCAGGGCGAGGAGCAGTCCGACCAGCCGCACGGAGCCTCGCGCCCGGAGCCCCATTGCACCTCCGCCGCCGGCCCGACCTGGTCGAGGCAGCCTGCCAGACGCGGGGATCGACCATCGGGGCGAAGGTGGAAACTCCGCTACATCCTGGTGTGGTGGAGTTTCCACCCTGACGGTGCACCCGCTGGTTCGTGCGGCCGGGCGGCGGATCCGTCGTGCTTCAGCCGGTGAGGCACGCGGGGAAGTCGCCCGGGTCTCCGGTGAGGCTCACCGTGTAGGACCGCTGCCCGGGTCCCAGCCCATCCTGTCCAGCGAAGACGAGGTTGAAGGCCAGGGCGTGCCCGTCGACGACGCGGTCCGCACAGACCCCCACGCCCTCGTAGGCGTCGACGGGGTTCCGGCTGTGCGTCACACGCGCGTGATCCCACCCCAGGCGGGACGCTGCTGCGGCGAAGTGGGCCGCGACCTCCTCGTCCGAGGCGGTGGTCACCCGGGTCTGCTCGGCGTACGACACCCCACCGCCGTCGTCGTCCTGGCAACCGCCGTCCCCGCCCTGCGGCGAGCCCACGTCACCCGCTGCCTGCTCGGCGAGCAGCGGGTCGTCCCACAGCCCTTCGGCGAACGCCTCCACGCACGGCCGGGTCGCCTGCGGGTTCGCCCAGCGGACGGCGGCCAGCACCGCCAGGAGCACGCCCCCGGTGACGACGGCCAGGACGAACGTGGCGGTGAGGAGCGCCCGCGCGAGCCCTGCCGGTGCCGGTACGGACGGGCGCATGGCCGGCAGTATGCACGCTCGCCGGCTGACCCGACGTGCAGGTGCCGGACGACGTCCGACACCGAACGTGTCGGCGACGGGAGGCCTCGCCTGTCGGCGATGTCGTCGTCGTGCAGCTGCGGATCGGCCGTCAGCGTGGAAACTCCGCCACATCATGATGTGGCGGAGTTTCCACGCTCCCGCGACTCCGCAGGCGTCGACGACGCCGCGGCATGCTCGAACGTCGTTGTGCGGCACGGCCGACTCGGGGACCCTCGTGCCATGGCCACCCTGGAGCAGCTCGAAGGCCGCCCCTTCCCGCCGGTCGAGGGGGAGACGACCTACCTCGTCGGCAGGTGCACCGAGCTCATGACGAGCGTGGACGTCGACGCGTTCACCGTCGAGGACCTGCGCATCATGCTGGGCCAGCAGCTGGGCGTCTTCCACCTGCTGCCGAGGGCGGTCGCTGTGCTCCTCGACGACCCGTTGGCCGAGGGGGACTTCTACCCTGGCGACCTGCTGGCGGCCGTGATGCGGCTGACGGCCGTGCACTGGCACGCGTACCCGTCCCACCGGGCTGACCTCGTGGAGCGGGTTGCAGGCGTCCGTCGCGAGGACGTCGCCCCCGCGCTCGCGGACGCGATCCGCGTCTTCGTCGGCGCGCAGTGATGTCGAGGCAGCACGATGACCTGATGCACGAGGCACCCCCGGACGGCGGCACCCGGCTCGCCATCCCCTTCTCGCTGCACGGTGAGTCCGGCGTCGTCCACGTCAGCGTCGCGCCGATCCTCGACGGGGTGCGAGCCGGGTTCGACATCCTCGCCGGGCTGCCCTTCGCGGCAGACGCGACGGTCGGCTACCCGGCGATGTCGGCCCGCGTCGAGTACGACGGCACGGGCTACCGCACCCTGATGGGCTGGGTGCAGACCATCCGGACGGTCCGGACGACGACCGGCCGGCCCGTGGACGACGACCGGTGCGAGGTCGACCTGGCGCCGGCGTTCGGCGACCTCGACTCGCCCTTCTTCGCCTCGGGCAGCACCCCGTCCGTCGTCGACGCCCCGGCACGCAACCTGAACGGTGCCGACCGCCTGGCCTGGACGGCGGACACGTTCCTCACGACGCTGCCGCTGCGGTCGCGCCGCGAGCCGATCCGAAGGCTGGCCTCGTTCCGCTGGGGGTACGAGGAGACGGCAGACCCGGACCACGCTCCGACTCTGCTCCCCACCGTCGTCACCGGTGCACCGGCCTGGGCGGCGTCCGTCGACCTGCTCCGCAGCCGGTTCCCGAGCTGGACGTTCGATCCCGCCTGACGGATCAGCCGAGACGACGACGGAAGCGCGTGTACCGCTCGAACGTCGCAGCCTCGACGAACCCGAGTCGGCGCAGCAGTGCGACCGACCGGTCGTTGCCGTGGGTCACACCTGCGAAGACGTCCGTTGCCCCGCAACGAGTCTGCGCGTGCTCGAGCAGTGCGCCCACCGCCGCCGAGGCCAGGCCCCGCCCCTGGCTCGAGGCGCGGACCCAGTAGCCGAGCCCGTACCGCGGAGGGTCGACCGGCACGAGGTCTCACCGACCGGTCAGGGTGTGATCCACCCGCCGACGACACCACCCTCCGGCCGCGACCTACCCGTCCGACCGCCGCTCGACGACTACGGCTGGGTGATCTCGCACCGACCGGCCGGTTGCCGTACCTCGTAGCCCGCGACCGACCATCGCGCACTCCACGTGCATCCGGAGTCATCGAGCGTCCGGTTGCGCGGGTCGTCTGCCTGGAAGACGTAGCCGGCGGCCGCATCGCCCCGCACCTGGGCGCGGTACGGCGAGTAGCGGTCGAAGCCCGGGCGGAGCCGACCCGTCGAGTCGGCGTAGACGACGGCGCACGTGACCTGCTCCGCGCTGAGGAATGTCAGCCGGCCGCAGTCGAAGTACCCGCTGTACACATGCGTGACCCCCCGCGCCTCCAGGCTGTCGAGCAGCTGTCGACGGGCGGCCTCGCTCGGACCTCGGCCGGCGTCCGAGTACGCCTGGACGGTTCCGACGGCGAGCGCCAGGGCAGCGATCGTCAGCGAGAGGACTCTCAAGGGACGACCGATCTTCGGCATCGCAGAGTCCATGCTCCACAGAGGTGCGATGACGGCGGGCGTGGCGACGAGTGCACCGATGATGTAGCGGACGTTGTTGGCGGGTGCGATGCCTGGCGCCGGGCTGGCGGCGAAGGCAACCACGGTCAGGCCCGCCGACCCCAGCATCGCCAACCTGGTGCAGACGGTCGCGAGTGCGGGGCTGTCCCGGTTCTGCTGCCGCGTCGCGCGGCGTCGGCGACGCAGCGTGCGGACGTTGGCGAGGAGTCCCGTTGCCCAGAGCGCCACGAGGGCGAAACCCCACAGCGCCGCGACGATGTTGTCCGTCGGCGGTTGCCCGCTGTCCCAGTAGCCGAACGGCCACGCCGGCAGCGACTGCGGGTGGGCGACGGCGGAGCCGCCCGTCATGTAGGCGAGGCTGGTGGTCAACGTGTTGGCCACCTGGCTGCCCAGCCCGGCCGACTGACCGTTCAACCCGGTGCCGCCGTGCAGGTACAGGTTCACCACGCTGACCACGCCGCTGTCCCGCCAGGGGTGAGTCACGTCGTGCAGGATCCACGGCGCGGCTCCCGCGACGAGACCGACGACGAGCGCCGAGACGCTCCCGAGCAGCTTCGCGGGATGGCGGCGCAGGCTCATCACGACCAGCACCGCGGAGGTGGCGACGAACGGGGCCACCAAGGCAGTGCTCCACAGCCCGACGGAGGCCGTGGTGCCCCAGGCCGCCAGCAGTCCTCGTCGCGTGCCGCCGCGACCCGGAGCGCCGGACACCTCGAGCAGTCGATGTCCGAGAAGGAGCAGGAGCGTTCCACCGACCAGGGTCTCGGGTACGGCCCCCTGCGCGATCAGCTCGTACCCGAGCTGTTCCCTCGACCCCAACGTCAGGAGGGCAACGGACATCAATGCGACCGGCGTCCCGTACAGGCGCCGACCCAGGACGAACACCAGGGTGAGGAAGAGCAGGAACGCCAGCAGCATCGGGACCCGAAGAGCGATCAGCGAAGGCCCGAACGTGCGGAACGGCACGGCGGCGAGGAAGGCTTGCGCGGTACCCATGTACGACTGGCCGTACATGAAGACGGGGGCGTGGCGGCCTTCGGCGATGTGCATCGCCATCAGACCCGTCGTCGCCTCGTCGCTGTTGCTCGCCGGCCACTCGAGAAGGAGGAGGCCGAGGCGGACGCCGCCCGCCACCGACAGCAGAAGCGCGAGCACGAGTGCAGGGCGGGTGCGAGCCCCGGCCCGGCGCTCCGCGCCCGTCGGTGCGGTGGTGGCTGTTCGGCGTGCCGGCTCGTCAGGCGCGTCGGTCGACGCGGGAGACACGGTGGGCACGCACCGCATCCTGCCCCTGCAACGCCGGGGACGCGCTCACTTTCGACCTGCGGCCCGTCCCGCGCGGCGACCGGCCCCTCCACGGGGGTCGACCGCCAGGTCAGCGCTCCACCCGCACCTCGACGTCCCACCGCTCGTCACCGGGCACCGTGGCCGCGAACGCCCCCACCGCTGCCACCGCGGCGTCGAGCACGTCGGAGACGGCGGCCCCGGCGCTCTGCCAGGCCCACTCCGTCGTGCCCCCGTCGCGGCTCGTGGACGCCGGCCCGCGGTACCCGAGCGCCGCGACGGCACCTTCGACGGCCGTCGCGAGGCCGTCGTGCAGCCGGACGCCGTCCGGGCCTTCCGGCAGCCCGTGACGCACGGTGAGCCAGCCCCGGCGCGGCAGCAGGTAGGCCCCCGAGGGGAAGTCGGCGCGCAGGGCCACGACGAGGCCCGCGCCCCGGGTCGGGCGCACCGCGGGCTCGTGCAGACCGGCGACCGGGTACAGGGCGGACGTCTCCTCGCCCGGCCGCTCCGGCACCGCGACGTGCACCTGCGCGTCGTCGGGCAGCCCCGTCAGGGCGGCCCGCAGGTCGGCGACCGTCACCACGTGCCCGACGTGCTGCACGACGATCCGGTCGTCCCCCGCCTCGGCCACACCGGGACGCTAGCCGCGGGGCCCGACAACCGCCACGACCCGGTCAGCCCGCCGAGAACGAGGCGAGCAGCCCGGGGTGGTCCGTCGTCCGGGCCATGTCCAGGAGCCGGACGGCGCCCGGCCGCAGGTCCGACGTCAGCACGTGCTGCACCCCGTCGTCGGCGTGCCGGTACCCGCTGCCCGCCGGCACGCAGGCGGCCAGGTCCCGGCCGGGCGCTGCGGCCGGCCCCGGCCCGGCCGGCGCGGCGACGAGGTTGAGGTCCCCCGCGACGACCACCGGCACCCCGGGTCGCCCGGTGCGCACCCCGGGCAGCACGTCCCGCAGCAGTTCGGTGCACTGCGCGAGCGTCCCCGCCGGGCTGCCGCTCGTCAGGTGCGTCGTGCAGACCGTGAGCCGGTCCGTCGGCAGGCACGCCCAGACCCGCTGCTCGTCCTGGTGCGGGTCCTGCGCGCGGTACGCCCCGGTGGTCGCGGCACCACCGCCCGCGCCCGGCGTCCACACGAGCACGGCCTCGCCGTACGGCCCGCCCGTGCGGCACCGGATCGGCTCCCCGGTGCGCCGGTCGGCCGCCGGCGCGAACGCCGTCCGCACCGAACCCGCCCGGTCGTGCGCCTCGGCGAGCGCGCGTCGCAGGGCGGGGACGTCGTCCGCGCACGTCTCGTTGAGCGTCACCGCGTCGGGAGCGCTCGCCCGGATCACCGCGGCAGCCCGCGGCGCGGCCCGCCCGGTCCAGCAGACGGCGTACCCGCTGCCGCACAGGTTCAGCTGCAGCACCCGCACCCGGGCCGGCTCCTGCGCGGACGCCGTACCGGCGACCGCGACGAGCGGCACGAGGAGGGCGAGCACGGCGAGCCAGGACCGGCGCCGCAGCAGGGGGGTGACCACGTGACCGGTTCGGCGCCGCGGCCCGCCCGGATGGGTCGGCCGGCCCGACGGCCCACGCGGCGAAGGCTGCTAGCCACCGCCGCCGTGCTCAGGCACGGCGGCGCTCGGTCAGAGCGCGGCTACCGCGCCTGCAGCGCGTCGAGCGCGACGGCCATCGCGGCGGCGAGCCGCCGGTCGAGGCCGGGGTCCGGCACGGTGACCTCGTACGAGTCCCGGCCGAAGGCGAACTTCTTGTCGACCGACATCGCCACCGTGCCGTCGGGGTGCGTGAAGTCGAAGTGGTACGGCAGCCACTCGAGGAGGAACCGGCGGGCGAGCGCCATGGCCTGGCTCCGCTCGACGCCGGTCGCGACCGGGTGCCCGGGCTGCTCGAGGTGGTACGTCGAGCGCAGCAGGCTCGCCCCGAAGTCCTTGCGGAAGACGCCGATGACCTGGCCCGAGGAGTCGACGACGTCGGTCGCGCCGGCGAGGTCGACGACGTTGCGGGCCTTGAAGCCGAACAGCGGCATGGTCCGCGCCTCGTCGGCGAAGAACGTCACCTGCTCGCGCAGGGCCATCCGCTTCTGCTGGGCGAGCGCGAGGACCGGGCCCTTGGCCGCCCCGTCACCGCCCGGCGCCCGGATCTCGTAGCGGTTCACCATGGGCGTGATGCGCTGCCGGACGACGAACCTGTCCAGCGACTGCAGCGTCGCCATCGGGTCTCCCTGGGCCATACGCAGGGACGTTACCCGTTCGTGACCTCATCTGACCCCCCGAATCGCGGGGGGATGGTCCGTTGGGGATCACGGGTGACCGGCCGTGCGCAGGCGGCACCCGACGGTCACTGGCAGGACGGGCGGACGACGACCTGAACCCCCGGGTAGGTTGGGCTGCGTGCTGCTATCGGACCGGGACATCCGCGCCCAGCTCGAGGCCGGTCGCGTGCTCCTCGACCCGCTCGACGTGGAGATGATCCAGCCTTCGAGCGTCGACGTCCGCATCGACCGGTACTTCCGGCTGTTCGACAACCACAAGTACCCGTTCATCGACCCGGCCGAGGCGCAGCCGGAGCTGACCCGGCTCGTCGAGGTGGAGCCCGACGAGGCGTTCATCCTGCACCCCGGGGAGTTCGTGCTCGCCTCCACCTACGAGGTCGTCACCCTGCCGGACGACGTCGCGGCGCGCCTGGAGGGCAAGTCGAGCCTCGGTCGTCTGGGGCTGCTCACGCACTCGACCGCGGGGTTCATCGACCCCGGCTTCAGCGGCCACGTGACCCTCGAGCTGAGCAACGTCGCGACCCTGCCGATCAAGCTGTGGCCGGGGATGAAGATCGGCCAGCTCTGTTTCTTCCAGCTGTCCAGCCCGGCGGAGCACCCGTACGGCTCGGCCGGGTACGGCTCCCGCTACCAGGGCCAGCGCGGGCCCACCGCGAGCCTGTCGTACCGCTCCTTCCACCGCACGAAGGTCTGAGCCGGACCCACCCCCCGGCCGCACCACCCCACCTCCCTT
>NZ_MWLN01000048.1 GCF_002198655.1 Kineosporia sp. A_224
CCCGGGCGCGCACAACGCAGCCCGCCACCGCCGCGCCCACGCCGTCCGTCCATCACGCACCGCCTCTGTCCCCGGCCGGTCCCCCGGCGCTGTCGTCGGTGGCGGGACGCGGCGGTGGCGGGCTGCGTTGTGCGCGCCCGGGTCGTGTCCGGGGCAGGCCTGCCCTCGCGGCCGCGCAACGTGGGGGGTTTCCGATCCCCCTGCGGCGCAACCTTTCTCGGCTCTGGATCGTGTATGCGGCATCGAGCCGCCCGGCACGGCACCGCGGCGCAGGTGCGACTCGTCCGTCGCGACAGGCCGGGGGGCCTCATGTCCGGGTTCGACCAACGACAGTCCACGCAGCACCCGCCGCACCACGTGGCCGGCGGCGCCCTGCGCCTCATCCCGATCGACGACGAGGCGCTGCGCGCGTTCGTCGACCTCGTCGGTGGCTCCGCGCTGCAGACCCCGGAGTGGGCCGCGGTGAAGCCCGGCTGGGAGGCCGAGCGGCTCGGCTGGGCCGACGACGGCGGGCGGCTCGTCGCGGCCGCGCTCGTGCTCCACCGCCGGCTCCCGCTCGGCCCCGCGCGGCTCACCCCGCGCCGGACCCTGGCCTACGTGCCCGAGGGCCCGGTGATGCTCCCCGCACCGCAGGCACCCGACCCCGGCGCGGTCCTCACCTCGCTCGTCCGGCACGTCCGCGCCGAGGGCGCCTTCACCCTCCGGGTCGGGCCGCGCGTCCGGCACCGGGTCTGGGACGCCGCCCGGGTCCGGGCCGCGATCGCCGCCGGGGCCGCCGACCTGGACGCCGTGCCGCCCGCACGGACCGACCCGGAGGGCGCCCGGTGGACCGCCGCCCTCGACCGGCTCGGCTGGACGGCGGCCCCGCGGGACCTCGGCGACGGGCAGCCCTGGCTCGTGGCCGTCCTCGACGTCGCGGACCGGTCGGCGGCGGACCTGCGCGCCGGCACGAACCAGCAGTGGCGCCGCAACCTCGCCCGGGCGCAGGCCGCCGGCGTCGAGGTGCGCCGGGCGACCCCGACCGACGTCGCGGTCTTCGAGGACCTCTACGTCGAGACCGCCCGGCGGCACGGGTTCGTGCCCCGGCCCCGCGGCTACCTCACGCGGCTGCTCGGCGCGCTCGGCGGGCGGGCCCGGCTCGACGTCGCGGTGCACGAGGGCGCCGTCCTCGCCGGTGCCGTGACGGTGCGGACCGGTCCGCGGGTCTGCTACCTCTACGGCGCCTCCACCGCCCGGGACCGTGAGGTGCGCGCCGCCAACGCCCTGCACTGGTCGATCGCGCTGCGGGTCGCCGAGCAGGGCGGGTCGCTCTACGACCTGCGGGGGGTCGAGCCGGGGCTGCGGCCGTCCGACCCCGCCTCCGGGCTGCTGCGCTTCAAGGCCGGGCTCGGCGCGGACGCCGTCGAGTACGTCGGCGAGTGGGAGCTCGGGCTGCGGCCGGGGTGGGCGGCCGCCTACCGCGTCGTGCGGGAGCGGCAACGGCGCAGGGCGGCCGCGCGATGACGTTCACGGCGTGCATCGACCTGGCCGCCTGGCGCGACCACCTGCGCCGCGTCGTCGCGGCGGAGCCCGGGGTCGTCCCGGTCCTCAAGGGCGACGGCTACGGCCTCGGGCTCGGCCTCGTGGCGGCCGCCACCGCCGACCTCGCCGCGGACTCGGTCGCCCGGGGCGCCTTCCGCGGCATCGACACCGTCGCCGCCGGGACCCCCGCGGAGGCGGCGCTCGTCGCCGCGGTCTTCCCCGGCGACGTGCTCGTCCTCGAGGCCTGCCACGACCTGCGGACGCCGTCGGGCCCGGACGACGTCCGGCACCGGGTCGTGCGGACCGTGGCCGACGGGCCGGCCCTGGAGGCGGCCCTGGAGGCGCTCGCGTCCGGGCACGGCCTCGACCCCTTCGTCATCGAGGTGGAGACCGGGATGCACCGGCAGGGCGTGCCGCTGGCCCACGCGCTGTCGGCGCTGCACCGGCTCAGGGCCCTCGGGGACGACGGCGCCGGCCGGTCCGCGACGTGCCGCGGGCTCGCCCTCCACCTGCCCCTGCGCGGCGGCCCGGCGCCGGCCCGCGCGGCGGCCGTCACCGTCGCCCGGGAGGCCCCCGGGACGACCCTGTGGGTGAGCCATCTCGGGGCGGCCGGGGTGCAGCGGCTCGTCCGCGCCGCCCCGCAGCTGCGGATCCGGGAGCGGGTCGGCAGCCGGCTGTGGCTCGGCGCGCCGGGTGCGGTGACGGTCACCGGCACCGTCCTCGACGTCCGCCGGGTGCCGCTCGGGGCGCGGATCGGCTACTCCCGCAAACGGACCGGGAGCCGGACGCTCGTCCTCGTCAGCGGCGGCACGGTGCACGGCGTCGGTCTGCGGGCGACCGCCCCGTCGCTGCGCGGCCGGGCGGTCGCGGCGGTCGAGGCGCTCGCGGCCCTCGTCGGCGTGTGGCGCTCGCCGTTCACGCTCGACGGCCGCAGGCTCGCCTTCGCCGACACCCCGCACATGCAGGTCAGCATGCTCGCCCTGCCCCGCGGGGCCCGGGTGCCCCGGGTCGGCGAGCGCCTGCCGTGCCGGGTGCGGATGACGACGGCGCGGTTCGACGCCGTGACGGCGGACGGACCTCAGTCCGGCGGCCTCAGCGTGAGCGTGTCGACGGCCGCCTGCCGGACGGCGACCGCACCGAACGGCCAGGGGTACGTCCGGCCCGTCGCCCAGGCCTCGAGCTGGTCGGCGTAGTGCGCGCTGCCCGGGTGGCCGGACTGGCCGGTCTGGTTCACCCAGCGGGACCGGTCGACGTCCGCGAGGTCGACGACCATCCGCATCGACGGCGCGGAGACGACGTCGAAGGTGCCGGACGACGCGTCGTACGCCAGCGCGTCGACGACCGCCGGGCCGCCGGGCAGCTCGGTCCGGCCGCGGTTGAGCAGCCGGTGCAGCGGCGCCGTCGCTGATACCTCACCGGTCGGCGTCGCGGCGAGCCGCAGGGTGTGGGCGCGGCCCCAGGTCCAGCCGGCCGGGTCCTTGCCCTGCTCCCGGGTCAGCCGCAGTCGGGCCTCCTGGAGGCTGCGCAGGACGATCTCGTCCCGGGTCTCGACGACGCCCGGGGTGGAGCGGTCGTCCCACCAGGGGTCCCGGGGGCGTTCGAGGAGCGCGGTGACGACCTGCATCCAGCGGCCGCCGCCGTCCGGCCGGCTCCCCTCGGGCAGCTCGTCGAAGGTGAGCTCGAGCAGGCTCGCCCACACCGCGTTGAAGTACGCCGCAGCCGCCGATCCGACCGGCTGGCTGCCGTCCCAGTCGTGCAGCAGCGCCCGGCCCTGCGCCGTGAACGCGTCGACGTCGGCCGCGAGGAGCACCGGTTCGAGCCGCTCCCACAGCGGGTTGCGGGTGTCGAGCTGGATCGAGGCCATGTCGGACGTCGTCATGAGCCGGCCGTTCGCCGTGCGGGCGGTGACGAGGTCGCGGATCCGCTGCGAGCGCCAGCCGTAGTCGAAGTCGCTCGTGAACCGCACGCCCGTGCCGCGCGGCGTGACGGCCTGGTTCGCGGCCACGAGGAAGCCGGCGTCCGGGTCGAGCGTCCACGGCAGGTCGGCGGTGTCGACGAAGCCCTGCCAGTCGTACCGCGAGTCCCAGCCGGGCAGCGGCCACGTGCCGTCCGTCGGGGCGGTCCGGGCGCCGTCCGTGCCCTTGGTCCGGACCGTGGCCCGCAACGGGATCCGGCCCGGTGCCTGGTAGCCGACGTGGCCGTGGTCGCCGAGGTTGTCGGCGTACACGAAGTTCTGCGCGGGGACGTCCATGAGCAGGACGGCGCGGCGGAACGACGCGAAGTCGGTCGCGGTGTCGACGGCGAAGACGGCGTCCATGTCGTGCCCCGGCGTCAGCGCCGTCCAGGCGAGCGAGACGGCGTACCCGGAGCCACCGGCGGGGGCCGCGGCACCGGCGTCCGCGACCGACGGCAGCACGTCGCTGAGGAGCGGACCGTGCTCGGTGGACCGCACGGTGAGCTGCACCGGGTCGGCCCCGGCCACCGCGATCGTCTCGGTCCGCACGGTCATCGGCACGTAGTCGCCGTCGCGCTCGACGGTGTCGCCGCGGGTGCGCTCGAGGTAGAGGTCGGTGACGTCGGGACCGAGGTTCGTCATCCCCCAGGCGATCGTCCCGGTGTGCCCGATGACGACACCCGGGACGCCCGCGAACGTGAAGCCGGCGACGTCGAACGGGCAGCGGACGCTCACCTCCCGGCAGTGCAGCCCGGCCTGGTACCAGACGCCGGGCAGGCTCGGTGACAGGTGCGGGTCGTTGGCCAGCAACGGTTTCCCGGTCGCGCTGAGCCGGCCGGAGACGACCCAGGAGTTCGAGCCGGTGCCGTCGGTCCCGCCGAGCATCTCGGGCACCGACTCCACGGCCCGCCGGGCCGCCGCGACGGCCCGGGCGGCGTCCGGGCCGCGCAGCGCCGCGGTGACGTCCTGCGCTGCCGGCCGGGCCGGGTCCGCGGTCCCCGGCCGGGCGGCGGACGGCGTGCCGGTGCGGACGTCGGCGGCGGCGAGGATCGGCGCGTGCTCGGCGTACGGGTACGCCGGGAACAGCTGCTCGACCCGCGCGACGTCCTTGACGGCACCGAACGCCTCGGCGCGCGCGAGCTCGCTGTCGTAGTTGCCGCGCAGGTCCCAGGCCATCGCCTTGAACCACGCGACGGAGTCCTCCGGGGTCCACGGCTCGATCCGCGGCAGGTCGACCGAGAGCCCGAGCAGCGAGTACTGCAGCGACAGCTGCGCCGGCGAGCGGGTCGAGATGTACTCGTTGACCCCCTCGGCGTACGCATCGAGGTAGGCCCGCGTCGACGGCTCGGCCTGGGCCAGCTCCGCGGCGGCGCCCCGGCGCCAGCCGAGGGTCCGGACGACCTTGTCGGCGAGCAGCGCGTCCTCGTTCGGGCCGACGAGCTCGGAGAGCCGGCCGGCGGTGACGTGCCGCCGCCAGTCCATCTCGAAGAAGCGGTCCTGGGCGTGCACGTACCCCTGGGCCCGGAAGAGGTCGAGCGCGGTGTCCGCGTAGACCGACGGGACGCCCCGCTCGTCGCGGAGCACCGTCACCCGCCCGTCGAGCCCCGAGACGTCGCGGTCGCCGGAGGTGTCGGGCAGCGGACGACGGACCGCGGTCGTCGTGAGGACGGCGACGGCGACCAGCAGGGTGACGACGAGCGCGCACACCCCGATGAGCACCAGGCGCCACGGGCGGCGACGGGACACGGCTCGCACTGTAGGGGACCGCGCCGACGCTCCCGCGACCGGTGACCTACGGCACGGCCCCGGGCGCGTCGTCCACCACGGTGCGCTCCCGCACGAGCACATAAGGTGTCGTCATGACCCCCCTGCACCAGACCGGCGCCCGGCGTGCGCCGGTGCCGGGGAGCCGCCGGTGACGGTCGACGAGCTGGGCCTGGTGCTGCTCGGGGGCGCGCTCGTCCTGCTCCTCGCCGTCTTCGCGGTCCGGCTGTCGGTCCGGACCGGGCTGCCCTCGCTGCTGGTCTACCTCTTCTTCGGCCTCGCCATCGGCGAGCGCGGGCTGGGCCTGGAGTTCGACGACCAGCAGCTCACCGGGGTGCTCGGCTACGCCGCGCTCGTGCTCATCCTCGCCGAGGGTGGTCTCACCACGCGCTGGTCGCGGATCAAGGACGTCGTCGGACCGGCCGCCGTCCTCTCCACCGTCGGCACCGTCGTGTCGATCGGGGTCGTGGGCACCGCGTCGCACTACCTGCTGGGCCTGGAGTGGCCCGTCGCGCTGCTCATCGGGGCGGTCGTCTCCTCCACGGACGCCGCGGCCGTCTTCTCGGTCCTGCGCGGGCTGCCGCTTCCGCCGCGCCTCGTCGGCCTGCTCGAGGCGGAGTCCGGCTTCAACGACGCCCCGGTCGTCATCGCCGTCATCGCGCTCACCGAGATCGCCGCGCACCCGGAAGAGCCCACCCACGCGTGGTGGCTGCTCGCCCTCGAGGCGGTCGGCGAGCTCGCGATCGGTGTCGTCATCGGCGTCGGCGTGGGCCGGCTCGGCGCGCTGGCGCTGCGCCGGGTCGCGCTGCCGGCGTCAGGCCTCTACCCGATCGCCGTCATCGCCCTCGTCGTCCTCGCCTACGGCGCGGCGGACGCGCTGCACGGCTCGGGCTTCCTCGCGACGTACGTCGCGGGCCTCGCCCTCGGCAACGTCCGGCTGCCGCACGGGGCCGCCGTCCGCGGGTTCGCCGAGGGCCTGGGCTGGCTCGCCCAGATCGGCCTGTTCGTGCTGCTCGGGCTGCTCGCCGACCCGTTCCGGCTGCCCGACCACGTCGTCGGCGCGCTCGTCGTCGGCCTCGTGCTGCTCCTCGTCGCGCGGCCGCTGTCGGTGCTCGCGTCGGTGTCCTGGTTCCGGTTCCCGTTGCGGGAGCAGGCCTTCCTGTCGTGGGCCGGGCTGCGCGGCGCCGTCCCCGTCGTCCTCGCGACCGTGCCCGCGACGGCCGGCCTCGTCGACGCGACGGGCATCTTCGACCTCGTCTTCGTCCTCGTCGTGGTCTTCACGCTCGTCCAGGGCCCGACGCTGCCGTGGGTCGCGCGCCGGCTGGCGCTGTCGCAGGGGGAGACGATCGTCGACCTGGACGTCGAGTCGTCGCCGCTCGGCGCGCTCGACGCGGACGTCGTCCAGATGCGGATCGGGCCGACCTCGCGGCTGCACGGCGTCGAGATCTTCGAGCTGCGGCTGCCCGAGCGGTGCAACATCACCCTCGTCGTGCGGGGCGGCGAGCCGTTCGTCCCGACGCCGCGGACCATGCTGCGACACGGGGACGAGATGATCATCGTCGCGTCCGCCGCGGCCCGTCCCGTCGCCGAGCGCCGGCTGCGTGAGGTGAGCGCCGGGGGCAAGCTCGCCGGCTGGTACCGGCGGCTCGGCCCGGACGCGATGCGTCCCGGGCGGACCTGACGGACCTCACCGGTCAGGCGGCGGGTGCCGCGCCCTTGAGGTGGACGGCGAAGAACGCCTCGATCCGGTCCCAGGCGTCGGCGGCCGAGACCGGCTCCGGGCCGACGTGCGAGCGCCGCATGACCGGGCGCAGCAGGCGCGGCCCGTTCGGGGCGTCGTTGAGGAACGAGTGCCCGGCGTCCGGGTAGACCTTGACGTCGTTGGGGATCCCCTGCGCCGTCAGCGTGTCCTCGATGACCGGCGGCACCCCGAGCAGCCCCTTGTCCTTGCCGCCGTA
This sequence comes from Kineosporia sp. A_224, assembly GCF_002198655.1. GTDB lineage: Bacteria > Actinomycetota > Actinomycetes > Actinomycetales > Kineosporiaceae > R-H-3. The sequence goes on from NZ_MWLN01000048.1 coordinate 7,198, forward strand.
GCTCGCGACGACCGGGCACGAGCCCTGCAGCGCCGCCTCGAGGTTGCCGAACGCCGGCCCGTAGTTCGGCGCGACGGCGTCGAACCCCTTGCCCGCCAGCACGAGGCAGAACCCGCCGCCCATGCAGAAGCCGATGACGCCGACCTTCCCGGTGCTGTCCGGCAGGGCGGTGAGGAAGCGCTTGGCGGCGTCGACGTCGACGAACGGCTTGCCGCTGCCGGCCTTCAGGGCACGGAACGTCGAGACGAGGCAGCGCACCGCACCGCCGTCGCTGAAGAGGTCCGGCATGAGCGCGTGGTAGCCCATCGCGGCCACCCGCTCGGTGTGGCGCAGCATGACGTCGTCGACGCCGAACGCCTCGTGGACGACGACGACCCCGGGGAACGGCCCCTCCCCCTGCGGGCGGGCCAGGTGGCCGGTGAGCCGGCGCGAGCCGGTCGGGCCGGCGAGGTCGGTGAGGTCCACCTGCTGCGTCGTCATGGACGCACGTTAGGGCGCGCCCGTCGTGCTGTCAGCCCGCGGCACCTGGCGCAGCACCACCGCGAGGGCGAGGTGGACGACCACGGCGAGGCCGTACCAGGGGCCCCAGCCCAGGCCCGAGGCGGTGACCGCCGCGGCGACCGCGAGGAGCACCGCCGCCTTGACGACGACGTGGACGGCGCCACGCAGCAACCGCGTCGCGCGCGGCGCGAGCAGTAGGCCCCAGACGACGCCGAGGAGCACCGGGAGGGCGGCCGCGCCGAGCAGGCGCAGCGGCAGCGCGGCGTCGAGCCGCCAGCCGACGAGCACGAGCCCGACGAGGGCGACCATCTCGAGCGCGAACGCGAGCCCGAGGTTCGCCGCCGCGACGACCCGCACGGTCAGACCCGGTCGGCGGCCGGCTGCGGGACCGACTGCGGGACCGACTGCGGGACCGGCTGCGGGACCGGACTCGTAGCCGGCTGCGGGGCCGGTGCGGCGAGCCCGGCGTCGAGGAGGGCCACGAGCCGGGCGAAGGTGCGGTCGACGGCGTCCGGGACGCCGTGCCCGCCCGTCCCCTCGAGCGAGGCGAAGCCGTGGAGCGCGCTGCGCAGCAGGCGGACGCCGTCCAGCACGTCGTCGTCCCCGCTCGCGCCGTAGAGCACGACGACCTCCACGAGGCGCTGCGTCACCGCGGCGACGGCCGCGGCGTGCTCCGGGTCGTCCGGGTGCGGGGCGGTCGCGAGCGCGAGGTAGAGGCCGGGTCGCTCGGCGGCCCACGCGCGGTAGGCGGTCGCGACGGCGGTGAGCCGGCGGCTGCGGGCGGACGCTCCCGCCGGCGCGGCACCGTCGGCGTCGGTGTCGGCGTCGTCCCGGGTGTCCTCGGCGTCGAGCACCCCGAGCGCCTCGTCGAGCGCGGCCCGCAGGCCCTCGGCGGCGAGCCGGCCGAGCCCGCGCCGCAGGCCCTCGGCACCGGCGATGTGCTTGTAGAGGCTCGGCAGCCGGACGCCGAGCCGGTCGGCGACGGTCGCGAGCGGCACCCGGGCGTCGCGCGCCTCGTCGGCGACCCTGGCCGCCTCGGCGACGACCGCGGCCGGCGTGAGACCGGCCCGGCCGCCGCGCCGGGCGGGCGGGACGGCCACGGGCGCGGCACCTGCCGTCAGGACGGCGGGCGGCGGTCCGGCCGCCGGCCGGACGGCGAGGCCGGTGGACTGGTCGAGAGCGGTCGGCACGCACCGAACGCTAACAATCCGCCACCCTGTGGGTCCGTGGGCCACGCGGGTCGTTCGGGTGGCATAGGATTGGCACTCGTCGTGTTGGAGTGCTAAAGAACGACCACGACACCACCGAGCCAGTCGTCCGGGCCCCGCGCCCACGACCGCCGAACACCGCTCCAGGAGGGCAACGTGCCGACGTACGCCTACGCGTGCACCGCGTGCGACCACCGCTTCGAGGCGCAGCAGGCCTTCACGGACGACGCACTCACCGACTGCCCGGAGTGCGCCGGCAAGCTGCGCAAGCTCTTCAACTCGGTCGGCATCGTCTTCAAGGGCTCGGGCTTCTACCGCACCGACTCGCGCGGCAGCGGCAGCGGGACGTCGCCGAGCACGTCGTCCTCATCGGAGTCGTCCGGTTCGTCGGACTCGTCCTCCGGCTCGTCGGACTCGACGTCCGACACGAAGGCCCCGGCGACGCCGGCCACGTCGGGCGCCTCGGCGGGCTCCTCGTCCTCGGGCTCCTCGTCCTCGGGCTCCTCGTCGTCCGGCTCGTCGTCCGCCTCGTCGTCCGGCTCCTCTGGCGGGTCGTCGGGCAGCACGTCCGCCGCCTGAGCCCGGCTCGACCCGTCCACAGGCCGGGGATCGGCGCCGCTGTCCACAGGGGCGGGCGGCACGGGCAGCCAGCGGTCGGCGCGGCCGGATAACGTCCCGCCCATGACGCAGACGCCGACCACCCCCGCCGGCACCGGGGCCCCTGTCGCCGAGATCGGGGTCATCGGCGGCTCCGGCTTCTACTCCTGGCTCGACGGTGCCCGCGAGGTCCCCGTCGAGACCCCCTTCGGCCCGCCGAGCGCCCCGCCGGTCGTCGGCGAGGTCGCCGGCCGCCGCGTCGCCTTCGTCCCGCGGCACGGGCGCGACCACCGGTTCCCGCCGCACCGGGTCAACTACCGGGCCAACCTCTGGGCGCTGCGCAGCCTCGGCGTCCGGCAGGTGCTCGGCCCGTGCGCCGTCGGGTCGATGCGCACAGACCTCGGCCCCGGCTCCCTCGTCGTGCCGGACCAGCTCATCGACCGCACCTGGGGCCGCGAGCACACCGTCTACGACGCCCCCGGCACCGTCGTCCACGTCGCCTTCGCGGACCCGTACTGCGCCCGTGGCCGGGCCGCGGCCCTGGGCGCCTCGGTCGCGTCCGGCTGGCCCGCGCACGACGGCGGCACGCTGCTCGTCATCAACGGGCCCCGGTTCTCCACCCGGGCAGAGTCGCGCTGGCACGCCGCCGCCGGAGCCGACGTCGTCGGCATGACCGGTGCCCCGGAGGCGGGCATCGCCCGCGAGCTCGCGCTCTGCTACACGAGCATCGCCGTCGTCACCGACCTCGACGCGGGCGTCGAGACGGGCGACGGCGTGACGCACGCCGAGGTCTTCGAGGTGTTCGGCCGCTCCGTCGAGCGGCTCAAGGCGATGCTCGTCGGCGTCGTCGAGGCGCTCCCCACGGACGACGCCTGCACCTGCCGGCAGGCGGTCGACGGGCTGCCGCTGCCCTTCGAGCTGCCCTAGCCGGTCGGCCGCTCCCCGCGGTTCGTCCCCCGGCTCCCTCCCGCCGCTTCCCGCTTCGTTCGCGCCTCCTTCCCGCTCCGTCCTCACCGTCGCCTCTCCCCCGGAGACCCTCGTGACCCGCCGCCCCCGGCCGACGGGGCGGGCGGTCCGGCGTGCCCTGCGCCGGCGCCGCCGTCCCCTGGCCGCCCTCTGCACCGCCGTCGCCGTCTGGGCCGGGGTCAGGGCCGTCGCCCCGCCGCCACCGGCCACGACCCTGCTCACCGTCGCCGCCCGCGACCTCGCGGCGGGCGTCCCGCTGACGCCGGGGGACCTCACGACCGTGCGGGTGCCGGCCGGGGCCCGCCCCGACGGCGCCACCCCTCCGGCCGCGGGCTCGGTGCTCGCCGCCCCGGTGCGCCGCGGCGAGCCGTTCACCGACGTCCGCATCGTCGGGCCCGGCTCCGCGCGCCGGCCGCCGGGCTCGGTCGTCGTCACGGTCCGGACGGCGGACCCGGCCGCGGTGATCGCGGTCCGGCCCGGCGACCGGGTGGACGTCCTCGCCGGTCCGGCGACCGACTCCGCACCGGCCGTCGCTGCTGACGTCGACGCGCCCGCCGGCAGCGCGACCACGCTCGCGCAGGGCCTCGTCGTGCTCGCCGTGCCCGGTGCCGGGCCATCGGACGGCGGTGGCACCGACGGCGGCGAGGCCGACGGCGCGAGCAGCCTGCTCGGGGGCGTCGGCACCGCGCCCGGCTCGACCCCCACGGACACCGCCGGTGTGCTCGTCGTCGCCGCCGACCGGGCGGCCGCCTCCCGGCTCGCTGCCGCCGTGGGACGGTCACTCACCGTCGTCGTCGTCTCACCATGATCGAAAAGGTCGGCGCCGTGACGGCCACGGTTCGTGAAAGCGCTACCGGATCTCGCTAGGGTGCGGGCGAACCGGGCACGCGCCCCGCCGTCCGGGATCGGCTGAGGAGACACACATGATCAAGGGCTTCCGCGAGTTCATCATGCGCGGCAACGTCGTCGACCTGGCGGTCGCGGTCGTCATCGGCGGTGCGTTCGGCGCCATCGTGACGAAGTTCGTCGAGAGCATCGTCAACCCGATCGTCGCCTCGTTCGGCGGCGGCGGCGAGATCGGCTGGGGCATCCAGCTCGGCGACAAGGGCGTCAAGGAGACGTTCGTGGACTTCGGCGCCGTCATCAGCGCGGCGATCAACTTCGTCATCATCGCGGCCGTCGTCTACTTCATCCTCGTCGTCCCGATGAACAAGCTCCAGGAGCGCCGCAAGAAGGGCCTCGTCGAGGAGCCGGCCGCCCCGGCCGAGGACGTCCTCCTGCTCACCGAGATCCGCGACCTGCTCCGCGCGCAGAACAACGCCTGACGCTGCGTCCGGCCCTCCCGGGCCCGCAGCAGCAGCCGCACGTCGGCCCCCAGCACGAGGGCCGGGACGCCCGTCTCACTCCCAGTGAGGCGGGCGTTCGCGCTGGTACCGCTCGTCGTCGTCCCCGCCGGAGCGGGACCAGTCCTCCGGGTCGACCCGCCGCGGCGCTCGTCGCAGCGGCGCGACGAGCCGGACGAGCGCCTCGGCGTCGGTCGGCTCCGCACCCGGCTCGCCGGCCGGGGCCTCAGTCGGCCCGTGCGTCGGCTCGTCGGGACCGGCGGCGGGCGGATCGGGGTCGTTCATGTCCCCATCGTGCCTCGTCGCAGGTCAGCCGCGTCGGCCGGAGTCCGCCTCGGCGGTCACGAGGTCGCGCACCCGGTCGGCCTCACGCGCGACCGCGTCGTCCGCGGCGGCCCGCGCCACCTCGTCGAGGTCCATCGGGGCGGCCGCGTCGGCGTCGAGCCGGGTCGCCGCCTCGCTGCCAGCGGCCTCGTCCCTGCCCTCGCCACGGGGCTCGCCACCGGGCTCGCTGTCCTCGTCGCTGTTCTCGCCGGTGCCTGCGGTCACGGCATCGGCCGCCCCCGCGACGGCCACTACGGCCTCGGGGGTATCCGCTCCGACCTCCGCCGCCGGAACATCCGCCGCCGGAACGTCCGCCACGGCCGGCGGGACCGGTGCCCCGAGCCCGAGGTCGACGCTCGGCCAGCCGGTGCCGACCTCCGCGACGGGGGCGACGGTCATCGGGTCGACCGGGTCGACGGGCTCGGTGACGGCGTTCGCCAGGGCGACCCGCGGGTTGACCGCGCGCACCGCGGCGGCCACGAGCAGGTCCGCGCGGCCGCCGCGCTCGACGATGCCCAGCGCCTCGCGCACCGAGTGGGCGACCTCCTCGTCGGCGCGCTGGACGCCGTCCGAGACGACCCACGTCGCGACCGACTCGAGCTCGGTCGGCCCGTACGCCGACGGCGGCAGCCCGGTCGCGACGTCCGGGAACGGGTCGCGGACGGCGACGACGGGCAGCACGTCCGCGGGTACGACCGACGCGGGCAGCCCACCCGCGGCGCGCCACGCGTCGTGGATCCGCTCGACCTCGGCGTCGGGGTCGCAGAACAGGTCCATCGCGGCGACCCGCACGTGCACCCAGCCCGCCCGCTCCCAGGCCTGCCGGCGCTGCCGGTCCCGGAACCGCACGCTCGGGCAGCCGGCATACGCGGGCCCGTCGACCTCGACCGCGAGCAGGCCGCGGCCGGGGACGAGCCCGTCGAGCACGGCGATGTCGAGGGGCCAGTCCGGCGCGGGCAGGTTGCCGAGCACCGGCATCCCGACGGCGCTCAGCCGCGAGCAGAGGTCCTCGACGAGGGCGTCCGGCGGGCGCGGCGAGCGCTCGAGCCCGAGCAGCCCGGGGCGGGTCGGGTCGGCGCCGGTGATCCCGGAGCGGCCGGCGAAGCCGAGCACCTCGCGGAGCATCCGGGCGCCGTCCGTGCGGGTCCGCTCGGGCGACAGCTCGTCGGCGGAGAAGCTGCAGACCAGCGTCGTCTGCCGGCGCGACCGGGACAGCGCCGCGAGCAGGCAAGCCCGGCCGAACCGGCCGTCGAGCACCCCGAAGCGGTGCATGATCCGGCCGTGCGGCGTGCGGGCCAGGCCGATCGAAACGATCGCGGCGTCCCGCTCGATGCCCGCGATCCGATGCACGGGTCGCACGAGGAACGGCTCGTCGATGTCCCCGGTCCAGTGCACGTCGAGCCACCGCGCGAGGTGCGGCAGCTCGGTGACGGCCTGCCGCAGCGCCTCCTCGATCCGCTCGGCGTGCCGGGCGCCGAGCGTCACGACGAGCAGCGACTGCCCCGGCCGGGTCGCGGCGTGGTCGGCGACGAGCTCGACGACGCGCCGGACCTCCTGCTGGGAGCTCACGGCGAACTCCTCGCCGGGCGCGGGGACGCCGATCCCGTCGGGCACGTGCACGAGGTGGAACGGGCGCTCGACGGCGGCACCCGGCGTGCAGCGCCAGCCCTCGGGGTAGCTCGTGCGCATCGGCGCCACGAGGCGGGCGTCCCGGGCCCGGTGCGCGCGGTCGAGCCGGTGCACGGGCAGCCGCTCGGCGAGCGCGGCGAGCACGGAGGCGCCGCCGGTCGCGGGCGGGAGCCGGCGCCGGTCACCGGCGACGAGGACCCGGCGGCCGCGGGCGAGCGCGGCGACCGCCTCGGCGAGGCCGACCTGGCCCGCGTCGTCGACGACGACGACGTCGACGAGGGGCTTGCCGGCGTCCGCCGGGGGCAGCACGCGGGCCACGGTGTCGGGGCTCATCACCCAGACCGGGCGCAGTGCCCCGACGACGGCCGGCCCGTGCCGGAACAGGTCGTGCGGCCACGCCGACCGCTGCCCGCGGACGACCTCGACCTGCAGCCAGCGCAGCTGGTCCGGGTGCGCGTCGAGCGCGGCGCGGACCCGGCCCTGGACGGCGGTCGCGGCCTTGGTCGCGGTCGCGGCGACGAGCCGGCCGTCGAGGTCGCGGAGCGACTCGACGAGGTCGCGCATCTTCTGGGCGTCGTGCCGGGCGAGCCGCTCGTCGCCGCGGATGATCGACTCCAGCACGCTCGTCCACCACGCGAGGTCGAGCTCGCCGTCGACGTCCTCGGCCTCGCAGCGCCGGGTCCGCAGGTCGGCGAGCAGGTCGCCGAGCCCGGCGTCCCGCAGCCGGTCGAGCAGGAGCGTCCGGCGGGGCTGGTCGCGGACGCCGTCCGGGTCGGCGGCGAGGTCGGCGAGCCGCTGCTCGAGCTTGTCGAGCGGGAGCTTGAGCAGGTCCGGGGTGCCGGTGCCGGAGAGCGCGTGCATGAGCACGGCGAGCGCCGCCTCGACGGACTCGACGGCGACCTGCGCGTCGGTGAGCCCGGTCGGCACCCGCGGCCAGCCCTCGACGTCGGCGAGCTCGAGCCAGCGGACCCGCTGCTCCTGGGCCGCGACGAGCGCGCTGTGCAGGTCCTCGACGTGGACGCCGGGGCGCACGAGGTTCTTCGCGCGGCGGCGCAGCGACCGACGGGCGAGCCGGCCGGCGTCCGGCGGGCCGCCGTCCGGGCCGACCGCGGCGATGAGGTCCCCGAGCGGCTGCTCGAAGACGGCCGGCAGGAGCATGTCGAGGGTGTCGCGGACACCGAGGAGCAGGTCGAGCCGCGGCCGCCAGTCCCCGGCGGTCTTCGCAGCGGCGAGCCCGGCGGCCTGGGCGACGGCGGCCATGTCGCGGCGGGCCCGGCCGAGGCCGTCGCGGGCGGCGACCGCCGCCGCGAGCGCGTTCTCGGCGTCGGTGTCGGAGCGCACCCGGGCGTCGAGCCAGCGGGTGTCGACCCGGGTCAGGGTGAAGGCCCGCAGCGACGCGACGTCGCGCAGGTCGGTCCGCAGCGCCTCGCGGCTGTCGGCGTCGAGCCGCCTGGTCACCTCGCGGGTCAGCCGCACCCGGGTCCGGGGCGCGTGCGCGGACGCCATGAGCCCGGCGAGCGCGACCATCGCGTCGTAGGCGCTGACGCCCCAGGGCGCGCGGACCTCGTGGAGGGCGGCGGTCGCGTCGGCGAGGGTGGACGTCGCCTCCCGCCAGCGCGCGAGCACCCGGTCGGTGGCGCCACGGGCACCCGCACCGGTCTCGGCGCTCTGCTGGGCCGCCCCGCCCACCGCGGCGTCCAGGGAGCTGCGCAGCCCGGCGAGGACGGCGGCCCGGTCCCCCGCGCCGTCGTGCAGGTCGAGCACGCAGTCCCCGACGCCGGCCGAGCGCAGCCGGCTGATGAGCGCGTCGGCGGTGGCACGGTGCGGGGTGACGACGAGCACGCGCTCGCCGCGGACGACGAGGCCGGCGATCCCGGCGGCGAGGGTGTGGGTGAGCCCGCTGCCGGGCGGGCCCTCGACGACGACGTCCTCGCCCGCGAGCGCGGCCGTCACCGCCTTGCGCTGGCCGGCGTCGAGGTCGAGCACGCCCGCGTCGGCGTCGGGGGCCGTCTCCGGGTCCTCGTCGGCGACGGTCCGCGGGTTGATCTGGCGCAGCGTGCGGGAGGCGCCGGTGTCCTCCGAGCGCAGGATCGGCCCGACGACCGGGTGCGCGTCGATCGCGGGCCCGGCGGCGTCGAGGTCGGCGATGAGCGCACCGGAGCCCGAGGTGAACACCCCGACGAGCAGCCGGCTGTCGATGGAGAAGCGCGGGACCTGCTCGCAGAGCTCCTCGATCCGCGCGTGCACGGGGCGCGGGTCGAACCCGGCGAGCCCGAACGCGAGGTGCCCGAGCGCCTCGCCGTCGAGCCGGATCCCGTACTCGACCTCGAGCCGGCGCACGAGGCGCGGGTTGACGACGGCGGCGTCCTCGAGGTCGAGGTCGTAGTCCTCGTGGCCGGCGTCGCAGGGCCGCAGCGTGCAGCCGCGCAGGAGCACCGGCGCGCTGATCGGCTCGGTCGCCGGGCCGACGGTGTCGACGATCGCGCCGGGGGTGGCGGCGGGCAGCCAGGTCGCGATGCCCGCGGCGAGGTAGCCGGCGCGCATCCCCCGGTCGTGGGACGACGTCCCCGCCGTCGCCCGGATCGCCCGGGCCCGGCGGCGGGCCGCGGCGTGCGCCTCGGGCTCGCGGATGAGCATCGACAACCGGGTCGGCCGGCCCGCGAGGAGCGCCGCGATCCCCGAGGGGTGGGCGTTCGTCAGGTCGAGGGCGTCCGCCGCCGCGTCGCCGAGCACCAGGAGGGTGTCCGGCAGGTGCGCCGCGGCAAGACTCTCCCGCCACGCGTCGAGCGTCGCGCGGGTCCCCGGTCCGTCAGCCACTGCTCCACGCTAACCGCCTTCGCGCCGTCCGCCGGGGCACGGCCTCGGCGCGTCGGCGACGGGTCTGCGACCGCATGTCCGCACCGGACACGCCGCGGAGATCACTGGACGTCGATCGACGGTGTCGCTGCGTGTGCACCTGTCGGGTGCGTGTCCGACAGGGCCGGACGGGTGAACGACAGCGTGTACCGGACGGCGTAGCGCGGGCGCGCAGCGGGCGGGGACCGGCACGGACGGTGACGGCAGACGGGTGAGGACCACCTGTTCGGCTCAAGGACCCCGGCCCGCGCCCCGAGAAGGACGACGACACCGTCCGCCCCGAGGAGCGTCATGCAGCCCGGACTCCGCCGGCCCCGCCGCCGGCACGTCGTCGTCGCCGTGCTCGCGGTCGCCGGCACGCTCGCCGCCGGGTCCGGCGCGTCCGCGATCGCGTCCGGCCGGGCGCCGGCCCCGCGCGCCACCGGGCCGCTCGGCACCGACACCGCCCCCGGCGCGGGGACGGTCGTCCGCGGCACCGTCGAGCGGGTCGCGGTCGAGGGCAGGGACCTCGTCGAGCACGCCCACGGCCCTGGCGGGCGGGTGACGGCCGCGAACGGCCTCACGGCGCACGCGCACGGCCCGGGCGAGGCTCCCGCCGTCCTCACGTTCCTCCGCTCGGGCGCCCGCCGCGTCCAGGTCCGGGCCGCCGACCTCGCCGGGGTCCCGACGGGCAGCCTCGTCGAGGCCTCGCTCGGCACCGCCCGGGCGGCGTCCGGCCCGGCGTCCGGCACGTCGTCCGGCACGTCGTCCGGCCCGTCGTCAGGCCCGTCGTCAGGCCCGTCGTCACGGACGACGAACCCCACCGTCCTCGCCGCCGGCGGCTCCCGGGTCCGCAGCGTCCGCGTCGTCCGCCGCGGCGCCGCACCGCGCACCGCCGCGCTCCCCCGCC
>NZ_MWLN01000049.1 GCF_002198655.1 Kineosporia sp. A_224
TTCTGGCTGCTCCCGGCGCGGCCGCCTGCTCGGGGGCGAGCGGCTCGTAGACGGCGGGCCGGGGGGCCGCGGGTGCGAACAGGTCGGTCTGCTCGACGGTCGGGGTCTGCGCGGTGCCCGGGTACACCTCGAGGCGCTCGGTGGCCGCGCCGTCCGGGGCGCCGTCTGTGGCATCGGACCGGACGCCGTCCGGCGCGCCCGTCGCCTGCTGCGGGTCGTGCGCGGTGAGGTCGACCCGGGGCGTGCGAGGGCGCGCCTCGAGGGTCACCTCGTCGTCGCGGTGGGTCACGTCGCTCCACCAGCCGTCATCCGCCATCGCGACCACGGTACCGGCCGGGGGCCCGCGACGTGAGCGGGCCAACACGGGCATACGGGCATGGACCGGGCGCGCAGGGCGATGTACCCGGTGGTGCCACGAGGGCGTGCGCCGGTCATCGACGCCCGGACGCGGCCTCCCGCCGCGGCACGACGTGCGCCGGGGTCGTCCCACGACAAGCCCTGGAGGTCCGATGTCCCCGCAGGAACGCACCACCCGCACCAGCCCGCGGACCAGCCCGCAGACCCGCCGCCGCGTGCGGCCGGCGGTCCGGTCGGCGATCGCCCGGCTCGACCGGTGGACGCTCGCGACGCTCAACCCGCTCGACGCGCTGCCGCGGCAGCGGACGCCGCGCTGACCCCTCCGGCCGGGCTCAGATCGTGTAGTGCAGCCCGCACTCGGTCTTGGCCCGGCCGGCCCAGCGGCCCGCCCGCGGGTCGTCGCCCTCGGCGACGGTCGACGTGCACGGCCAGCAGCCGATCGACGGGTACCCCATCTGCAGCAAGGGGTTGAGGATCACGTCCGGGTGCTCGTCGAGATACGCGTCCACCTCGGTGTCGGTCCACCCGGCGATCGGCGCGATCTTCACGAGCTGCCGCTTGACGTCCCACTGGACGGTGGGCGTCCCCGCCCGGGTCGGCGACTCGTCCCGGCGCAGGCCCGTGGCCCAGGCCCGGTAGCCGCGCAGCGCGTTGTCGAGCGGAGCCACCTTGCGCAGCGCGCAGCAGGCGTCCGGGTCGGTCTTGTAGAGCCGGCCGCGCTTGGCCTCGTGGTCGGTGACCGTCTCGGCCGCGCGCACGGTCTTGAGCCGCACCGGGTACGTCGCGAGCACGGCGTCGGCGGTGCCCAGCGTCTCGCCGAAGTGGTACCCCGTGTCGACGAAGAGCACGTGGACGCCGGGCACGGCCCGGGACGCGAGGTGGGCCAGCAGGGTGTCGCCCATCGCCGCGGTGACGGCGAGGCTGCGGTCGAAGGCGCGGCCGGCCCAGCCGAGGACGGTCAGCGGGTCGGCGCCCTCGAGGACGGCGCTCGCCTCCTTCGTGAAGCCGACCGGGTCGGCCTCCAGGGCTGCGGCGACGTCCTCGGGACGAGAGATCAACGATCCGATCATGGTGTGCTCCCCGATGGTGGAACGGGTGGTCCGGCCCTGAGTCCGGTGAGGGGTTCCGGCGTCGAGAACGACGCCGGCTCGATGCCGTGGAACGCGACGGAGAAGACCCGCAGGCACGAGCGGCAGTGCCAGCGGCCGCCCTCGACGGGCCGCAGGTCCTCCTCGCCGCAGAAGGCGCAGACGTACGGAACCGCTCTGTTCGATGGTTCGCGAGTTCGCTCATGGCCGCTCCTTCCCTCCTCGCTCGCAGACGAAGAGCGTGTCTGCGCGCTCGTCAGTCCAGTCGCGGCCGCGCCGCCCCCCTCGCTCACGCTGTTCGAGAGTTCGCTCATGCAAGGTCCGTCGCGGCGGCCCGGGCGACCCACGCCGCGAAGGACTCGTCGTCCGCTCGCTGGTCGAGCCAGCGGCGCACGACGCGCTCGACGTAGTCGGGCAGGTCGGCGCTCGTCGTCTTGAGGCCGCGCAGCTTGCGGCCGATGCCGCCGCCCGCGCCGAGCCCGCCGCCGAGGCTGATCTGGAAGCCCTCGACGGTCGGCCCCTGCGGGTCGGCCGGGTTCGGCAGCTGGACGCCCTTGAGCCCGATGTCGGCGATCTGCGCGCGGGCGCACGAGTTCGGGCAGCCGTTGACGTTGATCGTCAGCGCCGGTGCGTCCGCCGTGAACAGCTCGGGGACGTCGGCGAGGCGGCGCTCGAGCTCGGCGACGAGGCGCGCGCCGGTCGCCTTGGTCTCGACGATGGCGAGCTTGCAGAACTCCAGGCCGGTGCAGGCCATCGTCCCGCGGCGGAACGTCGACGCCCGCGCGGACAGGCCCACGGCCTCGAGGTCGTCGACGAGGTCGGCGACCTTCGGTGCCTCGACGTCCAGGACGACGACCTTCTGCTCCGGGGTGAACCGGATCCGGTCCGACCCGGCGCGCTGGGCGGCGTCCGCGAGGCCGTGGAGCATGTCGCCGCTGACCCGCCCGACGACGGGCGCGACCCCGACGTAGAACCGGCCGCGCTTCTGCTTGTGCACCCCGACGTGGTCGGTGCGGCCCAGCGGCGGCGGGGGCGGCGGCGGGCCGTCCTGGAGCTTCCTGCCGAGGTACTCGGTCTCGAGCACCTCGCGGAACTTCTCCGGGCCCCAGTCGGCCATGAGGAACTTCAGCCGGGCACGGTTGCGCAGCCGGCGGTAGCCGTAGTCGCGGAAGATCCGGACGACGCCGTGCCAGACCTCGGCGACGTCCTCGAGCGGCACGAACGCGCCGAGCCGCTGCCCGAGGATCGGGGTCGTCGAGAGCCCGCCCCCGACCCACAGGTCGAAGCCGGGGCCGTACTCGGGGTGGTCGATCCCGACGAACGCGATGTCCTGGATCTCGTGCGCGACGTCGTGGTGCGGGCTGCCGCTCACACCGGTCTTGAACTTGCGGGGCAGGTTCGCGAGCTCGGGGTCGCCGATCCAGCGGCGGACGATCTCGTCGATCGCGGGCGTCCCGTCCACGATCTCGTCGGCGGCGGCGCCGGCGACAGGGGAGCCCAGGACGGTGCGCGGCACGTCGCCGCAGGCCTCGGTCGTCCCCAGGCCCACGGCCTCGAGCGCCTCCCAGATCGCCGGCATGTCCTCGATGCGGATCCAGTGGTACTGGATGTTCTGCCGGTCGGTGACGTCGGCGGTGCCGCGGGCGTACTGCTTGGAGATGTCCGCGAGGGTCCGCAGCTGGGTCAGGCTGACCCGGCCGCCGTCGATCCGCACCCGGAGCATGAAGTACTCGTCGTCGAGCTCCTCGGGCTCGAGCGAGGCGGTCCGGCCGCCGTCGATCCCGGGCCGGCGCTGGGTGTAGAGCCCCCACCAGCGCATCCGGCCCCGCAGGTCCTCGCCGGGGATCGACGCGAACCCTTCGGCGGCGTACGTCGAGACGATGCGGTCCTTGACGGCGAGGCCGCCCTCGCGCTGCTTCCACGCCTCGTTGGCGTTGAGCGGCTCGGTCTGGCCCAGCGCCCACTGCCCCTCGGGGCGGCCGGTGCGGCCGGCGCGTGCCGGACGTGCGGCGGTCGGCTCGGCGGGGGGAGCGGAGTCGGTGTCGGTCACTGCTCGGTACCTCTCGGGGCGGGCACGCCACGAGGGCGGCCGGTCGACGCGGCGGGCAGGCGTGCCGCGGACGGGGTCCGGCCCGGCTCGTCGTCGAGCAGGGGGACCCCGGTCAGGGTGACGGGGCGGTGGCGACCTGCGGGCGCGGCGTCACCCGGACGGGTGAGCGGAGCCTCGCGGTGGGGCCGGGCGGCGGGTCAGGAACGACAGGCGGCGCTGGCCGTGCGGAGCAGGTCGACGTGATGCCTGCGGACGAGGCGAAGGGGCCTCGGGGGCGTCGTCATCGTGCGGGACCTCCATCGGTCCTGGCGGTAGCACCGTCCGCGGGGCCCTGCGGGCCTGCGGTGGTTGCTGCGGCGTCGGGGAGCCAGGTCTCTCGGCCGCTCTGGATGGGCTTCTCGTGACGGTACGGAGGCGGTGCAGGCGGGTCAAAGGTCGTCCACGATCTGAGACCTCCCGTCCGTGGAGCGGACATGCCCGGGAGGACATCGAGACCTACTCAGCCTCCAACCTCCGCCGGTGCCGGGGCATTCCCGGGCCCGCCGAGGGCGCGTCCCACGAGGGCGAGGTGGTGCGGCATCTGCCGCCGCCAGAACCGCCGGTTGTGCGAGCCGGGCCGGAAGCCGCCCTCGGGCGGCGGGTCCATCGCGGCGACGAGGTCCCGGACGGCGGGCAGGTACACCTCGCCGAGGGCGCAGTCGACGCGGACGGCGACCCCGGCGAGCCGGTGCGCCCCCGCGACGACGTCGTGGCGGGCGAAGTCGGCCTCGTCGTCGAAGGTGAGGTCCCGGGTCGCGGCGTACGTGCGCCAGATCGCCGGGGACATCGCCCCGACGGCGGCGCACCGCGGGGGGCCCACGGTCTGGCCGATGAGGAGCGCGCCGTAGCCGCCCATCGACCAGCCGACGACGGCGAACGGGTCGTCGGGGCCGGCCGCGTAGCCCTTGTCCGCGAGCCGCGGCAGCACGTCGTCCAGGAGCACGGCCATGGTGTCGGTGCCGTCGGCGCGCGGGTGCCAGTACCCGGAGCCGCCGTCGACGGCCACGGCCGCGAACGGCGGCACCCCGGCCGCCACCGCGTCGGCGAGGAAGCCCGGGGTCCGCATGAGGAACGCGTCGTGCGCGCGGGCGCCCCGGCCGTGCAGCACGAAGCAGACCGGCAGCCCGCCCGGTGCCGCGAGGTCGGTGCCCGGCGGGGTCATGACGAGGACGTTCGTGTCGACGTCCGGGCGGAACCGGGACCGGAAGCGCAGCCACTCGACGGGCCCGCGGGCGGTCGTCGGGGAGTTGTCCGGCACGAGGGCGTCGAGGTCCTCCCAGCGCCGGTTGCGGCCCGGGAGGACGTCGGCCTGCACCAGTGCCGCGGCCGGGCCCGCCGTCCCGAGGAGCCCGAGGCCGGCGGCGCCCGCGAGCCGCAGCGCGTCCCGCCGTCCGATCCTCACCCGCGCCACCTCACCCCTCGATCATCACCGGCCGCCCGCCGCCCGCGCGAGCCGACCCGGCCCGGACCCGCCGGGCGGCCGGTGGCGGTCGTCACAGCGAACGGGGGCGCGCCGTGGTCCGGGCTGTGGACACAATCGCGTGAGCCGGCCGCACCCCGGACGGACGACGCCGCGACGAAGGGGCCTGTGATGGGACGCCTGCAGCACACCGAGGGTCTGACCCAGGACCAACGGGACATCCTGGCGGCGGTCCGGGAGTTCGTGGACGAGCAGATCATCCCGGTGGCCACGGAGCTCGAGCACAAGGACGAGTACCCGTCGGCGATCGTCGAGGGCATGAAGGAGATGGGCGTCTTCGGCCTGATGATCCCCGAGGAGTACGGGGGTCTGGGCGAGTCGCTGCTGACCTACGCGCTCGTCGTCGAGGAGATCGCCCGCGGCTGGATGAGCGTGTCCGGGATCATCAACACGCACTTCATCGTCGCGTACATGCTGCTCCAGCACGGCACCGACGAGCAGAAGGCGCGGTACCTGCCGCGGATGGCGACCGGTGAGGTCCGGGGCGCGTTCTCGATGTCCGAACCGCACTGCGGGTCGGACGTGGCCGCGATCCGGACGAAGTCGGTCCGCAGCGACGACGGCACGTGGAGCATCAACGGCCAGAAGATGTGGCTGACGAACGGCGGCTCGTCGAACCTCGTCGCGGTGCTGACGAAGACCGACCTCGGTGAGAAGTCGGTCTACCGGAACATGACGACGTTCCTGGTGGAGAAGGAGTCCGGGTTCGGGGAGACCGCGCCGGGGCTGCTCGTGCCGGGCAAGATCGAGAAGATGGGGTACAAGGGCGTCGACACGACCGAGCTGGTCTTCGACGGATACGCCACGACCGACGCGCAGGTGCTGGGCGGGACACCCGGGCAGGGCTTCTACCAGATGATGGACGGCGTCGAGGTGGGCCGGGTCAACGTCGCGGCCCGGGCCTGCGGGCTGGCGATGCGGGCGTTCGAGCTGGGCATCGACTACGCGCAGACCCGGGAGACGTTCGGGAAGAAGATCGCCGAGCACCAGGCGGTGCAGTTCCGGCTGGCGGAGATGGCGACCAAGGTCGAGGCCGCCCACCAGATGATGATCATGGCGGCGCGGAAGAAGGACGCCGGCGAGCGCAACGACCTCGAGGCCGGGATGGCGAAGTACCTGGCGTCGGAGTACTGCCGGGACGTCGTGGAGGACTCGTTCCGGATCCACGGCGGGTTCGGGTACTCCAAGGAGTACGAGATCGAGCGGCTGTACCGGGAGGCCCCGATGCTGCTCATCGGTGAGGGCACCGCGGACATCCAGCGGATGATCATCGGCCGCCGTCTCCTCGAGGACTACGCCAAGCGCGGCTGAGGCCGCCCACGCCGGCCCCGTGAGCAGCATCTCGACGGCTCCGGGGCACCCGGGGCTCTCGTCCGGCGTTCCCAGGTAAACGTGGGAGAGGATGGAGCCATGTCGAACCTCGCTCCCGGCCCGATGGGGTCGCGACGCGCCCCCGGTGTCCCGACGCTGCCCCGCGGGGAGTCGATCGGCCGCTACGAGAGCTACCTCGACGCCCAACGGGCCGTCGACTTCCTCTCGGACGAGCGCTTCCCGGTCCAGTTCGTGACGATCGTCGGCACCGACCTGAAGATGGTCGAGCGGGTCACCGGCCGGCTCACCTACCCGCGGGTGGCCGGTGCCGGCCTCGCGTCCGGCGCCTGGTTCGGCCTGTTCGTCGGTTTGCTGCTCAGCCTCTTCGCGCCGACCGGGCAGAGCGTGCCGATCTACGCCGCGATCATCCTCGGCGGTGGCTTCGGGATGCTCTTCGGGCTCATCTCGTACGCGCTGACCCGCGGCCGGCGCGACTTCACGTCGACGAGCCAGATCGTCGCGACCGAGTACGAGGTGCTCTGCGCGCCCGAGCGCGCGCAGGCGGCCCGGGAGATCCTCTGGCAGCTGCCGAACGGCCAGGGCGCCCGGTCGGACGCCGCCGCGCAGCGGACGTCCGGGCCCGGCTACGCGCCGCCCGCGGGCACCTGGCCGCCGCCCCCGTACCAGCCGGGGCAGACGGGCCAGCCGACCCAGCCCGGCTGGGGGACGCCGGCCGGTCCGGCACAGCCCGGTCCGGCGCAGCCCGGCCAGAACCAGCCCGGCGCGTGGTCGCCGCCCGCCGCCGCTCCGGCCCCCGAGCCGGAGAAGGTGCCGGAGCCGGACCTGTCCGGCCCGACGTACGGCGAGATGATGGCGAAGAAGCGGATCGAGGAGCGCGCCGAGCGCGACCGCCTCGAGGCCATCGAGCGCGAGGCCCGCGGCCAGTAGGCCGCGGACGGGTAGACCGTGGACAGCAGGCCGCCGGCTACGTGAGCGGGGCGGCCGACGGGCAGACGTCCAGGTAGCCCGGGACGTCGACCGTCGGTGTGCGGACCGCCGTCGCCGCGAGGACGGCGTCCAGGCACGCGAGGAGGACGGCGTCGGCGGCCGCGGCCTGCACGGCCGCCACCTCCCGCAGGCCCACCTCGACCGTGCCGGTGGCGAGCGCGAAGACGGTGTCCCCGTCGAAGAGCGTGTGCGCCGGCCGGACGGCGCGGGCGATCCCGTCGTGGCCGGCGGTGGCCGCCCGTCGGCACTGCGCGACGTCGAGGCGGGCGTTCGTGACGACGACGGCGAGGGTTGTCGCGGTCCCCGGGGCGGGGGCGTCGGCCGGCTGCGGGGGAGCGAGCAGGCTCGCGAGCCGGGCGGCCTCGTCGAGCGCGGGCGGCTGCGGCCGGGGCAGCCCCGCGGGGACGAAGGCCGCGCCGAGCAGGGCGCCGGTGACCGGGTCGACCGGGCTGCCGAGCGCGTTGACGACGGCGACCGCCCCGACGACGACGCCCTCGGGCAGACCGTGGGCCGGGCCCGTGACGGCCGCGGTGCCGGTGCCGCCCTTGAGTGCCTGGAAGCCGGCGAGCGCTCCGGTGCCGGCCCCGACGGCGCCCCGGACCGGGTGTGCAGCAACGGGTTGCGTGCTGTCCGCCGCGTCCTGCACCGCGGCGCGGCCGAGGGTCGCGTCCGGCCGCGCCGCCGGGTCACCGCCGCGGCCGAGGTCGAAGACGCATGCGGCGGGCACGATCGGGACGACGAGCGTCGTCGCGCCGTCCGGCATCCGGACGGTGAACCCGCGGCCCTGCTCCTCGAGCCAGGCCTGCGCGCCCGTCGCCGACGCGAGCCCGAACGCGCTGCCGCCGGTGAGCACGACGGCGTCGACCGTCGGCACGAGCGTCGACGGGTCGAGCGCGTCGGTCTCGTGGGTCCCCGGGCCGCCGCCGCGGACGTCGACCGACCCGACGGTGCCGGGCGGGGGCAGGACGACGGTGACACCGGTCAGGGCGCTGTCCCCGGCCCGCGTCGCGTGCCCGAGCCCGACGCCGGGGACGTCGGTGACCGAGCCCCAGAGCCCGCCGCGGGACGTCAGAGCCACCCGTTGCGCTTGAAGCCGCGGAACATCCCGCCGCAGACCCCGAACATCAGCGTGAGCACCATCGGGTAGCCCCACTGCGAGTGCAGCTCCGGCATGTGCTCGAAGTTCATCCCGTAGATGCCCGCGATCATCGTCGGCACCGCGGCCATCGCGACCCACGCCGAGATCTTGCGCATGTCCTCGTTCTCGCTCACCGTGAGCCGCGCGAGGCCCGCCTGGAGGATCGAGGTGAGGAGCTCGTCGAACGAGCCGACCTGCTCGCGGACCCGGGCGAGGTGGTCCTCGACGTCGCGGAAGTACTCGCGGATGTCGGGGTTGATGAGGCGGCGCGGCCGCTCGGCGAGCTCGTGGATCGGCTGCGCGAGCGGGGTGACGACGCGCTTCATCTCGATGACGTCGCGCTTGAGCTGGTAGATCCGCTCGATGTCCGTCGTACGGCGCGGGCCGAAGACCGCGTTCTCGATCTCCTCGATGTCGGCGTTCACCGCGTCGACGACCGCGAGGTAGTCGTCGACGACCTTGTCGGCGACGGCGTGCAGGACGGCGGACGGGCCGAGCGCGAGCTGGGTCGGTGCGCACTCCAGGCGCCGGCGCAGGCCCGTCATCGAGGCGTGCCGGCCGTGCCGGACCGTGACGACGAAGTGCTCGCCGACGAAGACCATGACGACGCCGGTCTCGACGACGTCACCGCCGTCGCCGATGTCCTCGCTCTCGCGGTAGGCGAGCGTGCGCAGCGAGAAGAACATGACGTCGTCGTAGCGCTCGACCTTCGGCCGCTGCCGGTTGTT
Organism: Kineosporia sp. A_224; assembly: GCF_002198655.1. Classification (GTDB taxonomy): domain Bacteria; phylum Actinomycetota; class Actinomycetes; order Actinomycetales; family Kineosporiaceae; genus R-H-3. The sequence goes on from NZ_MWLN01000049.1 coordinate 9,200, forward strand.
CGAGGCGTCCTCGAGGGCGAGCGGGTGCAGGTCGAAGACCTCGCCGAGCTGCGCGAGCTGGGCGGTCGTCGGCTCGTGGAGGCCCAGCCAGACGAAGCCGCCGTCGTCCTTCGCGGAGAGCACTGCGGTGTCGAAGTCGGGCGTCGGCTGCCGGACGCCCTCGCGGTACAGCGCCCAGTCGACGGCCGCGTCGAGCAGCGTGAGCGCCGACGGGACCACGGTCGCGGGCAGGGGGCGGCGTCCGTTGACGACCGCGCGCAGCGGCAGCGTGCGGGTCAGCGGGACGCGGGGCGAGCGGGCGAGGGGGGCGCGGGCCATGGCCATCTCCGGTGCGGGGGAAGGATTCCCACGACGCAGCAGGGTGGCGTCCCGGCGAGGACGGTTGCTAGGCGTGCTCAGCCGAGGAGTGCGCCCGGACCCGCGGTCGTGGAGGGGCTGGTACTGCCAGGGCTCGTATCGCTGGACGGCACGTGCCTCACCTCCTCCGGTCGGGGGCCGATCAACCTACGCAAGCGTAGCGTGCCCGCTCTGGGAGCGCGCCCAGATGGGTGAACAAAGCCGCAGGGTCACCCGAACGGCCCTTTCCGCCGTCCGGCAGCAGTGCTGGCGACCGTGAGGGTCAGCGCCCCAGCAGCCCGGCCATCCACGTCTCGACGGCCTCGACGCTGCGCGGCAGGCCGGCCGACAGGTTGACGCAGCCGTCCTCGGTGACGAGGACGTCGTCCTCGATCCGGACGCCGATGCCGCGCATCTCCTCGGGGACGAGCAGGTCGTCCTTCGTGAAGTAGAGGCCGGGCTCGATCGTGAACACCATGCCGGGGCGCAGCTCGGCGTCGAGGTACATCTCGGCGCGGGCCTGCGAGCAGTCGTGGACGTCGATGCCGAGGTGGTGGCTCGTGCCGTGCACCATCCAGCGCCGGTGGAACTGGCCCTCCGTCGACAGGGTCTCCTCGACCGAGGCGGGGACGAGGCCCCACTCGACGAGCCGGGCGGCGATGACCTGCATCGCCGCCTCGTGCAGCTCGCGGAAGCGGCGGCCGGGCCGGGCCACCTCGAACGCGGCGTCCGCGGCCTCGAGCACCGCCTCGTAGACCCTGCGCTGCGCGTCGGAGAACCGGCCGTTCACCGGGATCGTGCGGGTGATGTCGGCGGTGTAGAGGCTGTCCACCTCGGCGCCGGCGTCGACGAGGATGAGGTCGCCGTCGCGGACCTCGCCGTCGTTGCGGATCCAGTGCAGCGTGCACGCGTGCGGGCCGGACGCCGCGATGGTGTCGTAGCCGACGCCGTTGCCCTCGCGGCGGGCCCGGCTCTCGAAGACGGTCTCGACGACGCGCTCGCCGCGGGTGTGCTCCACGGCCTCGGCGAGGGAGCGGACGATGTCGGCGAAGCCGCGCGACGTCACCTCGATCGCGAGGCGCATCTGCTCCACCTCCCACTCGTCCTTGACCAGGCGCAGCTCGCTCACGGCGCGGGTGAGCTCGGCGTCGAGGGTCTGCGCGGTCTCCTCGTCGACGGCGGCCGCGGTGCGGGCCTCGACGACGACGGCCTCGACGCTGCCGTCGGCGCCGCGCACGACGCGGACGACCAGGCCGCCGTCGCCGACGTCCTTGCGCAGCGCCTCGTCGAGCTCGTCGAGGTGGCGCGCCTCGATGCCGGTGAGCGCGGAGATCTCCTCCAGGCTCGGGCGGACGCCGACCCAGAGCTCGCCGTAGCGGGCGTCGGCGTAGAACTCCTCGGTGTCGCGCTCGGCCCGCGGCCGGAAGTAGAGGACGGCGTCGTGGCCGCCGCGGGGGTCGCCGGCCGGGCGCGGCTCGAGGACGAGGACGGCGTCCGGCTCGCGGTCGGTGCCCAGCCCCGTGAGGTGCGCGAACGCCGAGTGCGGCCGGAAGCGGTAGTCGGTGTCGTTGCTGCGCTGGCGCAGGACGCCGGCGGGGACGACGAGGCGCTCGCCGGGGAACTGCGCGGAGAGCGCGTCGCGACGGCGTGCGGCGTAGGGCGCGGACTCCGCGACGGCCGGCAGGCCGTCCGGGCGCGGCGTCCAGCCGGAGGCGATGAACGACCGGAACGCCTTCGACTGCGGACGCTGGCGGTGGCCGCCGGTGGAGTCGCCCTGGGGGTCCTCGCCGGGGGCGGCGGCGGTGTCGGCGGCGGTCGTCCCCGCGGTCTCGTCAGCGCTCATGCCGACATCGTCGCACCCGTGCCCCGGTGTACGTCGAGGGCTGTCGTCCCATACTCGTCGCATGACCGCCGACGCCGCGCCGCAGCCGGACCCCGAGCCGCTGGTCGAGCAGCTCCGCGCGCACGCCGGCTTCTGCGCCGCCTCGGGCGCACCGCTGTACGCCGAGCTCATGACCGGGATGGCGCAGGACCTCGAGGTCGGCGGGCCGACCGCGGAGGTCTTCGCGGGGCACGAGCGACCGCCGGTCGGCGACGTCCTCCAGCTGCGGATGCTCGGCGGCCTGCACCGCATCGTCCTCACCCGGCGCGCGCCGCTGCTCGCGACCTACTACCGCAGCGTCGGCGGCGAGGCGGCGCCGGACGGCGCCTGGGGCGTCGCGCGGGACGTCGTCGCCGCGCACGTCGACGAGCTCCGGGAGGCGCTCGCAGTGCCCCCGCAGACGAACGAGCCGGGTCGGGCGGCGGCGCTCGCCGTCGGGCTGCAGGCGGCCGCGCTCGTCCACGGCCGCACCGACGTCCGGCTGCTCGAGGTCGGGGCGAGCGCGGGGCTCAACCTCAACGTCGACCGGTTCCGGGTGACCGCGGCGGACGGCGACCCGGCGCACGTCTGGGGCCCGGCGGACTCGCCGGTCGACCTGACGGGCTCGGTGCTCGGCGGCTGGCCGCCCCCGGTCGACGGTCTGCGGGTCGTCGAGCGGCGCGGCTGCGACCTCGCCCCGGTCGACGCGTGCTCGGCCGAGGGCCGGCTGCGGCTGACGTCGTTCGTCTGGCCGGACCACGCCGAGCGGCACCGCCGGCTCGCCGGGGCGCTGGCGCTCGCGGCCGAGCACCCGGTCGTCGTCGACCGGGCGGACGCCGTCGCATGGCTCCGGGACCGGCTGCGCGAGGCCGCCGCCGACGGTGTCCTCACCGTCGTGTGGCACTCGGTCTTCGTGCAGTACCTGGACGACGCGACCCGGTCCGCGCTGTGGTCGGCCGTCGACGACGCGAGCGTGCGGATGCCGGTGGCGCACCTGAGCCTCGAGGCGCCGCGGGCGCCGTACATGGGGTCGCCGACGCTGATGCTCGACGGCGCCGTCCTCGGCGGCGCACCCGCGCACGGGGTCCCGCTGACGATCGCGTCCTGACCGACGGAGCTTCGCCGGATCCGAAGATCCGTTGGTGCGCATGACTTTCCGATCGGGTCGTCGTGAATAGACCCGGTGACCCCGGGTAACCACCGAGAGCACCCGCGGGCGCCCCTCGGCGCGGTCACCGGACAGCCGGACCGCGCCGCGGCGCAGGGCACCGCGCATCCCGACGCGCAGGCGAGCAGCCGCATCTGCGTCCGCGAACGACCCCATGGAGGAGTGATGACGACCCACGCACCGGAGAGCGGCCCGCAGTCCACGAAGGACCGCGCGGCCGAGGTCGGGGGCACGGCCAAGGAGCAGGCGGCGAACGTCGCCGGCACGGCCAAGGAGCAGGCGGTCGACGTCGCGCACGACGCGGCCGACCAGGCACGCAACCTGCTCGAGGAGCTACGGACGAACGTGCGCGAGCAGGTCGGCACGCAGCGGGAGAAGCTCTCGCAGACGCTCGACGAGTACGCGACGGAGCTGCGGCAGATGGCCGGGCGCAGCGAGTCCGACGGGCCGGCCACCGAGGCCGTCCGGCAGGTCGCGACGAAGCTCGCGGACATGCGGTCCTACCTGGACGGCGGCGGCGATGTCGTCACGGACGTGCGGCGCTTCGCGCGCCGCCGGCCGGGCACGTTCCTGCTCGCCTGCGCGGCGGTCGGTGTGCTCGCCGGCCGCGCGACGCGTGGTGCGGCGGCGGCCCGCTCGCAGCAGGGTGGTGCCGCCCGGCACGCCGTCGACACCGATGGTGAGCCGCAGTGGCGCCGTCCGTACGAGCCGGACGAGTTCGGTAGCGGGCAGTACGGCGACGCCCGCTACACCGGCGGGCAGCACGCCGACGGGCAGTACCCGCAGTACGGCACCGGCGGGTCGGGGCAGTACGGCGCCCCCGACGGCGAGTACGGCACCGAGGGCGGCCGGTACGGCACCGGCGGCGCGACGGCGCCCGGCGGCACGGGGTACACCGACGAGCAGGTCGATGCCGGGGTGGAGCGGACGAGCGACCCGAACCTGCGGCCGACGTCCGGCCCGCTCGTGAGCCGGGAGAGCGCCTACGGCGGCCAGAGCGCCACCGGCACCGGTGCCCGGGCCGCGGCCGGCGACCCGGTCCCGCCGGACCTGGACCCCGGTGACACCCGCGTCGACCGCGACCTCACCGACTCGGGCACCCGGCCGCGTGCGGACGGTCCGTGGGAGCGGGAGCGATGAGCACCGACCCCTACGCCGGGGTACCCGGGCGGGCGGGCGACGGGTACGCCGCGGATCCGTTCGGCACCAACGGCCGGACAGCGTCAGGCGGGTCCGGCGGGCCCGGCGAGGACGTCGGCGACGTGTCGCTCGGCTCCCTCGTCGGCAACCTCACCGGCGACCTGTCGCGCCTCGTGCGCGCCGAGCTGGCGCTGGCCAAGGCCGAGGCGAAGGAAGAGGTCGGCCAGGCCGGCAAGGGCGCGGGGATGCTCGCGGGCGCGGGTGTCGGGGTCCACATGGTCCTCGTGTTCGCCTCGCTCGCACTGATGTTCGCGCTCGGCTCGTTCATGCCGATCGGCTGGGGCGCGCTCGTCGTGGCGGTGCTCTGGGCCGTCGTCGCCGGCGTGCTCTACAGCACCGGACGCAAGAGCCTGCAGCGGGCCACCCCGCCCATGCAGGAGACCGTCGACACCCTCAAGGAGGACGCACAGTGGGCGAAGAGACCGCGCGGCTGAGGCGCGAGATCGACCGGACCCGTGGGGATCTCACCCGCGATGTCGACATGATCGCCGAGAAGACGAGCCCGTCACGGATCGTCGAGCGGCGCGTCGAGCGGACCCGGCAGGGTCTGACCGGCCTCAAGGACCGCGTCATGGGCCACGGTGACGACGCGTCCGACCGGGACAGCGACCCGTACGGCGCCGGGTACTACGGCGCCGGCTACTCCGGTGCCGGCCGGTACGAGTACCCCGCCGGCTCCGCCGGTCAGGGGGTCGACGTGACGGGCTACGGCTCCACCTCCGGCGGGGACGACGGCCCGGGTGTCGCCGACCGGCTGCGGGGCGGCGTCGAGTCGGCCCGTGACGGCGTCGGCTCGGCGAAGGCCGGCCTGTCCGACGCGACGTCGACGATGACCCACCGGGCCCGCAACCAGGCCGAGGGCAACCCGCTCGCCGCGGGCCTCGTGGCCTTCGGGATCGGCTGGCTCGTGTCGTCGGTGCTGCCGGCGTCGCAGGCCGAGACCAGGGCCGCCCGCCAGGCGCAGGACGCCGCCCGTACGCACGGTGGACCGATCGCCGAGCAGGCCAAGCAGGTCGCCTCGGAGATCGGGGAGAACCTCAAGGGCAGCGCGCAGGAGGCCGTCGACCAGGTCAAGGGGCATGCCCAGGAGGCGGCGCAGACCGTCAAGGAGGAGGGTGCGTCGGCGGCCCAGCAGGTCAAGGACGACGGGGTGTCCGCTGCTCAGACCGTTCGCGACGACGCCCGGTCGCAGGCGTCGTCCGGGTCAGGTGCGGCCGGTGCGTCCGGTCCGGTGCAGCCGATCGGCACGACGGCCGGCACGGGTACCGCTCGGACGACGCGCAGCACCGCTCCGGGCTCGACCCTCGGGTCGACGACCGGCTCGACGGCGGACGACACCGGCACGATCGCGGCGGGTCGCACGGAACCCGACGAGCGGATCCTCTGACCATCGGGTGGCCGTTCTCGGCGCTTCACGACGGTGTGGCCGTCCGACCTTCGGGGCGGGCGGCCACGCCGCTGTGGGTGCTGATCCGTGGCGGCAGAACCATCCTGATTCGAACAAACGTTCGACACGTGCGTCAGGTTGCACTAGACTCGGATCATGGTCGGGAGGGTGCGCGGGTACAGGTCGAGGTCCGGTGACGTGGTCGCCGGGTCCGGTCTCGACCTGCTCGACGACGAGCTTCCGGTGGACCCGCTCGGTGGGCAGATCCGGTTGACGGCAGCGGATCTGGCGGACTGTCCGTCCGAGGACGAGGAGTTCCAGCGGGCGGTCGCGGATGCCCGGGCCGAGCGGTTGGTGGACGAGTGGTGGGCGGATCCGGTTGCGGCGCGGGCGGACTGGGATGCCGAGCTCGCCGACCTGTACGCGCTGGTCGCGGCTGAGGGCCGGCGGGACGCGGTCGCGCGGCGGGCGGTGCTCGACGGTGCGCCCGGGTTGGGCTCGTTGGCGGCGGCGCTGGACGTGCTCGACGGGGCGGCGGCGTGGACGCCGGCGCAGGCGGGTATGGACGGGTTCGTCGACGTGCTGCAGGACGCCGCGGTCGCGGCGGCCGCGGCCGGGCGGCGGCTGGAGAACCTGATGCTCTGGCTGCAGGTCGCCCACACCAGCACAGTGCTCACGGCCGCGACCGGGAACACCCCGTCCCTGCCCCGCAAGACCCGCTCCGGGCGGGTCCTGAAGGACGACCAGGACGCTCTGGTGGACGACGAGGTCGCCGTCGAGGTCGCGGTCGCCGCCGGGATCACCCGCAGCAAGGCCCACTCCCTGGTCGAGGCCGCCACCGTGCTCGTGCAGGACCGGAGGCTGCCGCTCACCGCGCAGGCCTTGCAGCAGGGTCGCCTCGACTGGCCGCGGTTGAAGCTGGTCCTGTCCCGGACGCGTGGGCTGACCGCTGACGCCGCGCAGGCCGTCGAAGCTCTCGTCTACGTCACGCGCGGTGTGCTGGACGGCGGTGCCCGCCGGTTCGAGAACGCCCTGACCGCCGCGGTCCTCGCGGTCGACCCCGACGCGGAAGCCGAGCGCCGCGAACGCAACCGCAAGGGCCGGCGGGTCAGCGTCCAGACCGGCGACGACGGCGAAGCGCTGTTCACCGCGGTCGGCCCGGGTGAGGCGGTCACGGCCGCCTACAACGGCCTCGACGCCGCCGCCCGCCACCTGCGGCAGCAGGGCGACCCACGCACCCTGGACCAGCTCCGGCACGACCTGTTCGTCACCGGCTGCACCAGCGGCTACCTGCCCGTCCCCGCCGACGTCCTGCCTGTGCCGGCCGGGTGCGTCCCCACCGCAGGAGCGACCTCGCCGCCGGTGCCGGTGCCTGAGCCTGAGCCTGTGCCTGGGCGCGACACCCGGGAGTCTGTGCCGGCGTGGTTCACCACGACCTGGCCCGACGTTCAGGTGGCGGTCAACGTCACCGTCTCCGCCGAGACCCTCATGGGTCTGGTGAACGACCCCGGCACGCTGCAGGGCTGCGGGCCGATCCCCGCTGACGCGGTCCGCGACCTCGTCACCAACGGCGTCTTCCGGTGCCTGGTCGTCGACGGCGAGCACGGCACCGTCCTCGGCGTCGGGAAGAACACCTACTCACCCGGGTACGTCGCGAGCGAACGGCTGAAACTGCTCATCGAGCACGCCTACCCGACATGCACCGCGCCTCACTGCGGGAAGGCGTCCTGGCGCTGCGATCTCGATCATGCCGAGCCCTACGCGCAGGGCGGAGCGACGTGCAGCTGCAACGTGAGACCGCTCTGCCGCGGCTGCCACCGGCTCAAGACCGCCGGACTCCTGATGCCGGAACAACGCGACGACCCCGACGACCCACCCGGCACCGTCACCTGGACCACCCGCACCGGCCGCGCCTACACCGCACTCCCGCACGCCCCACTGCCGCACGCATCACAGCGAGCCGGGACGCCGGGAGAGGGGGCGCCGGTGGTGGGCGCGGACGACCCGCCGCCCTTCTGACCTTGGCAACCTGCTGCCCTACCTCGGCCGCTCAGGTCCTGCTCAGCGAGCTGGTCGTCGGCGCAGGATCGTCGGGTGCCCTGCCACGGGCTCGTACCCGCACCGTGCGTAGAAGCCGGCTGCCCTCTGCGTGGAGACCCACAGCGTGTCGAACCGCCGCGTCCGCTCGTGCAGTTCGGCCATGAGTGCTGTCCCGACCCCGAGAGACCGCGCGTCTGGTCTGACGACGGTGCCGACGACCCACGGGGAGCGGTCACCGAGCCCTTCCGTGTCGTGCCGCACCAGACCGACCGCTCCCACCACGGCGCCGTCGGCGTCCTTCGCAGCGAGGGTGAAAGGAAGGCCCTCGTCGTCAGAGTCGGCGGACTCGTCGGATCGGCACTCAGATCGTGTGATGCCCTCCCACTCCAGGACGGACGTCGAGCCTTCCTCAGCGCCCCACTCGTCGAAGCGAAGGACCGCAACCGCAGCGACCAGCGGGTCGTCCGGGCGCAGCTCCTCGACGCTGAACCGCAGGGCCATGCCGGGACCGTACTCCGGCGGCACGCCCGGGACCCGTCCCGTGGGTGCAGCAGGAGCACCCCGATCGTGAGCCAGACCACGCGCGGCGACCTGACCTGCGCGCCCGCGACCGCGAGGATGGTCCGGCGGGCGAGGTGCCCGGGTCAGCGACGAGGAGGTCGGCGCACATGCAGTTCGGGCGCGCGTACGAGGAGTTCGAGGTCGGGGCCGTCTACAAGCACTGGCCAGGCAAGACGATCACCGAGTCGGACGACCACCTCTTCTGCCTCATCACGATGAACCACCACCCGCTGCACCTCGACGCCCACTACGCGGCGGAGTCGACCCAGTTCGGCAAGAACGTCGTCGTCGGCAACCTCATCTACTCCGTGCTCCTCGGGATGTCCGTCGCGGACGTCTCCGGCAAGGCGATCGCCAACCTCGAGATCGAGTCGCTGCGGCACGTCGCCCCGACCTTCCACGGCGACACGATCTACGGCGAGACGACCGTGCTCGACAAGTGGGAGTCCAAGAGCAAGGACGACCGCGGCGTCGTCTACGTCGAGACGACGGGCTACAAGCAGGACGGCACCGTCGTCTGCATCTTCCGGCGCAAGGTCATGGTGCCCAAGCACAGCTATCTCGAGGCCCGTGGCGGCGAGCAGCCCGGCCGCCCGGTGCCGCTGCCGCGCGACTGACCCGCCGGGAGTCCTAGACCGGGCCCCCGGGCTCGGCGGCCGGTTGCGGCACGGCCCGGGCCGCGCCGTCCGCCGGCAGGTCGAGGGCGGCCAGGTCCAGGTCGGCGAGGTCACCGGGGCGCCCGAAGAGGTAGCCCTGTCCCATGCCGCACCCGAGCCTCAGGAGCAGCTCGGCCTGGTCCCACGTCTCGATGCCCTCGGCCACGGTGACGAGGCCGAACGAGTCCGCGAGCCGGATGATCGCCGTGAGGAGCGGGTCGCGGACCTGCGGGTCGTCGGTCCAGACGAAGCTCTTGTCGACCTTGAGGAAGTCGACGGGCAGCCGGCCCAGGCGGCCGAGCGAGGAGTAGCCGGTCCCGAAGTCGTCGATGGCGACCCGGACGCCGTGCGCGCGCAGCCGCGACAGCACCCGGACGACGTCCTCCTCCCGCTCGCCGAGGACCGCCGACTCCGTCACCTCGAGCACGAGACGGACCGGGTCGAACCCGGTGGCCGTGAGCGCGGCGAGGACGTCGTCGCCGAAGTCGGGGCGCTGCAGCTCGAGGGCGGACACGTTGACGTTGACCCGCTGCAGCCGGTGCCCCGCGGCGTCGGCGGCGTGGACGGCAGCGAACGTCTGCCGCAGCACGAGCCGGCCGAGGTCGTGGATGAGGCCCGCCCGCTCGGCCGCCGGGACGAACTCGTCCGGCCCGACCCGGCCCCGGGTCGGGTGGTCCCAGCGGACGAGCGCCTCGGCGGCGACCGTCGTCCCCGTCGACAGGTCGACGATCGGCTGGAAGAGCACGGTGAACCGGCCGTCGGCCAGGCTCGTCGCGAGCTCGCCGACGACGGCGTCGGCGACGAGGAAGGGGTCGAGCCGGTCCGGTCCGGCGGCCTTCGCCCGGGCCAGCGACGCCTCGGCCCGGCTCAGCAGCCGCGCCACGGTGTCGCCGGGCTCGGCGCCGGCCATCCCGGCCGACAGGGTCGCGTCCCGGACCGGCACCGCGCGTGCCGCCTCGAGCCGCTCGACGGCGACGGCGCGCGGCCCGGTGAGGATCACGACGAACTCGCCGGAACCGAGGTGGAAGAGCGCCGCCGAGTCGGGCAGCCGGCGGCCGAGCACCCCGCCCACCTCGTGGAGCAGGCCGTCGACGACGGCGCGGCCGTGGACGTCGTTGAGGTGCCGCACGCCGGCGACGTCGAGGACGGCGAGGGACAGCGCGTCGTCGGACGGCGCACGCGCGAGCTCGCGGGCCAGCCGGCGGTCCAGGGCGCGCCGGTTGGGCAGGCCGGTCACCGGGTCGTGCTCGAGCCGCTCGGCGGTGTGGGCCGCCCAGCCGAGCATGAGCCCGGAGTTCAGCAGGCAGACGCACATCGCGAGGGCCAGCCCGCCCGGGACCAGCCCCGCGGCGGCGGACGCCGCGACACCCAGGACCGACGCCGTCGTGCTGAGCAGCCCGAGCCGGCGCCCCCAGAGCATGAACGCGAAGACCGGCACCATGGTGAGCATGACGACCGTCGACGCCCGCAGGGCCGGGTCCGGCGTCGTCGTCAGGGTTGCCAGGACGACGAGCGGTGCGCTCACCGCGAGCGTGAGGTAGACCCCCGCGAGGTACCGCACGGGCAGCACGAGCAGCGGGACGACGGCGACGACGACGGTGGCGCCGATGGCGACCCGGGCGAGCTCCCCGCCGGCCGCGACCCCGCCCCAGAGGTCGCGGACGAGCGGCGGCAGCGTGCCGACCCAGACGACGACGAAGGCCGCGCGCGCCGTGCTCCGCGGGCTGAGCACCCGCAGCGCGCCGCGCAGCTCCGCCTCGACCTGCGAGGTCAGCCGGCGCAGCCCGCGGACGGCGCGCCGGAGCACGGTCGGCCTCGACCCGGGGCTGCCTGACACACGTCGTCGATCGGCGTCCCGGGGCCGGACCTTGATCCGTACGGCCGCGGATCCCCCTCCCGCCCGTCAGCGGGGGAGCACGTCCCACCCGGCGAGCGCCTCGACGAGGCCCGGGCTCGTCGGCAGCGCCGCCAGGTCGGCGGCCGAGAACCAGCCCGCGGCGGCGGCGTCGTCCCCGGCGGCGAGCGTGCCGCCGGTCACCCGGCAGGCGTAGTCGTCGATGACGTAGACGGAGCCGTCCGGGGCGTCCCGCAGCACCGACCCGACGAGCCGGCCGGCCTCGACGGCGAGCCCGGTCTCCTCGGCGACCTCGCGGACGACGGCAGCCGCGCCGTCCTCGCCGGGCTCCACGCGGCCGCCCGGGACCGACCAGAGCCCCTGGGCCGGTGGGTTGGCCCGGCGCACGAGGAGGATGCGGCCGGCGTCGTCGTGGACGACGGCACCGACGCACGGCACCCGGCGCGGTTCCACGCCACCATCCTGCCCTGCGCGCCGTCCCGAGGTCCCTTGACCCGGGTCGGTGGCAGGGGGACCGTCGAAGCATGTCCGGTCCGCTGACGTGCCCGCGATGCTCCGCCGAGACCCGCCCGCCCGGGCTGTGGTCGGACGCCTGGGTCTGCCCCGTCCACGGGGAGGTCCGGCCGCTGCACCCGCCGGTCGTCGCGACCCAGGAGTCGCTGCGGGCGCTGGCGCTGGAGACCTCGGTGCCGCTGTGGATGCCGTGGCCGCTGCCGGCCGGCTGGGTGCTGTCCGGCGTCCGGACGGCGGGCGACGCGCACAGCGGGACGGTCGCCACCGTGCTCGCCTGCTCCGGGCCGAACCCGCTGCCGTCCGGGGGCACCGACGACCGGCAGGCCGACCTGCTGCTCGTCGCCGAGACCCCCGGCGTCGGGCTGGGTACGCACCTCGCGGGCCTGACCGACGTCGACCCGGGATACGCGTTCGAGCAGGGGCCGCCGCACCTCAAGCTCATCGCGGACGGCCACCCGGCCCCGCTGTGGACGGTCGCCACCGACGGCCTCGTCGCCTACGTCGGCGAGGCGTCCGGCGTCTGGCTCTGGGTGCTCGTGTGGCCGCAGAGCGCCGCCGCGGTGCTCCTGGAGGGCTTCGAGCTCGTCGACCTGCGCGGCACCGGCCGTGCTGTCGAGGCGGTCCTCGACGTCCCGTACGGCGCCCTCAGCCCGCGACTGGCCGGGTGAGGTCCGCCGGGTGCGGCGCGGGCCCGGCGCCGCGCCGGTCGGCGTCCGCCCGGGTTGATCCCTAGTCTGGCCGGGTGCGGATCGACCTCCATGCCCACTCCGCCGCCTCGGACGGCACCGACGCGCCCGCCGAGGTGGTGCGCGCTGCCGTCAGGGCAGGGCTCGACGTCGTCGCGCTCACCGACCACGACACGACGTCCGGCTGGGAGGAGGCCGCGGCGACCGCGCGCCGGCTCGGCATCGCCCTCGTCCCCGGCATGGAGATCTCCTGCCAGGCCGGCGGGATCAGCGTCCACCTGCTCTCCTACCTGCACGACCCCACCGACGAGGCGCTCCTCGCCGAGACCTCCCGGACCCGGGACGACCGCGTCGGCCGGGCCCGGCGGATGGTCGAGCGGATCGCGCAGGACCACCCGCTGACCTGGGACGACGTCGCCGGGCAGGTGACGGACGGTGCGACCGTCGGCCGCCCGCACATCGCCGACGCGCTCGTCGCCCGCGGCGTCGTCGCCTCCCGGGACGAGGCGTTCGCGGGCATCCTCGACTCCCGCTCGCCGTACTACGTGCGGCACTACGCACCCGGCGCGGCGGACGCCGTCCGGCTCGTCCGGGCCGCGGGCGGGGTCCCGGTCATGGCGCACCCGCGGGCCGGCCGGCGCGGCCGGGTCGTCGACGACGAGGTCATCGCCGGCCTCGCGGACGCCGGCCTCGCCGGGCTCGAGGTCGACCACCGGGACCACCTGCCCGAGGAGCGCGTGGCGCTGCGCGGCCTCGCCCGCGACCTCGGGCTGCTCGTCACCGGGGCGAGCGACTACCACGGCACCGGCAAGCTCAACGGGATCGGGGAGCACACGACGTCGCCCGCCGTCCTCGAGGCGATCGAGGCGACCGCCACGGGCACCCGGGTCGTCCGCGGGTGAGCCTCTCGGACGTCGTCACGCTGCGCCTGGTCGCCGAGACCTTCGTGACCCTCTTCGTCATCATGGACCCGCCCGGCACGCTGCCCGTCTTCCTCGCGCTCACCGCGACGATGTCGGACCGCAAGCGCGAGCGGGCCGCCCGGCAGGCCGTGCTCGTCGCGCTGCTCGTCATCGTCCTGTTCGCGCTCTTCGGCCAGGCGCTGCTCGACTACCTGCACGTGTCGCTGCCCGCACTGCAGTGCGCAGGCGGCCTGCTCCTGCTGCTCATCGCCCTCGAGCTGCTCACCGGCCGGGAGGCCGAGCCGACCCGCACCGAGGGCGTCAACATCGCCTTCGTGCCGCTCGGGACGCCGCTGCTCGCGGGCCCGGGCGCGATCGTCGCGGTCATGGTGCTCATCAACCGTGCGGACTCCGCCGCCGACCTCGTCTCCGTCGGGCTCGGCGTCCTCGGGGTGATCGTCGTGCTCTACCTGACGATGCGCTTCGCCGGGGTGCTGCACCGGCTGCTGCGCGACAGCGGCGTCACCCTCGTGACCCGGATCGCCGGCCTCCTGCTGTCCGCGATCGCCGTCCAGCTCGTCGCGGATGCCGTGCGCGCGTTCGTCACGGACGGCGCCTGAGGCCTGCGAGCCGTGTGACAGGCTGGGACGGTGCTCGGGCAGGGACTCTTCGACGGGATGCCGGAGCGGCTCTACGCCTGCACCCCCACCCGGCTGGCCACGTGGCGGGACTGCCCGCGGCGCTACCGCTTCACCTACCTCGACCGGCCGCAGCCGCCCAAGGGGCCGCCCTGGGCGCACACGAGCATCGGCGCCGCGACCCACGTCGCGCTCGCGCAGTGGTTCGCGCTGCCGTCCCGGGCCCGGACGCCGCAGCGCGGCGCCGACCTCGTGCGGCGCAACTGGCTGCGAGACGGGTTCCGGGACGACGACCAGTCCCGGGCGGCCCGCGGCCGGGCGGCGGGCTGGGTCGAGGAGTACCTCGCGAAGGTCGACCCGGCGCGGGAGCCGGTCGGCGTCGAGAAGGCGGTGAGCGCGCAGACCGCGACGCTCGTCCTGTCGGGGCGGGCCGACCGGATCGACGCCGCGGACGACGGCTCGCTCGTCGTCGTCGACTACAAGACCGGGCGGCACGTCCCGACCGCGGACGACGCCGCATCGAGCCTCGCGCTCGCCGTGTACGCCGTCGGCGCCCGGCGGACGATGCGCCGGCCCTGCACCCGGGTCGAGCTGCACCACCTGCCGACCGGCACCGTGGCCGTCGCCGAGCACACCCGGGCCTCGCTCGACGCCCACGTCGCGACCGCCGAGGCGCTCGGGGCCGGGGCCGCCGGCGCGGACGACGCGTTCGCCGCGGGCCGTACCGGGGACGACGTGTTCCCGCCGGCCCCCGGGCGGCACTGCTCGTGGTGCGACTACCGGCGGCACTGCCCGCAGGGGCGCGAGGCCGCGCCGCCGATGCAGCCCTGGTCCGGGCTCGCCGTCCCCGACGCGCCCGAGCCCGACGAGACCGACGAGACCGAGACCCAGTCCGACGAGGTGCGCCCGTGACCCGCGTCGAGCTGACCGGCCCGCTGCTCGCGCTCTCCCGCGCCCTGACCGACGCCGTCGAGGCCGCCGGCCGGGCGGACACCGCGGCCTTCGACGAGGCGACCTCCCGGCTCGGCCGGTTCGACGGCGAGCACGTCCGGCGCCTCCTCGGGGCCGTCGTCCGGCCGCTCCTGGAGAGCAGCAACCCGGACGGCGTCGACGGCGATGACCTCCTCGAGCTGCTCGAGGACTGCGCCCGCGCGGCCCTGCCCTGGTGGCCGGGCGTCGAGCCGGTCGCGCTCGCCGTCGTCCTCACCGGGGCGTTCGGGATCGACGTCGCCGCCCGGGAGGAGCTCCCCGTGCAGCTCGAGGACGCCGACATCACCCAGCACGCCGTGCTCGTCGTCGACCACGTGCTCCGCGCCTCCGGCCGCCCGCTGCGGCCCGCGCTCGACGCGGCGTTCGTGGAGATCGCCCGCGAGGACGGCCAGGACACCTGACGCGGCGGCCGTCGTTCCGTCGGCCGCCGGGCCGTCAGCCGCCGAGCCGCAGCCGGGCCGCCCGCTGGTGCGGACCCTCGCGCAGCGGCGGGACGACCGCCTGGACGCCCTTGAGCGCCGTCCGCATCGTCTTCAGCGCGACCGTCGTCGCTGCGTCGGTGAGCCCGGCCGCCCCGGGCAGCTCGGGCAGGGCGTAGAGCCGGCGGGCCCACGGCGGCAGCGCGGCGAACGCGAGGCCCGCGATCCCGGCCCACGCGGGCAGCGCGGGGGTCATGAGCGCCACGGACGCCGGCATCGGCGGCGCGACGACGACGGACGCCGCCCGGCGGGCCGCCGGGGTCACGTCGAGCACCGGCCGGATCACCGAGAAGTAGTCGACGATCCCCGCCCGGTCGTGCGGCACCTCGTCGGGCTCCAGGCCGACGAGCATCGCCGCGCTGACCTGCTCGGCGACGTAGCGGTCCTGCTCGGCGCCGGTGAGGGCGAGGCCGCCGCGGGTGACGATCTCGAGGAACGACGCGACGAGGCAGCAGTGCACCCACGCGAGGAGCTGGGGGTCGTCGGCGGCGTACTCGACGCCGTCCGGCATCGTGCCGCGGACCCGGGCGTGCACGGCGCGCACCCGCGAGCCCGCGAGCATCGCCTCGGTCGACGACCCGTACGTCGTGACGCCGACGTACTCGGCGGTGCGGGCGAGCCGGCCCCAGGGGTCCTCGCGGTAGCCGGAGTGCTCGTCGACGGCGTGGATGGCAACCGGGTGCAGGGCCTGCAGCAGCAGCGCGCGCAGCCCGGCGACCCCCATGAGCGGGTCGGAGTGCACCCGCCACGTGACGCTGTCCGGGCCGAACAGACCCGGGTCGCCGCCCCGGACCCGTCGACGGACCGCCGCCCCGGCGGCCACGTGCGGCAGCGTCGGGTCGGTGTCGGCGGGACCGGTCGTGTCGCCCATCACCCCAGACTGTGCCCGTGGCGGGCTGTGATCGCAGGTCGAACCCACGAGAGAATGCCGTTATGGCCCGGATTCTCGCGGTAGCGAACCAGAAGGGCGGCGTGGCGAAGACCACGACCGTCGCCTCCCTCGGCGCCGCCTTCGCGGAGCAGGGCCTGCGGGTGCTCCTCGTCGACCTCGACGCCCAGGCCTGCCTGACGTACTCGCTCGGGGTCGACCCGGAGGAGGTCGCGGCGAGCGTCCACGACGTCCTCTGCGGCACCGTGACCGCCGCCGACGCCATCGTCCCGGCCGCCGACGGGGTCGACCTGCTGCCCGCGACGATCGACCTCGCCGCGGCCGAGTCGGTGCTCCTGCCGCGGGCCGGGCGCGAGCACGTGCTCGCGACGGCGCTCGCCGAGGTCTCGGGCGGGTACGACGTCGTCGTCCTCGACTGCTCGCCGTCCCTCGGGGTGCTCACCCTCAACGCGCTCACCGCCGCCGACGAGGTCGTCATCCCGCTCCAGTGCGAGATGCTCAGCCACCGCGGCGTCGGCCAGCTCCTCGACACCATCGAGGACGTCCGCCGCATCCTCAACGACCGGCTCGTCGTCCGTGGCGTGCTGCCGACGATGTTCGACGCGAGGACGTCGCACGCGCGGGCCGTCCTCGAGGACGTCGGCCAGCGCTACGGGCTGCCCGTGCTCGAGCCGCCGATCCCGCGCTCCGTCCGGTTCGCGGAGGCCCCCGCGCTCGGCTCGTCGATCCTGTCGACGTCGCGCGGCTCCAAGGGCGCGGCGGCCTACCGCGAGGTCGCGCTGGTCCTGCTGCGGGCGTGGAAGATCGGGCCCGGACGGCGCACGACCCGCCGGCGCAAGGCCGCCTCCGCCTGACGCACCTCCTCAGACGCACCGCGCGGGCGGACCCGGGATCCGGGGCCGCCCGCGCGGGACGCTTCAGTGCTGCGGGCTCAGTGCTGGAGCTCGCTCTCGGCGGGCGCCGTGGCCTGCTCCGACCCCTGGCCGGTGCGGGCGCCGAGGGTGCGGCCGACCAGGA
>NZ_MWLN01000005.1 GCF_002198655.1 Kineosporia sp. A_224
TGCCCGCCTCCGCGGCCTCGGCGGCCTCGGCCGCGGAGGCGGGCACGGTCTCGGGGACCGGCTGCGGTGCCGTGACGGCGGCGGGGCCGCCCGTCGCGGTCAGGTCGTGCGCCTCGGCCGTCGCGGCGGCGTCGACCGCACCGGCGTCGGCGGGGGTGGCCCCCGTCGGGCTGGTGACGGTGTCGGCGGCGCGCGGAGCGCCGTCGCGGTGTGCCATCGATCATCCTCCTGGCCCGGCGATGACCCAGCTCGTGCAGATCGGAGCTGACTGCTTCCCCGTGGTCCGAATAGCTCTTCTCGTGCTCAGGACCTGTCCCCGTGCGGCCCTCGATTCCGCTCGCGCGTACAGGTTAACCCCTGAACTGTCACGCACCGTGTGATCGGCGTAATCCCTCCCGCACGGTCGCGACACGACTGACTACGCTGCGCACTTCTGACCACGTTCGGGGGCTCCGCGCACTAGGGTTCGTGACGATCAGTGCGGAAGCGGAGGGTGTCATGTCGGGCGGTTGGGATACGGCGGTTGCTGGCAGTCGTCGCGGTGGCGCTCATGGCGTCCGGCGCGACGATGGCGGCGGCCTCGACCGCGCGCGCGGCGGGCTCCACGGGCACCGTCTACGTGGTCCACGCGGTCGTCGAGGAGACCGTCGACATCTTCGTCGACGGGGAGAACGTCTGCCCCGACGCGGCGCCCAAGACCGTCGTCGGCCCGCTGAAGCTCGAGGCCGGCTCGCACGAGCTCGTCGTCAAGCAGGACGGCAAGACGCTGCTCACGACGAAGTTCACGGTCAAGGCCGGCGGCAGCACCGACGTCGTCGTGCACCCCAACGCCGACACGTCCGGCACGCTCGCCGCGACCGTCTTCCCGAACAACGTGAAGCCGATCGGTCGGGGCAAGGCCCGGATCGTCGTCACGCACGTCGCGCTCGCCCCGCCGGCCGACATCCGGATCGACGGCAAGGCCGCCTTCCGGAACGTCGCGAGCGGCGAGTCGCTGTGGCTCGACGTGCCCGCGAAGACGTACAAGGTCGACATCGTCCCCACGACCGGCGGTCCCGCGATCCTCGAGCCCGTGTCGCTCTCGCTCCCCGCGGGCAAGCTGACCCGGGTGTTCGCCATCGGCGACCCCGCCAAGGGCACGATGGACGCAGTCGTCCAGAAGCTCGACCTCTCGGTCGTCGGTGCCGCGGCGCCCACGAGCGTGCAGACCGGGAGCGGCGGTCAGGCCGCCGGGCTGTTCGCCGACCAGGGCCTGCTGTCGCCCACCGGCTCCGCGGTCGTCGCGCTCGCCGGCATGGTGCTGCTCGCGGCGTCCCGCGTCGGCCGTGGCCGTGCGGCCGAGGCCGGCATGGGGAGCCGGCACGCCCGCTGAGCCGGGTCGACCGTGACCGGCACCTCCCGCGGCCTCCTCGCCGTCGGCGGGTACGGCGTGACGCTGCTCGCGACCGGCGCCGCGGTCCTGCTCGGACCCGCGGGCGCCCCGGCCGCCGACGGCACCCGGGCCCTGCCGACCCGGACCGTCAGCGCCGCCCCGGTCGTCGCACCGTCCTTCGGCCCGTCGTCCACGCTCGTGCCCGCCCCGGCCGGGTCCGGGCCGGTCCCGGAGGCCTCCCAGGGCCGTGACGCAGCGGCGCGGGCCGCCTTCCGGCCGACCGGCCTCACGCTGTGGAGCGGCCGTGACGCCCCCGTCGTCCCGGCCGGGGTCCGCAGCGACGGTTCGCTCGTCGTCCCGGACGACCCGGCCGTCGTCGGCTGGTGGACCGGCGGAGCGCTCGCGGGCGAGGCCTTCGGCCACGTCGTCGTCGCCGGCCACATCGACGACGCCCGGCTCGGCATCGGGATCCTCGCCGAGCTGGCCAAGGCGAGGAAGGGCCAGGTCGTCACGGTGACGGACGGCGGCCAGAAGGTCCGGTACCGGGTCGTCTCCACGCGGCAGGTCAAGAAGGCCGACCTCGCCAAGGACCCGACGATCTTCGCGCTGGACGCCCCGCACCGGCTCGTCCTCATCACGTGCGGCGGCCGCTTCGACCCGGTCGCGCACCGCTACGACGACAACCTCGTCGTCGAGGCGGTCCCGGTCTGACGCCCGGCCTGGGCGCGGGCCCTCTGCGTGCGCCCCTTAGGCTGACCTCTCGTGGCTCGAACCCCTGACGGACCGCCGCCGCCCCCCGTGGTGCAGCGGCTGCGGCTGCGCTTCACCAAGCGTGGCCGGCTGCGGTTCACGAGCCACCGGGACTTCCAGCGTGCGCTCGAGCGGGCCGTCCGCCGGGCCGGTGTCCCGGTGGCGTACTCGGCCGGCTTCAACCCGCACCCGAAGATCTCCTACGCGGGAGCGGCCCCGACCGGGGCGGCGAGCGAGGCCGAGTACCTCGAGATCGCGCTGAGCACGAAGGTCGAGCCCGACGCCCTGCGGGCCGCGCTCGACGAGGCCCTGCCCACCGGGCTGGACGTCGTCGAGGTCGTCGAGACCGCCGGCGGTGCGCTCGCCGACCGGCTCGTGGCCTCGGAGTGGATCGTCGAGCTGCCCGGGGTGACCCCCGAAGAGGCCGCCACGGCGGTCGTCACCTTCCTCGCGGCCGATCGTGTGGAGGTGACGAGGCTCACGAAGAACGGCAACCGGACCTTCGACGCACGCGGCGCGGTGGTCCGGTTGGGGGTCGTCGACACGCTGCCGGACCTGCTCGTGCGCGCCGGGGCTCAAGTCCCCCCACCCCCCTGTGCGATACTCAACCTGGTTGTACGGCACACCACACCTGCCGTTCGACCCGACGACGTCCTCGCCGCCCTCCGGTCGCAGGCCCTCCTCGCGCCGCCGTCTCCGTCTCGGATGACGCGGCTGGCGCAGGGGCCGCTCGACGAGGCGGACGGCACGGTGGCCGATCCTCTGACCGCCGACAGGAACGCCGCCGGCGCCTGAACCGAGCCGCGCCGCACTGACGCCAGCGCGATCGACACGGCGAATACGTGACGACTTCCGTCACGCCGAGCCCGGCGTGACGAACCAGACGACCGCCCCGTGCGGTGCCGAGGGGTGTGGCTCTGCACCCGGGGTCGAACGGGAGCACCCCGTGTCGCTCGACGACGAGCCCACCGGCACCACCGAAGCGTCCGGCACCGACACCGCGTCGGACGCCGCGACCACCCCCGCCCCGGCGACGAGGACCCGCCGCCGCGCGGCGTCCGACGCGGTG
>NZ_MWLN01000050.1 GCF_002198655.1 Kineosporia sp. A_224
GCCGGGCCGGCCGGGGGCCGGGGTGGCGACGGTCGCGGCGGCCGCGGGCTGCGCCGTCCGGTGCGTGAGGACGTCCTCAAGCGCGCCGATGAGCCAGTCGGCCGGCGGCCGCGTGCCCGGCTCGGCCGCGAGCGCGGTCGCGACGATGCTCCGCAGCCGCGGGTCGAGCCCGGAGAGGTCGGCGTCGCCGCGGCGGACCCGGTCGAGGACGACCTCGATCGGGCCGGTCCCGAACGGCGCCCGGCCGGTCGCGGCGAACGCGAGCGTGCTCCCCCAGCCCCACCAGTCGGTCGCGGGCGTCACCGGGTGCCCGGCGACGACCTCGGGCGACAGGTAGCCCGGGGTGCCCATGACGAGACCGGTCACGGTGATCCGGGACTCGTCGGCGACGTGGGCGATGCCGAAGTCGATGAGCACCGGGTCGTCGTCCGGGAGCATGACGTTGGCCGGCTTGACGTCCCGGTGGACGACACCCACGGCGTGGATCGACCGCAGCGCGTCGGCGAGCACCCGCCCGGTGTGGACGACCCGCTCGAGCGGCATCGGACCGCGCTCGCGCACGAGGTCGTCGAGGGTGCGGCCCGGCACGAACCGGGTCACGAGGTACGGGACCGGCCCGTCGACGTCCGCGTCGAGGACCTCCGCGACCCGCGGGTGCCGGACCCGGCGCAGCGTCGCGACCTCACGGGCCAGCCGCAGCCGCGCGTCGGGGTCCGCCGCGACGTGCGCCTTGAGCACCTTGATCGCGACCGCGCGGTCGTCCGGACCCACCGCGAGGTGCACGACCCCCATGCCGCCCTCGCCGAGCCGGCTCACGAGCCGGTACGGGCCGACGGTGGAGTGGTCCCACGCGCCGCCCCCTGTCATACCGACCACGGTACGCGAGGGACCTGTGGGGCCGACGCCGCTCGCGCGCACCGGGCCCGGATCTCCACCCGGGGTCGGACCCGCCGTCCGACCACGGTGGGACGACGCGGCGACGGGGTCCGGGGACCGGGGCGCGAAGAGGACCATGCCTTCCCGACGCGCCGCACGGCCCCGCGGTTGCGTCAGTGCGGTTGCGTCCGTGCGGTCACGTCGGTGCGGTCGCGTCAGCTCGTGATGTACGCCGTGAGCTGGTCGCGCTCGCTCTGGAGCTCCTCGATGCGGTGCTTGACGACGTCACCGATGCTCACGATGCCGACGAGGCTCTCCTCGACGACCACCGGGACGTGCCGGATCCGCTTCTCGGTCATGAGGAGCATGAGGTCGTCGATGGAGTCCTGCGGCGTCGCCGTGTGCAGGTCCACGGTCATGATCGTGCTCACCGGCCGGTCGAGGATCTCCGCGCCGTGCGCCTGGAGGTGCCGGACGACGTCCCGCTCGCTGACGATGCCGTCGAGGACCCCGCCGCCCGAGCTCACGATGAGCGCACCCACCTTGTACTGGGAGAGCGCGTCGAGCAGCGTCCGGACCGTGTCCTCGGGAGCGATGGTCACCACGAGATCGCCCTTGCGTCGCAGCACATCCGTGATCCGCATGATCCGCACCTCCGCCCGCTGTCCGAGCCCCGGCCGGGCTCGACCTTCCGACGACGGTAACCGCTCCGGCGCGGCGTGTGAACCCCCTGCTCACAGCCTTGTGCATTCGTGCACGAACGTTCCCGGTCGGGCGCCGGACGGGAGCGTTCACACCGCAGGCCGCCACCTGCGGGACCGTCGCCGCCCCGGGTCACGGCTCCACGAACTCAGGGATGCCCCCGCCCGGACCGGTGAGGTTCCAGCCGCGACTGCAGGTGAAGGCGTCGCAGTTGAAGCACTCCTCGTTGCCGGCGGCATTCTCGTGGCAGCACCACGACGAGCCGTAGGGGGACGTCCCGTGGATCTTCTCGCCGTTGACGGTGACCGTGCAGGCGTTCGGCGGCACGCTCGGGATCTCGACGATCGCGTCCGCCGCCGACGATTGCGTGGCCGACGCGTGCGGGACGGGCGACGGCGTGCCGTTCACCTGGGTGACGGCGGCGGCCGGGCGCGGCCCGGCCTCGGCCCCGGCCGAGGCCGATGCGCTCCACACCGAGGAGCCCACGAGCAGGAGCGCACCGGCCGCCAGGGCCATGACCCGCGATCGTCCACGCCTGCGAGTCCCCGTCGCACCGTCGGTGCGGGTCGCCGCTCGTGCGAGCGACAGCGTCATGGTCCTGCTCATCGGTCCGTCCTCTCCCCGGCCGTCGCGCCTGCCGCGACGGCTGTGGCGCAGACGGTGCAGGAGCGCGCTCAGCGCGCGATCAGCCCCGCGTCACAACGGGAGCGAGGCCGAAGGGCCCGGTCCGGGCGGGCCCGTGACGCTGCGTACCGGCCGGTAGGCCGCATCCGCGACAGAACGGACGAGTAACACGCCTGAAACCCTTTACGCCGCCCCGTCGATCGACAAGGATGCGAGGCACCCCGCAGGTTTCGCGGGGAGCACCAGCCGGGGTCGTCGAGGTGACGGCGCCGGTCACCCTCCACTCGGATCGTCCGGCACGTTCCTGCCGGTGAAGGGATTCATCAGTCATGGCTACGGTCACGTTCGACCAGGCGACCCGGCTCTACCCCGGGTCCACCAAGCCCGCCGTCGACAAGCTCGACCTGCAGATCGAGGACGGCGAGTTCCTCGTCCTCGTCGGCCCGTCCGGCTGCGGCAAGTCCACCTCGCTGCGGATGCTCGCGGGTCTCGAGGACGTCAACGAGGGTCGCATCCTCATCGGCGAGCGCGACGTCACGCAGGTCCCCCCGAAGGACCGCGACATCGCGATGGTCTTCCAGAGCTACGCGCTCTACCCGCACATGACGGTCGCCGACAACATGGGCTTCGCCCTCAAGATCGCCGGTGTCTCCAAGGACGAGATCCGCTCGCGCGTCGAGGACGCCGCCAAGATCCTCGACCTCACGCCGTACCTCGAGCGCAAGCCGAAGGCCCTCTCCGGCGGCCAGCGCCAGCGCGTCGCGATGGGCCGCGCGATCGTCCGCAAGCCGCAGGTCTTCCTCATGGACGAGCCGCTGTCGAACCTCGACGCCAAGCTCCGCGTCCAGACGCGCACGCAGATCGCCTCGCTCCAGCGCCGCCTCGGCGTCACGACGGTCTACGTCACGCACGACCAGACCGAGGCCATGACGATGGGCGACCGGGTCTGCGTCCTCAAGGACGGTCTCCTCATGCAGGTCGGCACGCCGCGCGAGCTGTACGACCACCCGAACAACGTCTTCGTCGCCGGCTTCATCGGCTCCCCCGCGATGAACCTGCTCGACCTGCCCAAGGTCGAGGGCGGCGTCCAGATCGGCGACATGGTGTGGCCGGTCGAGCGCGAGACGGTGGGCTCCGGCTCGGGTGACAAGCTCACGGTCGGCATGCGCCCGGAGGACCTCGTCCTCTCCGAGCACGGCCTGGCGGTCACGGTGGACGTCGTCGAGGAGCTCGGCGCCGACGCATACGTCTACGGCACGCTGCGCAGCAACGACTCGGACATGCCGATCGTCGCCCGCACCGACGGCCGCTCGGTGCCGGAGAAGGGCTCCACGGTGCACCTCGCGCCGAAGCCCGAGCACGTGCACCTGTTCGACACCGCGAGCGGCCAGCGCCTCGGCTGACTGCCGGTCCCTCGGCAGCACCCGCTCCGCAGGAAGGGCCCCGCACACCTCGGTGTGCGGGGCCCTTCCGCGATCCCCCGGGAACGCGCCGGGCTCAGCCCCCGCCGCTGAGCACGGCGTCGGTGAACCCGCCCTCGACGATGCCCGTGCCGTCCGTCCAGACCGCCCAGTCGACGACGTCCTCGGCGAGCAGGCGCACCGGCCGGCCGACCCGGTACTCGGGGTCGCTGTCGGCGTCCGAGCCGCACCGGCCGACGACCCGGTCCGGGGTCTGCCAGTCGGTGACGTAGGCCCAGACGAACTCGGTGCCGTCGTCCGCCTCGAGGCCGTGCTTGACGATGAGGTGCGAACCGGCCGGGATGCCGCCGTCGACGAACCGCTGCCGGGCATCGGCGAGCGTCGCGCGGGCCCGGTCCATCGCCGCGGCCATCGCCGCCTCCGTCGCCTCGTCGTCCGGGGCGTGCACGACCTCGTCGTCGCCGGCCCCGAAGAGGTCCGCGCAGACGGCCACCATGAACTCGCCCGCAGACGCGGCGAAGTCCACCGGGGGCACCACCGTGAGGAAGCTGTCGGCCTCCGGGTCCGTCGCCGGGTCGAGCCGCAGGCGCAGCCGGGTCGTGCGGGTCCCGGCGGGCTTGCCGCCGTGCGCGCGGACGACGTCCTCCTCGCCGATCCCGAGCTCGGCGGGCAGGGTGACGAACGCGGCGCGCTCCTCGCCGTCCCCGAGGGTGTCCGCGTAGGTACGCAGCAGTACCTGGGCCAGGCCGTTGAGCACGCTCGTCCACGGCCCGGCGAGCTGCGGGGGAACGCCCTCGGTCGCGAGCTCGGGCAGGCCGAACCGGCCCAGGCCCTTCGTGGTGAACCACAGCCCCTCGGGCGTCTGGGAGTGCACGATCTGGATCCAGTCCACCGCCGCGAGCGGGCGCTCACCGGTCGGCAGCGCGTCGAGCACCTGCTTGGCCGTCCGCAGCCGCGGGACGACGACGTCGAGCACCGGGACGTCGAGGCGCGCGGCGATCCCGCCGGCGACCGCGGCGGCGCCCCACTCGTGGGCGGGCGGCCAGCCGGGCTGGTAGACCCCCGTGACGACGACGGCGTGCGAGGCCTCCCGCGCCAGGGCCCGGGAGCTGTCGCTCGCGCCCATGACGGCGAGGATCTCGTCGGGCATCGGGGGCAGCTCCGCAGTGGGGCGGACGGCCACCTCGAGGAGCGGGACGGTGAGCATGCCGCGGACGAGCCCGCCGAGCGGTTCACCGAGGGCGTCGACGATCCGGGCGGTCAGGGCGTCGAGGTCGTCCGGCGGGCGGGACGTCGGCACGACGTAGACGGCGGAGAGGGTCTCGGGCACAGGGAGGACGATCTCGTCGGCCATGCCCGACTGTACGTCGCCCGGAGAGCACCGGACCGTCTCAGAACGAGACGCCTCAGCGGCCGAGGAGCTCGGGGTGGTCGCGCTCGTAGTGCGCCGTGAGGGCCCGCGCTCACCTCGCCCTTGCGGTGCGCGAGCGACCGGCCGCAGACCTGGCACGTGGCCATCGGCATCTGCGTGACCGTCACCGGGAAGGGCGCCCGCGAGCGGCGCCGTCGGGCGGGGGCGCCCTTCNCTCCATCGTGACCCAGTGTCCGGCATGCACCGTCGGCCGTCGAAGGCAGGGGTCGCGATCTTCACCCGGACGGCGCAACGCGGGATCCCGCGCGGTGCGGGGGTAGGCTCCTTCGATCGTGCGGGGCAGGGGGCGGGTCTGGTGGCGGCTGGTCGTCGCCGGCGTCCACGAGGCGGCCGCGTACCGGCTGGCCCTGCTCGGCGGCCTCGTCGCGAACGTGACCTTCGGCTTCCTCAAGTACGGCATCCTCACCGCGACCGTGGCCGCCTCGGGCGGGGTGGTCGCCGGGTACGACGCCCAGGTCATGAGCACCTACATCTGGCTCTCCCAGGGGATGCTCGGGTCGGTCAACCTCTTCGGGCGCACAGACCTCTCCGACCGGGTCAAGAACGGCGACGTCGCGGTCGACTTCCTCCGTCCGCTCTCTGTGCAGGCCGCCGCCTGTCTGCACGACATCGGTCGCGGCCTCTTCGCGCTGCTCCCCCGCGGGCTGCCGAGCGTCGCGATCGGGGCGCTGCTCGTCGGGATCGCGCTGCCGTCGTCCGCCGCCGGGTACCTGCTCGGAGCGGTGTCGGTGCTGCTCGCGATCGCGGTCTCCGCGACGACGGTGTACCTCGTCGCGGTGAGCGGCTTCTGGCTCGTCGAGACCCGCGGCCTGCAGGTGCTCTACATGGTGACGTCCGGGTTCTTCGCCGGGCTGTTCGTGCCCGTCGGGCTGCTGCCCGGGTGGTTGCAGGTGGCCGCGTACTCGACGCCGTTCCCCGCGATGATGATGTACCCGGTCGACGTGCTCTCCGGCCGGGTCGCCGGCTGGGCCGCCGCGGGCCTGGTCGCCGCCCAGCTCGGCTGGCTGCTCGCGACCGTCGCGGTCGGCGCCGCCATGACGGTCGGCGGCCGGCGCCGGCTGGAGGTGCAGGGTGGCTGACACCGGCGTCGCCGCGGCCCCGCCCGCCGTCCGCCGGGACCGGTGGCGGCCCTACCGGGCCGTCATCGGCTCCCGGATCCGGTCGCAGCGCGCCTACCGGGCGAGCTTCCGGATGGACCTGTTCTCCACCGGCGTGATCGGCCTCGTCGAGCTCGCCGAGGTGCTCGTGCTCTACCGCACGGTCGACGCGCTCGGCGGTCTCGACGTGCACCAGATCCTCCTCGTCTTCGGTCTCGCGGACCTTGGGTTCTCGCTCGCCTCGGTCGTCGTCGGGCACGTCGACGAGCTGCCGAAGTTCATCCGGTCCGGCACTCTCGACGTGTTCTTCCTGCGCCCGCAACCCGTTCTCCTGCAGCTGATCACGAGCGAGCTGAGCCTGCGGCGGGTGTCCCGCGCGCTCGTCGGGCTCGCCGCGTTCTGCGTCGGGCTCGTCACCGCGGACGTCCCCGCGACGCCGCGGACCGCCGCCCTGCTGACCATGGCGCTGGTCAGCGCGACCGCGATCAGCGCGGCCCAGTACGTCACGGCCGGCGGGCTGCAGTTCTTCCTGATCGAGGGGCGGGAGATGACGAACTCGTTCGTCTACGGCGGCCGGTACGCGGCGACCCAGCCCGCGGCGGTGTGGTCGGCCCCGGTGCGGGCCGTGTTCGGCTACGTCTTCCCGATGGCGTTCTGCGGCTACCTGCCCGTGCTCGCCGTGCTCGGGATGCCCGGCCCGCCGGGGCTGCCGGCCTGGCTCGCGTGGTGCACGCCGCTCGCGGCGCTGTGGGCGTGGGCCGCGGCGATGCTGTGCTGGCGATGGGGCACGAGGAGCTACCAGGGGGCGGGCGGATGACCGGCACGAGCAGCACGGAGCACGGCCCGGCGATCCGGACCGAGGGTCTCACCCGGCGCTTCACGCGGCGCGAAGGGCTCAAGCGCGTGACGCTGACGGCCGTCGACGACCTCACGGTGACCGTGGACCGCGGCGAGTCGGTCGGCTACATCGGCGCGAACGGCGCCGGCAAGTCGACGACGATCAAGATGCTCGTCGGGATCCTCGTGCCGACCTCCGGGACGGCGACGACGCTCGGCCGGGCGCCGCTGCGGGAGCGGGTGGCGCTCGTGCGCCAGGTCGGCGTCGTCTTCGGCCAGCGTTCCCAGCTGTGGTGGGACCTGCCCGTCGCCGAGTCGTTCCGGATCCTCGCCGCCGTCCACGAGCTGAGCGCGGACGACGAGCGCTCCCGCACCGAGGAGCTGCGCGAGCAGCTCGAGCTCGGCCCGTTCTGGACGACGCCGGTGCGCCAGCTCTCGCTCGGCCAGCGGATGCGTGCGGAGGTCGCCGCCGCGCTGCTGCACCGGCCGCGCCTCGTCATCCTCGACGAGCCGACGATCGGGCTCGACGTCGTGAGCAAGCAGCGGCTGCGCGAGTTCCTCGTCGCCGAGCGCACCGAGCACGGCACCACCCTGCTGCTGACGACCCACGACATGGGCGACGTCCAGCGGCTGTGCCCGCGCGTGCTCGTCGTCGACCACGGCCGGCTGGCCTACGACGGCTCGCTCGAGGGTCTGTCCCGGCTCGTCGGCGCGCAGCGGGTGCTCGTCGTCGACCTCGACGAGCCGGCCGGCGACCTCGTCGGCATCCCGCACACGAACCACCTCGGCAGCGAGGCCGGCGGCCTGCGCCAGCGTCTCGCCGTCGACTCCGACGCGACGACCGTCGCCGCCGTCCTCGCCGCCGTCACCGACCGGGTCGCCGTCCGCGACCTCGCCGTCGAGGAGCCCGACATCGAGGACGTCGTCCGGCGCCTCTACTCCGCGCAGCGAGACCCCACACCTCCCCCGAGTTACTAGCGCGTATGACCCAGCAACTGGGTCATACGCGCTAGTAACTCCAGGCAGCGGCACAATGGGGGCGATGGCTACCGCCCTGGAGATCACCGCCGCCTCGGTCGACCCTGAGATCCTCGGGCTCCCGTGGCGCACGCCGCTCGAGGAGTGGCCCGCCGAGCGGCTGGCGGCGTTTCCCCGAGGCATCTCGCGGCACGTCGTCCGGTTCGTCAAGCTGGGCAGCGCCGTCCTCGCCGTCAAGGAGATCGACGAGACGATCGCCCGCCGCGAGTACCAGCTCCTGCGGGTGCTGCGGCGGCTCGGAATGCCGTCGGTCGAGCCGGTCGGGGTCGTCAGCGGGCGGACCGACATGGACGGCGAGCCGCTGGACGCCGCGCTCGTCACCCGGCACCTGCAGTTCTCGCTGCCGTACCGGGCACTGTTCTCCCAGACGCTGCGCGTCGACACCGCGACCCGCCTCGTCGACGCGCTCGCCGTTCTGCTCGTGCGCCTGCACCTGTCGGGCTTCTACTGGGGCGACGTGTCGCTGTCGAACACCCTGTTCCGGCGTGACGCCGGGGCGTTCGCGGCGTACCTCGTCGACGCCGAGACCGGCGACCTGCACGAGACGCTGTCGCGCGGCCAGCGCGAGTACGACGTCGAGCTCGCGGGGATGAACATCGCCGGCGAGGTCATGGACCTGCAGGCCGGGGGCTTCCTCGACGAGGACTTCGACCCGCTGCGGGTCAGCGAGGTGCTCTCGGAGCGCTACTTCTCGCTGTGGGCCGAGCTCACCGCACCGGAGTCGTTCGAGACCGGTGACCGGTGGCGGGTCGACGCCCGGATCCGCCGCCTCAACGAGCTCGGCTTCGACGTCGGCGAGCTCACGCTGACGACGGACATCGACGGCACGACGGTGAGCATCCAGCCGAAGGTCGTCGACTCGGGCCACCACTCGCGCCGGCTGCTGCGGCTCACCGGCCTCGACGTCGAGGAGAACCAGGCCCGGCGGCTGCTCAACGACCTCGACTCGTTCCAGGCGGCCGAGGGCCGGCAGGCGGACGACGAGGAGGCCGTCGCGCACGAGTGGGTGCAGACCTGCTTCGAGCCGGTCGTGCGGGCCGTGCCGAAGAACCTGCGCGGCAAGCTCGAGCCGGCGGAGATCTTCCACGAGGTGCTCGAGCACCGCTGGTACCTGTCCGAGCAGAACGGCCACGACGTCGGGCTGCTCGACGCCGTCCGCTCCTACGTCGGCACGGTGCTGCCGAGCAAGCCCGACGAGGCGGCGGTGCTCGGCGTCGACACGCACGAGATGCCCGTCGTCGCCGACCGCCTCGCGGACTGACCCTCACGCGTCGAGCAGCAGCTCCACGATCACGACGTCCTTCCAGACCCCGTCGAGCATGCCGTGCCGGCGGTACGTCCCGACCTCGCGGAACCCCAGGCTGTGGCACAGCGCGAGGCTGCCGGTGTTCTCCGGGAAGATCCGGCTCACGAGCTTGCGGACGCCGGCCTGCGGGCAGAGCGCGAGCAGGCCGGTGAGCGCGACCCGGCCGACGCCGGCGCCGCGGGCGGCCCGGTCGACGTAGACCGAGAACTCGCGGATGTGGGCGTACGCGGGCCGGTTCGGCCGGTAGGCGGACGTCGAGGCCCAGCCGACGACGGCGCCGTCGCGCTCCACGACGACGACCGGCCCCTGGTCGGGCCAGCCTGCGACGTCGGACGCCGTCCGCGGCGCGGTCTCGAAGGTCGCGGTGCGGTCCTCGATGCCCTGGGTGTAGATCGCCGCGACCGCCTCCGCGTCGGCGGCGGCCATCGGGCGGACGACGAGCCCGCTCACCGCGTCGCGACCGCTCACTGCATCGCGCGGGTCAGCGCCGCCCGCAGCGCCTCGACCGCGGCCGGGCTGCCGGTGACCGTGACGTCGTCCGCGCGGCCGCGGCCCCACAACCAGGTGTAGAGCGCCGCCGGCGCGCCGGCCACCGTCGCGTCGGCCGGGGTGGGCACCTCGTGCGTCTCGGTGATCCCGCCGTGCAGCCCGACGGTCCAGCGACGGTCGGCCGCGACGAGGGCGACGAGCTCGCCGGTCCCGCCGGCCCCGTCCCCGAGCCGGGTGCCGAGCCACAGCCGGACGACCTCGTCGACGCCGTCGAGCGCGACGTCGTCCGGCACCCACCAGACGCCGGAAGCCTTGTGCGGCAGGGTCTGCGCGACGTCGAGGGCGTGGATCGCGGCCTCGTGCGCCATCCGCCGGCGCCAGAACCCGCACGTCGCGTCCCAGGGCGACCACGTCGCGGTCGGGGTGTCGGCGCCGCGCTCGTCGAGGAGCTCCTGGAGCGCCCGCCAGCCGGCGGCGAACCAGGCCAGCAGCTCGGCCGGCGCGGCGTCCGGTGCCGGCTGCCCGACCGTCGCGGGCCGCGGCCGGCGACCGCCCTCGACCCACGCGGCGACGAACCGGTGGATGAAGCCGAGGTGCCGGACGACGTCCGCGACGTCCCAGCCGGGGCAGGCCGGGACGGGGGTGGCGAGCGCGGCGGTGTCCGGCGAGCCGTCGGCGGCCCGCACCCGGGCCTCGAGGTCGCGGCAGGCCTGCTCCAGGGTGTCGAGGAAGCCGGGCCGGTCCATCGGCAGGCCGACCGCGTCGAGCTCCCAGAAGACGTCGGGGTAGAGCACCCGGCCGCGCAGCGCCGGGTCGTCGGGCCGGTCGGCGGACAGGCCCCGCACCTGGAACGCGGCCGCGGGCGTGCGCTCCGAGGGCCGGCGCAGCCCCCGCCCGGCCGCCGCGACGAACCCGAACCGGGAGTACATCGCCGGGTCGCCCTCGAGCACGACGAACGGCTCACCGTCCGCCTCGGCCGCCGCGCACGCCGCCTCGACGAGCGCCCGCCCGACGCCGCGGCCCTGCGCGTCGGGGCGCACCCCGAGCGGCGACAGGCAGAGCACCTCGCGCGCCGACCCGTCCTGCGCCTCGAGCGGGACCCGGGTGAGCATGACGTGCCCGACGACGTCGGGCCGCTCCGGGTCGTCCGAGGCGTCCGCCACGAGCGAGTACCGCCGGACGAAACCCTCCCCGGTGCGCAGCGCCGCCACGAGCGCCGGCACGACGTCGTCCCCGAAGGCCTCGCCGTGCAGCGCCTCGACGGCCGCGCGGTCCTGCAGGGTCTCGACCCGGATCAGCATGGGTCCAGCCCATCGCCTCGGGCGTCGTGGGCGCAAGCACTGCGCCGGACACCCGTCCCGATGCACCCGGACACCCGTCCTGATGCGCTCATCGGTGCACCCATCGCTGCACGGCCGTTCTGGGGCGCACCGTGCAGCCGTGGGTGCATGACCCGCGGGGTGGGAGCACCCGCGCTGATGCACCCATCGATGCACGCCCGCGGCGCCGGTGCCCGTGCAGCCGTGGGTGCATCGTCTCGGGGGTGACACCACCAGGAGAACGCGTCGTAAATCACTACATAACCGGTGATAACGTGCCCGTGATGTCCACCTCCGGAACCTCCACCGACCAGACCGCCGCCACGCTCCCGCCGCCGGTCGCCGTCCGCAGCCTGGCCGGCGGGCTGCTGCTCATGGCCGGCTTCACCGTCGGCTGGGCGAGCCTGGCGCCCTACGGCTGGACCGGCGCCGCGTCCGTGCTGCCGGTCGTGCTGGCCGTCGCCGCGGCACTGGCCTTCGCCGCCGGGGCGGTCGCGCTCTTCCGCGACGCCGGCCGGTTCCCGCCGGTCACCGACCCGGCCGAGGCCGACCGCGGACGGCGGATCGGCCGCGCGTACGGGCTCACCTTCGGGCTCGAAGGGCTGGTGATCTTCGTCGTCGCCGCGACGCTGTCCCGCACCGGGAACGTCGACTACCAGGTCCCCGCGATCGCGCTCGTCGTCGGCCTGCACTTCTACCCGATGGCGCGGATCTTCGACCGGACCGTCGACCTCTGGATCGCGTCGTGGGTCACCGCCGTCGCGGCGCTCGGGCTCGCCGCGGTCGCCGGCGCCTGGGCCGCTGTCCCCGCGGTGTGGAGCGCCGTCGGCCTCGGCACGGCGCTCGGCACCGCCGCCTACGGCGTCTTCATGCTCCGCGAGGGTCGCGGACTGCTCGCCCTGCTGCGGCGGCAGCGGCCCCGGGGCTGACCCCGGTCCACTGCCGCAGGTTCACTCCGCGGCGCGGCGCCGGGCCACCTCGTACAGCGCGACCCCCGCGGCGACACCGGCATTGAGCGACTCCATCGCCCCGGCCATCGGGATCGTCACGGTGACGTCGCAGGTCTCGCGGACAAGCCGGGACAGCCCCTTGCCCTCGGAGCCGACGACGATGACGACCGGCCCGGTCGCCGCCTCGAGCTCGTCGAGCGGCAGGTCGCCGTCCGCGGCGAGACCGACGACGAAGCAGCCCGCCTTCTGCAGGTCGACGAGGGCGCGGGTCAGGTTCGTCGCCCGGGCGACCCGGATCCGCGCGGCCGCACCGGCGGACACCTTCCACGCGGACGCCGTCATGCCGGCCGCGCGCCGCTCGGGGACGACGACGCCGTGGCCGCCGAACGCAGCGACGGACCGGACGACGGCACCGAGGTTGCGCGGGTCCGTCACGCCGTCGAGGGCGACGAGCAGCGGCTGGGCGCCGGCGTCGTAGGCGAGGTCGAGCAGGTCGTCCGGGTGCGCATAGTCGTACGCGGGCACCTGGATCGCCACGCCCTGGTGGACGCCGTCGCTCGTCATCCGGTCGAGGTCGACCTTGCTCACCTCGAGGATGGGCAGGCCCATCTCGCCGGCGATCTTGACGGCCTCCTTGACGCGCTCGTCCGCCTGCACCTGGGAGGCGACGTAGAGCGCCCGCACCGGGACCCCGGCGCGCAGCGCCTCGACGACCGGGTTGCGGCCGCCGACGTACTCGGGCGCCCCGGCCGGACGACGGGTGGCCCGGCCGCCCCGGGTCGCCCCGGTCGTGCGGCCGCCGCCGCCGGCCGACGCCCGCTTGGACGCCGCCCCGGCGCGCTTCGCCGCGACGTGCTTGGTGCGCTCGGTCGCCTTCGGGGTCGGGCCCTTGCCCTCGAGCCCCTGGCGCTTCTGCCCGCCGGAACCGACGACGGGGCCCTTCTTCGACCCGGGCTTGCGCACTGCGCCGCGCCGGGAGCTGTTGCCGGCCATCAGGCCTTCTCCTCGAGAGTCCATCGTGCGCCGCCGGGAGTGTCCTCGACGGTGATGCCGGCTGCGGACAGCCGGGTGCGGATCGCGTCCGCGGTCGCGAAGTCCTTCGCGGCACGCGCCGCCGTGCGGGCGTCGAGCTCGGAGCGCACGAGCGCGTCGAGCGCCGTCCGCAGCCGGTCCTCGGCGCGCCCGCCCCCGGCGCCCCGCCAGTGCGGGTCGAGCGGGTCGACGCCGAGCACGTCGGCCATCGCCCGGACGGCGAGCGCCGCCGTGAGCGCGCCGTCCTTGTCGTCGGCGGCGAGCGCGGAGTTGCCCGCGCGCACCGTCTCGTGGAGCACCGCGACGGCCGCCGGGGTGCCGAGGTCGTCGTCCATCGCGTCGACGAAGCCCTGCGGCAGCGCGACCTCCGCGAGTGCGGCGTCCGTCACCACCGCCCCGAGCACCTCGGCGGCGCGGACGACGAAGTTCTCGATGCGCTCGTACGCCGTCCGGGCCTCCTCGAGGGACCCGTCCACGACCTCGATGTTCGAGCGGTAGTGCGGCGTCGTGAGCAGGTACCGGACGACGACCGCCGGCACGTGCCGGGTCAGCGCCTCCATGCTCATCCCGTTGCCGAGCGACTTGCTCATCTTCTCGCCGCCCTGCACGACCCAGGCGTTGTGCATCCAGTACCGCGCGAACGGGTCGCCGACGGCGCGGGACTGCGCCTGCTCGTTCTCGTGGTGGGGGAAGCGCAGGTCGAGACCGCCGCCGTGGATGTCGAACTCGGACCCGAGGTACCGGGTCGCCATCGCCGAGCACTCCAGGTGCCAGCCCGGGCGGCCGCGGCCCCACGGCGTCGGCCACGACGCCGTCGCCGGCTCGCCGGCCTTGGCGCCCTTCCACAGCGCGAAGTCGCGGGGGTCACGCTTGCCGCGCGGGTCGGCGTCCTCGGCCGGCTCCATGTCGTCGAGCCCCTGGTTCGTCAGCTCGCCGTACTGCGCCCACGAGCGGACGTCGAAGTAGACGTCGCCCGAACCGTCGGCCGCCGGGTAGGCGTGGCCGGCGTCGACGAGCCGCTGGATGAGGTCGACCATGTCGGTGACGTGCCCGGTGGCCCGCGGCTCGTAGGTCGGGGGCAACACGTTGACGCTGTCGTACGCCGCGGCGAACTCGCGCTCGAAGGTGAGCGCGTGCTGCCACCACGGGACGCCGGCCTCGGCGGCCTTCGCGAGGATCTTGTCGTCGATGTCCGTGACGTTGCGGACGAGGGTCACCCGGTAGCCCGAGCGCTCGAGCCAGCGCTGCAGGACGTCGAAGACGACGGCCGAGCGCATGTGCCCGATGTGCGGGCCCGACTGGGGGGTGGCGCCGCAGACGTAGACGCCGGCCTGACCGGGGACGAGCGGGACGAAGTCCCGCACCTGCCGGGTGGCGGAGTCGAACAGTCGAAGGCTCACCTGTCAAGGCTACCGGCGGCGCGGGAAAGGTTCTTCCGGGTTCGCGTCCGGCACCCTGTGGACCATGACGACGAACGCAGCGGACACCGGGCGCGGCCCCGCGGGGCGGGGCCCCGCCCTCGCCACCGGAGCCGTCCTCGGGCTCACCGTCCTCCAGCTCGCCGTCGCGTCGTTCGTGCCGGGGCTGGAGCAGTTCGAGGGCAAGGCGTTCGGCGCCCGGCTCCTCGCCTACCCCGCGATGATGCTGCTCGTCCCCGCCCTGTGGTGGCTCGCGGCGCGGCGCCGGCCGGCGGGCGACCGGCCGCACGCGCCGTGGGCGGCGTTCGGCTGGGTCATGCTGCCCTTCCTCGTCGACGTCACCGGCAACACCCTCGACCTCTACGACCGGGTCTGGTGGTGGGACGACGCCAACCACCTCGTGAACTGGTTCTTCCTCAGCCTCGGGCTCGGGCTGCTCATGGCGCGCGCCGACGTCCGGCCGCGCTGGGCGCTCTGGCTCGCCGTCACGGGGACCGGCGCGGCGCTAGCGATCGGCTGGGAGCTCGGCGAGTGGTGGACCTTCATCCGGCACGGCACCGAGCTGGGCACCGCGTACACCGACACCCTCGGCGACGAGGCCCTCGGGACGCTCGGCGCCGCACTCGCCGGCCTGGTCGTCGTCCGGCGGTAGACCGTCCGGCGGCAGACCGCCCGGTGGCAGACCGCCCGGTGGCAGACCGCACCGCCGAGCGACGAGACCAAGGACCCTCCAGGTCCGCCCGTCCCGCGCCGACAGGGAGAGCAGGAGTCCCCTCGACCGGCGGGAGGCACGATGGACCAGGCACGGATCGAGCAGGTGCTCCTCGTCAGCGCCGCGGCGCTCCTCGTCGGCACCCAGGTCGGCCTGTGGTGGCGCTCCGGCAAGGCCGCCCCCCAGGCGACGTGGATGTCGGCGTCCACCCAGGCGAGCGCCCTCGCGGTCCTCGCCCTCTACCTCGCCCAGGCCGGGCTGCGATCGGTCGCCGTCGTCCTCGGGCTCCTCGCCGTCACGGCGCTCGCCGGGGTCGTCAGCGGCACCCGGGCGACGCACCGGGTCGCCCGCGAGCGCGGCACGTCGTGGGCCCAGGCGCACCGGCACGGGCTGCGGTCGGCCGTCGTCGCCGTGGAGGCGGTCGTCGCGGCCGTGGCCGTGGCCCTGGCGGTCTCCTGGGGGGCACAGACGTTCAACAGCGACTTCAACGGCAACGCCGACGAGAGCCTCTGCAAGGTGCTCGGCGAAGACGCCTGCTGACCGCCCTCAGGCGTACCAGACGACCTTGGTCGGCGTGACCCGGACGACGACCCGCTGGTCGTCGGGGCTGCCGTGCGTCCACGGCTCGCCCGCGTACTTGTGCGACATCGCGTCGATGAGCGCGGCGTCCGGGTCGTCGACGAGCGTCGCCGTGCCGCGGATCTCGAGGTACTTGTACGGGTCGTCCTTGGGGTAGACGAGCAGTGTCGCCCGCCCGTCGCGCTCGAGGTTGTTCGTCTTGCGCCGGCCGCGCAGCGTCGAGAAGAGCACGTCGTCGCCGTCGCGGCCGACCCAGACGACCGACAGGTGCGGCTGACCGTCGGGCTCGATCGTCGCGATGGTCGCGAACTCCGGGCGGTCGAGCAGGTCACGGGCCGTCTCGGGCAGCGATGCAGACATGGTGCGGACGCTACCGGGCCGCCCCGGCGTGACCCGCGAGGCCCGCTCAGCGCGTCGT
This sequence comes from Kineosporia sp. A_224, assembly GCF_002198655.1. Taxonomy (GTDB): domain Bacteria; phylum Actinomycetota; class Actinomycetes; order Actinomycetales; family Kineosporiaceae; genus R-H-3. The sequence continues at coordinate 16,251 of NZ_MWLN01000050.1, forward strand.
CCGGCAGAGCACTATCCGGCGGTGCGCTTTCCGAAGATCCAGAGCCGTCACAGCCGTGAAATCCGCATGCAACCCGACCATGGACGGCGGATCCCGACAGGTTCGACGCTCGCCGACGGTAGCCAAACCCGACCCGGATCAGTCACACTCTCCCCCTGAGCGAAGTCCGAGGCGCGGCCGCCGTGGCCGCCGCCCACCCCCTGGAGGACGCAATGACCACCCGCACCCCGATCGCCCTGGACCGGGCGCGCATCGCCGAGCTGACGGCGCGAGAGGCGACGCGGCTCGACGAGCGCACCCAGGCCTCGGCCCGGATGTACGAGCGGGCCCGCGAGACCCTGTCCGCCGGCGTCGCGTCGTCCTACCAGATGCGCGACCCGTGGCCGATCTACCTCGAGCGCGGCGAGGGCGCGTACGTCTGGGACGTCGACGGCAACCGGATGGTCGACTTCCACAACGGCTTCGGCTCGATGGTCCAGGGCCACGCGCACCCGGCGATCTCCGCCGCGGTCACCAAGCGGCTCGAGCTCGGCACCCACTTCGCGGCCCCGACCGAGGACGCGATCGTCGTCGCCGAGGAGCTCAAGAAGCGCTGGGACCTGCCGCGCTGGCGCTACGTGAACTCCGGCTCCGAGGCGACGATGGACGCCATCCGGATCGCCCGGGCGAAGACCGGCCGCGAGACGATCGTCAAGATCTTCGGCTCGTACCACGGGCACCACGACTACGTCATGGTCTCGATCGGCGTCCCCTACGGGCAGATCGGCGACCGGGAGAACCTCGCCTCGCTGCCGTACGGCGCGGGCATCCCGCAGTCCGTCGCGGACATGACGATCGCCGTCCCGTTCAACGACGCCCCGGCGATGGAGCGGCGCATCGAGCGCCTCGTCGCCGAGGGCCGCGCGCCGGCCTGCGTGATCATGGAGGCGGCGATGATGAACCTCGGCATCGTCCTGCCCGAACCGGGCTACCTCGAGGCGGTCCGCGAGATCACCCGCAAGCACGGCATCGTCCTCATCTTCGACGAGGTCAAGACCGGCCTGTGCATCGCGGCCGGCGGCGCCACCGAGCGTTTCGGCGTCAAGCCCGACATGGTCACCCTCGCGAAGGCGCTCGGCGCCGGCCTGCCGATGGGGGCCATCGGCGGCTCCGAGGACGTCTTCTCGGTCGTCGAGGACGGCTCGGTCTTCCAGGTCGGCACGTACAACGGCAACCCGCTCGGCGTCGCCGCCGCCCGGGCCAACCTCTTCGAGGTCATGACGCCGGCCGCGTACGCCCACCTCGACACCCTCAACGAGCACCTCGTGTCGGGCTGCCAGGCCGTCGTCGACAAGTACAACCTGCCCGGCTACGCGGTCGGCGTGGCCTCGAAGGGCTGCGTGACGTTCTCCCCGACGAAGGTCGTCGACTACGAGACCTTCAAGGAGCACCAGGACGGCGAGCTCGCCGACCTCGCGTGGCTCTACAACCTCAACCGCGGCGTCTTCATGACGCCCGGCCGCGAGGAGGAGTGGACCCTCTCGGTGAGCCACACCGTCGAGGACTGCGACAAGTTCATCGGTGCCTTCGAGGAGCTCGCGCACGACCTGACGGCCTGATCACCGCGTCCGCCGACGCCCCGGTGCCCCGCGAGGGGTGCCGGGGCGTCGTCGTTGCGTCGGTGGGTGCGGTCTCGTTCATCGTCGGCCGGTCCCCGCGCGCCGGCCCGGCGATCGCTGCCGAGCGGACGACCGGACGCGGTCGATCCGCAGGGAGCCGATGCGGCCGAGGACGACGACGAGGGCGCACACGCCGACGAGCCAGAGCTCGACGCGCGGCGGCTCGGCCAGGACGGCAAGCGGTGGCAGCAGGACCGCGACGGCCACGGCCGAGACGAAGAACTGGTCCGTCCGGCTGGAGCGCAGCCGGTGCAGGACCGTGCGACGCGCCCCCGGGCTGCGCCCGAACACCGCGAGGACAGCCGCGAGGCCGAGGACGGCAGAGATCCCGCAGACCGCGGCGACGCCCACGCGTCGTGGCGCGGAGACGGCGACGAAGGCCCCGAGGAAGGTCGCGACGTACGCCCACTTGGCGGTCCGCTCCGCTGCGTGGTCGACCCTGCGCCAGAGGGTCTCGAGAGCCCGCGCAGCCTGTGCGGGTGCAGTCCCCCGCGCTGGGTCGGCCGATGCCGCGGCACGCCCCAGCCAGGGGCCGATCTCGTCGTCCCGCACGTCGCGCGACACCGGGCCGGAGGTCGCGTCCACCGTGCGTGGATCGAGCCCGAGCGCCGCACCGAGGGCTTGCGCGGCGACCTCCGGGACACCTGGACCAGGGTTGCGTCGCACGGCGAGCACCGTCGAGAGGGTGTGATGCGCACTCGGCTCGGACGGCGCGAGCCGCACCGCCTCGCGGGCGGCGTGCAGCGCTTCGGACGCGGCGTCCGGGTCGTCCGCGGTCACCTGGGCGAGCTGGACCCAGGTCCACCAGGCCCGTGGCGCGTGCCGGGTCGCCTCCCGGGCTGCGAGCGCCGCATGGTGCAGGTCGCCCAGCCGGGAGCGCGTCACGGCGAGCAGGCACAGTCCGCCCGCGTCGTTCGGTGCCACCTCCACGGCCCGGACGGCAACCTGCACGGCGGCCGTGCCGTCACCGTCGGTCAGCAGCCCGACGGCCCGTCGACGCAGCGCACGGGGACTCTCGGACCCGCTCCGGTCGTCAGCGGTCAACCGCGTCGTCCGATTCTGCGAGCACACCGGATCGCCTCCCGCGCCGGCGCGACGGCGGCCGTGGCGCGGCCTGGGCGCCGAGCCCGGCGGCCACGAGCTGCTCGGCCAGGTGCAGGCGCAGCGGCACGTCGTCCGGGGCGGCCGCGACGGCGCGCCGCAGGCTCGCGATGAGTGTGGGCTCGTCGGTCACGCGCGCGAGCGTACGGGTCCGTGATCGTCTCGTGCAGGCCTCTCGGCCGGACTTCGCCCGGTCGGGCCCGCACGAGAACCCTCAGGCGAGGCGGTACCTCGCCGCGGCGAGGAGCCGCTCGGCGAGGAAGAGGTCGTGCGGGTAGGTGACCTTGAGGTTCGTCCGGCTGCCGGCGACCGCCTGCACGACGAGGCCGGAGAACGACTCGGCGCTGCAGGCGGTGTCCGTGCCCTGGTAGCCGGCCTCGCGCGCGGCGTCGTAGGCGGCGAGCAGGTCCTTGGCCCGGAACGCCTGCGGCGTCTGCACCCGGGTCAGCCCCTCGGTCTGGCCGCGCGGCGGCACCGGGTGCCCGTCGTCCCCGACCGGCAGGACGCCGCTCGCGGGCAGCGCGGGGACCGCACCGCCGACGGCCGCGGCGGTCTGGACGACGGAGCGCCACAGCGACGGCCCGGCGAGCGGCCGGGCGCCGTCGTGGATCGCGACGACCTCGACGTCGCCGTTGTCGATCGACGGCGCGAGGTGCGCGAGCGCGGCCTCCTCCGACTCGTGCCGGGTGCCGCCGCCGACGACGACGTCGACCCTGAGCTGCGCGGCCTCGCGGCGCAGCGTCTGCGTGGCGAGCTCGGCGTCCTCGGGGCGCACGACGAGGACGAACCGGCCGATCTCGCTCACCTGCCCGGCCCACGTGAACGACCACGAGACGACCCGGCGGCCGGCGAGCGGCAGGTAGACCTTGTTGAGCCCGGCCCCGACCCGGGTCCCGCTGCCCCCGGCGAGGACGACGGCCGCGGCCGTGCCGCGCGGCCGGCGCCGACGCAGGAACGGCCCGAGACCGGCGGAGGGCGTCGAGGGCACGCCACGACGATAGATCCGCACGACGTCGCGTGCGTCCCCGACCCCGCGAAGACCACCCACGGCGCTCAGCGCGGGCGCAGGACCGTCTTCAGCTCCTCGACGATCTTGCCCGGCTGCCGCAGCACCGCACCGGGCAGGCCCAGCAGGAACGTGAGCGGCTCGCTCACGGCGCGGCGCACGAGGCGCTGCGGCTTGGTGAGGAGCCGGTGCTCGAGGTCCCGCAGGTAGGCGGACATCAGGTCCCGCTGCTCGTGGCGGACGACGTGGCCGCAGGCGGTGCACCGGGTCGACTGCAGGAGCCGGCCGACGATCACCAGCTCGTGCTCGCACTCCTGCCCGCACGCGACGCAGGTCAGGTCGCTCGTGCTGCTCACCATCGGACCATCTCCCCCACCGCTCGACTGACCCTGCGGCTCTCGGCCATTGTGGCCCACGGTGCGCCGGCGCCGTCCCTCGGCAGGGGGACGGCGCCGGACGCGTCTCAGGCGAAGCCGCGCAGGGCGCTCTCGAGCTGCAGGCCGCCGCCCGCGAGCAGCCGGTCCTGGAGGCGACGCAGCATGACGACCGTCGAGGACTCGTCGAGCTCGACGTCGTCGTACGTGAGCACCTGGTCGCGCGCGACGGGCCGCACGACCTTGGCCTTGTTGAGGATCCCGAGCGGCACGAGGTTCTCCGCCTTGGCGATCGCGGCGTCCTCGATCATGCCCCGGACGCAGTAGCCACCGATGCCGTCGATGGTGTCGCCCGGTGCGAGGTCCTTCTTCGCCGCAGCGCCGACCTCCGCCGTCCAGGCCTCGGTGATGAGGCTCGGCGTGCGGTCGAGCACCGCCTCGGGGATCGACAGCGGGGCCTCGATGCTCGCCAGGTGGTACGGCCGGTAGAGCGAGAAGTACGGCCCCTCACCCATGCTCAGGTACGACATCTCGTGGACGACGTACGGGTGGTCCGAGCGGACGACGACGAAGACGCCCGGCGCGACCGGCCCGGTGCAGTAGTCGACGACGCCGGGACGGTCCAGGACGCCGCCGTCCTCCTTGAGCCGGAACGTCTCGTGCAGCGTCGGCACCGTGCTCTCGGGCCCGTACATCCCGCGCCGGCTCACCTCGAGCCCGGTCGTGTTCGCGAGCGAGGCCATCTCGATCATCGCCTTGGAGCCGTCGACGAACTCGCAGAGCATCTTCGGGTTCATCTTCTTCGCGGCCGCCTCGGCCTCGAGGCTGTCCGGCGTCTCGTGCGGGCGGAACGGGTTGTTCTTGCCCTTGCCGGCGCAGATGATCTCGAAGTTGAGGTCGCGCGCGAAGTCGACGAGCTTCTTCGTCTCGACGGGCTCGTCACCGCGGGCGATCGTGTAGACCTGCCCCGTCGCGCGCGCGATCTGCGCGAGCAGGATGCCGATCGTCACGTCCGACTCGACGTTGAGCCCGACGACGTCCTTGCCGTTGAGCAGCGCGGCCAGGGTCAGCTCGGCCCCGACGTTGGGCACCCCCGTGGCGTCGACGACGACGTCCACGGGCAGGCTCGCGACGGACTCGGCACCCCGCAGGACGACGTGCTTGCCGTCCTCGACGGCACGCGCGATCGCTCCGGAGGCGTGGCTGCCGTCGTCGACGACGACCTCGTCCACCCCCGCGTCCTTGAACGCGGCCTCGGCCCGGCCGGGGTCGACGTCCGCGACGACGCTCACCTGCAGGCCGGGCATCCGCCCGACCTGCGCGGCGAGCCCGCGGCCCATCTGCCCCGCCCCGACGAGGGCGACCCGGACGGGCCGGCCCACCTCGCGCTGGCGGGCGAGCAGCCGCTCGCGGTAGCTCATGATGACTCCTCTGTCTCGTTCGGCCCCGGTCGCGCTCGGCGAGCGTGCTGTCGGGGCCTGGAGGGTGCGACGTGCGCCGGCGGCGCTGCCGTGACGTCGTCGCCCGGGTCTGTGCTCGCGGCCGCGGCCGGGGCGGCGGCCGGCGGGGCGGCCCCNGGCCCCGGCACGCCGTCGGGCCGGGGCGCCCCCGCCGGTCAGTCCGCCGGGCGGGCGAGGATGCGCATGGTGCTGCCGACACCGAGCTCGGGCAGCTCGCCGACCTCGACGCAGACGTCGCCGGGCAGCGGGGCCGTCGTGGAGCCGTCGGCCTTGAGGCTCATGTGTCCGAGCCGGATGAGGTTCTCGTTGACCACGTCGCCGACGGACGTGACGACGAAGGGTGAGCCGTCGAGCTCGACGACGTCCCCGGGGCGGGGGATCGAGTGGACGACGCCGGGGTTGTGCAGCAGGCAGAAGTCGTGCAGCTCCTCAGGGGCCGTCTCGTTGAAGAACACGAGCAGGCCCTGGGCCCGGAACTCGGGGATGAGCGCCCCGACCGCGGTGACCACGGTCGCGTAGCGCACACCGTCCGCGGGCACCGTCGTCACGTCCGCGTCCCCCGCCCCGGCCGCCGGAGCGGTGTCCGGACGGCCTGCGGGCGGGGTCGACATCACACCTCCGCGATGTCGTCGGGCTTGACGCCCGACACGAAGAGGTCCTCGGTGATGAACATGGCGAGCGGACCGGCAGGGCTCGTCGCGTGGATGTCCACCGTCGGCACCTTCTTCATCGGGTAGACCCCGACGCGGGCGGTGCCGCCGCAGTCGATGACCGCGACCGCGATCTTGTCGAACGGGGCGGAGGACTTGAAGCCGTCGAAGACCTCACCGCCGGTCAGGTCCGCGATCCGCTGCGCGACCGGGTGGATGCCGCCACCGGTGACGCAGTAGATGAGCGGCCTGCTGTCCGTCGGCTGGATGGTCAGGGGGCCACCCCAGCCACCCCGGCCCTTGGTGATCTTGACCTTCTTGTAGGGACCCGGCACGGGGAACCTCCTGGTGGTACGTCGTCGTTGTCATGACTGTCGGTGATGCGGTGCTGGATGGTGCTCGGCCGGGTGGCCCTGGGGGCGCGCGGTCGGGCGGTGCGGGAGTGGCCCCCGCGGCTGCGCCGTCGACGCGGACCGGGCTCCGCTGCCACGGAGCCGGTCCCTGCTGCGAGGCCGCCGGCTCGGCGGCCTCGCAGCAGGCCGGCTGGTGCTACGAGGAGTACAGCCCGAAGCTCGCGAAGTACGCGATGACGACGGACAGCGGCCCCGTGACGAGGCGCGAGAAGAGCACGGCAGGGACGCCGACCTCGACCGTCTCGGGCTCGGCCTCGCCGAGGGCCAGGCCGACGGGGATGAAGTCGCAGCCGACCTGCGGGTTGATCGCGAAGAGCGCGGGCAGGGCGTACTGCGGCTGGATGTTGCCGGCCCCGATCCGCTCGCCGAGCAGGACGCCGACGATCTGGGCGATGACGGCGCCCGGGCCGAGCAGCGGCGAGAGCACCGGGATCGCGCAGAAGACCGAGATGAGGAGCAGGCCGGGCAGCGAGCCGGCGGCCGGCTCGATGAGGTGGGCGAGCTTGTCGCCGACCTCGGTCTTCTTGATGATGCCGACGATGACGCTGATGAACGCCATGAACGGCAGGATGTTGCGGATGACCATGTCGATGGTGTCGCGACCCGCCTGGTAGAGGACGCCGACGACGCCACCCACCGAGCGGCCGATCGTCACCAGGGTCTTGTTGATCGTCTCCATCAGGCCACCGCCTCCGCGTTCGCAGCGTCGCCGGAGGTGCGGCGCGCCATCATCCGAGCCGTGATGATCTCCGTGAGGACGCCACGGATGAAGATCACGACCATGCCGACGAGCAGGTAGCGCAGCGCCAGGTCACCGAGCGGCAGACCGAGCGTCTGGATACCGGCCGCGATGCCGAGGTAGACGAAGAGCTCGCCACCGTTGGCGTGCGGGAAGATGCCCGTGATGGGGTGGACGTACGAGACCGCCGAGTCGTAGAAGGCGGGCTTGTACCGCTCCGGGAGGAAGCGGCCCATCGTGTACGCCATCGGGTTCGTGAGGAAGAACACCGAGAGCACCGGCAGGACGAGGTAGCGGACCGGGTAGTACTGCAGCCCGGGGCGGGCGGCCATCTCGCCGATGCTGTCGATCCGGTCCGGACCGATCCAGCGGATGAGCGCGTTGACGGCCGTGAGCAGGACGATGAGCGTCGGGATGATGCCGGTCACGAGGCCGACGAAGTTCTCGCCACCGATCTTGAAGGTGTCGATGAACGCGTTCGCCCAACCGGCGAGCACGCCCCAGAAACCCGAGGGCGGCGCGACCGTCGGTTCCGCCGCCACGAGGGCGGCAAGTGCCGAGAATGACATACTGACTCCTGGGGATCGGACGGCGACTGTGCCGTCACGTGGATCACTTTGGTCGTGGCTCCTAGGCGGGCTGTGCCTTCTCCTTTCCCTGCTCGACGCCTCCGGTGGGCTGCCACCCACCGGAGGCGTTCAACGTCTGGGCCGCCTGCCGGGCGGCCTGCCGCTCGATCGCGTCGATCCCGGGGATCGAGGCGTCGCCGGCGAGCTTGCGCAGCGTGAGCCCGACGTAGCGCTCGGCCTGCTTGCCGCGCGCGAACGTCGTGAGCCCGCGCAGGACGAGGGCGTCGACGACGCGGCCCTCCCTGGTCGCGAGGGCCACGTAGGCCTTGCGGCCGACGAGCCTGCGACCGCCGAGGCCGACGGCGACGGTGCCGCGACCCCGGAGCTGGTTCACCTGGGCGAGGAAGTCCTTGCTCTGCCGGGAGGCGCTCCACAGCTGGAGCCCCATCGCCGCGGCGAGGGCCCCGAAGAACAGGCCGTACTCGATCACGTCGCGCTCCTTCCGTTGGAGGCCAGCGCCGCGACGGGCGACGTCGCGGCCACCGACCGGGACGCCGGGCCGTGGGCGGCCAGCGAGCGCGGACCGGCGCCGTCGGCACGCCTCGACCCGGCTGCGGTCTCTGCGTTGAGCACCCCGCGCGCCGCCGCCGCGTCGCAGACGAGGACGTCGACGAGCCGGCCGTGCAGGGCGGCTCGCAGTCCGTCGACCTTCTCCCGGCCGGCAGCGACCCCGACGACCGTCGGGATGTTGCGCACGTCGTCCAGGGTCACCGCGAGCACCCGGTCGTGGACCGCGCCGCGGACCTCGTGGCCCTCGGCGTCGAAGAACCGGGCCGCGAGGTCACCGACCGGCTGCGCGGTCTCGAACTCGGTGCGCTCGGCGTCGTCGAGGCGGATCGAGCGCAGGATGGCCGCGGACGACCCCTGGCTCACCGTGCCGATCCCGACGACCGCGATGTCGGCGCGGCGGGCGAGCTCGAGCACCTTCTGCACGCTGGACTCGGCGAGCATCGCGTCCCGTGCGGTGGAGGACTCGAAGACCGCCGGCGCGTGCAGGTAGCGGTACTGCGCGCCGATCCGGGTCGCGAGCTCGCGGACGAGCTCCTGGCCGGTGATCTCGGAGGCGACCGAGGACAGGCCCCCGACGAGCTGGACGACCTCGACGGACATCGGCGACTCGGCCTGTGCCGCCCAGACCATGGACTGGACCGACTTGCCCCACGAGAGGGCGAGCGTCATGCCGTCCTTGAGCTCGCTGCGCAGCCACTGCCACGCGAGGGCCCCGACCCGGTCGAGCGGGCGCATCCCGGGGTCGCTCGGGCGGACGGCGACGACGGCCGCCTCGAGCCCGAACCGCTGGACGAGGGCCCGCTCGAGCTCGGGGACGCGGCCGGCGGGGTCGTTGATCCGGATCTCGACGATGCCCTGCTCCTGGGCGGCCGTGAGCATCCGGGAGACGTTCGAACGGCTGGTGCCGAGCGCGCGCGCCACGTCGTCCTGGGAGAGCCGCTGCTCGTAGTACAAGCGAGCGGCCCTGACCAGGAGGTCGGGGTCACGAGGGGCTGGCATCTGCACATCCGTTCGACAGGGCTCATTTATGTGCACTAAAGCCTGTGGCCGCAGTCACAGTCAAGAGTGTTGCGAGGACATTTCCGGGCCGACTCCCAGACCCGTTGTCGCCCGAAGATCGACATCGTCGCGAAGTCGTCACGGACGGTGATCCCACCAGGGCGCGCCGGGCCGCCGCGTCCCGATCGCCCCGCTCCTGACCGGGGGCGACCGCGGCGGCGTTCACGCACCGTGAAGGGCCTGTTCAGGCCGGCAGCCGGCCTCCGACCGCGGCCAGGACCCGGGCCAGGACGTCCGTCCCGCGGGCCCAGCCGACCCCCGTCGCACTGATGCTCACGACCGTGCGGACGCCGAGGCCCTCCCCGACCGGGACGACGCGCTCCGCGGCGGCCCCGACCCCGACCGCGAGCGCCGCCGGGGCGACGACCTCGGCCGCGACCCGATCGGCGTCCGGCACCGCGTCGACGACGGCGTCGGGTGGCGCCAGGAAGGCGACGTCGACCCGGCCCTCGCGGGCCTGGGCGAGCCCGCGGGCCACGAGATCCTCGAGATCGGCCGCGGCCAGCAGATGGGCCCCCGGGACGGTGAGGGTCACCGCGCCCGCCGGGGTCGTCACGCGGACCCCGACGCGGGGCCGGGCCCGGACGGCCGGCGGTCCGCCGTCCGCGAGCGCGGCCGAGACGCCGGCGACCACCCGGGCCAGGACCGCGACCTCGGGCGGCGCGGGGCCGGCGGGGAGGGTGACGTCCCGCCAGACGACCGCACCGGGGACGGCGGCCTCCTCGGGCCGCGGTGCGAGCGCGGCGGCCCGCAGCGCCCACAGGGCGTCCGGGGCAGCCTCGCGCACCGGCTCGACGGACGGCACGGGCGACGGCACGGACGACGGCACGACAGCGTCCGCGACGGCCGCGGCCGACACCGCCGGGGAGTGCGCGAGGGCGACCGGCGCGACCGGGGACCGCGCGGCGAGCGCCGCCCGGACGTCCCCGAGCATGACCGCGCCCTTCGGCCCGGTGCCGGCCACGGACGACAGGTCGAGCCCCTGCGCCGCGGCGAGCCGCCGCGCCCCGGGGATCGCGAGGACCGGCCCGGACGGCGCGGGCGCCGGCGGACCGCCCCAGGCCCTCGCCGCGGCGGCGGGTTCGGCGGGCGCGGGTCCCGCGGGCGCCTCCTCAGGCACGGCGTCCGCGGGACCGAAGAGGTCCTCGATGAGGCTGTCAGACTCGGTCTCGATCCAGGCGAGCGGCGTCCCGACGGGCACGGAGTCCCCGACGTTGACGTCGATCTCGACGACCGTCCCGGTGGCCGGCGCCTCGACCTCCATGTCGACCTTGTCGGTGAGCACCTCGCAGACGACGTCGCCCTCGGCGACGACGTCCCCGACGGCGACCCGCCAGACCGTGAGCTCACCGGTCTCCATGGTCATCGACATCTTGGGCATCCGCAGGGGTGCCCGGTGCGCCACGGACATCAGCCGACCACCGCCAGTGCGCGCGCCGCGGCGACGACGTCGTCGACCTGCGGGACGACGACCCGCTCGAGCTGCGGCGCGTACGGGATCGGGCTGTCGAGCCCGCACAGCCGCTTGACCGGCGCGAGCAGCCGGTAGAGCGACTCGGACTCGGCGATCCGGGCCGCGACCTCGCTCATGAAGCTGACGTGCCGCGGGGCCTCCTGCACGAGCAGCGCCCGGCCGGTCTCGTCGATCGCGCCGAGCACCGTCTCGGCGTCGAACGGCGTCAGGGTGCGGACGTCGACGACGGATGCCGAGACGCCGTCCGCCTCGAGCCGGGCCGCCGCCTCGAGGCAGCGGCTCACCATGACGCCGGTCGCGACCATCGTGAGGTCGGTGCCCCGGCGCGGCACGGCGGCCTTGCCGATCGGCACCCGGACCGGCTCGACCGGGACCGGCCCGGACGTCTTGTAGAGCAGCTTGTGCTCGAGCACGACGACCGGGTCCGGGTCGTCGATCGCCGACAGCAGCAGGCCCTTGGCGTCCGCGGCGTTCGACGGCATGACGACCTTGAGGCCCGGGGTGTGCGCGAACCACGCCTCGAGGCTCTGCGAGTGCTGGCCCGCGGCGCCGGTGCCGGAGCCGCCGGGGGCACGCAGCACGAGCGGCACGTGGGCCGCGCCACCGAGCATGAAGTGGATCTTCGCGGCCTGGTTGACGATCTGGTCCATCGCCTGGCACGTGAAGTCGGAGAACTGGATCTCGACGATCGGCAGCAGCCCGGACAGCGCCATCCCGACGCCGGCGCCGACGATCCCCAGCTCGGAGATCGGGGTGTCCCGGACCCGCTCGCCGCCGAAGCGGCCGTGCAGGTCGCCGGAGACGCCGAACGCGCCGCCGTAGACGCCGACGTCCTCCCCGAGCAGGACGACCCGGTCGTCGGCGGCCATCGCCTGGCCCATCGCCTCCCGGACGGCCTCGCTGTACGTGATGACCCGCTCGCCGGCGGGCGCGTCCGCGGGCGCGGAGCCTGCGACGTAGCCGAAGGCCGCCGGCGCGGCGGTGCCGTTGCTGTGCTCGACCGTGGCGGTCACTTCGACTCCTCGGAGGTCGCGGCGGGAGAGGTGGCGTCGAGCGCGGTGCCGAGCCCGTGCGGCTCGACGGCCCGCGCACCGGCCACGTGCGAGCCGAGCGGCCGCGCGAAGACCGCGGCGGCGGGGTCGGCGAGGAAGGCGCGCGGGTCGGCGTCCGGGGCCTGCATCGACTGCCGGACGGCGTCCCGCACCTCGTCGCGGGCCTGCGTCCGCACGCCCTCGAGCTCCTCGTCGGTGAGCGACCCGGCGCCGAGGATCTTGGCCTCGAAGTCGGCGATCGGGTCGTCGGCCCGCCACTGCTCGATCTCCTCGCGGGTGCGGTAGAGGTTCTTGTCGCTCTTGCTGTGGCCCTTCCAGCGGTACGTCATCGTCTCGAGGAGGGTCGGGCCGCCGCCGCCGCGGGCCCGGGCGACCGCCTCGGTCGCCGCGGCGAACACCGCCTCGACGTCGTTGCCGTCGACCCGCACGCCCGGGAACCCGTACGCCGCGGCGCGTTCGGCGACCGTCGCGACGTGCATCGACTTCTCGGTCGAGAAGCTCATCCCGTACTTGTTGTTCTCGCAGACGAGGACGACGGGCAGCTGCCAGATCGCAGCGAGGTTCGCGGCCTCGTGGAAGGCGCCCTCGTTCGTCGCGCCGTCCCCGAAGAAGCACACGACGACCGCGCCGGTACCGCGCAGCTTCTGCGCGAGCGCCGAGCCGACGGCGATCGGGATGCCGCCGCCGACGATGCCGTTCGCGCCGAGGTTGCCTTTGGCGACGTCCGCGATGTGCATCGAGCCGCCGCGGCCGCGGCAGTAGCCGGAGTCCTTCGCGAGCAGCTCGGCCATCATCGGCAGCAGGTCCGCGCCCTTGGCGATGCAGTGCCCGTGACCGCGGTGCGTCGAGGCGATGAGGTCGCCCTCGGCGAGCGCCGCGCAGACGCCGGTCGCGCTGGCCTCCTGGCCGATCGACAGGTGCATCGTCCCGTGCATCATGCCGCGGGCGAAGAGGTCGTCGACCGCCTCCTCGAACCGCCGGATCCGGTACATCGTCAGGAGCGCCTCACGGGCCCAGCGCGGGTCCGCGGCGCCGGCGTCGGACGCCGCGGGCGCCTCTGCGAGCTCCGTCATGAGTTCCTCCGTCGTCGCTCCGTGCTGCGTCTGCACGAATGTGCTGATTGCATTCACGTTCGTGTGTATTGCAGCATGGTGACTCACGTCACGACAAGGCCGCTGGGCCCGGTCCGGGAGGTCCGGGCGGGCGGATCGGCGGACGGCGCGCACACGTGTGAGCGCACCGTCACCTCGGCCCATGCGGACCGGCATGCGGACGGCATGCGGACGGCATGCGGACGGGCTGGACGTGTCGTCAGGATGTGCGAGAGTCGGGCCCCCCAGGTCCGTACCGGAGAGGAGCACGCAGTGCCGCAGCGCAGCGTTGTCATCGCGTCGAGCGTCGGGCTGCACGCCCGCCCCGCGGCGCTGTTCACCAAGGCCGCGGCCGGAGCCGGGATCCCGGTGACGATCCGCAAGGGCGACGGTGCCCCGGTGCCGGCCTCGAGCATCCTGTCGGTGCTCACGCTCAACGTCGGTCACGGCGACGAGGTGACGATCGAGGCCGAGGGCGCGAACGCCGACCAGGTGCTCGACGACCTCGTGACCCTGCTGGGGACCGACCACGACGCCTGAGCCCGCGTCCGGCACCCTGGTCCTGTGACCACTGCGCACCCGCTGCCCCGGACCGGGATCGGCGTCGACGTCCACGCTTTCGCCGAACCCGGGTCCGGCCGCCCGATGCGGATGGCCGGGCTCGACTGGCCCGGCGAGACCGGCCTGGCCGGGCACTCAGACGCGGACGCCGCCGCGCACGCCTGCTGCGACGCGCTGCTGTCGGCGGCCGGGCTCGGCGACCTCGGCAGCAACTTCGGCACGTCCGACCCGCGCTGGGCCGGGACGCCGGGGGCGGCGCTGCTCGAGGAGACCGCGCGCCGGGTCCGGGCGGCCGGCTACGCGATCGGCAACGTCGCCGTCCAGGTCGTCGGCAACCGACCGAAGATCGGGCCGCGGCGGGCCGAGGCGCAGGCGGCGCTGTCCGCCGCGTGCGGGGCGCCGGTGACGGTGTCCGCGACGACGACCGACGGGCTCGGCCTCACCGGCCGCGGCGAGGGGGTCGCGGCGATCGCGACCGCGCTCGTCGTCCCGGCGGGCTGATCCGCCGGGGCCCGGCGCCCGGGCTCAGCACCCGGCCTCAGCGCGCGGGCGCCCGCTCGTCGTCGACGTCCGCACCGACGTGCAGCATCGCCTCGGCGAGCACGAGGTCGTCCGCCGTGCCGACGCGGAACACCTCGCCGGGCGCGAGCACCGACGAGAGCCGGCCGCCGCCGGTCTGCACGAGCCGCGGCAGGACGTCGGCGCCCGGGTCCCGCAGGTCGGCCTCGGTCGCCGCCTCGAGCGCGGCGACGAGGGCGCCGGCGCGGTAGGCCTGCGGGCTGTAGACCATCCGGAAGCCCTCGCGGTCGACGGTGGCCGTGACGACGTCGTCCTCGTCGACCCGCTTGAGGGTGTCGGTCACGGGCCGGACCGGGACGACGGCCGTCACCGTCTCCTGCACGGCGCCGTCCAGCGCCGCGACGACCGCGCGGACGAGGGCCGCAGGTGCCAGCGGGAAGAGCGGGTCGTGGACGACGACCGTCGAGGCGGCGTCCGGCCGGCGGGCCCGCAGCGCCGCCCGGACCCGCAGCCCGGGCCCGTTCTCCTGCGCGGCGAGGACCTCGACCGGCACGTCGCCCGTCAGCCCCGCGACGAGCGCCCCGACCGGCTCGACGAGCGCCGGCGGGGTGACCACGACGACCGCGTCGACGACCCCGGAGCGCACGAGCGCCCCGACGGCCCGGCGCACGAGCGGGACCTCCCGCAGCGGACGCAGCGCCGCGCACCCGGCGGGCGCCAGCCGGTCGTCGTGCCCGACCGGCACGATCCCCAGGGTCGTCACGTGAGCCGGGCGAAGACGAGCCTGCCGTTGGCGGTGACGAGCACGCTCGTCACCGTCGCACCGACCTCGGTGCCCACCCGCTCCCGCGCCTTCTCCACGACGACCATTGTGCCGTCGTCCAGGTAGCCGACGGCCTGCCCCGCCTCCTTGCCCGGCCGGGTGAGCATGACGCTCACCGTGTCGCCGGCGGTGACGGGCGGGCGCAGCGCGAGCGCGAGCGCGTGCAGGTTCATGACCCGGCAGCCGGAGAGCGCCGCCGCCTTCGCGAGGTTCGTGTCCAGCGTCAGCAGCGCCGCCGGCCGGTCGAGGCACATCCGCACGAGCTTCGCGTCGACCTCGACGACCTCGGGCGCGAGGTCCGCGACGTACTCGACGTCGATGCTCCGCTCCCGGCGCAGTGCCTCGAGCGTCTCGAGGCCGCGCCGGCCCTTGGCCCGCCGCAGGTCGTCCCCGGCGTCCGCGAGCCCCTGCAGCTCGGCGACGACCGGCGCGCTGACGAGCATCGTGCCGTGGAGGAAGCCGGCGCGGACGACGTCCAGCACCCGGCCGTCGATCGCGACCGAGGTGTCGACCATCCGGGCCAGGGTGGCCATCGGGGCGACGTGGCCGTGCAGGCCGCCGATGCCCGCGCTCGGGCCGAGCAGCGAGAGCACCCGCTCCCGCTGGGCCATCCCGACCCGGTACCCGAGGGTGGCGACCGTGACGCAGACGAAGACGAACACCGGGATCGTCAGGGACGTCGACCCGACGAGGAGCATCGGCCAGGCCAGCCCGGCGGAGAGAAGGGTGCCGAGCACCGCGCCGGTGAGGCCGGCGAGCACCTGCTCGGCGGAGCGGCTGCGCAGGGTGCGCTCGGTCTGGGTCAGGGTGCGGCCGGTGAGCCGGCCGACGACGCCGCCGAGGACGTAGCCGAAGGCGGCGCCGAGGATGATCCCGGTGCCCTCGGTGTCGAACGGGCCCATCCGGACCCGCTCGCTGTCGAGCCCGTGCGCGACCTGGTAGCCCACCCCGGCGAGGAACACGACGACGCAGAAGCGCAGCACCTCGACGACCGCCGGCGGGACCCCGACCCCGGGCGGCTCGGCCGACCGGCCGGCCGTCTCGGCACCGGGGGCGGCCGCCTGGGCCGGAACGCGCGAGACGGCGCCCTCGTGGTCGAGGACGCCGTCTCGTGGCGCACCAGTGTCGTGCGACTCAGACTCGGTTACAGAACGTGCGCGTGCTGTCACGCACTCAGGATGCCAGAACCTCGTCCAGGAGAGCCTCTGCCTTGTCCTCGTTCGTGTGCTCGGCGAGTGCGAGCTCCGACACGAGGATCTGGCGGGCCTTGGCGAGCATCCGCTTCTCACCGGCGGAGAGGCCACGGTCCTGGTCGCGGCGCCACAGGTCGCGGACGACCTCGGCCACCTTGATCACGTCACCGGAGGCGAGCTTCTCGAGGTTCGCCTTGTAGCGGCGCGACCAGTTGGTCGGCTCCTCCGCGTACGGCGCCCGGAGAACCTGGAAGACCTTGTCCAGCCCTTCCTGACCCACCACGTCACGGACGCCGACGAGGTCGACGTTCATGGCCGGTACTTCGATGGTGAGGTCGCCCTGGGCGACCTTCAGGACCAGGTACTGGCGCTCTTCCCCCTTGATGACCCTGGTCTTGATCTCCTCGATGAGTGCGGCCCCGTGATGGGGGTACACAACCGTCTCGCCGACCGTGAAAGCCATGTGGTCTTTTCCCCTTTCGCGACCTCTACCTTACCACGGCAGGGGGTGGACGTCACCGGGGCCGGGATCCGTTTGCGCAGGTCAGAGGCCTAATCGGCCTCGGGGTGGGCCTTGACAGACCTCGGGGGGACGTGCTCCGCGCACGATCGGTCACGCGACTGCGCCACCTGAGGCGGGTCACGGACGACGGACGGATACTGCTGCTGTGACCGTGCCGGACGACGCGCGCACCCTCGACGCGGACCGCGCCGCCTGGGTCGCCGAGGAGCGCCGCCGACGACGCCGCCGACGGCTGCGCCGGCTCGTCCTGACCCGCCGCTGGGAGCGTTTCGGGCTGTCCGGGCCGATCCTCACGCTCTGCCTCCTGCTCACCGCCGGGGTCGGCGAGACGGTTGTGTACCCCCATCACGGGGCCGCACTCATCGAGGAGATCAAGA
>NZ_MWLN01000051.1 GCF_002198655.1 Kineosporia sp. A_224
ATCCGGTCCGCGGCCCGGATCGCCGCGGCGAGCGCGGCCGCGGCGCCCCGCCAGCCCGGCGCGTCGCAGCGGTCGTCCCGGATCGACCGGCTACGGTGACGTTCGTACACCTGTTCGTATCTGCGGGCTCCTGGGCGGGCCCGTCGGGGAGGTAGCCCGTGATCGCCTCGGTCCGTGGCCCGGTGCTCGCGCTGCGGCTCGACGCCGCGGTCGTCGAGGTCGGCGGGGTCGGCATGCTCGTGCAGGCGACCCCCGCGACGCTCGCCGGCCTGCGCGTCGGCCAGGAGGCGCGGCTCTCGACGAGCCTCGTCGTCCGGGAGGACTCGCTCACCCTCTTCGGGTTCGCGGACGCCGACGAGCGGGACGTCTTCGAGACCGTCCAGACGGTGTCGGGGATCGGTCCGCGGCTCGCGCTCGCGATGCTCGCGGTGCACACCCCCGACGGCCTGCGGGCCGCGGTCACCGGGCAGGACCTCACGTCGCTCATGAAGGTGCCCGGGATCGGGCGCAAGGGCGCCCAGCGGATCGTCCTGGAGCTCACCGACCGGCTCGGGGCGCCGTCCGGTGACGGCACCCTGGCGCTTCCGACCGCCGCGGACACCGCCCCGGTCTGGCGCGAGCAGGTCGTCGAGGCGCTCGTCGGGCTCGGCTGGTCCGCCAAGCAGGCCGGGGACGTCGTCGACGAGGTCTGCGCGGACGGCGCGTCCGCGGCCGCCGCCGACGGCGACGTCGCGGGGGTGCTCCGGGCGGCGCTGCGCCGGCTCGGGCGGACCGGGTGACGCAGCGGTGAGGGAGCACGACATGGACGCCGGCCTCGAGGAGACCGACCTCGGCACCCGCGTCGGCGGCCACGACGTCGTCGACCCGGGCGCGGACCCCGACGAGCGCGCGATCGAGGGTGCGCTGCGGCCCAAGGGGCTCGACGAGTTCGTCGGCCAGCGCGTCGTCCGCGAGCAGCTCTCCCTCGTGCTCGACGCGGCGAAGGGCCGCGGGCACACCCCCGACCACATCCTGCTGTCGGGCCCGCCCGGGCTCGGCAAGACGACGCTCGCGATGATCGTCGCCCATGAGCTCGGCGTCCCGCTGCGGGTGACGAGCGGCCCGGCGATCCAGCACGCGGGCGACCTGGCCGCCGTCCTGTCCTCGCTCGAGGAGGGCGAGGTGCTGTTCCTCGACGAGATCCACCGGATGGCCCGGCCCGCCGAGGAGATGCTCTACGTCGCGATGGAGGACTTCCGGGTCGACATCGTCGTCGGCAAGGGCGCGGGGGCGACGGCCATCCCGCTCGACCTGCCGCCGTTCACGATCGTCGGCGCGACGACCCGCGCCGGGATGCTCCCGGGGCCGCTGCGCGACCGGTTCGGGTTCACCGGCCACCTCGACTTCTACGAGACGGCCGAGCTCGAGCAGGTGCTGCGGCGCTCGGCCCGGCTGCTCGGCGTCCCGCTCACCGAGGACGGCGGCTGGGAGATCGCGAGCCGGTCCCGCGGCACGCCCCGGATCGCGAACCGGCTGCTGCGCCGGGTGCGGGACTGGGCGCAGGTGCGTGGCGACGGCACCGCCGACGCCGACGCGGCCCGGGCTGCGCTCGAGGTGTACGCGGTGGACGCCAAGGGACTCGACCGGCTCGACCGCTCCGTCCTCGAGGCCCTGTGCATGCGGTTCGGCGGCGGCCCGGTCGGGCTGTCGACGCTCGCCGTCGCCGTGGGGGAGGAGCCGGAGACCGTCGAGACGGTCGCGGAACCCTTCCTCGTGCGGGAGGGGCTCATCGGCCGGACGCCGCGCGGGCGCGTCGCGACGCCGGCGACCTGGCGGCACCTCGGGCTCGCGGTGCCGAGGGGCACCCAGCCGGACCTCTTCGACGCCGCGGACGACGTCTGAGGCACCGGCCGGGCCGTGATCGACTCGCGGTGCGGGGGTTTCTTTGTTCTGCGTGTCACGGCTCGCCTAGACTCACGCACGGCCGTGCCCGACCAGGGGCGCGCATGCCGATCCAGGGAGAGCCCGCCGTCGGACCCTCCCGTCCGACGAGGAGGTCCTGAACACCGTGGGCAGCAGCAGCTCTCCGCTCGGAACCGTGCTGCTCCTCGCGGCCTTCGGGCTTCTCGTGCTCATGTTCCTGCGGACCCGCCGTGCCCAGCGCGAGGCGGTGACGACGCAGAGCCGCCTCGGCCCCGGCGCCGAGATCATGACGACGTCCGGCCTGTACGCCACGGTCGTCGCCGTCGAGGGCGACGTCATGGTGCTCGAGACCTCCGCGGGCCAGCAGTCCCGGTGGGACAAGCGGGCCGTCGCCCGGATCATCTCGCCCGGCGCCGGCACGACGGTCCAGCCGGGCACCGATGCTGCCGAGAACCCCTCCGAGGGCGGGGACGCGGCGCGGTCCGGCGACGAAGAGCCCCCTCCCGGCCGGGAGTGACCGGCCCACGCCGACCGCCGCACGCGGCCGGCGTCTGACGAACGGAAGAGACCGAACCCGTGGCACGATCCACCATCACCCGCCCAGGGCGGACGCTCGGCGTCCTCGTGGGCCTCCTGGTCGTCCTCTACGGCGTCATCGCCGCGGGCGTCATCTGGTCGTCCGCGACGTGGACGCCGAAGCTGGCCCTCGACCTCGAGGGCGGCACGCAGATCGTCCTCAAGCCGCGGCTCGCCGACGGCGTGAGCGGGACGATCAGCCAGACGGTCGTCGACCAGGCGGTCGAGATCATCCGTCAGCGGGTCAACGGCAGCGGTGTGTCCGAGGCCGAGGTGACGACGAGCGGTTCCGGGGCGAACACCCAGATCATCGTCTCCCTGCCCGGCAAGCCGGACAAGAAGACCGAGGCGCTCGTCACCCAGGCCGCGCAGCTGCGCTTCCGGGCCGTCCTCGCGGCCGCGGCGGGCTCCCCGCAGCCGACCCCGACGGCCACCGACGGCACCGCGACCGGCGGCGCGACCCCGACCGCGACCGGGAGCGCGACACCGTCGGCCTCCGCGTCGGCGGGGGAGAGCGCGACGCCGAGCGCGTCCGCCACGACGTCCGGCAGCGGTCGCGCCGTCCCGAAGGCCTTCCTCGGGGCGACGACGAGCCCGACGCCGAGCACGACCGCCGGTGACGCGACCGCAACGCCGAGCGGCGGGGCGACGGCGACGCCGTCCGCCAAGCCGACCGATGCGAGCGACACGAACTGGATCGACGAGAAGCTCGCGGCCGACTTCGAGAAGCTCGACTGCTCCGATCCCGCCAACCTCCAGGGCAACGGCGGCGCGGACGACGCGGCGAAGCCGCTCGTCGCCTGCGAGCGGGACGGCACCGCGAAGTACATCCTCGGCCCGGCCGAGGTCATCGGCACCGACGTCAAGACCGCGACCTTCGGTCTCACTCAGGGCGCCAACGGGGCGAGCGGCCCGGACTACGAGGTCGACCTCAACTTCACCTCCGACGGCGGCAAGAAGTTCGCCGCCGTCACGACCCGGCTCGCGGCGCTGCAGGGCGACCGCAACCGGTTCGGCATCGTGCTCGACGGGCTCGTCGTCTCGGCGCCGAGCACGAACGAGCCGATCACGACCGGCAACGCCCGGATCACCGGCAACTTCACGCTCGAGACGGCGCAGACGCTGGCCGACCAGCTCAAGTACGGCGCGCTGCCGCTGTCCTTCGAGGTGACGACGAAGGCCGCCATCTCGGCGACGCTCGGCTCCGACTCGCTGCGCGGCGGCCTCCTCGCGGGCCTCATCGGGCTCGTGCTCGTCGTCGTGTACTCGCTCTTCCAGTACCGTGCCCTCGGGCTCGTCACGGTCGCGAGCCTCGTCATCGCGGGTGGCGTCACCTACGGCCTCGTCGTGCTCCTCGGCTGGCGGCAGGGCTACCGGCTGAGCCTGCCGGGTGTCGCCGGCCTCATCGTCGCGATCGGTATCACGGCGGACTCGTTCATCGTCTACTTCGAACGGATCCGGGACGAGGTCCGGGACGGCCGCCCGCTGCGGGCCGCCGTCGAGATGGCGTGGAGCCGCGCCCGGCGGACGATCATCGCGTCCGACGCCGTCAGCTTCCTCGCGGCCGTCGTGCTCTACGTCCTCGCCGTCGGTGCCGTCCGGGGCTTCGCCTTCACTCTCGGCCTCACGACGATCGTCGACCTCGCGGTCGTCTTCCTCTTCACGCACCCGACGGTCGCGCTGCTCGCCCGGACGAAGTTCTTCGGGGGCGGCCACAAGCTCTCCGGCTTCGACCCGGTGCACCTCGGCCGGGCCGTCACGTACACCGGCCGCGGCCGGGTCCGGACCCCGGCGGCCCCGGCCGCCAAGGCGTCCGGCGAGCCCGAGGACGTCTTCGCGACAGCGGGTGCGCCCGCCGCCGTGCCGGCCGCCTCCGGCGGCCGGATGACCATCGCCGAGCGGCGCGCCGCTGCCGAACGGGCCGCCCGGCCCGGCGACGACGAGCCCGACGGGTCGGACGCCGGAACCGGCGCCGCGACGTCCGGGAAGGACGCCTGATGCCCAGCTTCGCCCAGTTCGGCAACGACCTCTACACGGGCAAGCGCTCGATCGACTTCATCGAGCGTCGGCGCACGTGGTACCTCATCGCCGCCGTCGCCGTGCTCATCTCGCTCGGGGCGCTCGGGATCAACCGGCTGAACCCCGGTATCGAGTTCCGCGGCGGCTCGGAGTTCACGGTCTCCAAGGTCTCGACGACCGACCAGGGCCTGGCCCGTGACGCCGTCCGCGCCATCGTCCCGAACAACGAGCCGCGGATCTCGACCGTCGGTGACAACTCGGTGCGGGTGCAGACCGACCAGCTGAGCGACGCGGAGACCGAGGAGGTCCAGGCGGCGCTCGCCAAGGCGTACTCGGTGCCCGAGACGCAGGTCAGCTCGTCGTTCGTCGGCCCGTCGTGGGGTGCGGACGTCACGAACAAGGCGCTCACGGGTCTCGCGGTCTTCCTCGTGCTCGTCTCGCTCGTCATCGCGCTGTACTTCCGCACCTGGAAGATGGCCGCCGCGGGCATCGTCGCCCTGCTCCACGACCTGCTCCTGACGGTCGGCGTCTACGCCCTCGTCGGGTTCGAGGTGACCCCGGCCTCGGTCATCGGCTTCCTGACGATCCTCGGCTACTCGCTCTACGACACGGTCGTCGTCTTCGACAAGGTCCGCGAGAACACCGAGCACGTGCTCGCGTCGACGAAGCGGACGTACGCCGAGGCGGCGAACCTCGCGGTCAACCAGACCCTCGTCCGCTCGATCAACACCTCGGTCGTCGCGCTCCTGCCCGTCGCGTCGATCCTCTTCATCGGTGCGTTCGTGCTCGGGGCGGGGACGCTCAAGGACATCTCGCTCGCGCTCTTCGTCGGGATCGCGGCGGGCACCTACTCCTCGATCTTCATCGCGACGCCGCTCCTCGTGACGCTGCGCAGCCGTGAGCCGGAGATCCAGCAGCAGGCCGCCCGGGTCGCCCGGCGCCGTGCGGAGCAGGGCGACCGCCCGGAGGAGGCGCTCGTCAGCGTCGGGGCCGGCGAGGACGTCCAGGAGGCCACCGCCGCCACCGCGACGGCGGCGTCGCAGACCGGCCGCCCGGCGGCGCCCGCGCAGCGCCAGCAGCCGCGCAAGGGCACCTCGCGCGGCGGCCGCCCCGGCAACCGCAAGCGCTGAGGCGGGCCCGTGGCGCTCGCCAGCAGGGTCGTCGACCTCATCCGGAACGTCCCCGACTACCCGACGCCGGGCATCCAGTTCAAGGACATCACCCCGCTGCTCGGGGACGGACCGGCCTTCGGTGAGGTCGTCGAGGCGTTCGCCGGCCCGCACCGGGTCGGCGCGGCCGACGGCGAGGTCGACGTCGTCGTCGGCATCGAGGCCCGCGGGTTCATCCTCGCGGCGCCGGTCGCGATCGCGCTCGGCGCCGGGTTCGTGCCCGTGCGCAAGGTCGGCAAGCTGCCGTGGGAGACGGTGTCGGCGTCCTACGAGCTCGAGTACGGCACGGCCGAGGTCGAGCTCCACGTGGACGGCGTCCTGCCGGGGCAGCGGGTGCTCGTCGTCGACGACGTGCTCGCCACCGGCGGGACCGCCGCGGCGGCGTGCGAGCTCGTCGAGCGGATCGGCGGCACGGTCGTCGGGGTCGCCGTCCTCATGGAGCTGACCTTCCTCGACGGCCGGACCAAGCTGCCGGGCCGCGACGTCCGGGCCCTCATCCGGGTCTGAGCCCCGCATGGCCGCTGCGGCATCGCGGCCGCCCGCCGGGGTTGAGGTGCCGCCCGGCGCTGCCGATACCCGTGGCGGTGGGGTGGTGCGGCACCTCCACCCGTAGACTCGACGGACCGGGGTGTCTCCCGGTGCAGCAGCGGGCGACCTCGCGGAGGCGGCGTGGCGGAGGAGAGGGTCCCGGCGGAGGCCGTTCACGCGGCCGGCCGCCCGCAGACGGCCGCGCCGGCGTCCTCGCAGGACGCCGCGGTCGTGGACCTCCACGCCTCCGCGCAGACCGGGCAGAAGGCCGCGCAGAACGGCGGCGCGGTCGTCCCGGCGACGCCGACGACCCCGGCGCGGCACCGGCAGACCGGTACCGAGGGTCTGCCCGCGACGAGCCGGGTGCTCTCCCGCATCGCCCGGTTCGGGTCCGGCCGCGGGCCGACGACCTCGCCGCTGCTCGAGCCGCTGCTCCGCGCGGTCCGGACGACCCACCCGAAGGCCGACCTGTCCGTCATCGAGCGCGCCTTCGAGGTCGCCGCCCGGGCGCACGCCGGCCAGAAGCGCAAGAGCGGCGACCCGTACATCACGCACCCGGTCGCCGTGTCGGCGATCCTCGCCGAGCTCGGGATGACGCCGCCGACGCTCGCCGCGGCCCTGCTCCACGACACCGTCGAGGACACCGAGTACCAGCTCACGGAGCTGCGCAAGGAGTTCGGCGACGAGATCGCCGCCCTCGTCGACGGCGTGACGAAGCTCGACAAGGTCAAGTACGGCGACGCCGCGCAGGCCGAGACCGTCCGCAAGATGGTCGTCGCGATGTCGCGCGACATCCGGGTGCTCGTCATCAAGCTCGCCGACCGGCTCCACAACGCCCGCACCTGGCGGTACGTGCCGCAGGCCTCCGCCGAGCGCAAGGCCCGCGAGACCCTCGAGATCTACGCCCCGCTGGCCCACCGGCTCGGCATGAACACCATCAAGTGGGAGCTCGAGGACCTGTCGTTCGCGACGCTCTACCCGAAGGTCTACGACGAGATCGTCCGGCTCGTCGCCGAGCGCGCCCCGGCCCGCGAGGACTACCTCGCGACCGTCCGGGAGCAGGTGAACGCCGACCTCAAGGGCGCCAAGATCAAGGCCGCTGTGACGGGCCGGCCGAAGCACTACTACTCCGTCTACCAGAAGATGATCGTCCGCGGCCGCGACTTCGCGGAGATCTACGACCTCGTCGGGGTGCGCGTCCTCGTCGACACCGTCCGGGACTGCTACGCCGTCCTCGGAGCGCTGCACGCACGGTGGAACCCCGTGCCGGGCCGCTTCAAGGACTACATCGCGATGCCCAAGTTCAACATGTACCAGTCGCTGCACACGACGGTCATCGGGCCCGAGGGCAAGCCCGTCGAGATCCAGATCCGCACCCACCAGATGCACCGCCGCGCCGAGTACGGCGTCGCGGCGCACTGGAAGTACAAGGACGAGGCCCGCGGCGGCGCCCAGGCGAAGGTCGACGACGCCGGCGCCAACGACATGAAGTGGATCCGCCAGCTCCTCGACTGGCAGCGCGAGACGAGCGACCCGGGGGAGTTCCTCGACTCCCTGCGGTTCGAGATCAACGCGCAGGAGGTCTACGTCTTCACGCCCAAGGGCGACGTCGTGCCGCTGCCGTCCGGGTCGACCCCCGTCGACTTCGCGTACGCCGTGCACACCGAGGTCGGCCACCGGTGCATGGGCGCCCGGGTCAACGGCCGGCTCGTCCCGCTGGAGAGCACCCTCGACAACGGCGACGTCGTCGAGATCTTCACGTCCAAGGCGGAGGCCGCCGGCCCCAGCCGGGACTGGCTGACGTTCGTCCGCAGCCCTCGCGCGCGCAACAAGATCCGGCAGTGGTTCTCCAAGGAGCGCCGCGAGGAGGCCGTCGAGCAGGGCAAGGACGCGATCGCCAAGGCGATGCGCAAGCAGCACCTGCCGATCCAGCGCCTCATGTCGCACGAGTCGCTCGTGACGCTCGCGACCGAGATGCGCTACCCGGACGTCTCCGCCCTGTACGCGGCCGTCGGCGAGGGGCACGTCTCGGCGGCGACGGTCGTCCAGCGCCTCGTGCAGTCGCTCGGCGGCGAGGAGGCCGCCGAGGAGGACATCGCCGAGTCGACCACCCCGACCAGGGTGGCCCGGCGGCCGCGGCTCGGCGACCCCGGTGTCGTCGTGCGCGGCGTCGACGACGTCTGGGTCAAGCTCGCGCGGTGCTGCACACCGGTGCCCGGCGACCCGATCATCGGCTTCGTGACCCGCGGCAGCGGCGTCTCGGTCCACCACGGGGACTGCCAGAACGTCTCGGGCCTGCGTGCCGAGCCCGACCGGATCGTGGACGTCGAGTGGGCGCCGAGCTCGGGGAGCGTCTTCCTCGTGCAGATCCAGGTCGAGGCGCTCGACCGGAACCGGCTCCTCTCGGACGTCACCCGGGTGCTGTCCGACAGCCACGTGAACATCCTCGCCGCCAACGTCCAGACCAGCCGGGACCGGGTGGCCATCTCCCGGTTCACCTTCGAGATGGCCGACCCGGCGCACCTCGACCACGTGCTCTCGGCCGTGCGGCGCGTCGAGGGCGTCTTCGACGTCACGCGCGTCACCGGCTCGTCGATGCGACCGGAGTGACCGCGGCGGCCGGGCGCCGTCCGCGCCCGGCCCGCGGCCCCGTCAGCCGAAGTCGGCGGGCGAGAACTCCTTCGGCTCGACGAGCACGAGCCAGTTGCCGGTGTTGTCGCGCATGACGGCCTCGACGCCGTAGGGGCGGTCGGCCGGCTCCTGGAGGAACGTGACGCCCTTGGCGACGAGGTCCTCGTAGGTCTTCCGGCAGTCGTCGACCTTGAGGCCGAGGCCACCCATCTCGCCCGCCTCGAGCTGGCGCCGGTAGAACGCCGCGGCCTCGTCGCTCAGCGGCGGCCCGGGCGTCATGAGGGTGACCTGGATCTCCGGCTGGCTCGGGTGGCTGACGGTCACCCACCGGAACCCTTCGCCCATGGTCACGTCGGTGGTCGGGAGGAACCCCAGGACGTCGACGTAGAAGTCGCGGGTCGCGTCCTGGTCGAGGCAGTAGACGGTCACGAGGGAGATGTTCGTAATCATGGCGACGACGCTACGGCTCCGCCCCCTCCGATGGCTTCTCCCCGATTGCTCGAGACGTCCCCTGCAGGTCGAGCACACCGCGCATGAACAGCCAGCAGCCAGGGACGTGCGCCCCGCCGTGGTGCGCGGCCCACCGGTCGCGGTAGGCCGTAGGAGGCATCCCGACGAGCGCGGTGAACCGGGACGAGAACGACCCGAGGCTGGTGAAGCCGACCGCCGTGCAGATCTCGGTGACCGTGAGGTTCGCGTTCCGGAGGAGGTCCTGCGCGCGTTCGATCCGCCGCCGCGACAGGTAGCGCATCGGTGTCTCGCCGTAGGTCGTCTCGAACGCGCGCACGAAGTGGAACCTCGAGACGCCGGCCACGGACGCGACCGCGGTGAGGTCGAGGTCGCTCGCGTAGTGCCGGTCCAGGTGGTCCCGCGCCCGCCGCAGGTGCGGCAGCAGCCCGAGCGGCACCGGCCGGCGCGGCGGACGCGCCGCGTCGGGAGCCTCCTCGTGCCGGGCCGACATGGCCGTCACCCTACGGCGGGGCGGTCACGAGCGAGCCGGCCCGCCCGCCGCCGGGGGACCGCCGGGCGGACTCCACGCCCGTCGCCCAGCCGAGGACGGTCGACCGCGCGGCCTCGACGCCCCGGCAGCCGCTGAGCCGCTCGAGATGCACGAGGACGTCCCGCGGGTCGAGGTCGACCGCGGCCGCGAGCCGGCGCAGCAGCGGCAGCGCCTGGCCCGGGGGCAGGCCGCGCGCGACGTCCGCGGCGGCCCGGGCCGGCACGGTCACCGTGGCCCCGGCGACGACCTCGAGGTCCCCGGCAGGCAGCCGGGCCTCGTGGACGACGACGAGGTCGGTGCCCGCCCGGCCGCGGCGCACGGGCAGGGCGACGTGCAGCCTGTCGGGCGGGTCGCCGCCCGCGTGCAGCCAGACGGCGTCCGGCCCGTAGACCGCGGCCCCGGCGGCGAGCAGCCGGGGCGGCAGCAGCGCACCCGCCGCGGCGGCGCGCACCTCCCGGTCGTCGGGCTCGAGCAGCGAGACGTGCACGTCACCGACGACGCGGCGGAGCAGCCCGTCGGACGTGAGACGGGCGAGGTCGCGGGCGTCGTCCGCGGTGGAGGGGCGCATGAACCTGGTGTGCATGCGTCCACCCTGCCGCGCCGGGGCCCCGCTCCGCCGCCCTCGACGCTGCCCCTGTGGACAACCCGGCGGCCGTACGAACTGTGGACGGGCCGGTCCCGGACACCCGCCCGGCCCCGACCCGTCCAGCGGCCCGCCCCGAGGGGCGGACCGGTCAGCCGCTGTACTCCTCGAGCGCCTTGCGGGCCTGCTCGAGCCACTCCTCGCGGGCCGCGATGGCCTGCTCGTGCTCGGTGACCTTGCGGGCGTCGCCGGCGGCCTGCGCCTTCTCGAGCTTCGTGCGCAGCCCGGCGATCGTCGTCTCGAGCTGGGTGACGGCGTCCTCGGCCCGGGCCCGCGCCTCGGGGTTCGTCCGGCGCCAGCGGTCCTGCTCGGCGTCCCGGACGGCGGTCTCGACGGCCCGCATCCGGCCCTCGACCCGGCCGATGTCGGCCCGCGGCACCTTGCCCGCGGCCTCCCAGCGCTCCTGGATCCCGCGCAGCGCGTTCTTGGCGGCCTGCAGGTCGGTCACGGGCAGCAGCGCCTCGGCCTCGAGGAGCAGCGCCTCCTTGACCTCGAGGTTCGCCGAGAACTCCGCGTCGACCACGGACGAGGCCGCGGTCCGGGCCGCGAAGAACGCGTCCTGCGCGGCGCGGAACCGCACCCACAGCTCGTCGTCGTCCTTCTTCGACGCCCGGCCGGCCGCCTTCCAGCGGTCCATGAGGGTGCGGTAGGCACCCGCCGTGAGGCCCCAGTCGGTCGACGTCGACAGCGTCTCGGCCTCGGCGACGAGCGCCTCCTTGGCGGCCTTGACCTGGGCGCGCTGCTCGTCGAGCGCCCCGAAGTGCTGGCGCCGCTTGCGGTCGAACGTCGTGCGCGCGTGCGAGAACCGCTTCCAGAGCTCGTCCTCGGTGTGCTTGTCGAGGCGGGCCTCCTTCTGGAGCCGCTTCCACTCGTCGAACAGCACCCGGAGCCGGTCGCCGGTCGTCTTCCACGGCATCCGCTCGGCATCGACCGCGCTGAGCGTCTCGGCCTCCTCGACGAGCGTCGCGCGCTCGGCGGCGGCCCTGGCCTTCGCCTCGGCCTTCGCCTTGTCCGCCTCGGCCTTCTTCGCCTCGGCCAGCGGTGCGAGCGCGTCGAGGCGCGCGACGAGCGCGGCGAGGTCGCCCACGGCGTTCGACTGCGCGACGGCGTCCCGCAGCCGGGACACGCCGGACTCGGCCTCGGGCCCGCTCACGTGCCCCGCGGCGATCCGCTGCTCCAGCAGCGTGATCTGCGCCGCCAGGTCGTCGAACTTACGGGCGAAGTAGGCCAGGGCCTCCTCGGGCGAGGCGCCCGGGTAGGACCCGACGGGCCGCTCGCCGTCCGCCGTCCGCACGTACACCGTGCCGTCGGCGTCGACCCGACCCCACTGCTCTGCGCTCACGATCACGCTTCCTGTTCGCATCCTGCCTCGGTGCCCGCCCGGGTGGCGGGCACCGCCGTGCCGGTCCGCCTATCCCTGGGCGACCTTCGTGGACGTGATGGAGACCGCCCGGACCGGCGCACCGTCGGTGCCCCCGCCCGTGACGCCGCCCGCGGCGACCTTCTCCACGACGTCCTTGCCGCCGCTCACCGTGCCCATGATCGTGTACCCGCCCGCGTTGTCGCTGGGGATGGTGGAGTCCTTGTACACGAGGAAGAACTGGCTGCCCATGCTGCTGCCGTTGCCGCCCTGCCGCGCCATCGCGATCGTGCCCGCGGGGTAGACGTCGTCCTTGGGGGCGTTCTCGACCGGGCCGTACGAGTAGCCGGGCCCGCCGGTGCCGGTGCCGGTCGGGTCGCCGCACTGGAGGACGAAGATCCCCTCCGTCGTGAGCCGGTGGCACGGGCTGTTGTCGAAGTAGCCCTTCTTCGCGAGGAAGACGAACGACGCGACGGCCTTCGGCGCCTTGGCCCCGTCGAGCTCCATGAGGAGCGGGCCGCACGTCGTCTCCACCGTCACGGTGAACTTCTTGCCCTTGGCGTCGGCCTCGGACGGCGCCGCGTCGAACGACTGCGCCGCACCGGCCTTCGCGGTCGGGTCCGGGCACGGGTTGTTCGCGCCGGCCGAGGCGGACGGCGTGGCGCTCGCGGACGCCGACGGCGTGGCCGACGCGGCCGGGTCGGCGGTGGAGCCGGAGTCGCGGGTGAAGTACATGACCCCGCCGACGACGAGACCGACGGCGGCGATCGCGGACACGGCGGCGATCGTGTTGCGCCGGCGGGCCCGGCGGGCTGCCTGCTTCACGGCCTGCTTCTGCTCCCACTTCTCGTACCGCTTGCGGGCGTACGCCTTCTCGCGGCTGGTCGGCGACACTCGTGCTCCTCCTCGTCGGCGGCCGGGGACTGACCGGCCGCTCGGTGACCGGGCCAGTGTAGGTGCCAGCGTGTCGCGGATCGGCCGTTGCGGGAGACGTGGCGGGCCCCGTGCCCGAGACCGTGACCCCCGCGTGACCTGCGCAGTCGCGCGCAGAACCCGTTTCGGCCCCTCGGGGCGGGCTCGGTAGGCTTCCCGGGTGCTCGTGACCTCCTTCCCGGCCGCCGCCTTCGCGACGAACTGCTACGTCGTCGCGCCCGCGGCCGGCGAGGAGTGCCTCGTCGTCGACCCGGGCATCGGCGTCCTCGACACCCTGGCGGCCGTCCTCGCCGAGCACCGGCTGCGGCCCGCGGCGGTGCTCCTCACCCACGGCCACGCCGACCACGTCTACTCGGTGACCCCGGTGTGCAGCAGCAACGGCGTCCCGGCCCTGGTCCACGGCGACGACCGCTACCGCCTCGCGGACCCCTTCGCGACGCTGGACCCGCAGCTCCTCGCGATGCTCGAGGCCCAGTTCGGCGCGAGCGCGACGTGGGCCGAGCCGAGCGACGTCCGCACCGTCACCGACGGGGAGGTCCTCGACCTCGCCGGGCTGACCGTCACCGTCTCGCACGCCCCGGGCCACACCGAGGGCTCGGTCATGTTCGCCCTCCCGGGCGTGCCCGACGACCTGGCGCCGGCCGTCGGCGCGACCTCGACGGTGGTGTCCGGGGACGTCCTGTTCGCGGGCAGCATCGGCCGCACCGACCTGCCCGGCGGGAGCATGGCCGCGATGCTCGCGTCCCTGCGGGACAAGGTCCTCACGCTCCCGGACGACGTCTACGTGCTCCCCGGGCACGGCCCGGCCACGACGGTCGGGCGCGAGCGCCGGACCAACCCGTACCTGCTCCAGGTCGCCGCCGAGCATCGGTGACGGACGGCGTCCGCGCGCCCGCCGTCCGTCGCCGTCCGCGCACCTGACGCCCCGCCCGTAGCCGCCCCGCAGACCACCAGGAGCGAGATCCCCATGGCACGACCCACCCCGCTGTCCGGCTTCCCGGAGTTCAGCCCGGCCGAGCGCATCGCCGAGCAGCGTGTCCTCGACACCCTGCGCGCGACCTTCGAGTCGTGGGGCTTCGCCTCGCTGCAGACCCGCGCCGTCGAGCCGATGGGCCAGCTGCTGCGCAAGGGTGAGATCGACAAGGAGGTCTACGTGCTGCGGCGGCTGCACGCCGACCCCGACGAGGAGCAGGACCCGGACCGCACCCTCGGCCTGCACTTCGACCTCACTGTGCCGTTCGCGCGTTACGTGCTGGAGAACAGCGGGAAGCTCCAGTTCCCGTTCAAGCGCTACCAGATCCAGTCCGTGTGGCGGGGGGAGCGGCCGCAGGAGGGCCGCTACCGCGAGTTCACCCAGGCCGACATCGACGTCGTCGGGGACGGCGAGCTGCCGTTCCACGCGGACGTCGAGGTCGCCCAGGTCATGGCCGAGGCGATGGGCCGCCTCCCGCTGCCGCCGCTGCGCATGCAGGTCAACAACCGCAAGCTCATCGAGGGCTTCTACCTCGGTCTCGGTGCGGCGGACGCGGCCGCGGTGATGCGCGCCGTCGACAAGATCGACAAGCTGCCCGCGGACGCCGTCCGGGCGCTCCTCGTCGCCGAGGCCGGCCTGGACGGCGACCAGGCCGACCTGTGCCTGCGACTGGCCACGATCAGCGGCACCGACGCGTCGTTCGCCGGCGAGGTGCGCGCGCTGGGCGTCGAGCACCCGCTCCTGGACGAGGGCCTCGAGGAGCTGGTGCGGGTCGTCGAGGCCGTGGCGCCGCTCGCGACCGACCGGTTCACCGCGGTCGCCGACCTGCGGATCGCGCGCGGGCTCGACTACTACACCGGGACCGTCTTCGAGACCCGGATGGCCGGCTTCGAGTCGCTCGGCTCCATCTGCTCCGGCGGCCGCTACGACTCGCTCGCCTCGGACGGCGCGAAGACCTATCCCGGCGTCGGCATCTCGCTCGGTGTCACGCGCACCCTCGCGCCGCTCTTCGCCCGGGGCAGGATCGCGGTCTCCCGGTCGGTGCCGACCGTCGTGGTCGTCGCGCTCGCGGACGAGGGGTCCCGGCCGGCGTGCCAGGCGGTGGCCGCGCAGCTGCGGGCCCGCGGGACGGCCGTCGAGGTGTCCCCGAACGCGGCGAAGTTCGGCAAGCAGATCCGGTACGCCGACCGGCGCGGCATCCCCTTCGTCTGGTTCCCGCAGGACGACGGGACGCACCAGGTCAAGGACATCCGCTCCGGTGAGCAGGTCCCGGCGGACCCCTCGACGTGGGTGCCGCCGGCCGAGGACCTGCTGCCGTCGGTGGTCGCCGGATAGCGGGTCGCCTTGACGTCTATTCGAACACATGTTCGGATAGGCGCATGCGGTGGGCGGGGCAGGCGGTCGGTACCGAGGACGCCGGCGCCCTGCCCGGCCTGCGGACCATCAAGGGCCTGCTGCGGACCGTCACCGCGGACGAGTTCCCGGGCGTGCGCTTCCACGAGGTCGCCGCCCGCAGCGCCCTCAACGCCGTCCCGGGCGGGTCGCAGATGCCCTTCGGGTGGACGGTCAACCCGTACCGCGGCTGCACGCACGCGTGCGTCTACTGCTTCGCCCGCGGCACCCATGCCTGGCTCGACCTCGACACCGGGCGCGGGTTCGACACCGAGGTCGTCGTGAAGACCAACCTCGTCGACGTGCTGCGGCGCGAGCTCGCCCGGCCGTCGTGGGCCCGCGAGCACGTCGCGCTGGGCACGAACACCGACCCCTACCAGCGCGCCGAGGGCCGCTACCGGCTCATGCCGGGGGTGGTGCGCGCGCTCGCGGAGTCCGGGACGCCGCTGTCCGTCCTCACGAAGGGCACACTGCTGCGCCGGGACCTGCCGGTGCTCGCGGAGGCGGCCCGCTCGGTGCCCGTCGGCCTCGGCGTCTCGCTCGCGATCCACGACGAGGCGCTGCACGAGAGCCTCGAGCCGGGGACGCCGTCGCCACGCGCCCGGCTCGACGTCGTCCGGGCGGCCCGCGACACCGGGCTGCCGTGCGGGGTGTTCCTCGCGCCGGTGCTGCCGTGGCTCACGGACTCCGTCGAGCACCTCGACGCGGCGCTGGCCCGGCTCGCTGAGGCCGGCGCGACCGGGGTGACGGTCGTCCCGCTGCACCTGCGGCCGGGGGCCCGGGAGTGGTTCCTCGCCTGGCTGGCCCGTGAGCGCCCGGTCCTCGTGCCGCGCTACCGCGATCTCTACGGGCGCGGCGCGTACGCGTCGAAGGAGTACCGCCTCTGGCTCGGGGCCCGGGTCCGTCCGCTCCTGCGCCGGCACGGGCTCACGCCGCCGGGCAACGTCCGCGGCATCCCCGGGGACGACGAGGGGGAGTACCCGGCGGGCAGCGTGCCGGGCGCGCCGGAGCGTGCCGCGGACGGCGCCGCGAAGGGTGCCGTGCCGGCGCCGGACGGTGTGCCGGAGCAGCTGACGATCCTCTGAGCCCCCGCCCGGCGTGATCCTCGTCATTGTCCGTTGGTGAGGTCCGTGACAGGTTTGCGGCATGACCGACTCGTCCAGCCGGGTCCCGAACGGCCTGTTCGGGTCGGGGCTGCGCGGCGCCGCGGCCCTGCTCGTGGTCGTCCTCGCGGCGTCCGCCCTCGCGTCGTGCTCCCGGGCCGGCGGCGCCGCGCAGCCCCGACCCGAACAGGCCGTTCGGGACCCGGCTG
>NZ_MWLN01000052.1:0-16964 GCF_002198655.1 Kineosporia sp. A_224
CCGGTCGCCGGGCCGCCGCGCCAGGTCGCCTCGGCCGCCGCGACCCCCGCACCGGGCACCCCGCTCGTCCCCGGGGCCCCGGCCCAGGAGCAGGCCGAGCGGGAGCGCGTGGAGAACAAGCAGCGCTGAGGCGTCGGCCCGGTCGTGACCCCGGTCCGGCGGCCGGGGCCGGATGACGACAGAATCGTCCGGTGACAACCGCCGAGTACACCTTCCTCGCCCTCGCGGCCGTCGCCGTCGTCCTCATCGCCGGGGTGTCGGCCCTGCTCGTCCGTGGCCGCCGGCGTCCTGACGTCCTGCCCGGTCGGGGGACCGGCGGGGACGGCGCCGACGCGCAGACGCGCCCGTCCGGCGGTGCCCTCGTGCCGGACGCCGCGGACGGCGTGCCCGCCGGCCCGGTGCTGGTGCAGGAGCCGGTCCCCGCAGAGCTGCAGACCGGCGACGAGCTGCCCGACTTCGAGCGGCCCGAGCCTGCCCAGGGCCGGCTCGTGCGGCTGCGCGCCCGGCTCGCGCGCTCCAACAGTGCCCTCGGCCAGGGGCTGCTCGCGCTGCTCTCCCGCGAACGGCTCGACGAGGCGACGTGGGAGGAGGTCGAGGAGACGCTCCTGCTCGCCGACGTCGGTGCCGGTCCCACGGCCGAGCTCGTCGACCGGCTCCGGGAGCGGGTCACCGTGCTCGGCACCCGCGAGCCGGTCGAGCTCAAGGCGATGCTCCGGGCCGAGCTGATCGCCGCGGTCGGTCCGGAGATGGACCGCACGCTCGCGACGACCCGGCACGACGGCCGGCCGGCCGTCGTCCTCGTCGTCGGCGTCAACGGCACCGGCAAGACGACGACCGTCGGCAAGCTGGCTCGCGTGCTCGTCGCCCAGGACAAGACCGTCGTCCTCGGCGCGGCCGACACCTTCCGGGCGGCCGCCGCCGACCAGCTGTCGACGTGGGGCGAGCGGGTCGGCGTCCCGACCGTGCGCAGCGACCGGGACGGCGCGGACCCGGCGTCCGTCGCCTTCGACGCGGTGAAGGTCGGGATCGAGGTCGAGGCGGACGTCGTCCTCGTCGACACCGCGGGCCGGCTGCAGAACAAGGTCGGCCTCATGGACGAGCTCGGCAAGGTCAAGCGTGTCGTCGAGAAGCACGGCCCGGTCGACGAGGTGCTGCTCGTGCTCGACGCGACGACCGGCCAGAACGGCATGCAGCAGGCGAAGGTCTTCTCCGAGGTCGTCGACGTCACCGGCATCGTGCTCACCAAGCTCGACGGGACGGCGAAGGGCGGCATCGTCGTCGCGGTCCAGCGGGCGCTCGGCGTGCCGGTGAAGCTCGTCGGGCTGGGCGAGGGGGCCGACGACCTGGCGCCGTTCGAGCCGGAGGCGTTCGTCGACGCGCTGCTGTCCTGAGCGCGGTCCTCGCGGGGTCCGTAGCGCAGAGAAGTCGCTCAATCACGCGGAGTCGCTGCGCGGGCGATTGATCAAGGGCATCCTAACTTCGCGATAACCCGTGCACGGCCGCTCACGCTGCGGTGGACGGCAGGTGAACGGGGGTGCTCCGATGTGCCCCGAGCGGCACCCCGGGTGCCGCCCCGACGCGAGGAGGACCTGCGGCGATGCTGGGCGTGGCGGCACCGGCGACCACCCTGTCCGTGTTCCCCGAGGCTCTGGCCGCGGTGACGACGGGCACCTCCTCGTCGCCCTCGGTCGGTGAGGTGCTCGTGCACCTGCTCGTCGACCTCGTCGCGGTCGGCCTGCTCGTCGGGGTCGCCTACCGGCACCGCCGTGCCGACCAGGGCATGGCGTTCGCCCTCGTCGTCCTCAACGTCGGGCTGTTCGCGACGCTCGTCGCGATCACCGGCGAGGCGTTCTCGACGAGCGCCGGGTTCGGCCTGTTCGGGATGCTCTCGCTGATCCGGCTGCGCAGCGCCTCCTTCACGACCCCCGACATGGCGTACACCTTCCTGGCGCTCGTGCTCGGCCTCGTCACCGGGCTCGTCGGGCTGCCGCTGTGGCTGACGCTCGGCGCCTGCGCGCTGCTCGTCGGCCTCGCGGTCGTCGGTGACCGACCGGCCCGCACGGCCGCCCCGGCCGGGTCCCTGGACGTCGCGCCGGGGCCGCCGGCCGCCGCGCCGGTCGCCCCCGCCGTCCGCACCCGCAAGGTCGACGTCGTCCTCGACGGCGCCTTCGGGACCGTCGCCGCGGCCCGGGCCGAGGTCGAGGCCCGGCTCGACGTCGACGCGCTCGACGTCGTCCTCGACGAGGTCGACTACGTCCGCGAGGTGACCCGGGTCCGGGTCATCGTCGCCGTTCCGGCCGGCGACCCCGCGCCGGCCCCCGACGTGCAGCCGTCCGCCGCCGCCCCCGGGTTCGCGGCCTACGAGCACCACGAGGAGTACGCGCAGTACGCCGCGTACGGCGTCCCGGCCGACGTCGACCCGACGGTCGTCGCGGCCCGGCTGCCGCTGCAGCTCCCGCCGCCGCAGGACCTGCCGTCCGCGCCGTGGGGGCGGCCGCGCACCCGGCAGCCGGAGCCCGGCCGTCGGGCCCGCAGGCTGGGGGCGACCGGCGAGATCGACGTGCGCGGCGGCTACGCCGAGGCGCCGGGGCTGTCCCGGCTGCTCGGGCCGGTCGACCCGCGGTGACCGTCCTCGTCGAGACGGCCCAGGGGGACCGGGTGCTCTCCGTGCTGGACCTCTGGCGGCTGCGCACCGCGACGCTCGCCGAGGTCGACGCCGCCGCCGCGCTCCAGACCCGGGTCGACCGCAAGTACCTCGTGCCGGCCGAGGTGGCGCAGACGCTCGTCGGCGAGCTCGCGGACAGCCACCACGTGCTGTCGGTCAAGGGCCGGGTCAGCACGAGCTACGCGAGCACCTACTTCGACCTGCCCGGCTTCCAGTCCTACCGCGCGCACGTCCAGGGCCGGCGGCGCCGCTGGAAGGTCCGCACCCGGCTCTACGTCGAGGACGGCCTGTGCCGGCTCGAGCTGAAGACGAAGGACAACCGCGGCCAGACCGTCAAGGTGGCCCACACCCAGCCGGCGCCGGCGTTCGGGACGTTCACCGAGTCCGGCCGTGGGTTCCTCGCCGACCGGCTCGCGTCGGAGGCGCTCGACGTCCCGGTGGGGGCGCTGCGGCCGGGTGTCCGCATCGACTACGCCCGGGCGACCCTGTGCGACCTCGACGGCGGCACCCGGGTGACGGTCGACGGCGGGCTCGTCGCGAGCCTGCGCGGCCGGGTCGTGCGGATCTCCCCGCACCACGTCCTCGTCGAGACCAAGGGCGGCCTGCGGCCCGCGCCGGCTGACCTCCTGCTCCTGCGGCACGGCGTCCGCCCGACGTCGGTGAGCAAGTACGGCGTCACGCTGTCGATGCTCGAGCCCGGCCTGCCCGCCTCGCCGTGGCGCCGGCTCGCCCGCCGGCACTTCTGCGTCGACCCGGTGTGACCCGGCGCACGACACCGTGCGTCACACGCTCGGCTCCTGCGTGACGGTCGGTGGCGAACGGGCGACGGAGCACGGCCCGTAACCCAGAGTTCACGACCGGGCCGCGGGCGTCACCTGCCCGAAATACTCCGCGCCCCCGGGTGAAACGCCCCGACGACACCTTGTTCCGCGAAGCCCGCCTCATCGTCGCGGCGGCACAGTCGAGTTCCTTCACCCGGCCCGCGGCGACAGCGTCCCGCGGCCAGACATCTCAAGGGGTGCGGATGGATACCGGAGATACCGCATGGGTCCTGGCGAGCGCAGCGCTCGTCCTGCTCATGACTCCCGGTCTGGCTCTCTTCTACGGCGGCATGGTCCGCACGAAGAGTGTCCTCAACATGATGATGATGAGCTTCGGCGCTCTGGCTCTGATCAGCGTGCTCTGGGTCCTGTACGGCTACTCGATCGCCTTCGGTGACGACCTCGGGGGCGGCCTCGTCGGCGACCCGATGCAGTTCATCGGCCTCAAGGGCCTGCTCGGCGCGTCGAACCTCGTCTTCACGGTCCCGGCGATGGCGTTCGTGGCCTTCCAGGCCGTCTTCGCCATCATCACCGTCGCGCTCATCTCCGGCGCGATCGCGGACCGGGCCAAGTTCGGCACCTGGATGGTCTTCTCCGGTATCTGGGCGACGATCGTCTACTTCCCGGTCGCGCACTGGGTCTTCGCCTTCGACGGCGCGACGGCCGGCGAGGACAGCGTCGGCGGCTGGATCGCCAACCGCCTCGGCGCCATCGACTTCGCCGGTGGCACCGCCGTCCACATCAACGCCGGTGCGGCCGGGCTCGCGCTCGCGCTCGTCCTCGGCAAGCGGGTCGGCTTCGGCAAGGACCCGATGCGTCCGCACAACCTCACGCTCGTCATGATCGGCGCGGGGCTGCTGTGGTTCGGCTGGTTCGGCTTCAACGCCGGCTCCGCCATCGGCGCGAACGGCATCGCCGCGGTCGCCTGGGTCAACACGATGGTCGCGACGGGCGCCGCGGCGCTCGGCTGGCTCCTCACCGAGAAGCTGCGTGACGGTCACGCCACCTCGCTCGGCGCCGCCTCCGGCGTCGTCGCGGGTCTGGTCGCCATCACGCCGTCCTGCTCCAGCGTGAACCCGGTCGGCGCGATCGTCCTCGGCCTCGTCGCCGGTGTCGTCTGCGCCTTCGCGGTCGGCCTCAAGTACAAGCTCGGCTACGACGACTCGCTCGACGTCGTCGGCGTCCACCTCGTCGGTGGCATCTGGGGCACCCTCGCCGTCGGCCTCCTCGCCACGGCGGACGCCCCGGCGGGTGTCGACGGCCTGTTCTTCGGCGGCGGCGTGAGCCAGCTCGGCAAGCAGGCCGTCGGGGCCGGTGCGGTCCTCGTCTACAGCTTCGTGGTGACCTACATCCTCGGTCTCCTCCTGCAGAAGACGATCGGCTTCCGGATCGACGCCGAGGACGAGGTCTCCGGTATCGACCTCGCCGCCCACGCCGAGTCGGCGTACGACCTCGCGTCGTCCAGCACGGGGACCTTCCGGCCCACGTCCGGTTCGGTCAGCGTCACCAGCCAGGAGGTGCCGGCATGAAGCTGCTCACGGCGATCATCAAGCCTCACAAGCTCGACGAGGTGAAGGCCGCTCTCGAGGCCTTCGGTGTCCAGGGCATGACGGTCAGCGAGGCGAGCGGCTACGGTCGCCAGCGTGGCCACACCGAGGTCTACCGGGGTGCGGAGTACACCGTCGACCTCGTCCCGAAGGTCCGGCTGGAGGTCCTCGTCGACGACGCGGACGCCGCGGACGTCGTGGAGGTCGTCGTCAAGGCCGCGCAGACCGGCCGGATCGGTGACGGCAAGGTGTGGACGACCCCGGTCGACGACGTCGTCCGGGTCCGCACCGGGGAGCACGGCGTCGACGCGCTCTGACGAGCGTCCGGCGCACCGCACCGCACGCATCGCCACGCCCGGTCCTGGGCGTCGGACCGGGCCCGCTCCCCACGTGGGGGCGGGCCCGGTCCCGGGCAGGGAGCAGTTCCGTACAGCCCCGACACCGGAGGACTCCCGCGCATGACCTCGCTCGGCCAGACCTCCGCGGCAGGTGCCGCGCCCCGCGACCTGCGCAACGAGCGCCTCGCCCTCGCCGTCCGCTCCACGGCCCCGGGCCCGGTCCGCCGGGAGGCGTTCACCCGGCTCGTCGAACGGGCGATGACCACCGCCTGGGTCGACGCCCTCGGCACCCAGCTGCCGGGCGTCCCCGGCGCCGCCGTCGGCACGACGCGCCGCACCGGCCGCCCCGACCCGCTCACCCCGCCCGGCGGGATCAGCGCGACCCCGCCGGAAGGCGTCCCCGTCGCCGTGGACACGCAGATCGCGCCCGGTCCCGAGGGCGTCGCGCTCGCCGTCGTCGGCAGCGTCGCGCGCCGGGACGCCGGCCCCGTGAGCGACCTCGACCTCGTCCTCCTGCACGACGGGCGGAGCCTGTCGACCGCCCAGGTGTCGGCGCTCGCCGACGCCCTCTGGTACCCGCTGTGGGACGCCGGGCTGCGCCTGGACCACTCGGTGCGCACACCCGCCCAGTGCCGCGACGTCGCCGGCAACGACCTGTCGGCGGCGATCGGGCTGCTCGACCTGCGCGCCCTGGCCGGGGACGCGAGCCTCGTCGTCCGGACCCGCGCGGCCCTGCTCGGCGACTGGCGCGGCGGGATCCGCCGCCGGCTGCCCCAGCTCCTGGAGTCCCTCAAGGAGCGCCGCCAGCGCTTCGGCGACCTGCCGCACCTGCTCGAGCCGGACCTCAAGGAGTCCCGCGGCGGGCTGCGCGACGTCACCGTGCTGCGCGCGCTCGCCGCGAGCTGGGTCACCGACCGGCCGCACGGCGCGGTGGACGCCGCGCACGAGACGCTGCTCGACGTCCGCGACGCGCTGCACGCCGTGACCGGCCGCTCCGTCGAGCGGCTGCTGCTCGCCGAGCAGGACGCCGTCGCGGTCGCCTGCGGGCTCCAGGACGCCGACGACCTGCTCGCGGCGACCTCGCAGGCCGGCCGCACGATCGCGCACGCCGTCGACACGACGGTGCGCCGCGCCCGGCAGGCGGTGCCGACCCGCCGGCTGCGCCCGGGCCCGCGCCGGCCCCGGCTGCGCCCGCTCGGCCACGGCCTCGTCGAGCACGACGGCGAGATCGTCCTCGGCGTCGGCGTGCGGCCGGAGGAGGACGCGATCCTGCCGCTGCGGGCGGCGGCGACCGCCGTCCGG
This sequence comes from Kineosporia sp. A_224, assembly GCF_002198655.1. Classification (GTDB taxonomy): domain Bacteria; phylum Actinomycetota; class Actinomycetes; order Actinomycetales; family Kineosporiaceae; genus R-H-3. The sequence continues at coordinate 6,674 of NZ_MWLN01000052.1, forward strand.
GCCGGGCTGCCGCTGTCCCCGGTGACCGTCGAGCACCTCGCGAAGGACTGCCCGCCGCTGCCCGAGCCGTGGCCGTCGGCGGCCCGCGACGCCCTCGTCGAGATGCTCGCGGGCGGCTCCGCGCTCGTCGGGGTCTGGGAGTCGCTCGACCTCGCCGGGCTGACGACCGCCTGGGTCCCGGAGTGGGCGGGCGTGCGCAACCGGCCGCAGCGCAACGCGGTGCACCGGCACACCGTCGACCGGCACAGCGTCGAGGCGTGCGTCGAGGTGACGCGCTTCCTGCGGGACGTCTCCCGGCCCGACCTGCTCGTCCTCGCGACGCTCCTGCACGACATCGGCAAGCTGCCCGGGGCGCTCGACCACTCCACCGTCGGTGCGCCGCTGGCGTTCCGGGCCGCCCAGCGGATGGGGGTGAGCCGGCCCGACGCCGAGATCGTCGAGCGGCTCGTGCGCGAGCACCTCACGCTCGTCGAGCTCGCGACCCGCCGCGACCCGGACGACCCGCGCACCGTCGAGGCACTCGTCGCCGCGGTCGACGGCCGGGCCGACATCCTCACGATGCTCCGCGCGCTCACCGAGGCCGACGCGCTCGCCGCCGGCCCGGCCGCCTGGTCGGCGTGGCGGCAGCGGCTCGTCGACGACCTCGTCGAGCGGGCCCGGACGGCGCTGCGCGGCGAGGAGCCGCCCGGACCCGCGCCGATCACCGACGCCGAGGCCGCGCTCGTCTCCTCGGTCGTCGCCGACAGCCGGCCGCGGGTCGCCATCAGCGGGCTCGACGAGCTGCACGCGGTGACCGTCGTCGCCGTCGACCGGCCGGGCCTCATGGCCGACATCGCCGGCACCCTCGCGGCCTTCCGGCTCACCGTGAAGTCCGCGCTCCTGCGGACGGTCCCGACGACCGAGGACGGCCCGGGCGTCGCGGTGGACACGTGGTGGGTCGACCCCGGGCCCTCCGAGCTGCCCACCCCGGCGACCCTCGAGACGGCCCTGCGCCGGCTCGGCGAGGGCGACCAGTCCGTGCTCGCGCCGCTGCACCGGCGCGACGCCGGCTACAAGGCCGTCGGCCGGGCCGCCGAGCGGCCGCGCGTCGTCCTGCTCCCGGGGGCGTCCGCGGACGCGACCGTGCTCGAGGTGCGGGCCGCCGACCGGCCGGGCCTGCTGCACGCGGTCGGGACGGCGCTCGCGGGTGTCGGGGTCGACCTGCGGTCCGCGCACGTCGCGACGCACGCCGGCCAGGCGGTCGACGTCCTCTACGTCGGCGAGCCCGGCGGCGGGATGCTCGCGCCGTCCCGGGTCGCGGCCGCCGTCGCCGCGCTCGTCGACGCCGGGACGATGCCCGAGGCGTCCTGACCCGCCGCCCGTCGGGCCCCGGCCGCGGGAGGTCGCGGTCGCCGTCCGGTTAGGCTGGGCCCGGGACGTTCCCGTCCCCGCACCCCGAACAGACGTCCAAGAACCCTGCGAGGACCTTTCGTGTTCGCCACGCTGTCCGACCGCCTCTCCGCGACGTTCAAGAACCTGCGCGGGAAGGGCCGCCTCACCGAGGCCGACGTCGACGCGACGATCCGCGAGATCCGCCGTGCCCTGCTCGACGCGGACGTCGCCCTGCCCGTCGTCAAGGACTTCTGCGGCAAGGTGCGCGAGCGCGCCGTCGGCGCCGAGGTGTCGCAGGCGCTCAACCCGGCGCAGCAGGTCGTCCAGATCGTCCACGACGAGCTCGTCGCCGTCCTCGGCGGCCAGACCCGCCGCCTGGAGTTCGCGAAGAACCCGCCGACCGTCATCCTCCTCGCGGGTCTGCAGGGTGCGGGCAAGACGACGCTCGCCGGCAAGCTCGGCCGCTGGCTCAAGGAGCAGGGCCACACGCCCGTCCTCGTCGCGTGCGACCTGCAGCGCCCCAACGCCGTCGACCAGCTCAAGGTCGTCGCCGAGCGGGCCGGCGTCGCGGTCTTCGCGCCGCACCCGGGCGCCTCCTCGTCCGGCCAGGCGGCGAACCCGGCCGCGGGCCCGGCCGACCCGGTCGCCGTGGCGCGCGAGGGCGTCCGGTACGCCACGGACAAGCAGTACGACGTCGTGGTCGTCGACACCGCCGGCCGGCTCGGCGTCGACGCCGAGATGATGCAGCAGGCCGCGGACATCCGGGACGCCGTCCTGCCGGACGAGATCCTCTTCGTCCTCGACGCGATGATCGGCCAGGACGCCGTCGCCACCGCGACCGCCTTCCGGGACGGGGTCGGCTTCAGCGGCGTCGTCCTCTCCAAGCTCGACGGCGACGCCCGCGGTGGTGCGGCGCTGTCCGTCGTCGGCGTCACCGGCCGGCCGGTCATGTTCGCCTCGACGGGGGAGAAGCTCGAGGAGTTCGAGCTCTTCCACCCCGACCGGATGGCCTCGCGGATCCTCGACATGGGTGACGTCCTCACCCTCATCGAGCAGGCGCAGAAGGCGTTCGACAGCGAGCAGGCCGAGGCGATGGCGGCGAAGTTCGCCGCCGACGAGGACTTCACCCTCGACGACTTCCTCCAGCAGATGGCCGCCCTGAAGAACATGGGCTCGCTGAAGAAGATGCTCGGGATGCTCCCCGGCATGGGCGAGATCCGCGAGCAGCTCGAGAACTTCGACGAGCGCGAGATGGACCGTGTCGAGGCGATCATCCGCTCGATGACGCCGCAGGAGCGCCGCCAGCCGAGGATCCTCAACGGCTCCCGCCGGCTGCGCATCGCGCGCGGCTCCGGCGTCCAGGTGAGCGACGTCAACCAGCTGCTCGAGCGGTTCACCGACGCGCAGAAGATGATGCGCCAGATGCGCAAGGGCATGGGCGGCATGCCGGGGATGCCGGGCCTGCCGGGCATGGGCGGCGGCAAGAAGGCCCGCGGCAAGACCGCGCCGCCCCCGCGCAAGGGCAAGGCGAAGTCCGGCAACCCGGCCAAGCGCGCCCAGCAGGAGCGCGAGGCCGCGCAGCGCGCGCTCTCCGGCCCGCAGCAGCCGGCTGCCGCGCCGGGCAGCGCGTTCGGCCTCGGCGGGGCGGCGGCGCCCGCGCCGTCCGACCCGTCGAACCTCGAGCTGCCCCCGGGGCTCGACAAGTTCCTCGGCCGCTGACCCCGCGCCGCCGTCCCCGGGCGGCGTGACCCGGGCGGCGTGACCCGGGCCCTGCAGCCCGGCGTGTCGGCCGCACGGCCGGGGTAGGTTCCCCGGCATGGCGGACGACGTCGTGCTGCGCCTTCGCGGCCACGTGCTCACCGGTCCCGACGAGGCGGACGAGGTCGGCGAGGCCTGGGTCGTCGGTGGCCGGGTCACCTACACCGCACCGACGTCCGGCACCGCCGACGCGGTCGACCTCGAGGGCTGGGTGCTCCCGGGCCTCGTCGACGCGCACTGCCACATCGGGATCGACGCCGACGGCGGCGTCGACGACGCGACGGTCGAGCGGTTCGCCACCGCCGACCGGGACGCCGGCAGCCTGCTGCTGCGCGACTGCGGCTCGCCCGTCGACTACCGGTGGGTCGACGGGCGGGAGGACCTGCCGGTCGTCGTCCGGGCCGGCCGGCACCTCGCCCGCTCGCGGCGCTACATCCGGGGCCTCGGCCACGAGATCGAGCCGGAGGACCTGCCGGCGTACGCCGTGGCCCAGGCGAAGGCCGGCGACGGCTGGGTCAAGCTCGTCGGGGACTGGATCGACCGGGCGACCGGCGACCTGGCGCCGTGCTGGCCGCGGGAGGCGCTCCAGGCCGCGATCGAGGCCGCCCACGCCGAAGGTGCCCGGGTCACGGCGCACTGCTTCGGCGAGGACTGCCTGCCCGACCTCGTCGAGGCCGGCATCGACTGCATCGAGCACGCCACCGGCCTGAGCGACGTCGTCGCGGGCATCGCCGCGGCCCGCGGGGTCGCGATCGTGCCGACGCTGGTGAACATCGCCAACTTCCCGGAGTTCGCGGCCGCGGGGGAGGACAAGTTCCCCCTGTACGCCGAGCACATGCGGGCGCTGCACGCGCGCCGCTACGACACGGTCGCCCTCGCCTACGAGGCGGGGGTGCCGGTGTTCGCGGGCACGGACGCCGGCGGCTCGGTCGCGCACGGGCTGCTGGCGCGCGAGGTCGCCGAGCTGGTCCGGGCGGGGATGCCGCCGACCGCCGCGCTCGACGCCGCGTGCTGGGGCGCCCGGTCGTGGCTCGGCCGGCCCGGGCTCGAGGAGGGCGCTCAGGCCGACCTCGTCGTCTACGCCGCGGACCCGCGGGAGGACGTCGGCGTGCTCGCGCACCCGGCACGCGTCGTGCTCCGCGGGAAACCGGTGGCCTGAGCACCGTGCGCCCTGCGACGGTCGGCGCGTGAGCGACGCCCCCGGCACGCGGACGGACCTGCTCCTCGTCGTCCACCCCGAGCGCCCGCTCGTGCTCGACGCCGTGCCCACGGTCGCGGTCGACGCGCAGTACCCGGACTGGGGCGACCTGCTCGGCGCCGCCGCCGCGCTCTGCCCGGACGGCGCGTGGCCGCACGGGCCGGTGCGGGTCACGGCCGCCGGCCGGGTCAGCGTCGTCGTCGCCTGCAGCGAGCGGGTCGCCGGCGGCGCCGCCTGGGTGCCGGCCCCGCCGTCCGGGCTGCCCGACCCGGTCGGGGACGCCGTCCGCGCCGTCCTCGACGAGGACGCCGGCCATGCCGCGGTCGACGCCCGCCGGGTGCCGTGGATGTGCCGCGGCTGGTGGCCCGAGGCGACCGCGTGGGTCGACGCCGCGCTCGCCGCGGCCGGCCGGGCGCCCCGGACGGCGGCGCTGCGGCCGGTCGTCGCCGGGTCGATCTCCGCCGTCGCCGAGGTCACGACCGCGGCGGGTGCGCTGTGGCTCAAGGCGGTCCCGGGGTTCTTCGCGCGCGAGCCCGCCCTCGTGCCGGCGCTCGCGGCCGTCCGCGCGCAGGCGTCGGCGGACGGGACGCCGCTCCCGCAGGTGCCGCACGTCGTGGCGTCCCGGGACGACGGTCGGGACGGTGGACCAGGGGGCGCCCGGATGCTCACCACCGACGCCGGCCCGGTCCCGGACGACGTCCTGCCGGGGGAGCGGGCCCGGCTCGGCGCAGGGCTCGCCCGCCTCCAGGTCGCCACCGCCACGCACCTCGCCGTGCTGCGCCACCGGGGCCGGCTCGACGACCGGTCTCCCGACGCCCTCGCCGCCGGCCTCGCCCGGGTCGTCGAGGACGGCCTCTGGCTCGGGGCGCTCGACGCCGACGAGCGGGCCCGGCTGCGCGCCGTCGCGCCGCTCTGGCAGGACCGGCTGCGCGCGCTCGGGTCGTCGGGCCTGCCGCCGGTGCTCGTGCACGGCGACTACCACCCGTGGAACGTCGTCCGGCGGCCCGGCTGGGCGGACGGCGAGGAGGTCGCCATCGACTGGACCGACGCCGCGCACGGCGTCGTCGGGCTCGACCTCGTGCCGGTCGCCGGCCGCCGGGCCGACCCGGTGGAGCACGACGGGGTCGTCGCGGCGTACGTCCGCGCGCTCGCCGAGGGGTTCGGGCGGCCGGAGGGCGAGGTCGCGGCGGCGGTCACCGCGGCGTTGCCCGCGGCCTGGGTGCTCCAGGCCCTCGCGTACGAGGCGATCGGCGCGGGCTCGGATCCGCTGGTCCGCTGGGAGCACGAGCAGGGTCAGCCGACGGCGCTGCGCGGGCTGCTCGCCGCCGAGGTCTGAGGAGGTTGCGCCCGGCTGCGCAGCGTGGTCCGGGGCACCGCCCGACCTCTGGCAGAATGGACGACCGTACCCGTCTGTCCGCGGACCCTCTCACCGCTCTCGGACGTGTCCTCGAGCTCGCCGGCGCACCCGGTCCCCACCCGGTGCAGACGCGGCTCACCCCCACAGAAGCAGGAGTGACCACACCCGTGGCCGTCAAGATCCGTCTCAAGCGCCTCGGCAAGATCCGGGCGCCGTACTACCGCATCGTCGTCGCCGACTCGCGCGTCAAGCGTGACGGTCGCGCGATCGAGGAGATCGGCAAGTACCACCCGACCGAGGACCCCTCGTTCATCGAGGTCGACCGGGAGCGGGCGCAGTACTGGCTCAAGGTCGGCGCGCAGCCGACCGAGCAGGTCGAGGCGATCCTCAAGATCACCGGTGACTGGCAGCTGTTCAAGGGGCTCCCGGGCTCCGAGGGCACCCTGCGCGTCGCCGCGCCGAAGGCCGACAAGAAGGCCGTCTTCGAGGCCGCCGCCAAGGAGTCCATGGGCGAGACCGCCAAGGACGGCGCGACCACGCCGAAGAAGAAGCCGGCCAAGAAGGCCGCCGCCGCCGCTGCCGAGCCCGAGGCCCCCGCGGCCGAGGCCCCGGCTGCTGAGGCCCCGGCTGCTGAGGCCCCCGTGGCCGAGGAGACGTCGGCCCAGACCGAGGCCGCGGCGGACGCCACCCCGGCCGAGGGCTGACCGTGCTGAGCGAGGCGCTCGAGCACCTCGTCCGCGGCATCGTCGGCAACCCCGACGACGTCCAGGTCCGGAGCAAGCCGCTGCGCCGCGGCACGCTGCTCGAGGTCCGGGTGCACCCCGAGGACCTCGGCCGCGTCATCGGCCGGGCAGGCCGGACGGCGACCGCGCTGCGGACCGTCGTCAAGGCGCTCGCCGACGGCAAGCCGATCCGGGTCGACGTCGTCGACGTGGACCGCGGCCGCTGAGGTCACGCAACCGCACGACGCGACGACCCCGTACCGCACACGCGGTGCGGGGTCGTCGCGCATCCGAGACAGCATCCCGGGACACATCCCGGAACAGCACCGAGCAGGAGCAGGAGGAGCAGTGCGACTCGTCGTCGCCCGGATCGGGCGTGCCCACGGCATCCGGGGCGAGGTGACCGTCGAGCTGCGGACCGACACCCCGGACGACCGCTTCTACCCCGGCGCAGACCTCGTCGTCGTCCCGCCGAAGGGGCCGGCCGCCCGCGGCCTGCCGAAGACCCTCACGGTCGAGACCGTCCGCGACCACAACGGGACCCTGCTGCTCACCTTCGAGCAGGTCGACGACCGGACCGCGGCCGAGGCGCTGCGCAACGTGCTGCTCGAGGCCGAGGTGCCGGACGAGACCGGTGAGGACGACGCCTGGTACACCCACCAGCTCGTCGGCCTGCGCGTCGTCGACCCGGCGGGCACCGAGCTCGCCACGGTCGTCTCGCTCGAGCACGGACCGGCGCAGGACCTCCTCGTCGTCCGCCGCCCGGACGGCGCCACGCGCTACGTGCCGTTCGTCACCGCGCTCGTGCCGACGGTCGACGTCAAGGGCGGCTTCGTCGTCGTCGACGCCCCCGGGGGGCTGCTCGACGACGGGGACGACACGACGGGTGGCGGGGCCTGAGCCGTGCGCGTCGACGTCGTGACGATCTTCCCCGAGTACCTCGAGCCGCTCGGGCTCTCGCTCATCGGCAAGGCCCGGCAGGCCGGGATCCTCGACCTCGTCGTCCACGACCTGCGCGAGGCCACGCACGACCGGCACCGCACCGTCGACGACACCCCGGCCGGCGGTGGCGCGGGGATGGTCATGAAGCCCGAGCCGTGGGGCGAGGCGCTCGACGCCGTCCTCGCGTCGTCGTCGGCGGCCCTCGTGCCCGGGCAGCCGGGGGAGCGGCCGGTGCTCCTCGTGCCGACGCCGTCCGGCGAGCGCTTCAGCCAGCCGCTGGCCCGCGAGCTCGCGACGCGGGAGCACCTCGTCTTCGCCTGCGGCCGCTACGAGGGCATCGACGAGCGGGTCGTCGAGGACGCCGCCGAGCGGTTCGACGTCCGGCTCGTCAGCCTCGGCGACTACGTGCTCAACGGCGGCGAGGTCGCCGTCCTCGCGATCGTCGAGGCCGTCGCCCGGCTGCTGCCCGGCGTCGTCGGCAACGCCGAGAGCCTCGTCGAGGAGAGCCACGAGGACGGCCTCCTCGAGTACCCGGTCTACACGAAGCCGGCGACGTGGCGGGACCGCGAGGTCCCCGCCGTCCTCATGTCCGGCCACCACGGCCGGATCGCCCGCTGGCGGCGGGACGAGCGGCTGCGCCGGACCGCCCGCCGCCGCCCGGACCTGCTCCCCGGGCTCGACGTCGGCACGCTCGACCGGCACGACCTCGCCGTCCTCGCCGAGGAGGGCTGGTCCGTCGTCGAGCAGGACGCCGCCGGGGAGCCCGGCCGTGACCACCGCCGATTTCTGGCGCGCGCCGTCGCTGTGGCAGACTGATCTGCTGTGCCGCCGGTCGGTCGCGCCCTGCCACAGGGGGGCGTCGTGCCACGAACCGGTCCCCGCAAGGGGACGGCGCACCGAGAACACCCGAGCGCGGCGACCGCCGCCACCACGACCTGCGCGGATGACCTGTGGCACCTGCGGGAGAGCGACACACACCATGCATCTTCTGGACGCACTCGACTCGGCATCGCTGCGGACCGACGTCCCGGCCTTCCGTGCCGGCGACACGCTCAAGGTTCACGTCAAGGTCGTCGAGGGCACCCGCTCCCGCATCCAGGTCTTCCAGGGCGTCACCATCCGGCGCTCGGGCGGCGGCGTTCGCGAGACGTTCACCGTGCGTAAGGTCAGCTTCGGCGTCGGCGTCGAGCGGACCTTCCCGGTCCACTCGCCGATCATCGACCACATCGAGGTCGTGACCCGCGGTGACGTCCGTCGCGCGAAGCTCTACTACCTGCGCGCGCTGCGTGGCAAGGCCGCGAAGATCAAGGAGAAGCGGGACGCGCTCCCCACCCGCTGAGCGACACGCCACGCCTCCCCTGCCCGCAGGGTGGTGACGTAGGCTCGTCGACGTGGATGCCGACCGGACGAGGCGCATCGCCTCCCGGGACGCGTCCCGGAGCGACATGACGGCCGACGTGGTGGCCGACGACCCTGGGGTCGCCGGCCACCGCGCCGGCCGTCCGTCGTCGTGGGCCGACGGCGACCAGGCCGACGACCACCCTGACGACCGCAGCGACGACCATGCGGACGGCCCGGTCGGGCCGGCGCTGCGCGTCCTCGGCTGGGCGCTCGCCGTCGCCGTGAGCATCGCCCTCGTCCGGGTGCTCCTCGTCCAGTCGTTCGTCATCCCGAGCACGTCCATGGAGCCGCTGCTCGAGCCGGGCGACCGGGTCGTCGTCTCCCGGCTCGGCGCCGTCGTCGGCACGGTGCAGCGCGGCGACGTCGTCGTCTTCGACGGCCGCGGCGTCTTCGAGCCCGCGGCCCCGCCGGCCTCCTCGCCGGTCGCTGCCGCCGGGCGCGCGGTCGCCGCCGCGCTCGGTGCCCCGGTCGGGGAGTCGGACTACGTCAAGCGCGTCGTCGGGCTGGCCGGTGACCGGGTCGTCTGCTGCGACGCGGCCGGCCGGGTCAGCGTCAACGGGGCGGCGCTCGACGAGCCGTACGTCGCGGCCGGTGACGTCCCGAGCGACGTGCCCTTCGACATCCGCGTCCCGGCCGGGCGGCTCTTCGTCCTCGGCGACCACCGCAGCGAGTCCGGCGACTCCCGCTCCCACCTCGGCGACCCCGGGGGCGGCACCGTCCCCGTCGACCACGTCGTCGGCCGCGTCGTCGCGGTGTGGTGGCCGTTCGACCGGGTCGGCGGCGTCCCGCGGGCGACGGCCGGTGCGGCCGCCCCGACCGTCCCGGCACCTCCGGCGACCGCCGCGGGCACCCCGTGAGGGCGGGCCCCGGCCCCGGGGGCAGGCCGCAGCGCGACGTCCGCAAGCCGCAGGCCCGGCACGCCGCGCACGGCGGCGACGAGGAGCCGAAGGAGTACAAGGACCCGTACGGGCTGCTCGACCCCGACCCGCCGGGGACCGAGCGGCCGTACCCCTCGCCGGCCGCGCCGCCGGCCGCGCCGCCGGCCGGCGTGGCCGAGGTGTCCCTCTTCGGCGTGCCCGTCGCACCGCCCGCGGCGGCCGCACCGGCGGTGTTCGCGCCCCCCGCGGCCGCGCTGCCTCCACCGGCCGTCGCAGCCCCGTCCGGCTCCGCGCCGTCCGGCGACCCGGTGGCGGAGCTCCTGCCGTTCGAGCCCGCGCCCGCGGGCCCGCTGACCCAGGCGATCCCCACCGGCCTGCGCTACGGCACCGGCCCCGCGCCTGCGGCCCCCGAGCCCGACGGCCCCTTCGGCGGACCCGGCCCGGCCGGCGACGTGCCACGGCCGCTGCCGCGCCGCCGCGACGTCCGGGAGGCCCGGGACGAACCGGTGCCGGGCTACCCGCCCCAGCCGCCGGTGCTGCGTCCCGTGCCCCCGGGGCCCGCGCAGTTCCCGCCCGTCCAGCCGCACCAGATCGGGGGCGACTTCTCCCCGCGGCCGGAGCGGACCGGCCGCCGGGCCGCCGCGCCCGGCCCGCAGGACGCCCC
>NZ_MWLN01000052.1:17020-23227 GCF_002198655.1 Kineosporia sp. A_224
GACGAACCGGTGCCGGGCTACCCGCCCCAGCCGCCGGTGCGGGCGCCGGCACCGTTCCAGGCCCCGCGCGCCTTCCGCCCGCCGCAGCCGTACCAGGCGCCCCCGCAGGTCGCCTCGAGGGCCTTCGAGACCCCCGTCCACGAGGCGCCCGCGGCCGGCCGCCCCGTCGCCGGCCCCGCGCCCTACGAGCCGACGGCCTACGTCTCCGGCTCGCTGCCGCTCGCCCGCCGCCGGCCGACGGCGGACGACGGTCCGCCGTCCCTGCTCGTCCCGCGGGTCTCCCAGGAGCCCGCCCTGCTGCCGGGCCTGTCCCCGGGCCTCGCGTACCCCGGCGCGGACGTCGGCCACCGCACCCGCAGCACCGCGGCGGAGACCGGCGAGGACCTGCTCGCCCCGCGCCGCTCCGACCGCCGCCGCGACGAGGGCTCGCACCGGACCGGCCCGCCGAAGAAGGGCTCGGCGCCCGCGTCCGCGCTCGGGGCGGCCGTCGAGGTCGTCGTCGTCGTCGCGCTGGCGCTCGTCCTCGCGGTCGTCGTCAAGACGTTCTTCGTGCAGGCGTTCTACATCCCGTCCGAGTCGATGGAGACGACCCTGCTCGTCGGCGACCGGGTGCTCGTGAGCAAGCTCACCCCCGGGCCGTTCGAGCTCCACCGCGGCGACGTCGTCGTCTTCAAGGACCCCGACCACTGGCTGCCGCCGAGCGCGCCGCCGGACGACGGGAAGATGCGGGCCGCCGTCCGCACCGCCCTGACGTTCGTCGGCCTGCTCCCGCAGGACTCCGGCGAGCACCTCATCAAGCGCGTCATCGGCCTGCCGGGCGACACCGTGAAGTGCTGCGACGCCAAGGGCCGGCTCATCGTCAACGGCGTCGCGGTCGACGAGCTGTACCTCCAGCCGGGCATCGCGCCGAGCGACAAGACCTTCTCGATCACGGTGCCGGAGGGCCGGTTGTGGGTGATGGGCGACAACCGGCCGTTCTCCGCGGACTCCAGGTACCACATGGACCTGGCCGGGGGCGGTACGGTCCCGGTCTCGGACGTCGTGGGCAAGGCCTTCGTCATCGTGTGGCCGTTCGCACGCGCCGGGGGTCTGGGGATCCCCGACCCGGTGTTCGCCGACGTCCCGGCACCAGGGGGGTCATGAGCACCACGGACGACGAGCGGAACGGTTCGGGCGGCACGCCCGACGGAGGGAGCACCACACCGATGGCCAGAGACGTCTCCGACGCGCCGCGCACCGCCCTGCAGTCGGCGGTGAGCGCGATCACCGAGGTGGTCGTCGTCGTCGCGATGGCGCTGGCGATCTCCCTGGTCGTCAAGACCTTCCTCGTGCAGGCGTTCTACATCCCGTCGGGGTCGATGGAGAACACCCTCCTCGAGGACGACCGGGTCGTCGTCAGCAAGCTCACGCCGGGGCCGTTCACGCTGCACCGCGGCGACATCGTCGTCTTCAAGGACCCGGACGGCTGGCTGCCGCCGCCGGTCGAGCCCGAGGAGGGCGCCGTCCGGCACGCCGTCCGCGCGACGCTGACGTTCGTCGGCCTGCTGCCGCACGACTCCGGCGAGCACCTCATCAAGCGCGTCATCGGCCTGCCCGGCGACACGGTCGCCTGCTGCGACGCGGCGGGCCGGGTCACGGTCAACGGCGTCCCGATCGACGAGACGTACCTGTTCCCCGGCAACGCCCCGAGCGCCCGGACGTTCTCGCGCACCGTCCCCGCCGGCGACCTGTGGGTCATGGGCGACCACCGGGAGATCTCCGAGGACTCGCGGGTCCACGGGTTCGTGCCGGAGTCGTCGGTCGTCGGCAAGGCCTTCGTGCTCGTGTGGCCGCTGTCCCGGGCCACCGGCCTCGGCCGGCCGGACCCCGTCTTCGCGGACGTCCCGGAACCCGCGGCGCCGTGACCGCAGGCACGACCCCGCGCCGCCGGGCGGCCGGCACGACCTCCCGGAAGGCGAAGGTCACGCTGCCCGCCCGGGGCGTGCCGACCCTGCGCGAGGAGCGCCGGCTGCTGCGCGACGGGCACCTGCTCGTCGCCGGGGTGGACGAGGTCGGCCGCGGCGCGCTCGCCGGGCCGGTGAGCGTCGGGGTCGTCGTCGTCGACGCGCAGGTGCGGACGGCGCCCACCGGCGTCAAGGACTCCAAGCTGCTCGCCCCCGCCGTCCGGGAGGCACTCGTGCCCAAGGTGCGCCGCTGGGCGCTCGCGCACGCCGTGGGGCACGCCGAGCCCGACGAGGTCGACCGGTACGGGATCATCGCCGCGCTGAGGCTGGCCGGACGCCGCGCGCTCGCCCAGCTGCCCGCCGTCCCGTCGTGCGTCATCCTCGACGGCTCGCACGACTGGCTCACCCCGCCGGCCGCGCCGCCGACCCTCTTCGACCTCGACCTGCTCGGCCGCGAGGTCGCCCCGGACGTCGCCCTCGCCGCCGAGCCGGCCGTCGTGACGATGGTCAAGGCGGACCTGCGGTGCGCGGCCGTGGCCGCCGCGAGCGTCCTGGCGAAGGTCGAGCGCGACGCCATGATGGTCGCCCGGGCGGCCGACCACCCCGAGTACGGGTGGGAGGGCAACAAGGGCTACTCCGCGCCGGAGCACGGCGCGGCGATCCGCCGGTTCGGCCCGTGCGCCCAGCACCGCAGGTCGTGGAGCCTGCCCGGGCAGGGCGGGGAGCCGGACGACGTCCCCGGCGGTGCCGTCGACCTCGCCGCGGCCGTGCCGCCCGCCGACGCCGCGACCGGCGCCCGCGCCGACCTCGACCTCGCGGGCGCGGACGGGCTGCCGGTCCCGTGACCGGCGGCGCGCCGTCCTTCACCGGTCGCGCCGTCCGGGCCCTGCGCACCCGGTGGGACGTCCTGCTCGTCGTCGCCGCGGGCGGCGCCCTCGGCAGCCTGGCCCGCTGGGGCGTCGGGCTCGCACTCCCGCACGCCGACCGTGAGTTCCCGTGGTCGACCTTCAGCGTGAACGTCGTCGGCTGCCTGCTCATCGGTGCGCTCATGTGGTTCGAGGAGGAGCGCTGGCCGCCGTCGCGGTACCGGCGCTCGTTCCTGCGCACGGGGGTGCTCGGCGGGTTCACGACGTTCTCGGCGTACGGCCTCGACGCGCACACGCTGCTGCTCGCCGGGGCACCCGTCGTCGCGGCGCTCTACGTCGCCGGGAGCCTCGTCGCCGGGCTGCTCGCGGTACCGCTCGGCGCCGCGGGCGGGGCCGGGCTCGTCGCGCTCGCAGAGCGGGGACGTCGTCCCGGCGCGGCCGGGGACGCGCAGGCGGACGATGGAGACGGCGGCGCAGGGCCGTCGTCCGGGCGGGAGGAGCAGCCATGAACGGACCGGGGCGTACCGCCGCCGTCCGGCTCACCGTCGTCGTCGGCGAGGAGGACCGGCACCACCACGGGCCGCTCGCGACGCAGGTCGTCCACCGCGCGCACGCGGCGGGCCTGGCGGGGGCGAGCATCTTCCGCGGGTGCGAGGGGTTCGGCGCCGGCAGCCGGGTGCACACCGCCCGGATCCTCAGCCTCTCCGAGGACCTGCCGCTGTCGGTCGTCGTCGTCGACACCGCCGAGAAGGTCGACGCGTTCCTGCCGGTGCTCGGCGCGCTGCTCGCCGAGTCGGGGGCGGGCGGGCTCGTGACGCTCGACGACGTGACCGTCGTCCGGTTCGGGGACGACGCCCACGACAGGGGAGCGGCCGGGTGACGGCGCTGCTCGTCGTCCTCGGGGCCGCGGCCGGGGCCCCGCTGCGCTACGTCACGGACCTGTGGGTGAACTCCCTGCACGACTCGCTCGTGCCGTGGGGCACCTTCGTCGTCAACGTCGTCGGGTCGTTCGTGCTGGGGGCCGTCGGCGGGCTGGCCGCGCGCGGCGGGGCATCGCCGCACCTCGTGGCGCTGCTCGGCACCGGGTTCTGCGGGGCGCTCACGACGTTCTCGACCTTCGGCTACGAGACCGCCGAGCTGGCCCGGCAGCGGGCCTGGCTGTACGCCGCGGGCAACGTCGCCGGCAGCGTCGTCGCCGGGTTCGCCGCCGTCGCGGCGGGGTACGCGCTCACCGCCTGACCCGTGCGGCCGGCGTGCGGCCGGCGTGCGGCCGGGCGCTCCCGGCGGCGCATCCGGGTGGCGGCTCGGCCGAGCGGCCCGGACTGGTCCATGATGGTCGGGCGCCCCGGGGCGCAACCGGACGCCGTGCCCGACGCACGGCGCGAACGAGCAGCGGAGCGAGACGTCCCCATGAGCGCCGAGGATCTCGAGAACTACGAGACCGAGATGGAGCTTCAGCTCTACCGGGAGTACCGGGACGTCGTCGGGCTCTTCTCGTACGTCGTCGAGACCGAGCGGCGCTTCTACCTCGCCAACCAGGTCGACCTCAAGGTGCGGTCCGCCGACGGTGAGGTCTTCTTCGAGGTGACGATGAGCGACGCGTGGGTGTGGGACGTGTACCGGCCCGCCCGGTTCGTGAAGTCGGTGCGCGTCGTGACGTTCAAGGACGTCAACGTCGAGGAGCTCGCCAAGAGCGACCTCGAGCTGCCGAAGTCGGGCGGGTTCGCGGGGTAGTCCCGCTCTTCCCCGCTCTTCCGCAGGGTGCGCCGGGCGTGCGAGCCTCGCCGCCATGAGCGACCCGACGCACGACCCGACGCACGGCCGCTACCCGCTGCTGCTGTCGCCGTTCACCTTGCGCGGGCACGTGCTGCCGACGCGCGCGGTGTTCACCGCGCACACGACGAGCTTCGGTGCGGACGGCGTCCCCGGGGCCCGGGCCCGCGCGTACTACGAGGCGCGGGCCGCGGGCGGGGCCGGGATGATCGTCATGGAGCCGCTGCCGGTGCTGCCCAACGGCGGCGTGACGCCGCAGAACTACCGGTACGACGACGACGCGTTCGTGCCCGCGCTGCGGGAGACGGCCGCCGCGGTGCGCGCGCACGGCACCGTGATCGTGAGCCAGCTCTACCACATGGGCGCGAACGCCGACCCGCACCAGGAGTCGAGCGAGCGGTGGGCGCCGTCCGCCGTCCAGGGCCCCGGCTGGCCGGACGCCCTGCGGGCCGTCGACGAGGTCGACCTCGGCCGGGTCGTCGAGGGGTTCGTCGCGGCGGCGCGGGCCGCGGTGGCCGCCGGGGTCGACGGCGTCGAGTGCATGTTCGCCTACGACACCCTCGTCGACCAGTTCCTCGACCCGGGCCGCAACCACCGCACCGACGGCTGGGGCGGCGACCTGCCCGGCCGGGCCCGGCTCGCCGTCGAGATCCTCACGGTGCTGCGCGAGACGGTCGGGCCCGAGCGGCTGCTCGGGGTCACGCTCACCGCGGCGACGCCCGGCTACGCGGAGGCCGCCGCGCACCTCGCCGCCGCGTGCGACCTCGACTACGTCGGCGTCGGCAACGGCAACTACGAGTCCCTGCACCTCATCATCCCGCCGATGGAGCTGCCCGAGGGGGTCGGCGTCCCGAACGCGGAGCGGGTCACCGCGGCGCTCGGCGGGCTGCGCGGCGAGGCCCGCCGACCCGGACGTCGTCCGGAAGGCCCGCGAGGGTCGCGAGCNTGAGGATCTCGACGGCGAGCCGGGCCCGGCCGCGGGCCGGCGGTCGTCGCGGAGGGCCGGATCGTCCGGGCGGACGTCGCCGAGCGGGCGCTCGCGGCCGGGGCCTGCGACCTCACGGGGATGACGCGCGCGATGATCGCCGACCCGGACGTCGTCCGGAAGGCCCGCGAGGGTCGCGAGCGTCAGGTCCGCGAGTGCGTCGCGTACAACCTCTGCATCGCGCGCCGGCTGCGCAAGTACCCGATCGCCTGCCTGCAGAACCCGGCCGCCGGGCACGAGCACGAGGCGCCGCCGCAGCGGGCGGAGCGGGCGCGGCACGTCGTCGTCGTGGGAGCGGGCCTCGCCGGGCTGGAGGCGGCCCGGGTCGCCGCGGAGCGGGGGCACCGGGTCACCGTCCTCGAACGGGACGGCGCTGCGGGCGGGCAGGTCCGGCTGGTCGCCGCACTGCCGCTCCAGGGGCCGTTCGCCGAGCTCGTGCGGTGGCGGGTCGCCGAGCTCGAGCGGCTCGGGGCGGACGTCCGGTACGGGGTCGAGGCGTCTGCCGCGGACATCGTCGCGCTCGGCGCGGAGGTCGCCGTTGTCGCGACGGGGTCATGGCCGGTGCCGGGTGGCGTGGACGGGCCCGAGGCGGCGGCGGACGTCGTCCGGTCGTGGTCGGCGGCGGAGGACGGGGAGCGGG
>NZ_MWLN01000053.1 GCF_002198655.1 Kineosporia sp. A_224
AGTCCACGCCCGCAACAGGTCCCGTGCCCATGTCGCATTCTACTTGAGACAACCAAATATGCAGAACACATGTTCGAAGACGATTGTCGACGGCACCCCGCCTCCCCACCTCACCAGGCGAGAAGACAGCAGCAGGTGGGGCGGGGTCGTGGCCGGGGACTCTCGGATCGTCCGCTTGTCGAGACGGGTTCGGCACCCACCCCCACGACAAGCCCCCGTCTCGACAGGCGGAGGATCCGTGCGTACCCCCGGCCGCAGCCCCGCCCCACCAGCCGCTGTCGTCCCGCCGATGAGTGCTGGACCTGACCCCTTGCGAGAGAACGATTCTCTCTCGAACAAACGTTCGACATAGGTGGCAGGTTGCACTAGACTCGGATCATGGTCGGGAGGGTGCGCGGGTGCAGGTCGAGGTCCGGCGAGGGGGTCGTCGGGGCCGGTGTCGACCTGCCCGACGACGAGCTTCCGGTGGACCCGCTCGGTGGGCAGATCCGGCTGACGGCAGCGGATCTGGCGGACTGGCCGACCGAGGGCGAGGAGTTCCAGCGGGCGGTCGCGGATGCGCGGGCTGAGCGGTTGGTGGATGCGTGGTGGGCGGATCCGGTTGCGGTGCAGGCGGACTGGGATGCCGAGCTGGCGTCGCTGTACGCGCAGGTCGCCGCTGATGACCGTCGGGACGCGGTCGAGCGGCGGACCGTGTTGGACGGTGCACCCGGGGTCGAGTCGCTCGCGGCGGCGCTGGAGGTCCTCGACGGCGCCGCGGCGTGGACACCGGCACAGGCCGACACAGAGGGCTTCAGCGACGATCTGCGGGACGCTGCCATCTCCGCCTTCGCGGCCTTGCGTCGGCAGGAGAACCACGGCCTGTGGCTGCAGGTCGCCCACACCGGCACGATCCTGACCGCCCGGCTCGGGAACACCCCGTCGCTGCCCCGCAAGACCCGCACCGGCCGGCGGCTGATGGGCGACCAGGACGCCCTGGTCGCCGACGAGGTGGCCGTCCAGCTCGCGTGCGCGGCGGGGATCACCCGCAGCAAGGCCTACGCCCTGATCGAGGCTGCGACTGTCTTCGCCGACGAGAGGCTGCCGCTCACGGAGCAGGTCCTGCAGCAGGGCCGCCTCGACTGGCCACGGCTGCGGCTGGTCCTGTCCCGCACCAGCGGGCTGACCGCCGACAAGGCGCGAGCCGTCGAGGCGCTGGTGTACCAGACCAGGGGTGTGCTGGACGGGGGCAGCCGCAGGTTCGAGAAGGCCCTGACCGCCGCAGTCCTCGCGGTCGACGCGGAGGCCGAGGCCCGGCGCCGCGAACGCAACCGCAGGGGCCGCCGGGTCAGCATCCAGACCGGCGAGGACGGTGAGGCGCTGTTCACCGCGGTTGGGCCGGGTGAGGCGATCACCGCCGCCTACAACGGCCTCGATGCCGCCGCCCGCTACCTCCGCGCGCAGGGTGACGCGCGCACGTTGGACCAGCTCCGGCACGACCTGTTCGTCACCGGCTGCACCAGCGGCTACCTGCCCGTCCCGGCCGAGGTCCTGCCAGTGCCTGTGGGCTGCGTCCCTGCCGACGCCACGCTGTCGACGCCACCCACGACGCGCCCTGCTGGATCTGAGACGGCCGGCACGCCGGCGGCCAGCGCCGAAGACCAGTCTGTGCCTGCGTGGTTCACCTCGACCTGGCCCGACGTGCAGGTGGCGGTCAACGTCACCGTGTCCGCAGAGACGCTCATGGGCCTGGTGGACGACCCCGGAACCCTCAACGGTTACGGCCCCATCCCTGCCGACGCGATCCGTGATCTGGTCAGGAACGGTGTCTTCCGGTGCCTGGTCGTCGACGGTGAGCACGGCACCGTCCTTGGGGTCGGGAAGAACACGTTCAGCCCCGGGTACGTCGCGAGCGAACGACTCAAGCTGCTCGTCGAGCACGCATATCCGACCTGTACTGCGCCCCACTGCGAGAAGGCGTCGTGGCGCTGCGATCTCGATCATGCGACGCCGTACGCGCGGGGCGGATCTACGTGTGGCTGCAATGTGCGGCCGCTCTGCCGACCGTGTCATCGGCTCAAGACCGCCGGGCTCCTCGTCCCGGAACAGCGGGACGACCCTGGCGACCCACCCGGCACCATCACCTGGGTCACCCGCACCGGACGCGCCTACACCGCGCTACCCCACGCCCCGCTGCCCCCGACGGCACCGGTGCGGTCGCCGTCCGACACCGCTCGTGCCGCCGGCATCCTGGCGGGGGACCCGCCTCCGTTCTGACGGAGGGGCGGCACAATGACGCATGCCTGCTCTGCACACCACGGACGCCGACACGCTCGCCACCATCGACGAGATGGTCGCGGCCAACCTGGCAGTGCTCGGGGACCGGCTCGTCGGCGTCTACGTGTACGGCTCGCTCGTGACCGGTGACTTCGATCCCGTCGTCAGCGACATCGACCTCGTCGCGGTGCTCACCGGCCCGCTCGACATCGGCGACCACGACCCGCTGCGTGCCGCGTACGCCGGTGTCACCGCCGCCCACCCGCGGTGGCACGACCGCGTCGAGCTCGCCTACATCCCGCTCGCCGAGCTGCGCACCTACCGCGCCGACTTCGCGCAGCCGATGTTCAGCCACGGTGACGGCTTCGAGGTGTGCACCGTCGGGGTCGACTGGCTGCTGAACCGCGAGACGCTTCGACGTTCCGGTGCCGCGCTGTACGGCCCCGAGCCCGCAGGTCTCATCGACCCGCTCCCGACAGGCGACGTGACGGCGCTCGTGCGCGAGCTCGCCGTCATGTGGCGCACCTGGGTCGCCGGCGACGTCGCGCCGCTCGGGTACCTCGGCTACCGCGCCTACGCGGTGCTCACGTTGTGCCGCTGCGCCTACACATCGGCACACGTCGGCGAGGTGGCGTCCAAACGTGCCGCAGCCGGGTGGGCGGCGCAGAGGTACCCGGCCTGGAGCCCGCTCGTGGCGCGTGCGCTGAAGATCTACGGCGCGGGTGGCGGACCCGGCCCTGACGACGTCCTCCCCGTCGATGACGTGCGCCGCTTCTCGACCGCAGTGCTCGCCGACGCGGTGCGATAGCGGCCGCAGCACGGCGGCGCCCGGGTCAATGATGGGCGTGATGGCGACGAGCGAGCGGCTGCGCGACCGTCCGGGCTTCCGTGGCTTCTGGGCGGCCGCCACCGTGTCGGCCTTCGGAAGCTACGTCACGACGATGGCGGTGCAGGTCGTCGTCGTGGTGACGCTGCACGAGGGGGCGACCGCCGTCGGACTGGTGAGCTCCGCCCGGTGGCTGCCCTACCTGCTCTTCGGGCTGCTCGTGGGGGTCCTGGTCGACCGGTCCCGACGGCGCGGCCTGCTCGTGGGCGCCGATCTCGGGCGCGCGGTGCTGCTCACGGCGATCCCGGTGCTCGCGGTGACCGGGCACCTGTCGATCGGCCTGCTCATGGTCGTCATGGCCGGTTTCGGTCTGCTCTCCCTCGTGCACGACGCCGCGTCGCAGTCGCTGGTCCCGCGGCTGGTGCCGCCCAGGCTGCTCACGCGGGCCAACGCCCGGCTGGACCAGAGCGACGCGGTGGCGCAGACCTCAGGACCGGCCCTGGCCGGTGCTCTCGTGTCGGTGCTCACCGCGCCCTGGGCGGTGCTGGTGGACGCCGTGAGCTACCTCGTGTCCGGGCTGCTCCTGCTCCGTCTGCCGGTCGAGGAGCCGCCGCCGGGACCGCGATCGGCGCGTGGGATCGGCCGGGAGGCGGCGGAGGGGCTGCGGTGGATCTACGGGCACCAGGTGCTGCGGCCG
The DNA here is from genome assembly GCF_002198655.1 of Kineosporia sp. A_224. Taxonomy (GTDB): domain Bacteria; phylum Actinomycetota; class Actinomycetes; order Actinomycetales; family Kineosporiaceae; genus R-H-3. The sequence continues at coordinate 3,780 of NZ_MWLN01000053.1, forward strand.
CTCGCCCTGAGCACCCACGGCTGGTTCCTCAGCTCGGCGGCCGCGGGGGCCGTCCTGCCGCCGTACGCCCTGCGGACCCTGGGCCTGAGCCCGTTCGGGCTCGGGATCGCCCTCGCGGTGGGCGGGGTCGGGGGACTGCTCGGCGCACTGACGGCCGCCCGTCTCGGCTCGAGCCTCGGCGCGGGGCGGGTGGTCGTCGGCGCGCGGGTGACGACAGCGGTCGCCTGGGCGCTCGTCGCGCTGAGCACCGAGGGGTGGCCCGGCTGGCTGCTGCTCGGCGCCGGGCAGCTGGTCCTCGGCCTCTCGATGGGGGCCGAGAACGCGAACGAGATGGGCTACTGGCAGGCGGTGACACCCGACCGGCTGCAGGGCCGGACGAACGCGACGAGGCGTTCGGTCAACCGGGCGATGATCGTCGTCGGCGCGCCGCTCGGCGGCGTGCTCGGTGACGCGTTCGGCTTCCGGACCGTTCTCGCCGTGGCCGCCGCCGGCTTCCTCCTCAGCGCGCTCGGCCTCGGCGCGACCGGCTTCCGGCGGGTGCGGCTCCCGGCGGAGCCCGTCTGACCGGCAGTCGGGTCCCCTGCCTTCGTCAGGTCGTCAGCGGACGCCGCCCGCGCGCACCCGGTCCGCGAGCTCCTGCGCCGGCGGCCGGATCGCCTCCGACCACGTCGGGAAGGCCCGGACGTGGTCGGCGAGGACGTCGACCGTGATCCCGGCCCGCACCGCGAGGGCCAGCTCGCCCGCCCAGGAGTCGGCGGCGGGGCCGACGGCGGTCGCGCCGACGAGCACCCCGGACGCCGCGTCGCAGACCAGCTCCAGCCGCCCGTCGCTGCGCTCCTCGACGAAGGCCCGGGCGGTCCCGCGCAGGTCGAACCGTGCGCCGAGCACGGCAGGGTCCGGCGAGCCGTCGGGACCGGCCGCCGTCCGGCCCACCGAGAACACCGGCGGCTGCGTGTAGACCGCCCGCGGGACGCCCGAGTAGTCCGCGTCCCGGCCGTGACCGAGGAGGTGCGCCGCGACGAGCCGGCCCTGGTACGACGCCGTGTGGGTGTAGGGCGCGACCCTGGTGACGTCGCCGACGGCGAACACGTCCGCGAGCCCGGCACCCTCCGCGCCGACGACGCGGCAGCGGGCGTCGACGGTCAGCGGCGCGCCCTCGTCGACGTCCGCGCCGAGGAGCTCGAGCCCGAGCCCCGCCGTCCGCGGCGCCCGGCCCGCCACGACGAGCACACGGTCCGCCCCGACGGTCGAGCCGTCCGAGAGGTGGAGCAGCAACCCCTTGTCGGGCAACGGTTCCGCACGGTCGGCCCCGGTGCCGGTCCGGACGTCCACCCGGACGGCGCGCAGCGCCTCCGCGACCGCGTCGCCGACCCAGCCGGGCTCCGTGCCGAGCAGCGAGCCCTGCGGCTCGACGAGCGTCACGGCGACCCCGAACGAGGCGTAGACCTGGGCCAGCTCGCAGCCCACCGCCCCGCCGCCGAGGACGACGAGGCGTCCCGGCAGCAGCGGCGACGACAGCGCCTCGTCGCTCGTCCACGTCGGGACGGCGTCCAGCCCGTCGACCGGGGGCGGCAGCGGTGCGCTGCCGGTCCCCAGCACGAGGGCCCGCCGCCACCGGATCCGGTGCCCCCCGCCCGCGTCGTCCTCGACGAGCACCGTGCCGCCGGGGCCGCCCGGCTCCCGCGCGACGACCCGGCCCCGGCCGCGCAGGAGCGTCACCCCGGCCTCGGCGAGCGCCGCCGCCGTCGCCGTGTCGTCCCGGTGCTCGGACGCCTCGTCCCGGCGCCGGACGGCGTCCGCCCAGGCCTGTTCGTGATCGATGCTCGCCGTCTCCCGGTGCCGCCCGGCCGCGAGCAGCAGCGCCTTGCTCGGCACGCACGCGAGGTACGGGCACTCGCCGCCGACGAGGCCGCTCTCCACGACCGCGACGCTCCACCCCGCCCCGGCGAGCGCCTGCGCGACGACCTCGCCGCCCGAGCCGGCGCCGACGACGACGGCGTCGAACCCCGCGCCGCGGACCACGTCCTGAGTCATGCCCGCATGGTCCCCAGGGCCGCCGGGGCGTGCCCGTCGAGTCGCCCGGCACCCGTGTCCGGGCGCCGGGCCCGCGCCCGAAGTGTCCGCCTCGATGTGCCCCCGGCAGCGAACCGTGTTGGCCTGTCACGGACGGCGCCACCCGGCGCCGCCGGACGGAGAGGTGAAGCGACATGGGCATCGACGACAAGGCCGCGAACAAGGCCGACGAGCTGACGGGCAAGGCCAAGGAGGGTCTCGGCCGCGCGACCGACAACGAGCGTCTCGAGGCCGAGGGGCGCGCCGACCAGTCCAAGAGCGACATCAAGCAGGCCGCGGAGAAGGTCAAGGACGCGTTCAAGCGCTGACCCGCACCGAGCAGGACCAGCACCAGAACGACCCGCACCACGAACGCGACGGCACCGGGGCTCCCGCACCGGTGCCGTCGTCGTTCGGTCAGGCCGCGCGCCGGCCCTGCTGCTCGCCGCGCACCGCGTCGACCATCCCGCGCAGGACGTCGTCCCACGGCGTCGGCTCCAGGCCCAGGGTGGCGCGGGCGGCGCTCGAGTCCATGACCCACGGCCGCTCGTGCTGGTGCATCACCTCGGGCAGCTCGCGGAGGAACGGCACGAACGCCCGGCCGGCGGACCGGACGAGCCCGGGGATCCGGCGGACGTCGACCGCAGGCACCCCGGCCACCCGGCACATGTCCGCGACGACCTGCCGCACCGGCACCGCGTCGTGCGACGGCACGTGCCACGGCCGGCCCCAGGCCTGCTCGGTCGCGGCGGCGGCGACGAGGGTGCGGGCGGCGTCCCGGGTCGCCGTCCAGGTGTGGACGACGTCCGGCTCGCCGATCACGTAGGCCGCCTTGCCCGCGAGCATCCGCTTCAGCGTCCCCTCGGTGATCTGGCTCTGGGCGTGCGGCCCGAGGTAGTCCGAGCCGCGGACCTCGGTCGCCCGCACCCGTCCCGCCTCGTGCGCCGCGAGCGCGTCGAGCCACATCTGCCGCCGGACCCGCCCCTTCGTCCCGGTGGCCGCCATCGGCGTGCTCTCGGTCATGGGGGCGTCGACCGGCCCGTAGACGTAGAGGTTCGACACCGTGGCGAGCACGGCGCCGGACGACTCCGCGGCCCCGAGCAGGGCCGCGGCGATCGGCGGCCAGTCGGTCGCCCAGCGGTGATACGGCGGGTTGGCGCAGTTGTAGAGCGCGGTCGCGCCGCGGGCGAGGTCGGTGAGCCGGGCGCCGTCGGCGGCGTCCGCCGCGACGAGCTCGACGCCGTCCCGGCGCGGCCCGGAGCCGGAACGGGTGACGACCCGGACGGTGTGCCCGGCGTCCGCGAGGAGCCCGGCGACCGCCGTCCCCACCGCCCCGGCACCGACGACGACGTGGAGCTGCTGCTGCGACATGACGCGATCCTCTCGAGTGGGTCGAGCGATGCTCCGAAACAAGAGCACTGCTCTCTACGGAGAGCATGCGTCCGACGGGGCGGCAAAGTCAAGAGCGGTGCTCTCGGTTGTTGTCAGTGCTCACGAGGCGGGCCATCATGGAGGCGTGCCGCAGGAGAAGAGCGTCGAGGACCGGCCCGTGCTGGGTGTCCGGGCCCGGGCCCGGGTCGAGCTCACCCGGGCCATCGTCGAGACCGCCCGCCGCCATCTCGCGCAGGACGGCCCGGCGAACCTGTCGCTGCGGGCTGTCGCCCGCGAGCTGGGGATGGTCTCCTCCGCGGTGTACCGCTACGTGCCGAGCCGCGACGACCTGCTGACGCTGCTCATCATCGAGGCCTACGACGCGCTCGGGGCCGCCGCGGAGAAGGCCGAGGCCAAGGTGCCGCGCACCGACCTCGACGGGCGCTTCGTCGCCGTCGGCCGGGCCGTCCGCACCTGGGCGATCGAGCACCCGCACGAGTACGCGCTCATCTACGGCTCACCCGTGCCGGGGTACGCGGCCCCGCAGGACACCATCGCGCCGGCCACCCGGGTGCCGGCGATCCTCATCGGGGTCCTCGCCGACGCCGTGGCGGCGGGGGTCTACGACCCGGCCGCCGCGCCCGAGGTGCCGGCCGCCGTCCGGCGCTCGCTCGGCCCGGTGCGGGCCGCGATCCCGGACGTCGTGCCCGACGACCTCGTCGTGCGCGGCATCATGGCGTGGAGCACGCTGCTCGGCCTGGTCTCGATGGAGCAGTTCGGCCAGTTCCACAACGTCCTCGCCGAGGCGGCCTCGCAGCGCGAGGCCTTCTTCACCGAGGCTCTGCGCAGGACGTCCGCGGTGACGACCCGGACGCCGGCTCCTCGCCCGTGACCGGTGCGGGTCCTGCATCGGACGGCGTCCCGGACGGCTCGGCAGGCGGCCCCGCGACGGCGTCGTGCCAGCAGGTGCGGGGGCAGCCGCACGGCTTCGCCGGGCGGCCGCGACGCGGCCGGGGGAGGCCCGGCAGCGCGGAGCCTGGTGCGCCCATACGGGAGGTGTCGGCCGTGGGGGCCCCGAACTTCAGTGCCGGCACCAGGTTCGGTGCTGCCCGTGCGCCTCAGTGGTGCAGGCCGCTCTCCGGGTTGTCCGCGAGCCGCTTGCGGGACGCCGCGATCTCGGCGTACGCCCCGGCCCGGTCCGCCCAGTGGGCGCCCTCGACGCTCTTGCCCGGCTCGAGGTCCTTGTAGGTCTCGAAGAAGTGCTGGATCTCCAGGCGGTCGAACTCGCTGACGTCCGTGAGGTCCTGGATGTGGTTCATCCGCGGGTCGCCCGCGGGGATGCAGAGCACCTTGTCGTCGCCGCCGGCCTCGTCGCGCATGTGGAACATGCCGATCGCACGGCAGCGGATGAGGCAGCCCGGGAACGTCGGCTCCTCGAGGATCACCAGCGCGTCCAGCGGGTCGCCGTCCTCGCCGAGGGTGCCCTCGATGAAGCCGTAGTCGTGCGGGTAGCGCGTCGAGGTGAAGAGCATCCGGTCGAGCCGGATCCGGCCCGTCACGTGGTCCACCTCGTACTTGTTCCGCTGCCCCTTGGGGATCTCGATCGTCACGTCGAAGGAATCGGCCATGTTCGCTCTCCCGTTCGCGGGCGTCCTCGCCCGCATCCTGTGAAGGCGCGAACGACGCGCCGTACGTCACCGTGTGCAGCCGTCCACACACTAGTGTCCTGCCCGAGGGTGGGTCGGCCGTCTGGGGGTCATGTGCGTCACGTCGCTGCGCGGACGTTCCGTGCTGCCCTCGTGGGCACGGCCGCCGCCGTCGCGCTCGCCGCGTGCGTCCCGCAGCCACCGGCGGGCACCGCGGCCGGCGGCACCTCCGCCGCGTCGTCCGGACCTGCCACGACCTCCTCGGCCCCGGCCCCGGCGACGTCCTCGAGCGCCCCCGCGCCCGCCCCGACCGTGCCGTCCGCCCCGACCGCAAGCGCGACCGAGACCCTGGGCCCGCCCCCGGCGAGCGACTTCGTCGCCCCGGCGCCGGAGCCGGTGCTCGCGGGGCTCACCGGCGCGGCCCCGGTGCCGACCGCCGCGGGGCTGTCCCGGCGGCTCGAGGCGCTGCTGTCCGACCCCGGGCTCGGCGGCCGGGTGGAGTACGACATCACCGACGTCGAGACCGGCGAGAACCTGCTCGCCCGCGGCGCACAGACCCCCGTCACCCCGGCGTCGACGACGAAGCTGCTCACCGCGGTCGCGGCGCTGTCCGTGCTCGGCCCGCAGGAGCGGCTCGCGACCCGGGTCGTCCCCGGGGCGGACGACGCGACGATCGTCCTCGTCGGCGGCGGCGACATGCTCCTCGCGACCGGCCGGGGCGACCCGACGAAGGTCGTCGGCCACGCCGGTCTCACCGACCTCGCGGACGGCACCGCCGACGCCCTGCGCGCCGCAGGCCGCACCCGGGTCGTGCTGCGGCTCGACGACACCCTCTTCAGCGGGCCGCGGGTGTCGCCCGCGTGGAGCCCCGCCGACCTCACCGCCGGGTTCGTCGCGCCGGTGGCGCCGCTGGCCGTCGAGAGCGGCCGGGCCTCCTCGGGAGACCCGGCCACCGCGAGCGACCCGGCGCTGGCCGCCGCGACCGCGTTCGCCACGCTCCTCGGCAAGCGCGGGATCACGGTGACCGGGGTCGGCCGCGGCCGGGCCCCCGCCGGCGCCCCGACCGTCGCCGAGGTGCTCGGGGCCCCGGTCCAGGACGTCGTCGAGCACATGCTCGACCAGAGCGACAACACCGTCGCCGAGGTCCTCGCCCGGCTCGTCGCGGCCCGTGGCGACCAGCCGCCCACGTTCGACGGCGCGGGCCGGGCGGTCATCGACGCGGTCGCCGCGCTCGGGGTGCCGACAGCGGGTGCCCGGTTCACCGGCGGCAGCGGGCTCGGCCGCGGCGGCGTCATCGCCCCGCGCACCCTCACCGCGACGATCGTCCTGGCCGCCTCCGAGAAGCACCCCGAGCTCCGGGCGACGCTGACCGGCCTGCCCGTCGCCGGCGTCACCGGCACCCTCGCCGAGCGCTACTCCGGCGCGGGCCAGGGCGGTGCCGTGGGCGTCGTCCGGGCCAAGACCGGCACCCTCACCGGGGCGAGCAGCCTCGCCGGCACCGTCGTCGACGCCGACGGCCGGCTCCTCGCGTTCGCCGTCGTCGCCGACCGGGTCACCTCGACCGGGGACGCTCGCGACGCCCTCGACTCCGTCGCGGCCGCCCTCGCGGGGTGCGGCTGCTCCTGACCGCGCACCCGGACGCGCGGCACGTACGGTGGGGACATGAGCGCCCAGCCCGCCGAAGGTCGCCCGGAGCCCGTCGACCTCCTCGTCGACTGGGACCTCGCCGCCCGGACCGCCGCCGTCGTCGGCCGGCCGGGCCCGCAGCTGCCGCGCGCCGAGGCCGCGCTCGTCGTCGCCGACCTGCGCTCCGCCGCGCACCGCGCCGCCCCGCACGTCGCCCGGGTCAGCGGGCTGTCCGCGCCGGCGGGGGAGGGCGTGCTCGTCGTCGACCGCCCGGGCTGGGCGCGGGCGAACGCCGACGCCTTCCGCACCCTGCTGGCACCGGTCGTCGCGGAGGCCTTCGAGCGCCGCGAGCACCGGCCCGCCGCGGCGGTCACCGCGGTCGGCAGCCGGGTCACGGCGGCCGAGGTCGGCGGGCTGCTCGGCTTCCTCTCCGGGCGCGTCCTCGGCCAGTACGACGCGTTCGGCGAGGGCCCCGGCCGGCTGCTGCTCGTCGCGCCGAACGTCGTCCAGGTCGAGCGCGAGCTCGCCGTCGACCCGTCGGACTTCCGGCTGTGGGTCTGCCTGCACGAGGAGACGCACCGGGTCCAGTTCACCGCGAACCCCTGGCTCGCACCGCACCTCGTCGGCCAGGTCCGCGGGCTCGTCGGCCAGCTCATGGTCGAGCCGTCGCAGGTCGCCGAACGGCTCGCGTCGGTCGCGCGCAACCTGCCCGAGCTGCTCCGCGGCGGGGCGTCCGGTTCCGGCGCGCCGCTGCTCGACGCCGTCCAGACCCCGGAGCAGCGTGCGGGCCTGGCCCGGCTCACCGCCGTGATGTCCCTCCTCGAAGGGCACGCGGACGTCGTCATGGACGAGGTCGGGCCGCAGGTCGTCCCCTCGGTCGAGACGATCCGCTCCCGGTTCACCAAGCGCCGGGCCGGCCGCGGCGCCGTCGACCAGCTGCTGCGCCGGCTGCTCGGCCTCGAGGCGAAGATGCGCCAGTACGCCGACGGGGCGCGGTTCGTCCGGGAGGTCATGGCCCGGGTCGGCACCGACGGCTTCAACCGGGTCTGGGAGTCGCCCGACACGCTCCCGATGCCCGTCGAGATCGCCGACCCGGTCGCGTGGGTGCGCCGGGTCCACGGCTGACGGCCGCGTGGCGGGCCCGCACCCGGCCGTCGCGGCGGCCCGGACGGCAGTCCGCGCCGCGCTCGCGCAGGTCCCGGCCGGACCCGTCCTCGTCGCGTGCTCGGGCGGCGCGGACTCGCTCGCGCTCGCCGTCGCGACCGCCTTCGTCGCACCACGGTCCGGGCGCCCGGCCGGCGCGGTCGTCGTCGACCACGCCTGGGCGCCGGGCTCGGCGGACGTCGCCGGGCGGGCGGCGCAGCAGTGCCGGGGGCTCGGCCTCGACCCGGTCGAGGTCGTGCCGCTGCCCGCTGCCGCACCGGCCGCCCGGGCCGCCTTCCGGCGGGCCTCCTCGGCGAGCCGCTCCCCCTCCGGGGTGAGCAGCGGGGCCCCCTCACGCAGATGAGGAAGGGCGACGACGACGATCACGGCTACCGCGACACCGACACAGACAAGAAGTCCCACAAGCAGAGCAGTCACCCCCCTAGCCTGCCCCATACCCCGGCAGGGCCGCCGACCGGGGCCCGCTACGCACCGCAACCTGTGACCGCATCGTTATCTGGACTTATGGTGCGCACAACAAGATCAGATGTCACTATTCGCGGTCACAGCGGACGGGACCGGGCATACCGACACCCGTGGGTGACCCCGACGGGTCAGGCCGGCTGCTCCTCGCGCAGCCGCTGCGAGATGACCGTCGTCACGCCGTCCCCGCGCATCGTGACGCCGTAGAGCGCGTCCGCGACCTCCATCGTCCGCTTCTGGTGCGTGATGACGATGAGCTGGCTCGACTCGCGCAGCTCCTCGAAGATCGTGATGAGCCGGCCGAGGTTCGTGTCGTCGAGCGCGGCCTCGACCTCGTCCATGACGTAGAACGGGCTCGGCCGGGCCTTGAAGATCGCGACGAGCAGCGCCACGGCCGTGAGCGAGCGCTCGCCACCGGACAGCAGCGACAGCCGCTTGACCTTCTTGCCGGGCGGCCGGGCCTCGACCTCGATCCCGGTCGTGAGCATGTCGGACGGGTCGGTGAGCACGAGCCGACCGTCACCGCCCGGGAAGAGCCGGGAGAAGACGCCCTCGAACTCGCGCGCGGTGTCGTGGTACGCCTCGGTGAAGACCTGCTCGACCCGCTCGTCGACCTCCTTGACGATGTCGAGGAGGTCGCGCCGGCTCGCCTTGAGGTCCTCGAGCTGCTCGGTGAGGAACTTGTGCCGCTCCTCGAGCGCCGCGAACTCCTCCAGCGCCAGCGGGTTGACCGTGCCGAGCAGGGCGAGCGCCCGCTCCGCGGCCTTGAGCCGCTTCTCCTGGACCGCCCGGTCGAACGGCGCCGGCAGCGGCGGCTCGGCGGGCTCGGGCTCGCCGGGGGCGAGCAGCGACGGCGGGACGGGCTGGTGCGGGCCGTACTCCTCGACGAGGGTGTCGGCCTCGATGCCCAGCTCGTCGACCGCGCGCTGGCGCAGGTTCTCGATCCGGGCCCGCTGCTCGGCCCGGGCGACCTCGTCGCGGTGCACCGAGTCGAGCAGCCGGGACTGCTCCTCGGCGAGCCGGCCGACGTGGCCGCGGCACTGCTGGAGCTCGCGCTCGCGGGTCCGGCGCTCCTCGTCGGCCGCCAGCCGGAGCTGGTCGGCGCGGGTCAGCGAGGAGTCGAGCAGCGCGAGCGCGTACTCGGCCCCGGCGAGGACGGCGCGCGCGGTGACGGCCTGCTTGCGGCGACGCTCCTCGCGGGCGACGGCGCGGGCCCGGGCCTCCCGCTCGGCGGCGGCGGCCTTGAGCAGGGAGTCGGCACGGCCGGAGAGCGCCCGGGCGCGCTCCTCGCACGTGCGCAGCGCGAGCCGGGCCTCCATCTCGGCCGAGCGCGCGGCGGTCGCGGCGGCGGCGAGCCGGTCGCGGTCCTGCGTCGACGGCTCCTCGTCGTCCGTGCTCTCCTGCGCGACCTCGAGCCGCTCCTCGAGCTCGGCGAGGGCCTCCCGGTCGGCGGCGAGCGCCTCCTGCTTGGCGACGACGGCCTTGCGCTGCCGGTCGGCCTCGGCGCGAGCGGCGCGGGCGGTGGAGCCGAGGTGCCCGAGCTGCTCGGCGACCGCGGACAGCCGCGCGTCGGACTCGTGGAGCCGGTCGAGCGCCGCCTCGACGCGCTCGACGGCGGCGTCCCGGCGGGCCGTCGCCCCGGCGAGGGCGAAGCGGGCCTGCTCGGCCCGGCGGACCGCGTCGGCGACCTTGTCCGCCGCCTCGTCGACGGCGGCCTGGACCTCGAGCAGGGACGGCGCGGACGCCGAGCCGCCCTGGAGCAGGCCGACCGTGACGACGTCACCGGCGAAGGTCACGGCGCTCGTGCCCGGGTGGGCGTCGACGAAGGCGCGGGCGACGTCCAGGTCGGGGACGACCGCGGTGTCGGCGAGGAGCCGGTCCACGGCGCCCTCGAGCGCGGCGGGGGTGTGGACGAGGTCACGCACCCAGCGCGCACCGGCGGGCAGCGCGGGGCGCTGGCCCGGGGCGGGCCGCGGGGCACCCGCGACGAGGACGGCGGCCCGGCCGGCGTCGTCGTCCTTGAGCAGGCGCAGCGCGGCGTCGGCCCGGCCGGCGTCCTCGACGACGACGGCGTCCGCGGCGACTCCGAGGGCGGCCGCGACCGCGTTCTCGTAGCCGCTGTCGACCTGGAGCAGGGCGGCGACGGAGCCGAGCACTCCGGAGAGCCGGTCGCTCGCCGCGAGCAGCGCGCCGGCGCCGTCCTTGCGCTGCAGACCCAGCTCGAGGGCCTCCTTGCGGGCCGACCAGGTCGCGCGGTCGCGCTCGGCGTCCCGGTCGGTCTGCTGGAGCTGCTCGACCTCGGCCTCGACCTCGGCGAGCTGGGCGGCGGCCGCCTCGTGCTCGGCGTCGAGGCCCTGCTCGCCGGCCTCGTGCCCGGCGACCTGGGACTCCAGCGCCGTGAACTCCTGCTGGGCGGCCTCGGCGCGCTCCTCGGCCTCGACGATGCCCGTCGTGAGCCGCTCGAGCTCCTCGTCACCGGCCTCGACGCGGCTGCGCCGCGCGGCGACCTGGCCGGCGAGCCGGGCCAGCCCCTCGCGCCGGTCGGCCGCCGCGCGCTGGAGCGCGACGATCCGGCGCTCCTCGTCGCCCTCGGCCTTCTCGGCGTCGTGCCGCGCCTCGACGCACGTGTCGAGGACCTCGCGGGCGGCCGCGACCTCCTCGGCGAGCGCGTCCTCCTGCTCCTTGACGGCGCGGGCCTGGGCCTCGAGCTCCTCGGGGTCGCGGCCGGGCTGGCGCTCGGGCTCGGCCTCGGCGAGCATCCGGAGCCGGTCGGCGGCCAGGCTCGCGGTACCGCGGATCCGCTCGCGCAGGCTCGACAGCCGGTACCAGGTCTCCTGCGCGCGGGCCAGGCGCGGGGCGGCGGACGCCGCCGTCTCCTCGAGCTCGGCGAGCCGCTCACGGCCCGCGACGAGCTCGGCCTCGACCTCTTCCTTGCGCTGCCGCAGGGCGGTCTCGTCGGCGACCTCCGCCTCGAGCGTCGTGCTCAGCTGCACGAGGTCGTCGGCGAGGATCCGGGCCCGGGCGTCGCGCAGGTCGGCCTGCACGACCTGCGCGCGGCGGGCCACCTCGGCCTGCCGGCCGAGCGGCTTGAGCTGGCGGCGGATCTCGGCGGTGAGGTCGGAGACGCGCGTGAGGTTGGCCTGCATCGCGTCGAGCTTGCGGAGCGCCTTCTCCTTGCGCTTGCGGTGCTTGAGGACGCCGGCCGCCTCCTCGATGAAGGCGCGGCGGTCCTCGGGCGAGGCGTGGAGCACGGCGTCGAGCTGGCCCTGGCCGACGATGACGTGCATCTCCCGGCCGATGCCGGAGTCGGAGAGCAGCTCCTGGATGTCGAGGAGGCGGCACGGGCTGCCGTTGATCGCGTAGTCGCTGCCGCCGGAGCGGAACATCGTCCGCGAGATCGTCACCTCGGCGTAGTCGATCGGCAGCGCGCCGTCGGTGTTGTCGATCGTCAGCGCGACCTCGGCGCGGCCCAGCGGCGGGCGGCCGGAGGTGCCGGCGAAGATGACGTCCTCCATCTTGCCGCCGCGCAGGCTCTTGGCCCCCTGCTCGCCCATGACCCAGCTCAGGGCGTCCACGACGTTGGACTTGCCCGAGCCGTTCGGCCCGACGACGCACGTGATCCCGGGTTCGAACCGCAGGGTCGTCGCGGACGCGAAGGACTTGAAGCCCCTCAGGGTGAGGCTCTTCAGGTGCACGCGGAGTCTCCTCGACGACGGCTTGGTCTTGCGGTGCAGCGTCCCGACCGCGGTCCGGGCGGTCGGCGCGACGAGCGCCGGGGAAGGTGCACGCCACCCTACAGGCCCGCCGATCGCCGTCCGGCCACATCGCGACGGGACGCCGGTGCCGTCCTCCGGCGGGTCCTGCACGTCACCCGGCGTCCTCTGGCGGGTGAGGCACGTCGCGGGTGGCGTCCTCTGGCGGGTCCTGCACCCCGGCCACGTCCTCTGGTGGCACAACGACCTCAAACGCGCGTTTTGGAGTGCTTTGCACACCAGAGGTCGGGCGGATTCAGGCGGTGGGTGCAACGGGTTGGTCTTGGGCGGTCAAGAGTAGGTGG
>NZ_MWLN01000054.1 GCF_002198655.1 Kineosporia sp. A_224
TGCCGCGGGCGCGCTCGGCCGCGGCACCGCGGGAGAGCCGGTCGCCGGCCCAGCCGAGGTAGGCGACCCAGGCCGAGCTGAGGGTGCTGTCCCAGTCGTCCGGGTACACGTCGCGAGCGGCGCGCAGGACGGCGTGCGCGGCGCCCTGGTACCCGTCGACCGGGAACCCCGCCGCGTAGAGCTGCGCCCCGACCCGGCCGAGGCGGTCCGCGACGACGCCGTCGGTGTCCTCGCTCAGGGCCGCCGCGAAGACCTGGGTCGTGAGCTCCTCGGTCACCGCGCGCCCGTGGTCGGCCGTCGACCCGAGGATGCCCGGCACGAGGGCGATGAGCTCGGCGTAGCAGCGTGGCCGGAACCCCGGTGCCGACCTGTCGAGCGCCGCGACGGAGTCGCGGACGACGGCCATGACGTCGTCCGCGGGGCGGTCAGCCCCTGGGCTGCCCTCCGGCGCCACGCTGCTCCTCGGGCGGGAAGATCTCTGCGGGGGACCCATGCTGGGCACCGGGCGGACACCTGGTCAAGACCTGGCCGGGGCGGCGCCCGACCGTCCGGCGGCCCGGTGAACGTCCGGAGAACATCTGCCGCATAACGGAACCGCGCCCGGCACGGGGACATCATCGCGACGTGCCGACCATGACCAGCACCCCGCCGACCGGCGGCGCGCCGACCAGCACCGCACCGACCGGCGCCGCACCGACCAGCCGCCCGCCCCGGCCCGCAGCGCGCACGTCCCGGCGGGCCCGCCGTCCGGACACCCCGGCCCTCCTGCGGCTCGCCCTCGTCGCCGTGGTGGTGTCGGGCCTGGCCGCCGGCGGCCTCGGGGGCCTCGCCGCGCACCGCCGCGCCGCCGGTCTGGAGAGGGCCCGCGCGGACACCAGGGACGTCGTCCGGCTCCAGGACGTCGGGACCCGCCTCGTCGTCGCGGACGCCGCGGCGGGGGACGACGTGCTCCGCGGCACCCGGGACGGCGGCAGCCGGGCCCGGCGCTTCGGCTACGCCCTCCAGCCCGCCGCGACGGGGGTGCCGATGCTCGCGGCCGACGCCTCGGACCCGCGCACCCTCGCCGTCGCCAACCTCTGGCTGGCCCGGTACAGCGGCCAGGTCGAGGTCGCACGGGCCCTCGCGCGGGAAGGCCGCCCCGGTGCGGTGCCCGCCGTGGCCGCGGCCTCGACGACCTTGCGCACCCGGGTCCTGCCCGTCGTCGGCACGGCCCGGGAGGAGGCCGCCTCGCGGCTGCGCCGCGACGCGACCACCTCGTCCGGCAGCGAGCTCCTGGCGCTCGCCGTCGCGGTCCTCGCGTGCACGGTCCTCCTCGCCCTGCAGGTGTGGCTCGCCCGCCGCTTCCGCCGGCTGCTCGCGCCGCCGCTCGCCCTGGCCCTCGTCCTGCTGGCGGGGGCGGCGGTGCTCGTCGGCGGCGTCGTGCGCGGCAGCCGCGCCGAGGTGGACCGGGTGACGCGCGGCCCGTCGGCCGTCGCGCAGGACCTCGTCACCGCCCGGTCCGCGGCCTTCGCCGCCCGGTCCGCGGAGGCCCTGGCCGTCGTCGCGGGCCGCACCCCGGCCGCCGAGCCGGCGTGGCAGCGCTCGATGCGCGAGGCGGAGGACGCGCTCGCGGCGGCGCGCCGGTCGCTCTCGACCAGCGGCGAGGCCACGGAGGCCGCGGCCGTCGTCGCGGCCCGGGAGCAGCTCGACGGCTACCGGACGGCGCACGGGCGCCTGCGCGCAGCGGCGTCCGAGGGCGACCGGGAGACCGAGGTCGCGGTCGCCCTCGACGCGAGCACCCTGGGGCCGCTGGGCGCGTTCGAGGGCTTCGACGCCGCGAGCGGGTCCCTGCTCGCACGACAGGTGCAGGCCGCCGACGACGGCTGGGCGCGGGCGACGAACGGCCTGCGCGCCGGTGCCCTGGCCGCGTGGGCGGTCGCCGTCCTCGTGACCGTCCTCGGCCCCCTCGGGCTGCGGGGCCGGCTGCGCGAGTACGCGTGAGCGGGCGGGCCGCTCACCCTCCGGCGGGCCCGCTCCCCACCGGGGGCGCGCCCTGGGGCGCGGTGTCCATCGGGCGCAGCTCGTCGGCGTAGCTCACCGACACCCGGGTCATGACGCCGTCGTCGCTGATCGCGTACTGGCCCAGGCGCCACAGCGGCGGCGAGTACGCGTGGATCGTCACGCTGCGGTCGGCGACCCCGCTCACCCGGTGGATGTGCTCGGGGCCGAAGGCCAGGGACGACCCGGGGCCGAGCAGCGTCTGGCGCGGGGTGCCGTTGATCCGCGGGTTCTGCTCGCAGACCGCGCCCTCGACGACGTGGTAGGCGACCGAGGAGATGTCGTGGTCGTGCCAGCCGGTGTCGTTGACGTTCGTCCAGCACAGCAGCCAGACGTCGACGTGCTCGTCGCGGTGCAGCGACACGAAGTGCCGGCGGTCGTCGTCGTAGGCGACGTGCTCGCGCCACAGCTCGGGGCGGACCGCGAGGGTGTCGACGAGCGCCTTGAGCTCGTCGGCGCCCAGGCTGCGGGCGGGCAGCGCCGACCAGACGTCGACGTCACCGCCGGGGAGCGGGCCCGCGGTCGGTGCGCCGGCCTGGGGAGACTGCGCGACGTCGGAGATGGTCATCGTCGTCCTTCCTGGATCGGTACCGGGGCTGCTGCCGATGCGGCCGCGCCGACGGGCACGGCCCGGGGCCGCGACGGGCCGCCGTCCGGCGGCCGGGGACCGGGCCCTCCGTGCGCGGCCGGCCGGACCCCGTGCAGGAGCCGGAGCGGGTTGTCCCGGTGGACGACGGCGTCGGCGGCGTCGCCCAGACCGGTGCTCTGCGGGACCGCCCACGGGCGGTCGGAACCGTGCACGAGGACGTCCACGCCGAGGACCCGGACGACGGCGTCCACGGCGCGGGGCCCGTACGACGACGTGTCGAGGAACGCGTCCGGGTCGACGCGCCCCCGGCCGGCGGCGGCCGGGTCGCCGCCCGAGCGCGCCCGCAGGCGTTCGCCGTGCAGCGGCGCGAGGCCGGCGAGGAGCGTGAAGCAGACCCGCAGCCGCGGGAACGCCGGGCGGCCGAAGGCGCGGAACGCGAACCACGCCGCGTGCATCTGGGGCACGTAGTCCACGACGGGCGACCACCAGGCGGGGGCCGCCGACGGTGCGGGGGCTGCCGGCCCCGGGTGGACGAGCAGCGGCGCGCCCCGCTCCTCGAGGACGGCGAGCAGCGGCGCGCAGTGCTCCCACCCCGCGTCGTCCGCCAGCGCGGTGGCCGGTAGCTCGAGGCCCACGAAGCCGTCGTCGAGCCGGGCCACGAGCGCCGCCGGGTCGGGCTCGACGAGCCCCGCGGCGGCCCAGGCGGCGAAGGGCGCGGGCAGCGCCGCGGCACCCGCGTGGTAGCCGGCGAGCACCGCGGCCGCCTCGTCGGGCGGCAGGTGCTCGACCCCGAGCCCGGCGGAGAGCGCGACGACGGCGAGCGCGAGCCCGTCGGCACGGGCGGCGCCGGCCCGGGCCTCGACGTCGTGGTCGAGCGGGTCGGCGGCGAACGGTGCGGCGCCCGGGACGTGGAGCGTCCAGCCGTCGAGGTACGGCGGACGACGGCGGGCCCGCAGGGCCTCGACGAGGGCCGGCGTCCACAGGTGCTGGTGGACGTCGACGGAACCGGACGGCGGCACGGGTCACCTCCTCATCGGACGACGGACGGTCGGAGCCTGGCGCGGCCGTGCTTCGGGAGTGCGTCGGGAGTGCGTCGGGAGTGCTGCGGGAGTGCAGCGCCTCCGCCACGAAACCCTCTGGAAATACTCAGGTGAAGCGGTTCACTGAACCCCTTCACAAGAGATAGCGCGCGGATGCGGCGCCGTCAAGGGACCGACCGCCTGCCGGGACGACCTCGCCCGGCCGGGACCGTCGGACGGCGCTTGTACGCTGACCCGGTGCCCCGACCTGCCAGGCGCGTCACGATCCGCGACGTCGCGGAGGCCACGGGCCTGTCCCAGGCCGCCGTCTCCTACGCCATGCGCGGGCTCCAGGTCTCCGAGGAGACCCAGGAGCGGGTCCGCCGGGCCGCGGCCGAGCTCGGCTACGAGGCGAACCCGGTGGCCCGGGCCCTGGCGAGCGGCCGGACCGGGATGGTCGGCGTCCTGTGGGCCTCGCTGGAGGACCTCTGGCAGCAGGAGACGGTCGTCGCGCTCGGCGCGGCGCTGCTCGGCGACGACCGGTTCGCGATCGTCCTCGACTCCGGCGGCGACCCGGGCCACGAGGAGCGGCTGGCCCGGCGGCTCGTCGACCAGCGGGTCGACGCGATGGTGCTCGCGCCGGTGGACCCCGCGGCGCCGTTCTGGGCGGAGGTCGCCGAGCAGGTCCCCCTCGTCGTCGTCGGCGACGCGCTCGCGGGCGCCCGGACGGCCGGCGAGGTCGTCTTCGACAACCGCAGCGGGGTCACGCTGGCCCTGGAGCACCTCGTCGCCCTCGGGCACCGGCACATCGGGGTGCTCACGCCGACCCGGCCGAGCACCCCGGACCGGCCGGGCGACGTCCACGTCAGGGCCGAGGCGGAGCGGCTCGGCGTCCGGGTGACGATCGGGACGGCCGCGCACGCCCTCGGGGCCGCGACGGACGCCGCGCTCGGTCTGCTGTCCGCCCCCGGCCGGCCCACGGCGCTCTTCTGCTTCTCGGACTCGATCGCGCACGGCGGCTACGCCGCGGCCCGGGTCCTGGGTCTCGACGTGCCGCGCGACCTCTCGGTGCTCGGCTACGACGGGCGCCCGGTGTCGGCGCTGCTCACCCCGCCGCTGACGACCGTGGACTGGGACACCGCGGCGATCGTCACCGCGACGTCGCGGCTCGTCACGGCCGCGCTGGAGGGGGTCCCCCGCCGGCGCCGCGTCGTCCGGCGGCCGACGCTGCTCGACGGCGGCTCGACGGCCCGGCCGCCGCGCCGCGCCTAGGCCGGGGCCCGGTCAGACGTCCGCGGACCTGCTGCCGTCGCGGTCGTCCGCGTGCGTCGCGACCTGGACGCCGCCCGGGAGGGCGCCCGCGGGGTCGGCGTGCCGGCGGCGGCGGTGCCACACGACGAGCCCGACGAGGACGAGGGCCAGCGTGACGAGCGCGCCGGCCCGCCCGACGGTCTTCTCGACGACGGCGTAGGAGTTGCCCGCGAGGTACCCGACGAGGGTGAACGTCACGCCCCAGGCCACGCCGCCGACGGCGTTGAAGACGAGGAAGCGCCGGTAGGGCATCCGGCTCATGCCGGCCAGCCCCGGCATGACGGCGCGGAAGAACGCCGTCCAGCGGCCGAGGAAGACCGCCGAGCCACCGCGCTCGCGCAGGTACCCGCGGGCCCCGTCGAGCTTGCCGCTGTGCCGGTGCAGCAGGCGCCAGCGGAGCACCCGCTCGCCGTAGTGCTTGCCGACCTCGTACCCGACGCTGTCGCCGAGGACGGCCGCGACGACGACGAGGAGCAGCAGCCAGGGCAGGCTGAGGTCGTGCCGGGAGGCGAGGACGCCGCCGAGGACGACGGCCGTCTCGCCGGGCAGGACGAAGCCGAGGAAGACCGCCGCCTCGCCGAAGACGAGCAGGGCGATGACCGTGTACGCGACGGCCGGAGGCAGGTTCAGGATCGGCTCGAGCAGGTGGCTCACGGCTCAAGCCTGCCACCCGGACGGCGGTCCGGCGTCCGCCGACGGGCGGATCGCCCGTCCGTCCCAGGGGCTACCCCGTGGCGCCCGGGCCCCGGACGCACGACCGCGCCGGCCCGGGAGTGCGGTCCCGGGCCGGCGCGGTGGTTCATGGCTGCGGTGTCCGTGCGGCGGTCAGCGCCGGCCCGGACGCCGGACCAGGGCGATGCCGGAGACGGCCAGGACGACGCCCTCGACGAAGAGCGAGGCGACGCCGAGCGGCTCGAGCCAGTTGCCGATGTCGTCCATGGCGCCGGGCATGCCGGTCGTCCGGTTGACGACGTAGCCGAGGATCACCGAGGCCGACAGCAGCGCGGAGAGCGCCCAGGCGCGGCGGTCGTCGCGGCGCACGAGCATCTCGGCGACGACGAGCGACACGGCGATGAGACCGAGGTAGGCGACCCCGAGGTAGGGGACCTCCTCGAGCTTGTCCGGCACGTCGACGACGTGGATGAGGGCGATGCCGAGCAGGCCGACGGCGGCGACACCGCGGCGCAGGACGTGCTCGCCGTGGCCTGCGGAGACCGCGGCGGGGACGGCGCCGGCGACGGGCACGGCGTTCGCCGAGACCGCGGGCACGGGAGCGGCGTGGCTGGTGCGGGAGTCGAGGCTGGTCATCGCGGGTGGTTCCCTCCGTAGCGTCCGCCGGTCGGTCCGGCGGTCCGGTCCCGGGCGACACGGTCGTCGTCCAGGCCCAGGTACGACGCTAGGAACCCGCCGGTCAGCACTCACGGTGCGTGCGGTCAACGCACGGTAAGACGGTCATCCGGACGGGTGTGTTCCGGGACACGTCCACCCGGACGGACCAGTGGTCCCCGCGTCCGGTCCCGGTGGTCCTACGGTGGGGCCCGTGGTGGTGGTACCCGAGAGCGCTCCGACCCTGCTCGTCGTCGAGGACGACCCGACGATCGGCACTCCGCTGACCGCGGCCCTGCGCGGCCAGGGCTACGACGTCCTGTGGGCGCTCACCGCGGCGGAGGCCCTCGAGCTCGCCGCGGACGAGCCGCCCGTGCTCGTGCTGCTCGACCTCGGGCTGCCCGACCTCGACGGCGTCGAGCTGTGCCGGCTGCTGCGGGCCAAGCTGCCCTCGACGGTCGTCGTCGTGCTCTCGGCGCGGGCCGACGACCTCGACGTCGTCCTCGGCCTCGAGGCCGGCGCCGACGACTACCTCACCAAGCCGTTCCGGCTGCCCGTCCTGCTCGCGCGGATCCGCGCCCACCTGCGCCGGCAGGGCCCGGCCGACCAGCGCGGCGAGGAGGTCGTCGTCCTCGGGGCGCTCCGCCTCGACCTCGGCGCCCGGCGCTGCGAGGTGCACGACACCGAGGTCGCGCTGCGGCCCAAGGAGTTCGAGCTGCTCGCGGCGCTCGTCGCCGAGGCGGGCCAGGCGGTGACCCGGGAGCAGCTCATGAGCGACGTCTGGGACGCCAACTGGTCGGGCCCGACGAAGACCCTCGACATGCACATCTCGTCGCTGCGCAAGAAGCTCGCCGAGCACGGCGAGGACCCGGAACGGATCGTCACGCTCCGCGGCTACGGCTACCGGTACGACCCGCCCGCGTAACCCGGGTCAGGCCCGGCGGCGGACCGGCCCGGAGACCGACGGGGCCGCGCCCGGCCGGCCGTCATCCGGCCGGCCCGGCTCGTCGCGCTCGTCGGGCACCCCGAGCGGCAGCAGCACCGCGAACGTCGCCGGCACCGCCCGCACGAGCTCGAGGCGGCCGCCGTCCGCCTCGACCAGCGAGCGGGCCAGCGACAGGCCGATCCCCGTGCCCTTCGCGTCCGCGGACCGCCGCACCCAGATCCGCCGCAGGTCGCCGCCGACGCCGCCGCCCTCGTCCGACACGTCGACGAGCACGGCCCCCTCGAGCCCGCGGACGCTGACCCGCACCGCACCGGCGCCGTGCACGAGCGCGTTGTCGAGCAGGACGTCGAGGACCGTGCGCATCGCCGGCTCCGAGACCGCGGCGAACGCCGGCCGCTGCTCGAACCGGACCAGCACGTCGCGGCCGAGGGCCTGCAGCCGGGGCCGCCAGGACGACGCGACGTCGGCGACGACGGCGGCGACGTCGGCCCGGGTCCGGGTGCCGCCGGTGTCGCGGGCCAGCTCGAGCAGGTCCAGGACGGTCTGCTCCAGGCGGTCGAGGCCGACGAGCGCGTCCGAGGCAGCCTGGCGCAGGTCCGCGCCCGGGGTGATGAGCGCGGACTCCAGCCCGATCCGGACGGCGGTCAGCGGGGTGCGCATCTGGTGGCTCGCGTCGCTCGAGAACGCCCGCTCGCGCTCGAGCATCCCGCCGAGCCGGCGCGCCGTCCGCTCCAGGTTCTGGCTCACGGCGTCGACCTCGGCGACGCCGGCCCGGACGGCGCGCACGGTGAAGTCGCCGCGGCCGAGCGCCTCCGCGGCCCGGGCCAGCGACTCCAGCGGCCGGGCGATCCGCCGCGCCCGGGACCGCGCGACCGCCGCGACGACGAGCAGCACGAGCAGGCCGATGCCGGCCATCGCCGCCCACGCCGCGTAGGTGCGCTCGACGTACTCGTGGGAGTTCTCCGACGCCCGCACGACGAACGCCCGCCGGCCGTCGTCGTCCGGCACCGGGACGGCCACGACGATCCCGGAGCGGCCGACGGTCTCGGTCTCGACGAGGGTGCGGGCCGCCTCCCGGACGACGGCCTCGGCACGGTCGGGGCCCTCACCGAGCAGGAGGGCGCCCGAGGAGCTGTAGACGCCGAGGACGACGCGGGCCGAGTGCGGCGCCGGCAGCACCCCGGTCATCCCGGAGGCCGTGCCCTCGCGCAGCGCCTCGAGGACCCGGTCGTTGAGCTCGGCCCGGGCGCGCTCGGCGTCCCGGGCGACGTCACCGGCGGTCTGGTTGCGGTACAGGCCCTCGACGGCGACACCGAGCGGCAGCGCGAACAGGAGCATCGCCAGCGCGGCGCCGAGGAGGATCGACCGCTGCAGGATCGTGCTGAGCAGCGGGACCCGGGGCGCCGCGGTGTCGTCCACGACGTCAGCGTAGGGCGCGGTCGCCGCGGCGCCCGGGACCCTCGATCCGGCCGCTCGATCCCGCCGCTCGATCCCGCCGCTCGATCCGGCCGCTCGATCCGGCCGCTCGATCCGGCCGCTCGATCCGGCGTGCCCTCGGTACGGTTCGACGGTGCCCCCGACCGTGCCGACGACCGTGAACCAGCAGCGCGACCTCGACGTCCTCGTCGTCGGCGACCTCAACCCCGACCTCGTGCTGCGCGGCGACGTCGTCCCGCGGTTCGGGCAGGCCGAGCAGCTCCTCGACGCCGCGGACCTCGTGCCCGCCGGCTCCGCCGGGATCGTCGCGGCCGGCACGGCCCGGCTCGGGCTGCGGACGGCGCTCGTCGCGCACGTGGGCCGCGACCTCTTCGGCGACCTCGTCGTCGGCGCCCTCGCCGCGCGCGGGGTCGACACCTCGACCGTGCGGGTCGAGGACGACGTCCCCACCGGGCTGTCGGTGATCCTCTCCGCCCCCGGCGACCGGGCGATCCTCACCCGGCTCGGCGCGCTGCCGCTGCTCGACCCGGACGCGGTCGGCGACGACCTGCTCGCCCGGGCCCGGCACGTGCACGTCGCGTCGTGGTTCCTGCTGCCCGGGCTCGCGGCCCGCGGGGCCGCGCTGCTCGCCCGGGCGCGGGCCGCGGGCTGCACGACGTCCCTCGACACGAACTGGGACCCGGCCGGCCGCTGGGGCGGGGTCGCCGACGCACTGCCGCACGTCGACGTCCTGCTGCCGAACGGCACCGAGCTCGTCGCGCTCGCCGCGGCCCTGCCGGGCGGCACGGACGGCGGCAGGGACGGCGGCACGGACGACCTCGGGGCCGCGGCCGCCGTCCTGCGCGCCGCCGGGCCGCTCGTCGCGGTCAAGGCCGGAGCGGCCGGCGCGCTCGGGTGGGACGCCGCGGGCCGGCACGCGGCGCCGGGGCTGGTCATGGACGTCGTCGACACCACCGGTGCGGGAGACTCGTTCGACGCGGGGTTCCTCGCGGCATGGCTCGACGGACGTCCGTTCGCCGAGTGCCTGCGCTGGGCCGCCGTCGCCGGGTCGCTCTCGACCCGCGCGGCCGGCGGCACGAGCGCACAAGCGACCCGCGCAGAGGTCGAAGGGCTGGTATGACGGTCCCATGACGAGTGCGACGGCATCGGGCGGCGCGGGCGGACGACGCCCCGCGCGGATCGTCTGCGTCGCACTGAGCCCCAGCATCGACGTCACGTACGTCGTCCCGCACCTCGCGCCGGGCACGATCCACCGCCCCGCGGAGGTCTACCGGGTGCCGGGCGGCAAGGGCTTCAACGTCGCGCGCGCGGCCCGGGCGCTCGGCGCGGACGTCGCGGCGGCCGGCGTCCTCGGCGGCGACTCGGGCGCGTGGATGGTCGCGATGCTCGCCCGCAGCGGGATGCGGCTGGCGACCGTCATGGGGATCGAGCCGACCCGGACGTGCGTGTCGGTCTCCGACCGTTCGGCGGGCACGCTCACCGAGTTCTACGAGCCGCCGCCGCGGATCACGCCGAAGGCCTGGTCGGACCTGCTCCACACCGTCGTCCGGGTCTGCGACGAGCACCCGTCGTGGGTGTCGCTGTCCGGCTCGCTGCCGCCGGGCCCGGTGCCCGAGGCGCTCGCCGACCTCGTCGCCGCCGCCAAGGGCGCCGGCGCGAAGGTCGCCGTCGACACCCACTCGACGGCGCTCGCCGCCGCGGTCGGTGCCGGCGCGGACCTGTTGAAGGTCAACGTCGAGGAGGCCGCGGCCCTGCTCGGCTCCGGGCGCGGCACCGGCTACGGGGACGGCGGCGGCGACGTCACCGGCGCGGACCCGCTCACGGCCGCCCAGCTGCGCGACCCTGCCGTGCTCGCGACCGCGCTGCTCGCGGCGTCCCCGCACACCTCGCTCGCGATCGTCACGGCCGGCGCGGACGGCGCGGTCGTCGCCTCCCGGACCGGCCCGCCGCTGCGGGCGACCCTCGACGTCCGCGGCGACTTCCCCGTCGGCAGCGGCGACTCCTTCCTCGGCGGGCTGCTCACCGCGCTCGCGGACGCCCCCGACGACGTCGAGACCGCGCTGCGGCTCGCGATGGGCGCCGGGGCCGCGAACGCGCTCACCCCCGGGGCCGGGGTGCTCGACGCCGGGACGGCGCGCACGCTCGCGGAGAAGGTGCTCGTCACGACGCTGTCGCCGCTGTAGGCGAGGCACCGCTGGGCGCCGCGCCCGGACGCCGTCCGGCCGTCAGCCCTTGAGCCCGCTGAACGTCATCGTCGCGACGAACTGCCGCTGCGCGAACAGGAACGCCAGGACGAGCGGCATCGTCGCGACGACGTTGCCACTCATGAGGAGCGACCACTGGGTGCGCCGGGTGCCCTGGAAGTTCGCCAGGCCGAGCTGGATCGTGTAGCTGCTCTCGTCGTTGATCGCGACGAGCGGCCAGACGAGGTCGTTCCAGGAGCCGAGCAGCGTGAAGATCGCCAGGGTCGCGAGCGCCGGCCGGGCCAGCGGCAGGACGATGCGCCAGAAGACGCCGAAGGTCGAGCAACCGTCGATCCGGGCGGCGTCCTCGAGCTCGGTCGGCAGCGACAGGAAGAACTGCCGCATGAGGAAGATGCCGAACGCCGAGGCGAGCCACGGGACGAACGCCGCCGCGAGGGTGTCGACGAACCCGAGCCGGGCGAACAGGACGTACGTCGGCACGAGAAGGAGCTGGGTCGGGATCATCACCGTGCCGAGCAGGAGGAAGAACCCGACCTGCCGGCCGTGGAACCGCAGCCGGGCGAACCCGTAGCCGGCGAGCGAGCAGAGCACGAGGTGCGAGACGACGGCGACCGTCGCGACGACCGCCGAGTTGAGCAGCCAGTGCAGCACCGGGGTCTGGGTGAGCAGCCCGACGTAGCCGCTCGCCCGGTCGTTGCCGCGGCCGCCCGCGCCGCCGAGGTCGATGCTCCGCGGCAGGAAGCGGGGCGGGAACCGGTTGATCTCGCTGTCGTCCATGAACGACGTGAGCACCATCTGCACGAGCGGGAAGACGAATGCCAGCGCCATCGGCGCGAGCAGCAGGTGCCACGGGCTGAACGGCAGCCGGCGCCGCCGGACGGGAGCCGTCGTGGCCCGCTCGACGGGACCTGGCGCGTCGTCCCGGACGGCGTCCAGCCGGTCCACGGCCATCAGAACGCCTCCGTGCCGCGGCGCCGCGCGTAGACGACCATGCCGAGCGTGATGAGCATCGTCACCGCGAAGAGCCCGTAGGAGACCGCGGACGCGTAGCCGTACCGCTGCAGCTCGCGGAACTGGTAGTAGACGTAGTAGACGACGGTCTGCGAGGCACCGAGCGGCCCGCCCCGGGTCGTCGTGTAGATGATGTCGAAGAGCTGGAGCGCCGTGATCGTCTGCCAGACGGCGGTGAAGACCGTGACCGGTCGCAGCTGCGGGACCGTGACGTACCGGAAGACCTGCCGGCGGTTGGCGCCGTCGACGAGGGCGGCCTCGGTGAGCTCGCGCGGGATGTCCTGGAGCGCTGCGAGGTAGACGACGACCGTGAAGCCGACGGAGCCCCACAGCGAGACGAGGACGAGCACGAGGAGCACCTGCGACGGGCTCTCGAGGAACTGCTGCGGCGCGACGCCGACCGACCGCAGCCCGGCGTTCGCGATGCCGAACTGCGGGTTGAAGACGAACGTCGCGAGGATGCCGGTCACCGCTGCGGAGACGACGAACGGCACGAAGATGCACGTGCGGTAGAAGCCGACGAAGCGGATCTTCTGGTTGAGCGCGATGGCTATGAGCAGCCCTATGAGGAGCGACAGCGGCACGAACAGGCCCGTGAGCACGACCGTGTGCCGGACGGCGGAGAACAGGTCCGGGTCGGACGCCATGAGCTGGTAGTTGGTCCAGCCCAACGGTTTCGGTGGCGCGATGCCGTTCCACTTCTGTCGCGAGATCCGCAGCGCCCACAGCGCCGGGAACACCGACAGGCCGAGGACGACGAACGTCGCGGGGCCCGCGAAGCCCCAGCCGGTGAGGTCGCCGACGAACCGGCGGCGGGCCCGCGCCGTCCGCGCCGCACGGGTGCGCCGCGGCGGCGCGGGCGATGCGAAGACGGTCACGGTCAGCCGCCGGCGAGGGCGACGTCCGCCTTCTTCGCCGCCTCGTCGAGAGCCTGCTTCGGGGTCGCCGCACCCTGGAGCGTCTTGGCGATCGCCTCGCCGACGTAGCGGCTCAGCCCGACGTAGCCGCTGACGGTCGGCCGCGGCTTCGTCGCGTTCTGCAGGTTGGCGAACATGACGTCGCCGCCGGGGTAGTCCTTGACGTACTGGGTGTACTCGGGGGTCGACGCGGCCGACGAGCGCAGCGGCAGGTTGCCCTGCGCGAGGTTCCAGCGGACGTCGACCTCGGGCGAGGTCAGCCACTTGACGAACTCGAAGGACCAGTAGGCCCGGTTCGCGTCGCCGTGGTCGAAGAGCACCCACACGTCGGGACCGGAGACCGTCTGGTGGTTGCCGTTCACGCCGGGCAGCACCTGCACCTTGTACGGCGTCTTCTTCTGGACGAGGTCGTAGAGCTGCCAGGGCCCGGAGATGATCATCCCGATCCGGCCGTCGGCGAACAGCGGGCCGTACTTCTCGTCGGTCTGGTCGAGGTACACGCTCTTGTCGTCGACGGCCATCGCGCGCAACAGCTCGAGGGAGTCGACGCCCGCCTGGCTGTTGAACGCGGACTTCTTCTCGTCCGGGGTCAGGACGTCGCCCCCGCGCTGCCACAGCAGCGGCCAGAAGTGCCACGTCGTGTCCTCGGACCCGGAGACCGAGTACGCCGTCCCGTAGATGTTCTTCGAGGGGTCGCTGATCGCCTTGGCGGCGGCACGGAAGTCGTCCCAGGTCCAGTCCGCGGTGGGCTCGGCGACGCCGGCGGCCTTGAACAGCTCGGGGTTGTAGATGAGCGCGAGGTTGTCGACGATCGCGGGGACGCCGAGGACCTTGCCGCCGGGGGAGGCGGTGAGCCGCGCCGACTCGGGGAACTGGTCCCACGCGACGGCTGGGTCCTTGACCTTCTCGGTGAGGTCGAGCGTCTTGCCGGACTCCCCGAGCTGGGTCGCCCACGAGCCGAACGCGTAGCTGATGTCGGGGTAGGTGTCGCTCGCGAAGCCGGCGGTGACCTTCTGGAGCAGGTCGTCGGTCGTCGGTGCGCCGGAGCTCCCCTCGATGGTCACGTTCGGGTGCAGCGCGGTGAACTCCTTCGCCAGCCCGTCGAGGGTCTTCTGCGCGTCGGAGGTCTGCCCGGTCCACCACTGGAGCGTCACCGGGGCGGCGGTGTCGGACGGCGACGCCGGGGCACCGCCGGAGCCCGCGGACGAACCGCCGCTGCACGCGGCGAGGACGACGGCGGACACGGTGGCGAGAGCGGTACCGAGGAACCGTCTGCGGCGCAAGGGGTTCCGGTCAGGGCGACGGTTCGGGGTGGTCGGTCGGCGGGTCATGAGGTGGCTCCGTTCCGCGCGAGGACGACCGACCGCGTGAGGTGCCGCGGGCGGTCCGGGTCGAGACCGCGGTGGCCGGCGAGCGCCACGGCGACCCTCTGGGCGAGCACGAGCTGGACGAGCGGGTCGTCGTCCGAGACGACGACCCGGGCCCCCGTCACGGCGACGTCGTCGACGAGCCCGGCCGGCGGCGGCCCGAAGACCCAGACCGCCGAGCGCGGGCCCGCCACGGCGAGCGGCCCGTGCCGGTAGTCGAGGGCGGGGTAGCTCTCCGACCAGGCCTGGGCGGCCTCGCGGATCTTCAGCGCGGCCTCGTGGGCCAGGCCCGTCGTCCAGCCGCGGCCCAGGTAGACGTGGTGGTCGACGTCCGCGACGTCGAAG
Source organism: Kineosporia sp. A_224 (assembly GCF_002198655.1). Taxonomy (GTDB): domain Bacteria; phylum Actinomycetota; class Actinomycetes; order Actinomycetales; family Kineosporiaceae; genus R-H-3. The sequence continues at coordinate 14,510 of NZ_MWLN01000054.1, forward strand.
GGCAGGCCGCGGTGGACCGCGGCGGCGCACTCCGCCGGCAGCCCGGCGACGTCCTCGCCGAGCGCCGCGCGGGCCAGGAGCACGGTCGTCGTCGGGAACCGGGTCTGGACGACGCTCTTCTCGTCGGCGAGGTCGAGGACGACGACGTCGTCGGCGAGCGCCTCGACCGGCGACCCGGTGACGGCCGTGACGACGCTGCGCCGGCTCGACCGGCCGACGGTCGCCAGCAGGTCGAGCACCTCGGTCGTCGTCCCGGAGCGGGTCAGCGCGACGACCCGGTCGTACCCGCGGCCCGTCGGCGCCTCGGAGGCGTACGCCCAGTCGGTGAGCCCGACGTCGGCGCCCTCCCGGAGCGCGGCGATCGAGGCCGCCATGAAGGCGGACGTGCCGCAGCCGACGACGAGGACGCGCTCGCCTTGCTCGGCGAGGAGGCCCCGGAACGCAGGAGTCAGCGCCAGCGCGCGGTCCCAGACGTCGGGCTGGCTGAGGATCTCGGTCTCGGTGAGGCTCATCCCGGCCATTGATACGCTCGCTTCTGCGCGAACTGCAATGGAAGTGCGTGAAGTGAGCAGTCGTACTGCGCACTTCAGTCACTCTGCGGATCCTGCGGTGACCGAGAGGTGAGAACACGTGACGGACACCCCGGCGGAGCGCCTCGTCGACACGCTCCTCCTCAAGGACTGGCACCCCCGCCCGCAGACCGTCGCGGAGGTGACACCGGTCCCGCGGCCCGCCGTCCCGGTCGTCGACGCGCACAACCACGTCGGCCGGTGGCTCTCCCCCGACGGCGGCTGGCTCGTCGACGACGTCCCGGCCCTCATGCGGGTCCTCGACGACCACGACGTCGTGACGCTCGTCAACCTCGACGGCCGCTGGGGCGACGAGCTCACCGCCAACCTCGACCGCTACGACCGCGCGGACCCCGGCCGCTTCGCGACCTTCGCCCACCTCGACTGGCGGGCCCTGCAGGCCGACGACGCGGCGGCCGCTCTCGTCGCCCAGGTCGACGACGCCGCCCGCCGCGGTGCCCGCGGCCTCAAGGTCTGGAAGGACCTCGGCCTGACCCACCGCGACGCGACCGGCACCCTCGTGCTGCCGGACGACGACCGCGTCGTCACCGCCCTGGCCCGGGCCGGCACGCTGGGCCTGCCGGTGCTCATCCACACCGCCGACCCGGTCGCCTTCTTCGACCCCCTCGACGCGACGAACGAACGCGTCGACGAGCTCGGCGAGCACCCCGACTGGTGGTTCGGGGGCCCCGGCCTGCCGACCTTCGCCCGCCTCATGACCGCCCTCGAGACCCTCGTCGCCGCGACGCCGTCCACGACCTACGTCGGCGCCCACGTCGGCTGCTACGCCGAGAACCTCGCCTGGGTCTCCCGGATGCTCGACGACCACCCGAACTTCAACGTCGACACCGGCGGCCGCTTCGCCGAGCTCGGCCGGACGCCGCGTGCCTTCCGCCGCCTCGTCGAACGGCACCCGACCCGGGTCCTCTTCGGGACCGACGCGTACCCGCCGGACGCGCTCGCGTACGAGACGGCGTTCCGGTTCCTCGAGACCGAGGACGAGTCGTTCGACTACGCGCCCGGCGAAGTCGTTCCGCCGCAGGGCCGCTGGACGATCTCAGGAGCCGCGCTCCCGTCGTCCCTCTTGCCGTTGGTGTACGCGGACAACGCTCGGCGGGTCTTTCGGCTCTAGGTCTTCGCTGCGCGACGTCGGGGGCCTCGGGGCGGAGGGAGGGGGTCCGGNCCGGCTGTCGAGACGGGCGGCTGTTGTCGGGCGTGGGTTCCGTACCCGTCTCGACAACCGGACGATCCGAGAGCCTCCGGCCCCGAACCCCCTCCCTCCGCTCGTGCCGCGCCGCTGGTTTCTGGGCTGTCGCGGCCGGGTGGCCCCTCGGGGTTGTTGGCGCGTCTCGCCTTCGGCTCGCGCTCCGTCGGGGGTTCGGCCCTTCGGGTGGTCCTGGGCGGCTTGCGTAGTCGTAGCGGGTCTCGTAGGGCTCTCGCCTGTCGGTGGACTTGGGATCAGTGCCTTCGGAGCGCCCTTCCCTCACGACGGGCCGCCGAGGTCCGCACCAGCCCGCCCGTCGGCGGCATGTCCCCGACTTCTGTGGTCCGGACCGGACACGACTCGCCCACCGCCCACGCGAGTCGCCCTGAACCCGGCGCCCCGCGGACGGTGAGCGCCCAACGAGAGCCACTACGCGTACGGAAGCCGCCCAGGACCACCCACCAGAGCCCACGCTCGCGGGCAGGCGAGCCGACTCCCCCGACCTGCACCCGCGCAGCAGCCGCAAGGACCCGCTTGGCAGGCGAGCCATCCCTGCCGCCGGGCCGAGACGAGCGGTGGGAGGGGGTGCGGGGCCGGGGGCTCTCGGGTCGTCCGGCTGTCGAGACGGCTACGGCCCCGGCACGA
>NZ_MWLN01000055.1 GCF_002198655.1 Kineosporia sp. A_224
CCTCGAGGCCCGGGTCCGGGAGACCCTCGCGGCCGGGGCGAAGAGCACCGCGGGGTCGAGGTTGCCCTGCAGCGCCTTGCCGGGCACCCGGCGGGCCGCGACGTCGAGCGGCACCCGGAAGTCGACGCCGACGACCTCGGCACCGGCCTCGCCGATCGCCGCGAGCAGCTCACCGGTGCCGGTGCCGAAGTGGATCCGCGGCACCGTCGGGTCGAGGTCGGCGACCGCGGCGAGCACCGTCGCCGACGCGGGCTGGACGACGCGGCGGTAGTCCGCGTCCGGCAGCGCGCCGACCCACGAGTCGAAGAGCTGGACGGCGCTCGCACCGGCCGCGACCTGCACCCGGAGGAACTCCCCCGACACCTGGGCCAGCCGGTCCAGGAGGGCCCCGAAGAGCGCGGGGTCGCCGTACATGAGCGCCTTGGTGCGGTGCAGGTCCCGGCTCGGGCCGCCCTCGACGAGGTAGCTCGCGAGCGTGAACGGCGCACCGGCGAAGCCGATGAGCGGCGTCCCGCCGAGCTCGGCGACGAGCAGCCCGACCGCCTGCGTCACGAAGCCGACGGCGTCCGGGGTGAGCTCGGGGATCCGGTCGAGGTCGGCCCGGGTCCGGAACGGCTCGGCGACGACGGGACCGACGCCGGGCACGATGTCGAGGTCGACGCCGGCGGCCTTGAGCGGCACGACGATGTCGGAGTAGAAGATCGCGGCGTCGACGCCGTAGCGGCGCACCGGCTGCAGCGTGATCTCGGCGACGAGGTCGGGCCGGCGGCAGGACTCGAGCATCGGGATGCCCTCGCGGACCTTCCGGTACTCCGGCAGCGACCGGCCCGCCTGGCGCATGAACCAGACGGGGGTCGTCTCGGCCTGCCGGCCGTGGCAGGCGGCGAGGAACGGGGACGTCGCGAGGCGCGGGTCACGGACGGGCGCGGACAGGGTCGTCACGACCGTCGATCCTCGCACGCTCAGCCGACCGCGAGCAGGACCACCCCGGCCATCGCGACCCCGACGCCGGCCCGCTGGACGGCGAGCATCCGCTCGCCGAGCACGTACCGGGCCAGCAGCACCGTCGCGACCGGGTAGAGCGTGCCGAGCACCGAGACGATGCTCACCATCTCGTCGCGGGAGGCCGCGAGGCCGAAGAGGATGTTCGCGCCGGCGTCCGCGAGCCCGACCGCGGCGAGCGCCGGCAGGTCCGCGCGGGACACCCCGCCCGTCGTCCGCAGCGCGAGCCCGAGCACGACCGCGAGCCCGACGCTGACGACGCGCATCCCGACGAGGGTCATGACGCTGCTCGACTCCGCGCCGCGCGCGATCCCGTAGACGCACACCCCGAAGCAGAGCCCGGCGAACGCCGCGAGGACGACGGCCCGCGCCTTCGTCCCGCCGGAGAGCTCCGGGCCGCTCGCGAGGACGGCGCCGCCGAGCGCGACGGCCATGCCGAGCCACTGCAGCACCGACGGCCGCTCCCCGGAGAGCAGCCCGGCGACCACCGGGACGACCCCGCCGAGCGCGGCGATCGGCGAGACGACGCCCATCGTCCCGGTCGACAGCGCCGTGTAGAAGAGCACGAGCCCGAGCGGCCCGGCGACGCCGGCCATGACCGCCCAGGGCAGCCACCCCGACGGTGCGTCGGAGGCGCCGGAGAGCAGCGCGACGGCGCCGACGAGGACGAGCGCGGCCGCCTGGCTCCACGCGACGACGGCCAGGGCGGGCAGCCGGCGCGTCACGAGGCCCCCGCCGAAGTCCGCGGTGCCCCACAGGAGGCTCGAGAGCAGGGCGAGGACGGCGGCCATGCAGCGCACCGTATCGACGCACCGCCGCAGCCCCGTCGCAGGGCGACGCGTGATTACCGCGCGTCGCGACGTCCGCACAGGGGCGTGGATGCGTACATTTCCGATGTGGCCGTTCGACGGATGCCCGACGAGGCCCCCGAGGAGTTCCAGGGGGCGATCGAACGGCTGCGTGCGGTCCGGCTGCGTCCCGAGGTCGTCCTCGAGGAGGTCCCGGCCCCGCAGCGCATCGCCCCGCACGCCGTCGCCGTGAGCGCGGACGTCGTCCTCGACGACGAGGAGCTCGCGACCGGACGCTTCGTGCTCCTCTACGACCCGGCCGGGCAGGACGCCTGGGAGGGCACGTTCCGGGCGGTGACGTTCGTCCGTGCCGCCCTGGAGTCGGAGCTCGGGAGCGACCCGATGCTCGGCCAGGTCGGCTGGACGTGGCTCCAGGAGTCGCTCGAGTCCGTCGGCGCCGAGTACGGCGCGGCGGGTGGCACGGTGACCCGGGTCGTCTCGGAGAGCTTCGGCGCCCTCGGCGACCGGCCGGCCACCGTGGAGATCGAGGTCCGTGCGTCGTGGACACCGGCCGGCGACGTCGGGCTGCACCTGCAGGCCTGGGCCGGGCTGCTCTGCACCGTGGCGGGGATCCCGCCGCTCCCGAGCGGTGTCGCACCGCTCCCGCGCCGCCGCTGACGCACCCCCGCGCCGGGCCGCCGCGCCCTCGCCGGGCCGGGTTACCTCAAGTCGCACGGTGCCGCTGCCGATCGAACAGGTGACAAGTTCACCACCTTGGCCCCTGACGGGCCACCGGCAGGAGGTCAGCGTGACCACGATGGTCGAGCGAACCGGGATCCCCGTTCCGCGCCCGGGTCGCTTCGCGGCCATGGTCGTCGTGGCCAACCCGAACCTGCGTGAGGCGGTGGCGCACACGCTCCGCGCCCTCGGCGCACGGCACGTCCTCGAGGTCGGCACGGTCGGCGAGGCCCGGATCAAGGCGGGCGTCGGCATCGCCGACCTCGTCGTCGCCGAGGCCGGTCTCCCCGACGGCAGCGGCATCGCGCTCATCCGTGAGCTGCGGGCCGCCGGCTGGCAGCGCGGCATGGTGCTCACGACGAACGACGACCCCTACAGCGTCCGCGCCGCGATCAGCGCGGGCGTCCGCAGCTACCTCGTCTCCGCGGTGTCCGCGGTCGCCGTCCGCCCGCCGGGCGAGCGCGGCGACGGTGTCGACAGCCTCTCGGCCCGCGAGATCCAGGTGCTCCAGCTCGTCGCGGACGGCAAGTCGAACAAGGACATCGGCGAGGAGCTCGGCCTGTCGGCCCTGACCGTGAAGAGCCACCTCGCGCGCATCGCCCGCAAGCTCGGCACGGGCGACCGGGCGGAGATGGTCGCCACCGCCCTGCGGTCCGGCGCCATCGCCTGATGCCGCCCGGCACCAGCCGGGTGAACACGTGGCCACGGACTGTCCTACGGTGGACCCCGTGCCCCCCGCCGACGACGCCCGCGTGACGGTCGGCGACGACGCCCCCGACGCCCGGCCCGCGCTCGTCGCCCTCGACACTCCGCGCGACGGCGTGCCGCCGGTCGTCGCGACGCCCGACGCCCTCGCCGAGGTCGTCGCGGCCTTCGCCGCGGGGACCGGCCCGGTCGCCGTGGACGCCGAGCGGGCGTCCGGGCACCGCTACGGGCAGCGCGCGTTCCTCGTCCAGATCCGGCGCGAGGGCGCGGGGACGGCGCTCGTCGACCCGGCCGCCCTGCCGGACCTCAGCAGCCTCGGCGACGCCATCGCCGACGCCGAGTGGGTCCTGCACGCCGCGAGCCAGGACCTGCCCTGCCTCGCCGAGGTCGGGCTGCGGCCCGCCCTCGTCTTCGACACCGAGCTCGGCTCCCGCCTCGCCGGCTTCCAGCGGGTCGGGCTCGCCGCCGTCGTCGAGCAGCTCCTCGGCCTGAGCCTGGCCAAGGAGCACTCCGCGGTCGACTGGTCGACCCGCCCGCTCCCCGAGCCCTGGCTGCGCTACGCCGCGCTCGACGTCGAGGTGCTCGTCGACGTCCGCGACGCGCTCGCCGCAGAGCTCGAGCAGCAGGGCAAGCTCGACTGGGCGCGCGAGGAGTTCGCCGCGGTCGCCGCCGCACCGCCCGCGCCGCCCCGGGTCGACCCGTGGCGCCGGACGTCCCAGCTGCATCGGGTCCGCAACCGGCGCCAGCTCGCCGCCGTCCGCGAGCTGTGGCAGGCCCGTGACCGGCTCGCCCAGGAGCAGGACGTCTCCCCCGGCCGGATCCTCCCCGACGCCGCGATCATCGCCGCCGTGACGGGCACCCCGGCGACCCCGCGCGACCTGCTCGAGCTGCCGGGCTTCAACGGCCGCGGCGCCCGCCGGCACATCGGCGTCTGGTTCGACGCGCTGACCCGGGCCCGCAAGCTCTCGGACGCCGACCTCCCGCCGCACACGCTGCCGAGCGAGGGCCCGCCGCCGCCCCGCGTCTGGGGCGAGCGCGACCCGGTCGCCGCCGCCCGGCTCGCCCGCTGCCGGGCCGCCGTCACCGCCATCGCCGCGGAGCACTCGCTGCCCGTGGAGAACCTCGTCGCGCCCGACACCGTGCGCCGGCTCACGTGGTCCCCGCCCGCAGGTCCCGGCCCGGACGGGCTGCCCGACCAGGGGCAGGTCGAGGCGTTCCTCCGCGAGCACGGCGTCCGGGAGTGGCAGGTCGCGCTCACCGCAGCAGCCCTCACCGCGAGCATGCCCGCCCCGGGCCCGGACGACCCGGTCCTCGCCGCTCCCGCCGACGACGACGCCACCGCGGCAGCCGGCCCCGACGCCTGAGGCGGCCCCGGCGCGGGCGCGTTCCGCGCTTCGGAACCCCGGACGACGAACCCGGCGGCGCGAGGGACCTTGGGCCCAGGCGGCACGGCGGGACCAAGGGCAGCCTTGCCTCAGTTCGGCCGCACGAATTCGGCAACACGCTCTTTGCCGAATCCGCACGACGCTACTAAGGTGAGCCTTACCTTGCTCGCCACGCCAGCCCCTCCGGGGGCCGGACACCACGGAGGGCCCGTGCTCGCGAACTTCCTCATCGGTCTGCGTGAAGGCCTCGAGGCGTCCCTCGTCGTCGGCATCCTCGTGGCGTACCTCGTGCGCACCGGCCGTCGGGACAAGCTCTCCGCGGTGTGGGCCGGCGTCGGTGTCGCGGTCGCGATGAGCCTGCTCGTCGGCGCGGCCCTCACGTTCACCAGCGCCCGGATGTCGTTCCGCGCGCAGGAGGCGTTCGGCGGCACGCTCTCGATCGTCGCCGTCGCCTTCGTCACGTGGATGATCTTCTGGATGCGCCGCGCCGCGCGCTCCATGAAGGGCGAGCTGCACGACAAGGTCGACAAGGCGCTCGCGATGGGGACCGGCGCGCTCGTCACCACGGCGTTCATCGCCGTCGCCCGCGAGGGCCTCGAGACCGCACTGTTCGTCTGGACCGCCGTCCAGGCCACGAACCAGGGCCCGCGCCCGCTCGTCGGCGTCGTCCTCGGCCTGGGCCTGGCCGTCGCGCTCGGCTGGCTGCTCTACCGCCGGGCCGTCCAGATCAACCTCGCGAAGTTCTTCACGTGGACCGGGGCCGGCCTCGTCGTCGTCGCCGCCGGCGTGCTCGCCTACGGCGTCCACGACCTCCAGGAGGCCGGCATCCTGCCGGGGCTCAACAGCCTCGCGTTCGACGTGTCTCACATCATCTCGTCGTCGTCCGTCATCGGGGCGCTGCTCAAGGGCATCTTCAACTTCTCCCCGCAGACGACGTGGCTCGAGGCCGCGGTCTGGACGGCCTACGTCGTCCCGGTCATGACGTTCTTCCTGCGCAACCAGGGCGCTCCCGCCGCCCCCAAGGCCGTCCCCGCGACCGTCGGCGCGCCGTCCGCGACCGTCCAGCCGCAGGCGACCCGGACGTCGGCCCCCGCCGCCTGACCAGGCACCCGCCCGACAGAACCCCGTGACCCGCCGGCCCTGTGTCGGCGGCTCGCGGGGTTCTGTCGTGCCCGGCTGCGGACGACACCCCGGGCCGGGGTTCCACGGCAAGTTACCGTCGAGTAGCATCTGGGGTTACCGGCGAGTAGCACTCTCGCTCCGCCGCGCCATCGTCGCCGCTCCAGTGGGAGGCCCCCGTGCCCGGCAGTCTGCGTGACGTCGTCTTCGTCGACGGCGTTCGCACCCCCTTCGGCAAGGCGGGTGCCAAGGGCATCTACGCCCAGACCCGCGCCGACGACCTCGTCGTCAAGTGCATCCGCGAGCTCCTGCGACGCCATCCCGAGCTCCCGCCGGAGCGCGTCGACGAGGTGGCCGTCGCCGCGACGACCCAGATCGGCGACCAGGGCCTGACGATCGGCCGGATGGCCGCGCTGCTCTCGGGCCTGCCCAAGAGCGTGCCCGGCTTCGCGGTCGACCGGATGTGCGCCGGCGCCATGACCGCGGTGACGACCACAGCGTCCGGCATCGCGTCCGGCGCCTACGACGTCGTCATCGCCGGCGGCGTCGAGCACATGGGCCACCACCCGATGGGCGAGGGCGTCGACCCGAACCCGCGGATCGTCGCCGAGCGGCTCGTCGACACCTCGGCCCTCGTCATGGGCCAGACCGCGGAGAACGTCCACGACCGGTTCCCGCAGATCTCCAAGGAGCGCTGCGACGCGTTCGCCGTGACGAGCCAGCGCCGGGTCGCCGAGGCGTACGCCGCGGGCCGGATCCAGCGCGACCTCGTCCCGGTGGCGACCCGCAGCGCGGAGCAGGGCTGGGGCCTCGCGACGGCCGACGAGCCGCCGCGCCCGGGCACCACGCTCGCCGACCTCGGGACGCTGAAGACCCCGTTCCGGCCGCACGGCCGGGTCACCGCGGGCAACGCCGCCGGGCTCAACGACGGTGCGACGGCCTGCATCCTCGCCTCCGGCGAGACCGCGGCCGAGCTCGGGCTGCCCGTCCGGATGCGGATGGTCGGCTACGCCTTCGCCGGCGTGGAGCCCGAGGTCATGGGTGTCGGCCCGGTCCCCGCGACCGAGAAGGCGCTGCGCCGCGCGGGCCTGACGATCGACGACATCGGCCTCTTCGAGGTCAACGAGGCGTTCGCCGTCCAGGTCCTCGCGTTCCTCGACCACTTCGGCATCGCGGACGACGACCCGCGGGTCAACCCGGACGGCGGCGCGATCGCCCTCGGGCACCCGCTGGCCTCCAGCGGGGTCCGGCTCATGACCCAGCTCGCGCGGCACTTCGAGGACCACCCCGAGGTGCGCTACGGGCTGACGACGATGTGCATCGGCATCGGCATGGGCGGCACCGTCATCTGGGAGAACCCGCACCACGCGGACTACGGCACGGAGGTCCAGGCGGCATGACGACCATCGACCAGACCCCCGCGACCCCCGGCAGGTCCGACGCCACGGCCCCGCGTCCGCCGGCCCGGGCCGCCCTCGTCGAAGCCGTCGAGGCCGCCTTCGCCGGAGCGCTGCCGGACGAGGTCGTGACGAAGGCGCTCGTCCGGGACGTCGCCCTGCCCGGCGGCGCGGGCACCCTCGCCCTCGTGACGATGGACAACGGGTTCGACCACACCAAGCCGAACACGTTCGGCCCGGCCGGCCTGAAGAACCTCCGGGAGGCCCTCGACGGCCTCGCGGCGCGCGCGGCGGCCGGCGAGGTCGCCGCCGTCGGCCTCACCGGCAAGCCGTTCATCTTCGGCGCCGGGGCGGACCTCAAGGTCGCCGCCGCGGGCAAGGACCGCGAGCAGGCGCTCATGGTCGCCCGCTACGGCCACGAGGTCTTCCGCGGCCTCGGTGAGCTCGGGGTCCCGACGTTCGCCTTCGTCAACGGGCTCGCCCTCGGCGGCGGGCTCGAGGTGGCGCTGCACTGCGACTACCGGACGATCTCGTCGTCCGCGCCCGCGGTCGCGCTCCCCGAGTGCTTCCTCGGGCTCGTCCCCGGCTGGGGCGGCACGTACCTGCTCCCCCGGCTCGTCGGCCCGGACAAGGCTGCCGAGGTCGTCGTCGGCAACGCCCTGAACAACAACAAGATGCTCGACGGCACCAAGGCCTTCCGCCTCGGGCTCGCGGACGCGATGTTCGAGGCCGCCGACTTCCTCGAGCAGTCGCTGCTCTGGGCGGCGGACGTGCTCACCGGGCGCACCAAGGTCACCCGGCCCGAGGTGAGCACCGACGAGGCCCTCTGGGAGGGCTCGCTCGGCGCCGCGACGGCGATGGCCGACTTCAAGCTCAAGGGTGCCGCCCCCGCGCCGTACCGGGCCGTCGAGCTCATGCGGCTGGCCCGGACCGCGACCCGGGACGAGGCGTTCGAGGCCGAGTCGCAGGCGATCGCGGACCTCGCGACGAGCGAGGAGTTCCGCTCCGGGATCTACTCCTTCGACCTCGTGCAGCGGCGGGCCAAGCGCCCCGCGGGCGCGCCCGACCGCGGCCTCGCCCGGCCGGTGACCACCGTGGGCGTCGTCGGGGCCGGGCTCATGGCGAGCCAGCTCGCGCTGCTGTTCGTCCGCCGGCTCCAGGTGCCCGTCGTCCTCACCGACCTCGACCAGGCGCGCGTCGACAAGGGCGTCGGCTACGTCCACGGCGAGATCGACGGCCTGCTCGCCAAGCGCCGGATCTCCCCCGACGCGGCGAACCGGCTCAAGGCGCTCGTCAGCGGCTCGACGGACAAGGCCGCGTTCGCCGCCGCCGACGTCGTCATCGAGGCCGTCTTCGAGGACCTCGACGTGAAGAAGCAGGTCCTCGCCGAGGTCGAGGCGGTCGTGGGCAGCGAGTGCGTGCTCATGACGAACACGTCCTCGCTGTCGGTCACCGCGATGGCGGCCGACCTGCAGCACCCCGAGCGCGTCGTCGGCTTCCACTTCTTCAACCCGGTCGCCGTCCTGCCGCTGCTCGAGGTCGTCCGCGGCGAGCGCACGGACGACGCGACGCTCGCCACCGCGTTCGCCGTCGGCAGGCAGCTCAAGAAGTCCTGCGTGCTCGTCAAGGACGCCCCGGCGTTCGTCGTCAACCGGCTCCTCACCCGGATGCTCGGCGAGGTGACCAAGGCCGTCGACGAGGGCACCCCGCCCGAGGTGGCCGAGCGTTCGCTCGACGCCCTCGGGATGCCGATGCCGCCCTTCGTCCTGCTCCAGCTCGTCGGCCCGGCCGTCGCGCTGCACGTCGCCGAGACGATGCACGCGGCGTTCCCCGACCGGTTCTCCGTGTCGGCGAACCTCGGGCGGCTCGTCGCGGCCGGCAAGACCGGGATCTGGTCCTGGGACGCCGAGGGCAAGCCGTACATGGACGACGCGACGAAGGCGCTCTTCGAGGTCGGCGACACGGCGCTCACCGCGGACGAGGTCCGCGGCAAGGCCCTCGCGGCGATCGCCGAGGAGGTCCGGATCATGCTCGACGAGGGCGTCGTCGCCGAGCCGCAGGACATCGACCTGTGCATGCTGCTCGGCGCCGGCTGGCCGTTCCACCTCGGCGGCATCACGCCGTACCTCGACCGCACCGGGGTCAGCGAGGCCGTCACCGGCCGGCGCTTCCTGCCGCGGGGCGTGGCGAGCGTGCCCGCCTGACGAAGGCCGAAGGCGCGTCCTGCGACGACGAGGCGGCGGTCACCCGAGCCCCGGGTGACCGCCGCCTCGCGCGTGCGTCGCGGGTCGGACGAAGCAGTCAGACGAACCGGCTGCGGATCCGCCGCGCGTAGCTCTTGGTCTCCGAGACCAGGGTGGAGCGCTTCGTCTTGAGCACCTTCTTGAGGATCGCGGCCTCGACCGCCTCGGGGTCCTCGTCGGGGGACCGCGCACCGGCCGCCGCGTAGAGCCGGGCCAGCGACTGCTCGCCGTAGCTGTCGGCGATGTGCAGGCACGTGAGCCAGCCCGTCGTGTACGTGTCCGACACGTGCTTGGACGTCCCCGAGTAGAAGTCACCCGGATCGGCGACGAGCGACGGCTTCCAGGTGCCGCGCTTGATCTCGGTCCACGTCGTCCGCGGCAGACCGCGGGCGGCGAGCGCCCCGACCCCGTCGACGGCGGACCCGCCGGTCCGGAACGCCGTGTACTCGGCGATCCCCTCGACGAGCCACGTCGGCACCGACTCGCCGCCCTCGTAGGCGAAGGCGACGTGGGTCAGCTCGTGCCGCAGGACGGCGCGCGACTGCGCGGTGTTGCGGCCCAGCAGGAACGGGGTGACGACCATCCGCGGGGTCGCCTCCTCGGGGATGTCCGCGAGGTCGAGGACCGGGGTGGCGTAGAGCATCTCGACCTTGGCGTCGAAGACAGCCTCCTTGGTCACCTTGTTGCTCTTGGCGTCCCGCCCGCCGAACTGGGAGTCGACGAAGCGGCGGTCCGTCGTCGCGTAGACGACGGCCTTCCCGTTCCAGGACTTGACCTTCCACACCGCCCGGACCGCACCGATCGCCTGCTCGACCTGGGCGGCGAGCCGGTCGACGTCCCGCTTCCGCTTCGCCTCGCCGACGACGATCGTGTGCGCCTTCTTGGCGACGTAGACCGTGCCGAGCATCCACGGCTCGGACGCCGTGTAGAGGTCCAGCTCCTCCGCCGCGTCCTTGTCGCCGACGACGAGCCAGCGGCCGCCCCGGTCGGCGAAGCTCAGCCCGAGCACCGTCGAGGCCGTCTTGCGGTCGAAGGAGCTGATCCGGGTGCGGACCTCGACCGCGGCCGCGACGGCCTCCGCCGACGCTCCCGGGGCGTCGTAGGACTTCCCCGCCGGCAACGGGTACGTCTGCCGGTCCGGCCACCCGAAGGCCACCTGGTCGTAGCCGATCGCCCGCAGGTTGCGGAACATCGTCCGCATCCGGGTGACGAGCTTGGTGTCGACCGGGTCGACGAGCGCGAGGAAGGCCGCCTCGTCCTTCGCGGTGTAGGCCGCGGTCATCGCAGCCGTCGCGGCCTCGATGCCGTCGTTGCGGGCCCGCTCGCCGGCGCTGAGGTCGGCGTCCGCGTCGTCCGGGTCGGTCCCGCCCTGGGAGCCCTGGCTCACCCGGTCCGGCAGCGCGACGGGCGTCGAGAACGGCAGCGGGACGGCACCGGTGTCGAGGGCGACGACCGCGGCGACGGCGGCGGCGAGCAGCCCGGTGCGCAGCAGCCGTCCCGGCGTCCTGCGCGGGGCGCGCGGCGGTGCGGACGACGGCACAGCGGCCGGGACCGCCGGCCGCACGGACGACGGGACCGGCTGCGGAGCCGGCGCGGGGAGCGGCGGCGGCAGCGGTGGCGGGGTGGCCCGCGGCTCGTCGGTCACGTGCGGGCCGCCAGCCGCCGGGCGTACCGGGCGACGTTCGCCGACAGCTGCGGCATGGTCATCTTCAGCACCTTCTTCACTGCGGTGTCCGTCCGGGGCTCGGCGGCCGTGGCGGCGACGAGCTCGCGCAGCCGGGCCTCCCCGAAGGTGTCTGCGACGTACGTCGCCGTGAGGAATGCGGAGTCCCAGTCCGCCGCCACCCGGGCGTCCGAGCCCTCACCGAAGGCGTCCCGGTCCTTCGTGAACCGGGGCTTCCACGTGCCGGCCCGCAGGCCGGCCCACGTCGGGTCGTAGAGGCCGCGCCGCCGCGCCGCCTCGACCGCGTCCTTGCCGGTCGCCGGCCGCCAGGAGGTGTAGTCGGCGGCCCCGTTGTAGAGCCAGGCCGGGATCGCGTCCGTGTCACCGGTGCGGAACGACATCACGGTGAACGCGTAGCGCAGGTCGGCCCGGGTGGCCCGGGTGTCGCGCAGCAGGAAGTCCGTCGCGACGACGACGCGCATCCCGGTGCGGGGCGACGCCGCGAGGGCGTCCTCGGTGACGAAGGTGCTGAAGTAGTCGGCGTGCTTCTGCCCCGGGCCGGCGAGTCCGGCGCCGAACCAGGTGTCGAGGTACGCCTCGTCCGTCAGCGCGACGACCACGGCCTTGCCGTTCCACGCCGGGTCGGTCCAGACCTTGCGGGTGTCGACGATCGCCGCCTCGGCGCGGCTCGCGAGCCGTGCGTTCGCGCGGGCGTTCTTCGCCATGCCGACGACGAGCACGTGCGGCTTCGCGACGGCCGCGAGGTCGACGTCGACGTCCCACGGGTCGGGCTCCGCGCTGAGGAACCGGCGCTCCCACGACGTCACGAGCCACCGGTCGGCGACCTTGTGCAGCCCCACGTCGACCGCGACCGGGGTCGCGCCCGTGTCGTAGCCGGTGAACGTCGTCCGCAGGTGCGCGTGCGCGACGATCCGGGTCGCGGCGTCCGGGGCCTGTCCGCCCGACACGTCGACGCCCCACGACCCGTCCCAGTCCAGCCCGGCGGTCACCGCGGGCAGCGCCGTGAGGTTGCGGGCGAGCCGGCGCAGCCGTTTCGCGGCCGCGGCGTCCTGCGGGTCGACGAGCCGGCCGAACGCGGCGACGTCGTCCGCGGCGAGCGCCGCGTCGAGGGCCGTCACGGTCACCCGGACCGCCTTCTCGCGCGCCGCGTCCGCAGCGGCCGTGGCGGCCGGCACCCCGGGCCGGGCCGCCTGCTGCACCACCGGCTTCGGTGTCGACAGCGGGAGCGGGACGACGCCGGTGTCGAGGGCGACGACGGCGCCCAGCGCCGCCGCGAGCAGCCCGGCCCCGACGGCCCTGCCACGCAGCCGGGCGGCACGCCGGCCCGGCGCCTCCGCGACCGGTGCTGCCTCGTCGACCTCGGACATCCCCACCCCCTCGTTCCCCGGAGTGACGCCGGGACGGTCCGGTCCGCTCCCCGGCGGCGGCACGCCGGTCACCCGGACCGCGCCACGAGCCGCCGGGTCCACGCCTGGAGGTCCCGGACGAAGGCCGCGCGGGTCGTGCCGAGCGCGTTGAAGGCGGCCCGTTCCCGCGCCTCGCCGTAATCGGTGCGCCCCGAGACGGCGTCCCAGGCCGCCTGCATCCTCGCCTCGCCGTAGCGGTCGGCGATGAACTGGTACGCGAGCCAGGCCGAGTCGTCGGCGCTCTCGCGCTGCGCCGTCGTGGTGATCTCGTCCGCGGCGTCGGGCAGCCGCGGGGTCCACGTCCCCCGGCGGACGGCCCGCCACGTCTCGTCGTAGAGGCCACGCCGCTCCAGCGCGGCGTCCGGGTCGACCTGCGCGCCCGCGCGGGTCGAGACGTAGAGCGAGACCCCCTCGATCATCCAGTCCGGTACACCCCGGCCGTTCGTCGTCAGCGCCGCGCCGTAGCCGACGGCGCGGCGGACGCCCATCCGCGACTCGGCGTCGTCCACGGCGAGGTACCCGGCACCGAGCGCGATGCGCAGCCCGCCGCCGGACGTCTCGTAGGTCCACCACGAGTAGGGGTGCGGGTCGCCGGTCCCGGCCTCGTGCGGGCCGAACACCCGCTCGAGGAACTTCTTCTCCGTGAACGCGTAGACGACGACGGTGCCGTCCCAACCCGGCTGCGGGAAGACCCCGCGCGCCTGGACGGCGGCGCTCTCGGCGCGGCCCGCGAGGCGGGCGTCGAGTCGCTCGACGCCCGCGGTCCCCAGGAGCAGCACGTGCGGCTTGCGGACCACGGCGATGTCGACCGGCAGGAGGAACGGGGTCTGCGGGATCGCCTCGTTCGGGTCCTCGACGGGGTCCCAGCCGCTGAGCAGCCAGCGGCCGCTCACCTGGCGGACACGCGCGTAGACGTAGTCGTAGGCCGGGATCTCGCCGGTCACCATCCGGGAGGTCAGCCCGAGCCGGATGCCCAGGTCGCCCTGCGCCGAGGGCGTCGGCTCGCGGCGGTCCCACTCCAGCTCGGCGCTCGCCCCCGGCACCACGCGCACGTTGTGCACCAGACGGCGCACCCCGCGGGCCACGGCGGCCTCCCCGGGGGCGACGAGGGCGTCCACCGGTGCGCCGGTCGCCAGCGCCTGCGACAGGGCCGTCACGGTCGCGGAGATGCCGTCGTCGCGGGCCTGGAGGGCGGCCGGGGCACCGGTCGCCCCCGGACCCGCGCCCGGGTCGGACGGTGTGCTGCCCCCGCGGGTGGCACCGGTGGCCGCGCGCGGCGTCGAGTACGGCATCGGCACCACGCCGGTGTCGAGCACGACGACCAGGCCCACGGCGGCGGCGAGCAGCGTCGACCCCGTGAGCCGTGTCCGGCGGGACGACGTCACCAGCGAAGATTAGGGCGCCCGGGTGCCGCCGGGAACACGGATCACCGGACGTGCCCTCCCGGTTGCGCCGCACGGGGGACAGATCTGTCGGCGCGGCGGTCCGGGCGTCGCACGTCGTTACCGTGAGGAGCGTGGGGACACCGGAGGACGCCGTGCTGCGCCGCGGTGTCCTCGCGGTCGCGGTCCTCGACGACGTCGACCTCGAGCCGACCGTCGACGGGGTGCTCGTCCCCTCCCCCACCGGGGCCGCCCGCGTCCTCGTCGGCTGGGACCGGGTCGGTCAGGCTGCCGCCGGGCTGGCGCCCGAGTCCGCCGTCGCCCGGCTCCGGATCGCCACCCTGCTGCGGACCGAGGCGCTGCTCGCCGACGGGCTCCCCGGCACCGACTGGGCCGGCCGGCACGTCCGGGCTCTCGCGCTGCCCGTCGGGCACCCGCTGCACCCCGGCCGCGGCTGGGCCGTCGAGGGCGTGCTCGGCGGGGTCCTCGACGTCGGCCTCGGCCTCGTCGACCTGCCCTGGACCGCCGACGGCGTCCTGCCGCTGCCGCCCGGCGCGGCGGCCGGCCGCGGCACCGGGACGGACCTGCCCGCCGCATGGTGGCCGATGGCCCGCGACCACGCCCGTCGGATGGGGGCGCTCGCCGCCGTCCGCGTCGGCCGGGGCTCCGGGCCCGACGACGCGCCCGGGGCCGGCCCGGACGAGGCGCCCGGGGCACGCCCCGCCGGGACGCTGCGCCCCGTCGGCGGCTGCGACGTCCTCACCCTGCTCGCGACCCGACCGCTGCGGGCCGCGCTCGCGGCGTCCGACGGCTCCGGGATGCGCGCGGTCGCCGTCCCGACCCGCAGCCGCGGCTGGTACGACCTGCGCCGGGTCGACCCTGCGTTCGCGGGTGCGGTGTGGTCGGCCACCGAGGAGCCGGTGCGCGGCCTCCCGAGGCCGTTGCTCGTCACCCGGGACGAGGTCGCGCTCGCCAGGGCAGGCGGCGACCCGGCCGGTGAGGCCCTCGACCTGCCGCCGGCGCTGCGCCCCGGCGCGGGCCGGGAACGGCGGCCCGGACGGCACCGCGCCGACGGCTGACCCCTCCGGCCGCGCGCCGGCGGCGGCGGTCAGGCGCCGGCGGGGCCGGGGTCGCTGAACGCCCCGGCGCCGATGAGGACGGCGAACAGGACGACCGTGAGCACGACCGACGCCACGACCAGGCCCCAGGTCCAGCGGACGAGCCGCCGCGCGGAGTCGAGGTCCTGGTCGACCCGGCCCAGGGCGATCCCCGACGTGATCGCCGACGCGATGAGCAACGGCGAGCAGCACATGAGCACCAGGACGGCGCTGACGACGAGCCCGACGATCGCCTGCGTCCGCAGGGAGGTCGCCTCGGGCGAGCGCTGCCACGCGCCGTACTGCGGGCCGTACCCGTACTGCTGGTACCCGTACTGCGGGCCGTACCCGGGCGGGCCGTAGCCGTACCCGGGCGGCCCGTAGCCCGGCGGGCCGTACCCCGGGGGCACTCCCCCNTGACATGAGCGAGCAGCAGGGGGACGGCGTCCCGTACACGGGCGGTCCGGCGTCGGGCCGGGGCGGTTCGGGGACGCCGTCCCCCTGCTGCTCGCTCATGTCACGTCCTCGGTCGGCTGTCGACCGGGATCATGCCATCCGGGGCGGGCCGGCCGGCCGGATCAGGGCTCGACGTCGACGTCGACCCCGGCCCCGACCGCGGCCTGGAGCCGGGCGACGGTCTCGACGACCCGGCGGGAGATCTCCTGCGGGGTGAGGCCGACCTCCTCGAGCACCTGGGCACGGGTGCCGTGGTCGAGGAACCGCGCCGGGACGGCGAAGGTGAGCGTCGGCGTGAGGAGCCCCTCGTCGGCGAGCCGGTCACGGACCGCGCTGCCGACGCCGCCGGTCTTGAGCCCGTCCTCGACGACGACGACGAGCCGGTGCCCGCGCGCGAGGTCGACGAGGGCGTCGTCGACGGGCGCGACCCAGCGCGGGTCGACGACGGTGACCTCGACGCCCTGCGCCTCGAGCCGGTCCGCAACCTCCAGGCACAGGCCGGCGAGCGCACCGACGGAGACGACGAGCACGTCGGTCACCGGCTCCGCACCGTCCGCGGCCTGCGACCCGTTGCCGCGCACCGGCTCCCGCAGGACGTCGGCCGCGCCGGCGCGGCGCACCGCGGGCAGCTCGGGCGGCAGCGCGCCCTTGGGGAACCGGACCACGGTCGGGCCGTCGTCCACGGCGAGCGCCTCGTCGAGCTCGGCGCGCAGCGTCGCCGCGTCGCGCGGGGCGGCGATCCGGATGCCGGGGACGATCCGCAGCAGCGACAGGTCCCACATGCCGTTGTGGCTCGCACCGTCGTCGCCGGTGATCCCCGCCCGGTCGAGCACGAACGTCACCCCGGCCTTGTGCAGCGCGACGTCCATGAGCACCTGGTCGAAGGCCCGGTTGACGAACGTCGCGTAGACGGCGACGACGGGGTGCAGCCCGGCGTAGGCCATGCCCGCCGCGCTCGTCACGGCGTGCTGCTCGGCGATGCCGACGTCGAAGACCCGCTCCGGGAAGCGTTCGGCGAACCGGTGCAGCCCGACCGGGATGAGCATGGCCGCGGTGATCCCCACGACGTCCCGGCGCCGGCCGCCGACCTCGACCATGGCGTCGGCGAACACCCCGGTCCACGAGTCGCGGGCGACCGAGCGGGGGCGCCCGGTGAGCGGGTCGATGATGCCGGTCGCGTGGAACCGGTCGGCCTCGTCGTTCTCCGCGGGCGCGTAGCCGTTGCCCTTGCGGGTGATGACGTGCACGATGACCGGCCCGCCGAACGCCTTGGCCCGGTTCAGGGCGTGCTCGAGCTCGGCGACGTCGTGGCCGTCGACCGGCCCGACGTACTTGATGCCGAGGTCCTCGAACATGCCCTGCGGCGCGACGACGTCCTTGACGCCCTTCTTGACCCCGTGCAGCGCCTCGTAGGCCAGCCGGCCGGGCAGGCCGCTGCGCTGCAGCGTGCTCTTGCCCCAGTCGAGGAAGCGCTCGTAGCCGCCGGTCGTCCGCAGCGTCGCCAGGTGGTGCGCGAGGCCGCCGATCGTCGGGGCGTAGGAGCGCTCGTTGTCGTTGACGACGACGACGAGGTTGCGGTCGGTGCCGGCGGCGATGTTGTTGAGCGCCTCCCAGGCCATGCCGCCGGTGAGGGCGCCGTCCCCGATGACGGCGACGACGTGCCGGTCGGTCTCGCCGCGCAGCTCGTGCGCCTTGGCGATCCCGTCGGCCCAGGACAGCGCCGTCGAGGCGTGCGAGTTCTCGACGATGTCGTGCGGGGACTCGGCCCGGCTCGGGTACCCGGAGATCCCGCCGCGGCGGCGCAGCCCGGAGAAGTCCTGTCGGCCGGTGAGGATCTTGTGCACGTACGACTGGTGCCCGGTGTCGAGGACGATCGAGTCCCAGGGGCTGGAGAACACCCGGTGCAGGGCGATCGTCAGCTCGACGACGCCGAGGTTCGGGCCGAGGTGGCCGCCGGTCTTGGAGACCTCGGCGACGAGGAACTCCCGGATCTGCGAGGCGAGGTCCTCGAGCTCGGGGACCGTCAGCCGGCGCAGGTCGGCGGGGTCGTGCAGGGCGTCGAGCGACACCATCGGACAGCTCCTCCTCGGCCCTCGGCCGGCAGGGGGCGGACCGTCGGGCGGGTTCGAGTCTAGGTCCGGCCCGCCGTCCCGGCCTGGTGGAGCCGGGCTTTTGCGTCACATCCGTGCGGACTTCCACCCGGTCTCCACATCGCGGCACGCGACCGCGACCGCGGGATCATCGCCGCGGGATCACCGCCGCGGGTTCACAGCCGCGGGACGTGCCGCCGTCCGCGCAGCGCCTCCTCGACGAGGCCCACCGCGCGGGAGGTGCCGAGGAGCCGGGCCACCTCGGTCTCGAGCGCCTCGACGAGCGCTGCGAGCGCCTGCGGCTCGACGGCGTCCGAGAGCGCCGTCCGGACCCCGGCCAGCGCCCGCCGGGCGCCCTCGTGCGCCGCCTCGACGTGCCGGACGGCGACCCAGGCGAGCGCGACCGGGCGCCGGACGAGCACCGGGTACCCGCGGTAGTCCGGCGGGCAGAGGTCGAGCAGCCAGGCCACCGCGGACCGTTCCCAGTCCGGCGAGCCGGGCGGCCGGACGTCCGCCGGCCAGCCCGGCGGGACCGTCACGACGCCGTCACCGTCGCGGACATCGTGGCGGACATCGTCCTGGTCGGCGCGAGCCGGCGGTTGCGGCGCAGCGTGCCGGCGGGGTCGTCGAGCACGTCCTGCCAGGCGAGCTCGGACGCTCCGACGAGGACGGCGTCCCCGCCGAGCTCGGGGGTCACGAGGGACACCTGCTCGGCGGTCGCGGTGAGGGCCGCCGCGTCGAGCGACGCGCGGACGGCCGCCGCGTTCGACGGGAACAGCTCGCGGAGCAGCCCGCCGATGATGACCAGGCGCGGGTTGATGATGTTGACGATGGTGGCCAGCCCGAGGCCGACGTGGTGGGCGACGCCGTCGAGCGCCGTGCTGCCCTCGGCGGCGGCGCGGCGCATCGCCTCGACGAGGTCCTCGGTCGTCACGCTGCCGAGCCCGAGCGCACGGGCGATGGCCGGGCCGCCGATCTCGGTCTCCCAGCAGCCCCGCGCCCCGCACCGGCACGGCCGGCCCTGCGGGTGCACGAGGACGTGCCCGAGCTCACCGGCGTAGCCGCCGGCGCCGACGAGCGGTGCACCCCCGACGATGAGACCGCCACCGACACCGACCTCGCCGGCGATGAAGACGACGTCGTCGTAGCCGCGGGCGGCGCCGCGGCGGTGCTCGGCGAGGATGCCGAGGTCGGCGTCGTTGCCGACGCTCACCGGCATGCCGCCGAGCTGCTGGGCGAGCAGGTCCCCGAAGGGGGCGTCGACCCAGCCGAGGTTCGGCGCGAACCGGACGCAGCCGTCGGAGTGCCGGATGACGCCGGGGACCGAGACCCCGAGGCCGAGGATGTGCTCCCCCGCCGCCGGGTCGGTGAGGACGGCGTCGACGAGACGGCGGATGAGCGAGGCGACGGACGCCGGGCTGCCGCTCGTGAGCCGCCGGCGGCGGCGGGCGACGACGCGCCCGCCGAGCCCGACGAGCGCGACGACGACCCGGTCGACACCGACGTCGGCGGCGAGCACCTGGAGGTGGTCGTCGGCCGGCCGGACGACGAGGGACGGGCGACCCGCACCGGTCTGGGAGCCTGCGGGGCGCTCCTCCCGGACAGCGCCGAGCACGACGAGCTCGGAGACGAGCGCGGCGATGGTGCTGCGGTTCAGGCCCATCCGGGCCGTCAGCTCGGCCCGGGTCAGCGGACCCGCGAGGTGCAGGTGCTGCAGGACGGTGCCGAGGTTGTGCCGCCGGACGTCCTCCTGGGTCCCGCCCTTGGCGGCAGCGGACGTGCGCGACTTCGGGGGCATGGGTGATGCACCCTCCTGTCAGGTCGGTGCCGTGGCGGCGCAGCGCCCGTCGTGGACGGGCACGCACGGGCACCGTCGGCCGGTCCGTCCGGCGGGCGCGGGTGCGCCCGCCGGACGGACTCGTGCAGTGCTGCGGTGTCCGGACCCGCTACCTGCCGCTCGCCGCCGCCCGCCGGCGCGCGATCGCGTCGACGCTCGCGGCCAGGAGCAGGACGCCCGCGGTGACGACGAACTGGATGCCGGCCTTCGACGTGATGAGCGGCAGCCCGTTGTAGATGACACCGATGACGAGACCGCCGACGACCGCGTCGATGACGCGGCCCTTGCCGCCGAAGAGCGACGTGCCGCCGATGACCGCCGCAGCGACCGACAGGAGCAGCGTCTGCGAGCCGCCCGACGTCGGGGAGACGGAGTTGTCGCGCGAGGCGATGAGGATGCCGCCGATCGCCGCGAGCGTCGACCCGATGACGAAGCACGTGATCTTGATGTTGGCGACGTTGATGCCCGCCCGGCGCGCCGCCTCGGCGTTGCCGCCGACCGCGTAGACGTGCCGGCCGAACGACGTCCGGGTGAGCAGGAAGGTCAGCCCGACGACGAACACGATCGTGATCGGCACGATGATCGGGACGCCCTTGAGCGAGTTGAGCGCCGGGTTCACCGAACGCTCCTGGTTCAGCAGGAGGGTCGCGCCGCCGAGCAGCACCCCGAGGGTGCCGATCTTGGCGAGGACGACGGCCGGAGCCGTCGTCGGGAGCCCGGCCGACCGCCGGCGGGCCAGGTTGCCGAAGGTGATGGCGGCGTACCCGCCGACGACGACGACGAACAGCGCCCAGCCGAGCAGCGGCGTGAGGTTGTTGTTGTTCACCGCGAGGATCGTCTCGTCGCGGATCGGGATCGTCCCGCCCTCCCCGATGACCAGGAGCAGGACGCCCTGGAGACCGAGGAAGTAGGCGAGCGTCACGACGAACGACGGGATGCCGAGCCGCGCGACGAGCAGGCCGATCGTGAACCCGATGACGGCGCCGGTGACCAGGCACGCCACGACGGCGATCGGCCAGGCGTACCCCTTCTGGGTCATGACGACGCCCATGATCGCGGCCGAGGTGCCCGCCGTGTAGCCGGCGCCGAGGTCGATCTCGCCGAGCAGGAGGACGAAGACGAGGCCCATGGCGATGAAGATGTACGCCGCGCTCTGGTTGAGCAGGTTCGCCCAGTTGAGCTTGGAGCTGAAGACGTCCGAGGTCGCCGAGAACAGGATGACCAGGACGAGGAAGCCGAGGACCGCCGGGAGCGAACCGGTGTCGCCGCCGCGGAGCCGGTCGACGTAGTCGCGCACCGCCCCGCCCAGGCCGCCGGCCTCGAGGGTCTCGCTGGCGGGGGTTGCCGTGGTTGTGGTCACGCCACGACCTCCTTGTCGGGTGCCTTGAGACCGAGGTCGCCGCTGCGGCCGGCGGTGATGAGCTCGACGATCTGCCCGTGGCTCAGGGACTCGGACGGGACCTGGGCGGCCATCTGGCCGAGGTAGAGCGCAGCGACGTTGTCCGCGACCCGGATGACGTCGTTCATGTTGTGCGAGATGAGGATGACGGCCAGGCCTGCGTCGGCGAGGCGGCGGACGAGCTGGAGGACCTGCTCGGTCTGCGCGACGCCGAGGGCGGCGGTCGGCTCGTCGAGGATGACGAGCTTGCTGTTCCAGAGCACCGCGCGCGCGATGGCGACGGTCTGGCGCTGACCACCGGACAGGCTCGAGACCTTCATCCGGACCGACTTCAGGGTGCGGACGGACAGGCCCTTGAGGGTCTCCGTCGCCTTCCGCTCCATCAACGTCTCGTCGAGGATGACCCCGCTCGTCGCCTCGCGGCCGAGGTAGAGGTTCTGGACGACGTCGAGGTTGTCGCAGAGCGCGAGGTCCTGGTAGACGACCTCGATCCCCAGCGCGTTGGCCTGCTTGGGGTTGGTGACCTCGACCTGCTGGCCCTCGAAGGTGTACGAGCCGGAGTCGAAGCTGTAGATGCCGGCGATCCCCTTGATGAGGGTCGACTTGCCGGCGCCGTTGTCGCCGACGAGGGCCGTGACCTTGCCCGGCCACACGTCGAGGTCGACGCCCTTGAGGACGTGGACCGCGCCGAAGCTCTTGTTGATCCCCCGCAGGCTCAGCAGCGGGGTCGTGCTGCTCGTGGACGTGCTCATGCTTCCTCGCATCTCGCGGCGGGACCGGGACGGGACCAGGGGGCCCGGGCCCAGTGTGGACCCGGGCCCCCCGGTGTGGCACTCCCCGGTGACCATCAGATTCTGGTCACCGGCTGCGGTCGGTCAGACCGACCGTCGCCCGATCAGGAGATGCCGTTGTCCGCGCACGCCTTCTGCAGCTCCGGCGTGGTGCAGACCTTCTCCTTGGTGGTGAAGCCGTCGGCGATGACGTCCTTCACGGTGTCCTTGTAGATGGCCTGCGGCTCGAGCAGCACCGACGGGACGTCCTTGCCGGTGGTGCTGTCCGCGGTCTTGCCGGTCGCCGCGGCGTCGGCCGCGGCCTTGTCACCCTTGGCCAGCGCGATCGCGAGCCCGGCGGCCGCGTCGGCCTCCTTCTTGACGGCCTTGTAGACCGTGACGTACTGCGTGCCGAGCAGCAGGCGCTGCAGGCCGTCGTCCGTCGCGTCCTGGCCCGACACCGGGATCTTGCCGGCGAGCTTGTTCTTCGCGAGGACGGCGATCGCCGCACCGCCGAGGCCGTCGTTCGCGGCCGCGACACCGACGAAGTCACCCTTCGTCTGCGTGAAGATCTGCTCGAAGATCGTGCCGGCCTTCGTGTTGTCCCAGTCCGGGACGGCCTGGTCGGCGGCCACGGTGTAGCCGCCGTCCTTGATGACCTTCTCGTAGCCCTGCTTGAACAGCGTGGCGTTGTTGTCGGTCGGCGAGCCGTTGAGCAGCACGACCGGACCCGAGTCCTTGCCGTTGGCCTTCATGCCCTTGACGAGGCCCGTGCCGATCGCGGTGCCGACGGCCACGTTGTCGAACGAGACGTAGTACGCCGCGCCGCCGCCGAGCGTGAGGCGGTCGTAGTCGATGACCGGGATGCCGGCCGCGGTGGCCTTCTTGATGACGGCCGCACCGGTGTCGGAGTCCAGGTTGACGATGAGCAGGACCTTGACGCCGCTGGAGATCATGCCGTCGGCGATCGTGGCGAACTTGGTCTTGTCGCCGTTCGCGTTCTGGATGTCGAAGTCGACCCCGGCCGCGGTGAACGCGTCGCCCAGGAACTTGCGGTCAGCGGTCTCCCAGCGAACCGACGACGCGGTGTCGGGGAGAATGACGCCGATCTTGCCCGGCCCCGCGGCCGTGCTCGACGCGCCGGCCGAGCCGGTGTCGGTGCCACCGCTGGAGCTACCACCACAGGCGGAGAGCGCCATCGCGCCCGCGGCACCTACGGCGATCAGACCAACCAAACCCTTGCGCATGCTCCGGTCCTTCCTGGGGCATCGATGCCCCAGATCGAGGGCCCGCGGTCACGGGTCCCTGCACTTCCGCGGCCCCTCCCAGCGGGTCGCGGAAACATCTCCCCGGGAGGCCTGCGACCACGCGGGGCGACGTGCGCCCGCGGGAGCCTCGGCGGTCCCGGATATGTTGCCGCCCGCAACTTATTCTGCCGGGGCGGTGCAGGGAAGGGCTTTGCGCGGGAAGACCGGTCACTGCTTCGTAACGATTGCGACTCGTGCCCGTGACCTCGCGCACAGACCGTGTTCGCCTCCGGGCCACCCTGCGGACCCGGGACGGGCCGCGGACGCAGGAGGGGGCCCGGCCGACCGGCCGGGCCCCCTCACGTGCGGGACGTCGTCCGGGTCAGCCGCGAACCAGCTGCCGCAGGACATACTGCAGGATCCCGCCGTTGCGGTAGTACTCCGCCTCGCCGGGAGTGTCGATCCGCAGCACGGCGTCGAAGGCCGTGACGGTGCCGTCGGCCGCCGTCGCGGTGACCCGGACGGTGCGCGGCGTCGTCCCCGCATTGAGCTCCTCGACCCCGCTCACGGCGAAGGTCTCGCTCCCGGTGAGGCCCAGGCTCGCCGCGGACTCCCCCGCCGGGAACTGCAGCGGGAGGACGCCCATGCCGATGAGGTTCGACCGGTGGATCCGCTCGTACGACTCGGCGACGACCGCCTTGACACCGAGGAGCGCAGTCCCCTTGGCGGCCCAGTCCCGGCTCGAGCCCGAGCCGTACTCCTTGCCGGCGAGGATGACGAGCGGGACGCCCGCGGCGGCGTACGCCTGGGCCGCGTCGTAGATCGACGTCTGCTCGCCGCCGGCGAGGAAGTTGCGGGTGAAGCCGCCCTCGACGTCGGTGAGCAGCTTGTTCCGCAGCCGGATGTTCGCGAACGTGCCGCGGATCATCACCTCGTGGTTGCCGCGGCGCGAGCCGTAGGAGTTGAAGTCCTTGCGCTCCACACCGTGCTCGGACAGGTACTTCCCCGCCGGGCTGTCGGCCTTGATCGAGCCGGCCGGGCTGATGTGGTCCGTCGTCACCGAGTCGCCGAGCAGGGCGAGCACCCGGGCGCCCGAGATGTCCGAGACCGGGGTCGTGCCCATCCCCATCCCGTCGAAGTACGGGGGCTTGCGGACGTACGTCGAGCCGGCGTCCCAGGCGAACGTGTCACCGGTCGGCGTCGGCAGCGACTGCCACATCTCGTCACCGGCGAAGACGTCGGCGTAGTCCTTCGTGAACATCTCCTGCGTGATCGCGTGCGCGATCGTCGCCTCGACGTCCTGCGGCGAGGGCCAGACGTCGCGCAGGAACACCGGCTCGCCCTCCGGCGTGAGGCCGAGCGGGTCGTTCTCGACGTCGAAGTCCATCGTGCCGGCGAGCGCGTACGCGATGACGAGCGGCGGCGACGCGAGGTAGTTCATCTTCACGTCGGGGTTGATCCGGCCCTCGAAGTTCCGGTTGCCCGAGAGCACCGAGACGACCGAGAGGTCGTTCGCCTGGACGGCGGCCGAGACCTCCTCGGGGAGCGGGCCGGAGTTGCCGATGCACGTCGTGCAGCCGTAGCCGACGATGTGGAAGCCGAGCTTCTCGAGGTACGGGACGAGCCCGGCCTTCTCGTAGTAGTCCTTGACGACCTTGCTCCCCGGGGCGAGCGAGGTCTTGACCCACGGCTTGACCGTGAGGCCCTTCTCGACGGCGTTCTTCGCGAGGAGCGCGGCGGCGAGCATGACCGACGGGTTCGACGTGTTCGTGCACGACGTGATCGAGGCGATGACGACCGCGCCGTGGTCGATCTCGGTCTGCGTGCCGTCGGCCATGGTGACCGGCACCTTCTTCGACGCGCGGGGGCCGTCCGTCGCGGGGCCCGCGTAGTCGGCGAGCACCGTGCGGAACGCCTCCTTGGCGCCGGAGAGCTCGATGCGGTCCTGCGGGCGCTTCGGGCCGGCGATGCTCGGGACGACCGTCGAGAGGTCGAGCTCGAGGTACTCGGAGTAGACGACCTCCTTCGCCGCGTCGTGCCAGAGCCCCTGCTCCTTGGCGTAGGCCTCGACGAGCGCGAGCTGCTCTGCCGAGCGGCCGGTGAGCCGCAGGTAGTCGATCGTGACGTCGTCCACCGGGAAGATCGCGCACGTCGAGCCGAACTCCGGGCTCATGTTGCCGATCGTCGCCCGGTTCGCGAGCGGGACTGCGGCGACGCCCTCGCCGTAGAACTCGACGAACTTGCCGACGACGCCGTGCTTGCGGAGCATCTGCGTGATCGTCAGGACGACGTCCGTGGCGGTCGCGCCGGCCGGGATCTCGCCGGTGAGCCGGAAGCCGACGACGCGCGGGATGAGCATCGAGACGGGCTGGCCGAGCATGGCCGCCTCGGCCTCGATGCCTCCGACGCCCCAGCCGAGCACGCCGAGGCCGTTGACCATCGTCGTGTGCGAGTCCGTGCCGACGCAGGTGTCCGGGTAGGCCCGCAGCGCTCCCCCGACCTCGCGCGTCATGACCACCCGCGCCAGGTACTCGATGTTCACCTGGTGCACGATGCCGGTGCCCGGCGGGACGACCTTGAACTCGTCGAACGCCGTCTGGCCCCAGCGCAGGAACTGGTAGCGCTCGCGGTTGCGCTCGTACTCGAGCTCCATGTTGCGCTCGACGGCGTCCTGCCGGCCGAAGACGTCGATGATCACCGAGTGGTCGATGACGAGCTCGGCCGGGGCCAGCGGGTTGATCTTCGCCGGGTCGCCGCCGAGGTCGACGACGGCCTCGCGCATGGTCGCCAGGTCGACGACGCAGGGGACGCCGGTGAAGTCCTGCATGATGACGCGGCCCGGCGTGAACTGGATCTCGGTGTCGGGCTCGGCCGCAGGGTCCCAGCCGGCCAGGGCGCGGATGTGGTCGGCGGTGATGTTCGCGCCGTCCTCGGTGCGCAGGAGGTTCTCCAGCAGCACCTTGAGGCTGAACGGGAGGCGCTGCGCGCCGTCCACCGCCGCGAGGCGGAAGATCTCGTACCCGGCCCCGTCGACCTCGAGGGTTCCACGGGCTCCGAAGGTGTCCTTGCTCAACGCCTCGCTCCTTCGCTCAAGTGGCGTTCGTTCCCCACCGTCCGCCAATCCTGCCGCAGCCCGGGCCCGGTACGAACCGCAGGGCCGCCCGGTGGCCGGCCCGTGCGCCGACCGGCACCGTCACGCGACGAGAGGTGGAGGAATCTCTTGACATCAAGATACATGCTTTGACGTCAAGAGACCAGCCCGCCGTCCGGGTGGTCAGGCCGGGACGAGGGTGGCGACGCACTCCACGTGGTGCGTCATCGGGAAGAGCTGGAACGCGCGCAGCGCGTCGAGCCGGTAGCCCTGCTCGGCCGCCGTGGCGAGGTCCCGGGCCAGGGCCGCCGGGTCGCACGCGACGTAGACGACGACCCGGGGCCGGGCGGCGAGGACCGCGGTGACGACGGCCCGGCCGGCGCCGGTCCGGGGCGGGTCGAGGACGACGACGTCGGCCCGGTCGAGGACGTCCGCCTGCGTCGCGGCGCCGGTGACGACCTTCTCGACCCGGCCGACGACGAGCCGGACGTTCGGCAGGTCGTGCAGGCTGCGGCGGGCGTCCCGGACGGCCCGGTCGTCGCTCTCGACGCCGATGACCGTGCCGGTCACGCCGACCCGTTCCGCGAGACCGGCGCTGAACAGCCCCACGCCGCAGTAGAGGTCGACGGCCCGCTCCCCCGGCTGCGGCGCGGCGGCGTCGAGGACGGCGTCGAGCAGGGTCTGGGCGGCGCCCGGGTGGACCTGCCAGAAGCCGCCGCCGGTGACCCGGAAGTCGCGCGCGACCCCGTCGACGACGACGTGCTCAGCGACCCAGGCCCGGCCGCGGACCCGCTGGACGGCGGTGCCGTCGCGCCGGGCGACCGAGGCCTCGGCGGCCAGCGGCGGGACGTCGACG
>NZ_MWLN01000056.1 GCF_002198655.1 Kineosporia sp. A_224
CCCGGGCCCGGCCGACGGCCCGCGCGGTCCGGGCCGGCCAGTCGAGCACGGGGACGCCGGCCGCCTGGAGCAGGTCGGCGTGCGGGCGGGCCGAGCGGGGGGCGACCCAGCAGACGTAGACCGGGACGTCCACGCCGTCCGCGCGCAGCCGTTCGACCGCCGCCCGGACGCCCTCGACGCAGTCCGGGTCGGTCGCCGAGCGCTGCAGGAGCACCGGGACGACGGCGTCCACCTCGCCGGAGCGGGCGAGCAGGTCGACGAGTGCCGGGTAGACGGTCGCGAAGAGCGACCACGCCGGGGTGACGTCGACCGGGTTCGCCGGGCTCGCGTACGGCGGCAGCAGCGCGCGGACCTGCTCCTGGAGCGCGGGGCTCAGCTCGGGGACGACCAGCCCCTCGTCGGCGAGCAGGTCTGCGAGCTCGACCCCGGTGCCGCCGCTGTTCGTCACGATCGCGACCCGGTCGCCACGCGGCAGCGGCTGGCCGTCGAGGGCCCGGGCGACGTCGAGGAGCTCCTGGCCGCTCGTGACCTCGACGACGCCGGCCTGCCGGAACGCCCCGCGCCAGACCGCCTCCCGGGAGGCGAGCGCAGCGGTGTGCGAGGCGGCGGCCCGGGCGCCGGCGGCCGACCGGCCGGTCTTGAGGACGACGACGGGCTTGTCCGCCGTGACGGCCCGGGCCCGCTCGACGAACGCGCGGCCGTCGGGCAGCGACTCCAGGAGGAAGCACAGCGTCCGGGTCGCCGGGTCGTCGGCGAGGGCGTCGAGCAGCTCGGTGACGCTGACGTCGCTCGTGTTGCCGGGGGCGCAGATCTTCGCGAAGCGGACGTGGTCGTCGTGGGCGAGGTCGTAGATCGCCATCCCGTAGGCACCGGACTGGCTGACGAACGAGATCCCGCCGCCGCCCGCGGGCAGGCCGGACGCGATCGACGCGTTGAGCGGGAGGTCGCAGTTCTGGACGCCGAAGCAGTTCGGCCCGACGACGCGGACCGGGCGCCCGCCGTCCGCCCCGCCGGCCGCCGCGGCGACGAGCGCGGCCTGGAGCGCGGCGCCGTCCGGCCCGGTCTCGGCGAAGCCGCCCGAGAGCACGACCATCGCCGCGACCCCGGCCGCCGCCGCGTCGGCGGCGACAGCCGGCACCGCGGCCGCCGGGACCGCGACGACCGCGAGGTCGACCGGGCCCTCGACGTCGCGCAGGGACTGGCCGGAGCGGACGGCGACGACCTCGCCGGGGAACGACGCGAGGTTGCGGCCGAGCAGCGCGCCGAGGGTGCCGGCCCGGTCCGAGGCTCCGACGAGGGCGACCCGGCGGGGCGCGAAGAGGGCGTCGAGCAGCGGCACGCCGGCGGCGGCGTCCGGCACGGTCAGGCCGCCGGGCCGAAGTGCCGCGCCAGGTCCGCGGGGCCGAACTCGAGCCGCCGGACACCGAGCGGGTCGACGGCCCGGACGGCGGCGAGCTCGGCGGGGGTGGGCTCGGCGACGGTCCCGACCTCGTCCGCGACCGTCAGCGCGAACCCGGTGGCCTTCTCGACCTCGGCGACGGTGACGTCGGGGAACGTCGCGACGAGCCGGGCCCGGCCGTCGGCGGTGTAGTCGAGCACCCCGAGCTCGGTGACGAGCCACTGCGGCCCGCCGCCGGTGTGCCCGAGCTCGGCCCGGGTGCCGGCCGGCGTCCGGTGGCCGAGGTCGGTGAGGAAGTCGACGGCCTCGACGAGGGTGCGCCCGCTGCCGTGCCGGGTGGTCCACACGGTGAGCGCGCCGATCGTCGCGGAGATGTTCGCGCCGCCGCCCCCGCCGCCGAGCTTGATCTTCGGGAGCGGCATGCCGCCGATCGCGGTGACGTTCGTGTTGCCGTACGCGTCGATCTGCCCGCCGGACAGGAACATCCGGTCGACGGCGCCCCGGCAGGCGGCGTCGAAGAACTCCTCGAACCGCATCCGGTAGACGGCGTCGCGGTGCAGCGCGAGGTCGTTGCTCGTCGGCGGGACGAACGCGGGCTCGGGGTTCACCGCGTACGTCGCGCCCTCGACGAGCATCGACCCGGGCGCGTGGGTGCGCCGGGCGACGTGCATGGCGACCTGCGCGCAGGGGCTGGCGAAGCCGTGGAAGACGACCTCGCCGTCCGCGACGGTGCGGGCCAGCGCGACGACGAACCACTCGTCGAGGGACCAGCCCTGCGTGCCGGTGCGGGTCTGCGTGCTCATCGGAAGAGCTCCTGCCACTGCTCGTCGGACGCCGACCACGCGGTGAGCCGCTCGGCCCCCGTGAGGTCGCGGTAGGTCTGCTCGTCGACGCGGACGTAGCGGTCGAGGTACGCCTCGAACGCGTCGCCGCCGGCCGCCGCGGCCTTGACGTACTCGGCGAGGTGCGGGCGGTCGTAGGCGTAGCCGGGGTAGCAGGACGTCGGGTGCGCGCCGAACGGCGCCTCGACGACGGCCGTGACGACGTGCGCCGGCACCGTGACCCCGGCCGCGACGACCTCGGCGGTGTCGACGAGCCGGTCGACGCTCGCGACGACGACCCGGGACGCGTGCGCGAACCGCTCGTCGAGGACGTACGGCTGGTCGAGGTGGAGGTTGCCCGCTGCGTCACCGATCGGCGCGTGCAGCAGGGCGACGTCCGGGGCCAGGGCCGGGACGGCGGCGAGCACCTGGCCCGTGAAGGGGCAGGTGACCGTGCCCCACTCGGGGTGCAGCGTCGGCAGGTCGGTCCCGAGCAGCCCGCGGACCGGCAGGAACGGGACGCCCATCTCGGCCGCCCGCAGCTGGGTGAGCATCGTGACGCAGGAGCTCTCCCGGACGACGAGGCTGCCGCTCTCGGCCCCGCGCCGGAAGGCGGGCGCCAGCCCGAGGTCCTGCTCGAAGCCGACGTAGCTCTCCTCGCAGACCGCCACGGCACCGGCACCGACGAGCAGGTCGACGTCGATGCTGTGCGCGGAGCCGACGACCCGCAGCCCCGTGGTGCCCTGCCGGACGAGCGCCCGGACGAGCGCCATCGGCAGCCGGGCCGCGAGCCCGCCGCCGAGGGCGACCGTGGCGCCGTCCTGGACGTGCGCCACGGCCTCCTCGAGCGTCGTCCGCTTGTCGGCGGCGAGGTGGAACCCCGTCACGGCAGTGCCGCCGCGTCACCCTGCGAGATCACTGCGCCGTCATCCCGCCGTCGGCAGCGACGACCGAGCCGGTCATGAAGGCGGCGTCGTCGCTCGCGAGGAAGAGCGCGACGTTGGCGATGTCGGTGACGTCGCCGAGCCGGCCGATCGGGTACTTGACGAGGGTGCGCTGCAGCCCGAGCTCCATGTCGCCGTCACCGCGGGCGGCGAGCATCGGCTCCATGAGCGGGGTGTAGACGGTGCCGGGGCAGATGACGTTCACCCGGACGCCGCGGGCCGCGAGGTCGACGGCCATCGAGCGGGTCAGCGCGACGACGGCGCCCTTCGCCGCGCAGTACGCGGCGAAGTTCATGACGCCGACGAGCGCCGCGACCGAGCCCTGGTTGATGATCGACGACCCCTTCTCCATGTGCCGCAGCGCAGCCCTGGAGACGAGGAAGGTGCCCTTGGCGTTGACGTTGAACGAGCGGTCCCAGTCGTCCTCCTCGGCGACGGCGACCGACCCGCGCGAGTCCACGCCGGCGTTGTTGTAGAGCACGTGCAGGCCGCCGAAGTGCGCGGCGACGGCGTCGACGGCGGCGTCGACCTCGGCGGCCTTCGCGACGTCCGCGGTGACCGCGAGGGCGCGCCCGCCCTCGGCCTCGACGAGCTTGACGGTGCCTGCCGCGGCCTCGCCGTCCCGGTCGAGGACGCCGACGGCGGCGCCCTCGGCGGCGAAGCGCAGGGCCGAGGCGCGGCCGATGCCGGAGCCGCCGCCGGTGATGATGGCGACCTTGCCGGCGAGCCGGCCGGTGGACGTGCTGCCGGTGGTGGGGGAGTCGTTGGTGGTCACAGCGCTGTGTACCCTCCGTCGATGACCAGCGCGGAGCCGGTCATGTAGCCGATGCGGTCAGATGCGAGCAGGGACACCAGGTCGGCGACGTCGTCGGCGTCGGCGACCCGGCCGAGCGGGATCCGCGACTCGACCGCGTCCCGGAGCTCCGGGACGTCGAGCCGCCACTTGGTCATCCCCGTCAGCGCCATCCCCGGGCAGACCGCGTTGCTGCGGATCCCGTGGGCGGCGTAGTCGACGGCGATGGACTTCGCGAGCATGAGCGCCGCGCCCTTGGAGGTCGTGTAGGCGCTGCGACCGGGGAACGCGACCTGCCCGGCGACGGAGGCGATCGTGATGACGTGGCCGCCGCCCTGCTCGATCATCACCGGCAGGACGCTGCGGGCGAACAGGTACGGCCCGCGGACGTTCGTCGCGAGCACCCGGTCCCACTCCTCGACCGGTGTCGTGTGCAGCACGGTGGCGGTCCGGTCGCCCGCGATGCCCGCGTTGTTGACGAGCACGTCGACCCGGCCGTAGGTCGCCACGACCTCGGCGACGAAGGCCTCGACGGCGGGTGCGTCGGCGACGTCCACGGCGCGGCCGAGGCCGCCAGGCCCGGCGACCCCGACCGCTCCTTCTGCCGTGAGGTCGCAGACCGCGAGCGTGAACCCGTCGGCGAGCAGCCGGGCGCACGACGCCCGGCCGATCCCGGAGGCGCCGCCGGTGACGATCGCGACCCGTTGCGGGGCAGCGGCTTCCGACGTGTCGGTGGTGCCGGTGCTCATACCGCCTCCAGGGTGCGCTCGGCGGCCTGCGCCGCGACGAGGAGCGGGTCGTAGACGGGGGAGAACGGCGGCGCGTAGGACAGGTCGAGCCGCGCGAGGTCCTGCACGGTGAAGCCGGCGTGCAGCGCGGTCGCGACGACGTCGATCCGCTTCGCCGCACCCTCTCGCCCCACGAGCTGGGCGCCGAGGAGCCGGCCGCCGTCACCGTGGACGAGTCGGACGTGGAGCTCCTCGGAGCCGGGGTAGTACTTGGCCCGCGAGCGGTGGACGACGTCGGTGGCGTGCGCGCCGAAGCCGGCGGCCAGGGCCTCGTCGAGGGTGAGCCCGGTGCGGGCCACCTCGAGGTCGAACACCTTGACGACGGCGGTGCCGACGATGCCGCCGAACGACGCGTCGCCGCCCGCCGCCACCGTGCCCGCCACCCGTCCGGTCTTGTTCGCGGTCGTGCCGAGCGGCACGAACGCCGGCTGCCCGGTGACGAGGTGCATCGGGGCCACGCAGTCCCCGGCGGCCCAGACGCCGTCCAGGCTCGTCCGCATCCGGTCGTCGACGAGCAGGGCGCCCGCGGGGCCGGTGCGGGCGCCCGCCGCGGAGAGCACCGTCGTCGCGGGCCGGACGCCGACCGACAGCACCGCGAGGTCCGGCACGGGGTCGCAGGCGTCGGCGGCGTCGGTGCCCAGGCGCAGGTCGACGTGCTCGCGGACGTGCGCCTCGACGTGCGCGGCCATCTCGGCGTCGAGGTTGGGCAGCACCCGGTCGAGCCGCTCGACGACGGTCACGGGGCAGCCGCGCTCGGCGAGGGCCTCGGCCATCTCGAGCCCGATGTAGCCGGCGCCGACGACGAGCGCACGGCCGATCCGGCCGGCGTCGAGCAGGCTGCGCAGGGCGATGGCGTCCTCGAGGGTGCGGATCGTGAACACCCGGCCGGCCTCGACACCGGGCAGCGTCACCGCGGCCGGGGCCGCGCCGGCGGTGACGACGAGCGCCGAGAAGGAGATCCGGTGGGTGCGGCCCTCGTGCCGGTAGGTCACCCAGCCGCCCGATGCGTCGACCTCGACGGCCCGGGCGTGGAACCGGACGTCGATCCCGCGTGCCGTCGCGAAGTGGTTCGCGGGGTAGGCGAGCAGGTCGTCGGCCTTCGGCACGACGCCCGCGAGGTAGTAGGGGATGCCGCACAGCCCGTACGCGACGTGACCGGTCGCCTCGAGGACGACGACGTCGAGCGTGGGGTCGGTGCGCCGGGCCGCGGAGGCCGCGGACATGCCTGCGGCCCCGCCACCGATGACCACCAGGCGCCTGGACATGACCGCCACGCTAGGTGCGCCGTCCGGGGCGGGCCATGTCCTCCACCGCCCAAGGTCCGGCCCGTCTTTGGCGTTCGGGGACAGGGCATTCCGGGACGCAAAGTGACTGCGGCGGGCGTCCCTGGGGACGCCCGCCGCAGCGGGTGGAGCCTTCGGTGGTGCGTCGGCACCCTGGTGCCGGTCAGCCGCAGCCGCACCCGCATCCCGACCCGCCGGGGCGGTTCGTGAACGGGTCGGTCGCCTCGACCGACGCCGGGCCTGCCCGGCGGCTCCCGCACGCCGAGCAGACCCAGACCGCCGGGACCCGGGCACCCTCCATGACGAGGGACCGGAACGTGTGCCCGCAGTCCGGGCACAGGAGCTCCCAGACGGGCACGACGGTCAGCCGCGCAGCTTCTTGCGCGCCATCTCGGTGCCCGCCGCGAGGGCGTGCAGCTTGTCGACGGCGATGTAGCGCTGGAGCAGGATGAGGCCGCAGTCGGTGGTCACGCCGAGCTTGTCCGGGTCGATGTACTCGGCCAGGCGCATGATGCGGTCGCAGACCTCCTCGGCGGTCTCGGTGATCGTCGACTTCACGTCGATGACCCCGGCCCAGAAGTTCACGTTGTCCGGCAGCGGGTGGTTCTTGATGACGTCGAGACCGGAGAGGTCGTCGGAGCGACGGCCGCAGTTCTCCAGGTTGAGGACGTCGAACTTCGCCTCGTAGGACTTCGGGATGACGGACGCCGTCGCGGACGGCGCCTCGCCCTTACGGGCGGTGAGGTCGAAGACCTCGCCGGCCTGGGCCGTCTCGTCGGGGTAGTAGGCCGGCGTGCCGCCCCAGTTGCCCCAGCAGATGTGGACGATGATCTGCGCGTTCTGCACGCCCTGGACGGCGCGGTTGAACGCCTCGATCGCCCAGTCCTCGTAGAAGTACGGCCACGTGAACTCGTCGAGCTGGATGAAGTCCACGCCGAGGGCGTCGACCTCGAGGATGTCCTCGTTCATCGCCGCGGCGAGGTCCATCGCGCGGTCGCGCGGGTTGTCGTAGTAGAGGTCGTTGGTGCACTGGGCGAGCACCTGGACACCCGTGTACTGGACCTTCGTCGCCTTGCCGGTGGCCTTCTTCAGCGCCTTCGCCTGCTCGACCATGATCGCGCCGCGACGCTTGAGCTCGCCGTGCAGCGTGCCGGCGTGGAGACGGCTGTAGATCGGGAAGCCGAGGTGGCCGCCCTTGAGGTCGTAGCCGAGCCGCTTGAAGTAGTAGTAGACGGCCTGGTCGGCGTAGTTGTCGCCGTGGAGGCGGCCGTCCGTGATGATGTCGAGGCCCGCCGACTCCTGGTCGTGGACGATCGCCTGCATCGCGTCCTGGAACGCCTCGCGGATGAACGCGTCCGGCGGCTCCTGGTCGCCGGCCCAGTCACGGACCGGCCCGGCGTCCCACCACCGGGGGTTCGGGTAGTTCCCGACCATGGAGGTCGGGATGAGGATCTCCTTGTCTCCGACACGCATGTGCTTCTCCTCGGTCTCGGCGACGCTGCCGGCCCTTGGTCTGCGCCTGCCGCACGCTGATGTGCGCCAGGTCACAGCTGATCGTCGGCTGGACGCTAGTCCCGCCGCCGCCGCGGAATCCGCGTGCGCACAGGACAGAGTCCGTCAAGGAATTCGTCCTGCGAGGCCACATCGGCGCCGCGGGCCCCGGCGCGATACTCCGCAGACCCGCTGCCCGCCGTCGTGCCGAGGAGGCCTCCGTGTCGCAGATCGGTCCGGGCTTCCTCAGCCTCCCGCCCCGCTCGGTGAAACCACGCGCGGAGGGCCTCACGCACGTTCTCGACAAGGGCCTGTCGTACGTCGGGCTGGAGTCGCTCGTCCAGACGGCGGGCGACCACATCGACTTCGTCAAGCTCGGCTGGGGGACGGCGTACGTCACCGACGGCGTCAAGGCGAAAGTGGCGCTCTGCAAGGCGAACGGGATCCGGATGTGCCCGGGCGGCACCCTGCTGGAGATCTGCGACCACCAGGGCCGGATCGAGGACTACGTGCGCTGGCTGCAGCGGCTCGGGCTCACCCACGTCGAGGTGTCGAACGGTGCCTTCGGCATGGAGACCAGCCGCAAGCGCGAGCTCATCCGCCGGCTCTCCCAGGACTTCACGGTGCTCTCCGAGTGCGGGTCGAAGAACCCCCGGGTCGACGTCGTCGCGGACGACTGGGTCGAGGAGATGACCGGCGACCTCGAGGCCGGTGCCTCGATCCTCATCGCGGAGGCCCGCGAGAGCGGCACCGTCGGGCTCTACACACCGAACGGCGAGGTCCGCACCGAGCTCGTCGAGGCGATCGTCGGCAACCTGCCGGCGGCGAAGGTCATCTTCGAGGCCCCCCGCAAGGACCAGCAGGCCTGGTTCGTCCGCCGGCTCGGCGCCGTCGCGAACCTCGGCAACATCCCGGCCGACGAGGTCGTCGCCCTGGAGACGCTGCGTCTCGGCCTGCGCTCGGACACCCTCGACCTGCTGCCCGAGGACGGGCCGCACGCGTGCCTGCCCGCGCCGGCGCCCGCCCCCACGCCGGTCCCGCTCGGCCATCTCGGGACGGCGCACGCGCACCCCTGAACGGCTGATCAGCCCTCGAGAACCGGTGGCAGCGCGAACAGGGCGAAGACCGCGGGGTCCTGGAACACGACGTTGCGGGCGATCCCGTCCGTCCGGACCGTGAGCACCTGGAGGGTGTGCAGCCGAAGCACCCCGTCGGTGTCCGGGCAGTAGGCGACGAGCGCCGGCTGCCCGTTCGCGGTCGTCGGCACGCACCGCCACCCGGTCCCGCGGATGCGGAACACCCGCTCCATGAAGCGCCCGTAGTCCGTACGGCCGGCGAACCACAGCGGGACCGGGGGCATCTCCAGCACGACGTCGTCCGTGAGCAGTGCGACGATCGCCGCGACGTCCGCCGCCTCGAACGCGGCGACGAACCGCTCGACGGTGGCCGCGACCGCCGGGTCGTCCGGGGCGCGCAGCCCGGCCTCGGCGGGCAGCGCCGCCGCCAGCGTCGCGCGGGCCCGCTGCAGGGCGCTGTTCACGCCGGCGACGGTCGTCCCCAGCTGCCCGGCGACCTCGGCGGCGGCGAACTCCAGGACGTCGCGCAGCAGGAGCACGGCGCGCTGCCGGGCCGGCAGCAGCTGCAGGGCCGCGACGAGCGCGAGGCGCACGCTGTCCCGCTCCGCCGCACGGGCCTGCGGGTCGGTGCCGAGGTCGAGCAGGCGGGCCGGGACAGGCTGCAGCCAGGGCACCTCGAGGTCGGGGGTGAGCGCCACGTCGGGATCCGTGCCCGGGGGGCCGAGGCCCGACGGCAGCGGTCGGCGCGACCTGCTCTCCAGGGCTGTGAGACAGGCGTTCGTCGCGATCCGGTAGAGCCAGGTGCGCAGGGACGCCCGGCCCTCGTCGTACCGGTCGCGCGCCGTCCAGGCCCGGACGAGCGTCTCCTGCGCGAGGTCCTCGGCGTCGTGCACCGAGCCGAGCATCCGGTAGCAGTGCACGACGAGCTCGCGGCGGTGCGCCTCGAGGGCGGCGCCCACGTCCGTACCGCCGACCTCCACCACCCGCGCTCCCCGCCCCTCGCCGTCCGCGCCGGTCCCGCCCGGCGGGCGAGACGTCGTCGACGGTATCCCCGGGCGACCGATGAGTCTGCGCCCCCTCGCCGGTAGGTACCTGCGACAGCATGCGAGCGGCCGGACCACCGGCCGGGAGGAGTCCACGGTGCACCGTGTCATCGCCATCCACTACGCCACGCTCGACGGCTTCGTCGAGGACCCGGACGGCGCCGGCGGGACGCCGGGCGGCGGCTGGCTCTACCGGTACGGCCCCGAGACCCTGGCCGGGGACAAGTTCCGGCTCGGCACGATCCTCGACACCGGTGCCCTGCTGTTCGGGCGGGTGACGTGGGAGGTCTTCTCCCGACGGTGGCCGGCTCGCAGCGACGACTTCTCCGCGCGGATGAACGCCGCCCGCAAGGTCGTCGTGTCCCGCTCCCTCGGCGACGTGAGCGCCTGGGAGAACTCGACGCTCCTGGACGGTGACCTCGTCGACGGCGTGCAGCGGCTGCGTTCGGAGCGGGACGTCGTCGTCATCGGCAGCGTCGGGATCGTCCACGAGCTCACCGCCCGCGACCTGGTCGACGAGTTCCGCGTCGTCGTGCTGCCCACTGTGCTGGGCACCGGCCGGCGGCTCTTCACCGGACCGGCCGGCGCCGACGACCTCGACCTGGCGTCCGTCGAGCAGAGCGGCTCCGGCGCGCTGCTGCGCTACCGGCGCCCGGGGCGCTGACCCGCCCGACGTCCACCCGTCGTCCTCTGGCGTCTGACGCACCTCACCCCTCAGGCGTGCTCGTCCTCTGGTGAAGGAAGCACACTAAAACTGCCTCTTGGGGTACTTCGTGGACCAGAGGACGTGCGGGGGTGCTGGATAGCGTGCGTGTGCCGCCAGAGGACGAGCGCTCGCCCGGGCTCGCCGTGCCGCACCGCCTGCAGCCGTACCGCGCTCAGGCCGTGAAGAGCGTCGGCGCCCCGCCGGTCACGAGGAAGACCACCGGGCTCGCCACGGAGACGTCGGTGTCGCCGCGGACCGACGCCATGAGCCCGGCCATCGCCTTCGCGGCGAACACCGGGTCGAGGAAGACGCCCTCGGTCCGGGCGACGAGCGACGCCGCCTCGTCGCCGGCGGGGGAGCGGCGGCCCTTGGCCGCACCGAGGAACCCGTCGAGCACCGTGGGCGGGCCGGGCTGCGCCGGGGTGCCGAGGATCGCGGCGGCGTCGTCGGCGATCCGGCGCACCCGCTCGCGGCACTCGTCGGCCGGCCGGCTGACCGTGACGCCGACGACGTCGTACGAGGGCCGCAGCCAGACGCGCGCGGCGGACAGGCCCGCATGGGTTCCGCAGGAGCCGGTGGCCAGCCACAGCGACCGCGGCCGGAAACCGTTCTCCTGCATCTGTTCCGCCAGCTCGAGCCCGGCGGCGACGTACCCGAGGGCGCCGACGCCGGTCGCTCCGCCGCGGTGCACGCCGTACGGCCGGCGGCCCTGCGCGCGCAGGTCGGCGCACACGGCGTCGACGCCCCGGTCGACCGAGGACCGGTCGTCGTCGCCGGTGAAGTGCAGCGTCGCCCCGGCCAGGACGGCGAGGGCGTGGTTGCCGACCGGGCCCTGGGCCGGTGGCGTCCCGAACGTCACGAGCGTGGTGTCGAGACCGCGGGTCCGAGCGGCCAGCGCCG
Source organism: Kineosporia sp. A_224 (assembly GCF_002198655.1). Taxonomy (GTDB): domain Bacteria; phylum Actinomycetota; class Actinomycetes; order Actinomycetales; family Kineosporiaceae; genus R-H-3. The sequence goes on from NZ_MWLN01000056.1 coordinate 11,245, forward strand.
CGAGCATCGCCCAGTTCGACTGCGGCCCGCCACCGGTGACGAGGCAGTCGGCGCCCTGCGCGAGAGCGTCGGCGAGCAGGTACTCCAGGCCGCGGACCTTGTTGCCGCCCAGGCCGAGTCCCGTGAGGTCGTCGCGCTTGAGCCAGACCTCGACGCCGAGCGCGTCGGAGAGCCGCGTGGCCGGCTGCAGGGGAGTGGGCAGGGTGCCCAGGCGCACCCGCGGGACGTCGAGCAGCCCCCCGCTCACGCCGTCTCCGCCGCTCCGCCGGCCGACAGCACCCGGTCGACGAACGCCGTCGCGGCACCGAGCGCGTTGACCGGGTCGAGGGCGGCGTCGAGCTCGTCGGCGGTGAGGCCGTCCGGCCCGACGATGCCGGCGTCCGTGAGCGCCGTCCGCAGGTCGACGCCGCGCTCGACACCCTTCATCGTCGCGGCGTAGACCGTCTCGTGGGCGACGTGCTTGCCGACCCGGTCGGCGAGGCGGCGCATGACCGGCTCGGACATCGGGTAGCCGCGCTGCGCGTCGAGGTTGGCGCGCATCCGTGCGGCGTCGACCTGGAGCCCCTCGAGAAGCTTGGCGGCGAAGCCGAGCGCGGCGCCGGTGAGCAGGCTGCTCTCCGGCAGCACGAGCCACTCGGTCTTCCAGCCGCGGCCGTCCCGCTCGTGGAGCGCGACCATGCCTTCCAGCGCCGTGCCCGCGTTGGCCCGGACGACGCGGCCGAGGGTGTCGAGGTGCTCGGCGAGCTCGGGGTTGCGCTTGTGCGGCATGGTGATGCTGCCGACCTGGCCGGGGGTGAACGGCTCCGCGACCTCGCCGAGCTCGGGCCGCTGGAGCTCGAAGATCTCGTTGCCGATCTTCGAGAGCGTCCCGGTCACCATCGCGAGCAGGGTCGCGAACTCGGCGACCCGGTCCCGCGCCGTGATCCACGGCAGCTCGGGGACGCCGAGCCCGAGCCGGGCGGCGAACGCGTCGAGCAGCGGCAGCGCGTCGTCCCCCCAGAACTCGAGCGTGCCGAGCGCGCCGCCGAGCTGCACGACCTCGAGCCGGGGCCGCGCCTGGGCGACCCGCTCGAGGTGCCGCCCCAGCTCGGACGCCCAGACGGCCGCCTTGTACCCGAACGTCACCGGCAGCCCGGGCTGGCCGTGCGTCCGCCCGCTCATCACCGTGCCACGGTGCCGGCGTGCGAGGTCGAGAGCGGCTGCGCGGCAACGGGTCACGTCCCGCTCGACGACGTCGAGCACGTCGCGCATGACGAGCGCGAACCAGGTGTCGGTGACGTCCTGGACCGTCGCGCCGTAGTAGACCCACTCGGCCGCCTCCGCCGGGAGCAGCTCGCGCAGGCACCGGATCAGCCCGAGCGTCGAGTGCCCGGTGGCGCGGGTGCCCGCGGCGACCTGCTCGAGGTCGAGCAGCGTGACGTCCGCGTGCGCCCGGATCGCCGCGGCCGCCTCCGCCGGGACGACGCCGAGCCCGGCCTGCGCCTCGGCCAGCCCGGCCAGGATGTCGAGCCAGCGCTGGGTGCGGCCCTCGTCGTCGAAGAGCGCCCGGAGCTCCGGCGTCGACCACAGGTGCCGGTAGACGACCGAGTCCGGCGGCAGCGCCGTCACCCGGGCGCCTCGATCCGGGCGACCGACGGCGAGAGCCCCTGCACCGCCTCCGGGGCGAGCGGCAGGAGCATCGCGCGCAGCCCGTCCCGGATCTCGTCGAGCGTCGTGCCCCACGGCACGACGGCCATGTCGCCGTCGACCTCGAGCCCGCGCTCGATGAGGCAGCACTTCGTGAGCGTCACGCCGTGCTCGGCGGACGGCGTCCGCGCACCGTTGCCGTTCGCAGGACCGTCAGCACCACCGTCGGCGCGCCCCGCCTCGACCCGCTTGCGCGGGCACAGGTCCACCCGGGGCGGCTCGTCGCCGTAGAAGTGCCGGTGGAACTGCACCGACCGCTCGCACCCGATGAGCGTCCAGTCGTGCCGCTCCGGGGGCCGGGTGTCGAGGAACTCGACGGGCGCACCGAGGTCGGTGCCCGAGCCGCGGCAGGGCAGCAGGTACCCGGCCGCCGGGTTCGCCGCCGCGAGGTCGTGGACGTCGACCGCGTCGAGGACGAGCTCGACCGGGGGCAGGTCCTCGTCGTACGCGACGACCTGCTGCGCCTGGAGGAACAGCTTCGGCGGGTGCGGCGGCACGACCTCGGTGACCCGGACCCGGATCGGGGCGGGCTCCCAGAGGAAGTTCACGTGCTGGAACCGGCCGAGGACGACGGTCACCCGCGCCCCCGGGACGGCGGCGGCCGCGAGGGCCGTCGCGTTGCCGACGTCCGTCTCGGGGGACTCGACCCACGCCGTCTCGTCGACGCCCGCGAGCACGCGGGCCTCGACGACGGGCGAGAAGAGCGGCTCGACGCTCTCCTTGCGGACGGCGACGAGCACCGTCGCGCCACCGTTGCGCAGCGCGAGGAAGTCCGTGCGGCGGTAGACCTCGCGGCCCTGGAGGTAGGCGAGGACCGACCGCTCGTCGAGCGGGACGTCGACCTCCTGCACGGACAGCCCGCGGTACGGGTGCGCCCGGGTGTTCGGGACCGGCAGCGGGATCACGGCGGCCGCCTACAGGTTCCGGAGCTCCGCGCTGCCGGCGCGCAGCCGGGACAGCTGGACGAAGTGCTCCGGGTTGAGGAACAGCTCGTTCATCCAGCCGAGCGCGTCGACGGTGAGGCCCTCGGGCCGGTGGATGAGGTGGTCGAGGTACTGGAAGGCGTCCTTCGCGCCGTAGCCGACGTGGTGCGCCCCGACGACCTTGCGGCTGGCGCCGTCGACGACGAGCTTCTGGAAGCCGGACAGCTCCGGCTTGCTGAAGGCGTAGAGCATCGTGCCCTCGGCGCACGGCAGCGGGAGGTTCGGGGTGTCCAGACCCTTGACCGTGGGCGGCATCTGGATGATGACGACGTCCTCGAACTTCTCGCGCGCCTCGGCCTCGGTGAGCCCGACCCACGTCACCTCATAGGTGGTGTGGAGGAAGTCGGGGTACTCGCTGAAGTCGAACTCGAGGTCCTCGCCCATGATGTTCCGGGCCGCGGTGACGCCGCTCTTGCGGGCCTTGAACATCTCCATCGGGCCGTCGATCATGTCGCCGATCGCGTAGACCCCGGGGACGCCGGTCTGCATCCGCTTGTTGACGACGATCCGCCCGGTGTCGGAGACCTCGACGCCGAGGATCTCGTCGGCCCCGTTGAGGCTGGGCCGCTCGCCGGTGCCCATGTAGACCATGTCGCACGGCAGGTCGGTCTCGGTGCCGTCCGCCAGGCGCACCGTGACGCTCGTCGCGCGCCCGTCGGTGCCGTTGACCCGCACCGGGTGCGCGCCCTCGAGGATCTCCATGCCGCGCAGGCGCATCCCGCCGACGACGTACTGGCGCAGGTCCTCGTCGACGTGGTGCAGGCTCTTGGTCCGCATGAGCTGCGAACGGGAGACGATCGTCGTGTCGCAGCCCGTCGCGTGGAAGAACGAGCCGTACTCCATGGCGACCTTGCTGCCGCCGATGATGACGCAGCGGGTCGGTTCGTAGTCGAGCTCCTCGACGAGCGAGACGAAGTCGTAGACGCCCGCGAGGTCGAGGCCGGGGATGTCGGGCCAGACCGGCCGGGCGCCCATGCCGAGGACGAGGTTCTTCGCCCGGAACGTGCGGCCGGCGGCCGTCACCGTGTTCTTGTCCACGATGGTCGCCCGGGCGTTGAGCACGTACTCGACCTCGAGCTGCTCCTTGGTCTGCCAGTTCATGAACGCGTGGGCGCTGCCGCGGCCGGCGAGGAAGAGCTTGACGAGGCCGAGGATGCTCGCCCGGGAGGCGTCGAACTTCGGGAAGAAGAGCTCGTCGGAGAACCAGCGCATCCGGTCGAGCTCCTCGGCCGCCTCCGAGAAGAGGTGGTGCGGGACGCACGCCTGGTGCGGGCAGGAGCCGCCGAGGAACGGCCAGGCGTCGATGATGAGCGGCCGCCCGCCCATCGCCTTCATGTACGCCGCGCCGAACCGGCCGCCGGCGCCGCCGCCGACGAACACGGCGTCGTACTCCGGGTCCTCGTCGCGCTCGAGGTTGAGGATCGGTTCGGAGTCCGGGTCGCTCAGGCTGGCCTCGATGAGGTGGTTCCACTCGGCGAGGTTCGGGTGCTCGTCGCGGATGTCCATGGTGGTCAACCCTTCTCGGGAGCTGCGGGGGCGGGGG
>NZ_MWLN01000057.1 GCF_002198655.1 Kineosporia sp. A_224
GCGCCCCCCGCCCACCGGAGGACGTCCGCCGTGCCTGCGGCCATCGTCATGACCAGAGGACGCCCTGCCCCGCCCCTGGGTTGACACGACCGAACGTGCGTCTCGTTTCTACCCGCACAGACCGCCCGCGGTCCACGCGAGCGGACATCGGCGGGGCTTCCGCACACCATCTCCACACCCCGCCCGGGTTCGCACTACGCTCACGGACCGTGAGCACCGACCCCACCAGCGCGCCGGCCGGCGCCCCTGCCGACTGCCTCTTCTGCCGCATCGTCGCGGGCGAGGTCCCGGCGACCGTCGTCGAGCGTGGCGAGCGCGTCCTGGCGTTCCGTGACATCGACCCCAAGGCGCCGACGCACGTGCTCGTCATCCCGCTCGAGCACCACCGGGACGTCACCGCGATCGCCGCGGCCGACCCCGCCGCGCTCGCCGACATCGTCGCGCTGGCCTCCCGGATCGCCGCGGCGGAGGCGGGCGGCCCGTACCGGCTCGTCTTCAACACCGGTGCCGAGGTCGGGCAGTCGGTGTTCCACGTCCACGGGCACGTGCTCGCCGGCCGCTCGTTCACCTGGCCGCCGGGCTGACGGTCCCGCCCGCACCGGTGACCGGACGGCGAACGGTCCGGTCCGCCCGATTCTCACCGGCGTGCTGTCGGCACCGCCGGTTAGCATGGTCGCAGCCGCCGGGGGTACCGACCGGGTACCGATGACGGCACGTCAGCGATCGTCACGAGAGCGAAGGGTGGTCGGCTCCCGCCACTCATGTCAGACCAGACAGCAGACCAGAACCCTGCAGAGCGTGCCCCGGCCGACCGCCGGCAGCCCACCCACGCAGCCGTGCACCGGATCGTCGTGCCGCCCGAGGTGGCGATGGTGAGCCTGCTCGGCGCCCGTGACGAGATCCTGCGCGCCGTCGAGCACTCGTTCCCCCTGGCCGACATCCACGTCCGTGGCAACGAGATCACGATCAACGGCCCGTTCGGCGAGGTCGCCCTCGTCGAGCGGCTCTTCGACGAGCTCGTCACGGTGGTCGCGAGCGGCCAGCCGCTCACCGCGGACGCCGTGGAGCGCTCCGTCGGCATGCTCCGGCAGCAGACGAGCGAGCGGCCGGCCGACGTCCTCACGCTGAACATCCTCAGCAACCGGGGCCGCACGATCCGGCCCAAGACGCTGAACCAGAAGCACTACGTCGACGCGATCGACGAGCACACGATCGTCTTCGGGATCGGCCCGGCCGGTACCGGCAAGACCTACCTCGCCATGGCCAAGGCCGTCCAGGCGCTCCAGGCCAAGCGGGTCAGCCGGATCATCCTCACCCGGCCCGCGGTCGAGGCCGGCGAGCGGCTGGGCTTCCTGCCGGGCACCCTCACGGACAAGATCGACCCGTACCTGCGCCCGCTGTACGACGCCCTGCACGACATGGTCGACCCCGAGTCGATCCCGCGCCTCATGGCCGCCGGGACGATCGAGGTCGCGCCGCTGGCGTTCATGCGCGGCCGCTCCCTCAACGACGCCTTCATCATCCTCGACGAGGCGCAGAACACCTCGCCCGAGCAGATGAAGATGTTCCTCACCCGGCTCGGCTTCGGCTCGAAGATGGTCGTCACCGGCGACGTCACCCAGGTCGACCTGCCGTCGGGCACGCAGTCCGGCCTGCGCGTCGTCCAGGACATCCTCGACGGCATCGAGGACGTCAGCTTCAGCATGCTGACCAGCGCGGACGTCGTCCGGCACCGGCTCGTGAGCGACATCGTCGACGCGTACTCGCGCTGGGACGATTCCCGCCAGGCGAGCGCCCCGGCGGCTCCCGGGCCGCGCCCGGCGGGGCGTCCGGACGTCAGCGGCCGGCGACGGGACCGGCGCTGACGCCGTGCCCGGTCCGCCCCTGCGAGCCCTCCCCGCGCGTCGGCCGCGACGCCGGCCCCCGAGAACTGTGAGCATCCCCGCGTGAGCATCGAGGTCAACAACGAGACCGGCGTCGCCGTCGACGAGACGGAGATCGTCGCGCTGTCGCGGCACGTCCTCGCCGAGATGCGGGTTCACCCGCAGGCCGAGCTGAGCGTGATCCTCGTCGACGAGGCCGCGATGGAGCAGCTCCACGTGCAGTGGATGGACGAGCCCGGCCCGACGGACGTGCTGTCGTTCCCGATGGACGAGCTGCGCCCGGGCAGCGACGAGGAGGAGTCCCCCGCGGGGCTGCTCGGCGACGTCGTCCTCTGCCCGCAGGTCGCGGCCAAGCAGGCGGAGACCGCCGGGCACACGACGCAGGAGGAGCTGCTCCTTCTGACGACCCACGGGATCCTCCACCTGCTCGGCTACGACCACGCCGAGCCCGACGAGGAGAAGGAGATGTTCGCCCTCCAGCGGCGGCTCCTCCTCACCTTCCTCGCGACGCGCGGACGACGGTGAGCACCCGGCCGTGAGCACCCCGACCGTCCGGCTCGTCGTCCTCTGCGTCGTCCTCGTCCTCGTCGCCGCGCTCCTCGCGGCGTCCGAGGCCGCCCTGTCCCGGGTGTCCCGCGGGCGTGCTGCCGACCTCCAGGACGAGGGGCACCGCGGTGCGGCGGCCCTCGTCCGGGTCGCCGCCGACCCAGCGCCGACGCTGTCCGTCTCGGCGTTCCTGCGGATCCTCGCGATCACGAGCACCGGCGCGTGCATCCTCGTGCTCTACCTGACCCTGCTGCCCACCCGTTGGCAGGCCGCGCTCGCGGCGATCGGGACGGCGACCGCGGTCTCGTTCGTGCTCGTCGAGGTCGGCCCGCGCACCCTCGGCCGGCAGCACGCCGACCGGGTCGGGCTCGTCGCCGCGCCGGTGCTGCGGGCGCTGGCCCGGGTCCTCGGCCCGGTCGCCCGGCTGCTCGTGCTGCTCGGCAACGTCCTCACCCCGGGCAAGGGGTTCCGCGACGGCCCGTTCGCGTCGGAGGCCGAGCTGCGCGAGCTCGTCGACATGGCCGGCGAGAGCAAGGTCATCGAGGCCGACGAGCGGGAGATGATCCACTCCGTCTTCGAGCTCGGCGACACCCTGACCCGCGAGGTCATGGTGCCGCGGACCGCGCTCGTCTCCGTCGACCACGGCACGAGCCTGCGCGCCGCGATGTCGCTGTTCCTGCGGTCCGGGTTCTCCCGGGTGCCGGTCGTCGGCGACGGCCTGGACGACGTCCGCGGGATGATCTACCTCAAGGACGTCGCCCGCCGGCTCCATGAGCGGCCGGACGTCGCCGCGGGGGAGACGGTCGAGAAGGTCATGCGCGACCCGCTCTTCGTGCCCGACAGCAAGCCCGTCGACGACCTGCTCCGCGAGATGCAGCGGGACGCCGGGCACGTCGCGGTCGTCGTCGACGAGTACGGCGGCACCGCGGGCATCGTCACCCTCGAGGACCTCGTCGAGGAGATCGTCGGCGACATCGCCGACGAGTACGACCGGGACGAGCCCGACGTCGAGGACCTCGGCGACGGCGCGTTCCGGGTGCGCTCGCGGGTGCACATCGAGGAGGTCGGCGACCTCTTCGGCCTCGACCTCGAGGACGACGAGGTCGACACCGTCGGCGGGCTGCTCGCCAAGGCGCTCGGCCGGGTGCCGATCGCCGGGGCGACGGCGCGCGTCGACGGCCTCGAGCTCGTGGCGGACCGCTTCGAGGGACGCCGCAACCAGCTCGCGACGGTGCTCGTGCGCCGCGACCCGACCGTCGACGACGACGAGGACGACGAGGAGCGCGACCGATGAGCAAGGGCGAGAACAAGAGCGGCGGTGCCGGCCGCAAGGGCGGCGGACGCCCCGGCGGGTCCTCGGGACGGCCCCGGCGGCCGACGGCCGCCGCAGGCAGCGGCGAGCGGGAGGGCGCGACCTACGGGCGCACCGGCAAGCGGACGACGGGCCGCGACATCGGCCGCCTCGAGCCGGGTCAGACCCCCACGGACGCAACGCTTCCCGCGTTCCGCTCCGGCTTCGCGTGCCTCGTCGGCCGGCCGAACGCCGGCAAGTCGACGCTGACGAACGCGCTCGTCGGCGAGAAGGTCGCGATCACGTCGAGCCGGCCGCAGACGACCCGGCACACCATCCGTGGCATCGTGCACCGGCCGGACTCCCAGCTCGTGCTCGTCGACACCCCCGGCCTGCACAAGCCGCGGACCCTGCTCGGCGAGCGGCTCAACGACCTCGTCCGGGAGACGCTCCTCGAGGTCGACGTCATCGGCTTCTGCATCGCTGCCGACCAGGCCGTCGGCCCCGGCGACAAGTTCATCGCCGCCGAGCTCGCGGAGCTGCGCAAGCTGCGCCGCAAGCGCCCGGTCGTCGCGATCGTCACCAAGACGGACGCCGTCCAGAGCCAGGTCGTCGCCGAGCAGCTCCTCGCGGTGTCCCGGCTCGTCGACGCCGACGACATCGTCCCGGTGTCCGCGCTCGAGGGCTTCCAGGTGGACCGGCTCACCGACGTCCTCGTGAGCCACCTGCCCGACGGCCCGCCGCTCTACCCGGACGGCGACCTCACCGACGAGCCGGAGATCGTCATGATCGCCGAGCTCGTCCGCGAGGCCGCCCTCGAGGGGGTCCGCGACGAGCTGCCGCACAGCCTTGCCGTCGTCGTCGAGGAGATGAACCCCCGCGAGGGCCGCCCCGCCGACGACCCGCTGCTCGACGTCTACGTGCACGTCTACGTCGAGCGCGACTCGCAGAAGTCGATCGTCATCGGCAAGGGCGGCGCCCGGCTCAAGGACGTCGGCACCCGCGCCCGCCAGGGCATCGAGGCGCTCCTCGGCCAGCGGATCCACCTCGACCTTCGGGTCAAGGTCGCCAAGGACTGGCAGCGCGACCCGAAGCAGCTGCAGCGCCTCGGGTTCTGACGCGCGACGGCGTTGCCGGGGCCGTGGCCCCGGCAACGCCGTCGCGATGCGCGTGCCGGGAGTCGGCTACTTCAGCGACACCTCGACGCCGCCGCTGAACGCCGAGTCGTGCAGCTCGATGCTCGTCGGTGCCGCGTCCTTCGGGACGTCGAAGAGGATGACGCCCTTGAGCTGGTTGCCCGGGTTGATGTCCTCGATGAAGGTCTGCGACTCGTCGAGGTAGATGGCGGCCTCGGTGTCGGGAGTGAACTTGCGCCCCTCGGCGTCGATGAGCGTCTGGTTGTCGCCGAAGAGGGTCTGCGCCTCGTTACCCGTGTTCTTGACGGTGACGTAGACGTAGATGAACTGGCCCTGTGCGCTCTTGCCGAAGTCCGCCGAGCCGACCCGGTTCTTGCCCTTGGTGACCTTCGTGACGGTGAACTGGAACTTGCCGTCGCGGACGGGTGTGCCGATGCCCGGTGCCTTCTTCGCCGGCGCTGACGTGGCCTTCTTCTTCGCCGGGGCCGACGTTCCCGCCGGCGCCGTGCTCGACGCGCCGTCCGTGGCACCCGTCGTGACCGTGTCGTCGCCACCGCTCAGGAGGTTGCTCAGCACGGCGATGACGACGACGGCCGCCAGCGCGAGGAACCACCATCGGAGGTAGAACGGCTTCTTCGTGCGCGGCGGAGCGCTGTGGCCCGGGTAGACCGGCGCGGACCCGTTGTCCCGCGGGGCGTTCCCGGCCGGCGCGGAGTGCGACGGCGCGGAGTGCGACGGCGCGGAGTGCGACGGCGCGGGTTGGGACGGTCCGGTCTGCGCGGAGGCCCCCTGCAGCGGAGCGGTCTGCTCCGTCCACTGCCCGCCGTCCCAGTACCGCTGGACGTTCCCGCTCGGGTACCAGCCCGCTGGAGTTCCCTGTGGTCCTGTCGACATCGTTCTCGTGCTCCCTGTCCAGCCGTTCGCGGCACCGATTCGTGGTCCTGGCGGCGGCGGGCGGCTGCGCGCAGGCGTGACCCGTCGCCCGCGCGGCATACCCGGCGCGGTCGCGAAGGTTCGATCCCCTGGTGCGCGGCGTGCCCCCACGCCGACGTCCGGCCTCCCCCTGAGGCCTCGATCCGAACCTAACCGGATATTCGTGATCAATAACGTAATCAGTAACTTTGGTCAATAAGCCACCCGTTCGGTGGATGCCTGCGTACCGCCGCTCGTCACAAGAGCGCTCCCATCGCCGACACGCCGGTTTCGAGGGCCGTTCCTGTGGAGTCCGGTACAGCCGGACGCCGGACGCCGGACGCAGGCCGCCGGACGCCGGACGCCGGACGCCGGACATGACCGGCTGCCGGCGGTGTGGCCGGTCTCACCGGAGGTCGGCGCGCCGACCGCGGAGGACCGGTCGATGATCGGTACGGGGGTGGTGGCGTGCTGACACTCGTGCGGGTCGTCGTCACGGTCGCGATGCTCGGGATCGTCCCGCTCGGGCTGGGGCTGGTCGGCGGGCGCGGGGTCGAGGCGCTGCGCCGGGTCTGGCTCGGGCCGGCGTTCGTCGCGGCGGCCGCGCAGTGGCTGCCGCGCGGGGCCTTCACCGCAGCGCTCGCCGTGCCGTACCTCGCGCTCACCGCGGCGCTCGCCGCCGTGGCGCTGACCCGGGCCTGGACCTACGTCGCCGCCCGTCCTCTGGCGCCCTACGCACCTCAAAACGCAGGTTTGGGGTCCGTATCCCGCCAGAGGACGGTGGGGGCGGGGCAGCGGTGGGTCGTCGAGGTCGCCGTGTGGACGGCGCTCGCGACGCCGGTGGTCGGCGCGCTCGCTCTCGTCGCCGAACGGGCGGGCGTGCGGCTGTTCGGGTTCCGGCTGTCGATCCTCGCGCTCACCGTCGCGCACTTCCACGTCGCGGGCTTCGCGGCCGCACTCGTCGCCGGGCTCGTCGCCCGGGCCACGGCCGCGGGAGCGCTCGGGACGACGGCCGCGCTGTGCGTCCCGGGCGGCACGCTCCTGGTGCTGCTCGGCTTCTTCGTCGGCGACGAGGTCGAGCTCGCCGGGGCCGCCGTCCTCACCGCGGGGATGTGGGCGGCGGGCTGGCTGACGTGGCGCGACGTCCGGCCGCACAGCCCGGACCGCGTCACCCGGGGTCTGCTCGCGGTCTCCTCCGCCGTGCTCGCGGCGACGATGGTGCTCGCGCTCAGCTGGGCGCTCGGGGAGGCGACCGGGCTGCCGCACCTGTCGATCACGTGGATGGCGGCCACCCACGGGGTGACCAACGCACTCGGGTTCGCGCTGTGCGCCGTCCTCGCCTGGCGCCGGCTCGGCGCGCGACCGCTCTGACCACCACGACCGCAGGACAAGCACGACGACCACCACGACGAAGGAGCGACGACCGATGGGACTCGACGCAGTGCTCGCCCGGTCGCTCGACGAGGAACCGGGCTACCCGGACGTCGGCGCCACCCGGGCGGCCGCGCTCGACGACGCGCCGCTGCCGGCGGGCTGGAACCACCTGCGGCACAGCGAGGTCGTCGGGTCGGGGCCGGCCGCGCTCGACGCCGCGGGGAAGTGCATCCGCGGCTGGGGGATGCACCGCGGGGCCGGGATCACGGTGACCGCGAGCGCCCCCGTCGCGGACGTCGGGGTGACGACCGTGTCCGGGATCGGCGTCGGCCCGCTCCGGCTCGCCGCGCCCTGCCGGGTGCTCTGGGTCGTCGACGAGGCGACGGTGCGCGGCTTCGGCTACGGGACCCTCGCCGGCCACCCGGAGACGGGGGAGGAGGCCTTCGTCGCCCGGCTCGGGGCGGACGGCGAGGTGCGGATGACGGTGCTCGCGTTCAGCCGGTCCGGGCGCTGGTACACCCGGGCCGCCGGGCCGCTCGTGCGGGTCTTCCAGGGCGTCGCCGCGCGGGCCTACGTGCGCGCCGTCCGCCGCGCCTGCGCGAGGTCCGCGGGCTCCTGAAGGGTGAGGACCTCCGCCCCGTCCTCGGTGATGGCGATCGTGTGCTCGCTGTGCGCCGTCCGGCAGCCCGTCGCGCTGCGCAGGGTCCAGCCGTCGGCGTCGGTGACGAGCCGGTCGGTGTCCGCCATGACCCACGGCTCGAGGGCGAGCATGAGCCCGGGCCGCATCGTGTAGCCGCGGCCGGGCCGCCCGGTGTTCGGCACGTGCGGGTCCTGGTGCATCGTCGACCCGATGCCGTGACCGCCGAACTCGGTGTTCACGAGGTAGCCCGCCTCCGCGAGCACGGTGCCGATGGCGTGGGAGACGTCGCCGATCCGGGCCCCCGGGCCGGCCGCGGCGATCCCCGCGCGCAGGGCGCGCTCGGTGGTCTCGACGAGCTCGACGCTCCCGTCGGGGCGCGCGGTGCCGACGACGAAGCTCACGGCGGAGTCCGCGGCGACCCCGCCGGTGACGACGGCGAGGTCGAGGCTCAGCAGGTCGCCGTCCGCCAGGGCGTAGTCGTGCGGCAGCCCGTGGAGCACCGCGTCGTTGACCGACGTGCAGATGTAGTGACCGAACGGGCCCCGGCCGAAGGACGGCTCGTAGTCGACGTAGCACGACTGCGCGCCCGCCCCGAGGATCATCTCCTGCGCCCAGCGGTCGAGGTCCAGCAGGTTCGTCCCGACCGTCGTCCGGCTCCGCAGCGTCCGCAGGATGTCGGCGACCAGGGCACCGGACTCCCGGGCCCGGGCCAGCTCGGTGGGGGTGAGGAGCTCGATCATGGGACGCCTTCCACGGTGCCGGCAGCTGTCCCGGCCATCCTCCCGGACAGACGGCGCTGCCGCGGCGCGACGAAAACCGCTCGCGCCCGCCCCTGGGGTACTGCCTAGACTCCGCGGCATGCCGGGTTGACCCCATGAACGCCCTGCATCCGCCCGTCAGGCGGATGCCTCGAGGTCCCACGCGGAGAGCGCCACGCGCCGGGTGGGACGCTGCTACGCGCTCGTGCGCGGCCTCGACGACGCGATGCCGATCTACCCGGTCTACGCGCTGCTCTTCAGCGAGACCGGGGTCTCGGACGCCGGCGTCGCCGGGCTGTTCGCGCTGTGGTCGCTCGCCGTCGTCGTGCTCGAGGTCCCGAGCGGCGCGTGGGGCGACGTCGTCGCCCGGCACCGGCTCGTCGCCGTCGCGGGTGTGGTCCGCGCGGCCGGGTTCGCGGTCTGGGTCGTCGCGCCGTCCTATCCCGCGTTCCTCCTCGGGTTCGGGCTCTGGGCGCTCGGCGGCAGCCTCATCTCGGGGACGCTCGAGTCGCACGTCCACGACGCGCTCGCGGTGCACGGTGCGCAGGGGCAGTACAGGCGCGTCGCCGGGAGGGCGCACGTGGCGTCCCTCGTCGGCATGATGCTCGCGACCGCGAGCGCCCCGCTGCTGCTCGCCGCCGGCGGCTACCTGCTCGTCGGGCTCGCGAGCAGCGTCGTCTGCCTCGCCTTCGCGGTCGTGGCGCTGCGGCTGCCGGACCCGGCGGGCTCCGGCTGGCGCCGGGCACCGCTGGCGCTGCCGGACGACGCGGGCGAGGACGCGCCGGACGACGAGGACGAGGACGCGCCGGACGACGAGGACGACGACGCGCCGGACGACGACCCCGAGCACCCCTGGCGCGCCTGGTGGCGCATGCTCCGGGACGGCGTCCGGGAGGCCGCGACGCACCCGCCGGTCCGGCGGGCGGTGCTGCTCGCGTCGGTCGTCTGGGCGGCGCTCGCGCTCGACGAGTTCTTCCCGCTGCTGGCCCGCACCACCGGGTTCTCGGAGCGCGCGGTCCCGCTCGTCATGCTCGCGGTCACCGCGGCGCAGGTCGTCGGCGCGTGGGCCGCGACCCGGCCGGGTGCCGACCGCCGGCTCGCCGTGATCTGCCTGGGGGCGTTCGGCCTCCTCGCGGCCGGGTGCCTGGCCGCCACGGTCCCCGCCTGGGTGGCGATCAGCCTCGGCTACGGGCTGGGCCAGGCCGCCGTCGTCCTCGTCGAGGCCCGGATCCAGGCGGTGGTGCGCGGTGCGGCCCGGGCCACGGTCACGTCCGTCGCCGGCCTCGGCTCCGAGGTGCTCTCCATCGGGCTCTACCTCACGTGGGGGCTGGCCGCCGACCCCGCGGGCCGGCCGGTGGCGACCGCGCTCGTCACGGTGCCGCTGCTGCTCGCCGTGCCGCTGGCACTGCGCACCCCGCGGGCGGCGCGCACCGCACGAGAGCGGGACGGCGGGTAGGTTCACGTCAGCTTGAGCTTTCGTGACGAGGAGGGGCCGATGCCGGGGGAGCGCGACGAGCTGCTGACGGTCGGGGCGGTCGCACGGCGGGCCGGGATGGCACCGTCCGCGCTGCGGTACTACGAGAGCCGGGGACTGCTCGGCGCGACCCGGACCGCGGGCGGGCACCGGGTCTTCCACCGCAGCGTGCTGCGCCGGCTCGCGTTCGTCCGGGCGGCCCAGAACGTCGGGCTCACGCTGGAGGAGATCGCCGACGCGCTGGCCACCCTGCCGTCGGGCCGGACGCCGACGAAGGCCGACTGGGCCCGGCTGTCCCGGGCCTGGCGGGAGCGGCTCGACGAGCAGATCGCCGCGCTCGAGAAGCTGCGCGACGGGCTCACCAGCTGCATCGGCTGCGGCTGCCTTTCGCTGCGCCGGTGCGCCCTGTCCAACCCCGCCGACGAGCTCGCCGCGACCGGCCCCGGAGCCCGCTACCTGTCACCGGTGCTACGCCGTCCGCCGCTCGGTCCGGGCCGTCCGGGCGGGGGCGGGAACCCTAGTGGAGCAACGGGTCCCGTCGGGTGAAACCGATGCCCTGCCATCCGTTCGGATGACCCCGCGACGGCCGTTCGGGTGACAGGTGCCCCCGAGCATTAGGGGGTCACATCCCCTCCCTGGGCTGGCAACATCAACATCAATCCGCAGGAGGTCTGTCCAGGTCCTCCCGCGAAGGGGCGATAGGCCGAACGGCTGGGTATCACACGAACCCCTGCGAGGCCTCAGAACCACTGCGCACCATCGGCACCAGGACGTGTTCCACGGATCCACCCGTACCACCACCCGCACCACCGCACCACCACCGCCCACGGCGGCGCGACGGGGAAGGTCGCGCACCGGGGGCAGCACCGTCCCGTCGGGGGACGGGTAGGGGCATGTGCCGACCGTCCGGCCGAGGAGCCTGCGCGCTCCTCGGCCTGATGCGTCGCGCCTTCATAAGGGGCTGGCATGAGCGCAGGGGCGCGCGTCGTCGAGCACTTGAACCACCACCGGACCAGGGCTGTCGTCGGGTTCGTGCTGTGCGCGGTCGTCGCGTTCACGGGCGCGAACCTCGCCGCGGGCAACGCCCGCGCCGCGACGCCGGTGGGCGCCGGCTTCACGGTGACGCCGTCCGACCTGGCGTACATCCTCAAGCAGATCAAGATCGCCGAACGTCACTCCCGGGCCTACCTCGGGACGGACCCGGCGATCGCGGCCAACCCCGACCCGGTCAAGGACCCCTGGTACTGCCAGTCGATGGTCGGCCCCGCCGCCGACCAGATCCCGGACCGGCTCACCGCCTACGGCCTGCGCACCGTCGACGGCGCCTGCAACAACCTGTTCCCCGGCCGGGAGACCTACGCCGCCGCGGACCAGCCCTTCCCGCGCCTCGTTCCCGCGGTCTTCAAGGACGCCGAGAGCAGCCCTCCCGGGTTCCCCGCGGCGTCCTCGACGTCCTACAAGCAGAAGACCGCCGGCAACATCGTGTACGACAGCGAGCCGCGGACCATCAGCAACCTCATCGTCGACCAGACGGTCACGAACCCGGCCGCGGTCGCGGCAGCCCTGCACCCCGTGCGGTCCCAGGACGGCACCGCGAGCGCGACCCCGTGCGACGCGCAGGGGCAGCCGAGCGGGTGCACCCCGCCCGGCAAGACGCTCTTCATCCCGAACGTCACGACGGACGTCGGCCTCTCGCCGCCCTTCAACAGCCTCTTCACGTTCTTCGGCCAGTTCTTCGACCACGGTGTCGACCAGACGGTGAAGGGCAGCGGGACGGTCTTCGTGCCGCTCAAGGCCGACGACCCGCTGCGCACCGTCGGTCCCGACGGCCTCGCGGGCACCGGCGACGAGGTGCCGGCGAGCCAGGCCTTCATGGTGCTGAGCCGCGCGCAGAACCAGCCCGGCCCGGACGGGCAGCTCGGCACGTCGGACGACGTCCAGGACGCCGACAACACCGACTCGCCGTGGATCGACCAGTCGCAGACGTACACGTCGCACGCGTCGCACCAGGCGTTCCTGCGGGAGTACGTGCGCAACGCCGCGAACCAGCCGGTGCCCACCGGCAAGCTGCTCACGGGGCTCGGTGCGAACCTCACGTACAGCGGCTCGCCCGACGGCCGGGGCGGCATGTCGACGTGGGCCGCGGTGAAGAAGCAGGCGCACGACCTGCTCGGCCTGCAGCTCGTCGACCGCGACGTCCTCGACGTCCCGATGCTCCTCACCGACCCGTACGGCAACCTCGTGCTCGGCGCCCACGGCCTGCCGCAGTACGTCTGCTCCGGTCCGTGCGTCATCGGTGGCACGGCGACGGCGTCCGACCTCGCCGAGGGCGACCTGGCGAACCCGGTGCGGGTGCCGTCCAACGTCGTCCGCTTCGACACGCCGTTCCTCACGGACATCGCGCACAACGCCGACCCGAGCCCCCAGGACACCGACCACAACCCGGGCACCCCGCCGGTGGCGCCGACGCCGGACGCCGACAGCACGCCGTCCACGGACTTTGCGCACCAGCCGACCGGCACGTACGACGACGAGCTGCTCGACGCCCACTTCGCGTGCGGCGACGGGCGCTGCAACGAGAACATCGCGCTGTCGACGGTGCACCAGATCTTCCACTCCGAGCACGACCGTCTCGTCGACGACATCAAGAACGTCCTCGCGGGGGACACGTCCTCCACCGGGGTCGCGGCCCTCGCCGAGTGGAAGCTGCCGAACGCGCAGAACCCGGAGGGCTGGAACGGCGCGCGGCTCTTCCAGGCGGCCCGCTTCGTCACGGAGATGGAGTACCAGCACCTCGTCTTCGAGGAGTTCGCCCGCAAGGTGCAGCCGGCCGTGCGGCCCTTCCACGTCTACCAGCCGGACATCAACCCGGCGGTCAAGGCGGAGTTCGCGCACGCCGTCTACCGGTTCGGGCACTCGATGCTCGACGACGACGTGGCCCGGTTCGACGAGCTGTCCGACGGCACGAAGGTCGACAACTCGCTGCCGCTGCTCACGGCGTTCCTCAACCCGCCCGAGTTCTTCCACTCGACGACGAGCGCCCCGTACACGCCGCAGGCCGCAGCCGGCGCCATCGTCATGGGGTCGTCCGAGCAGACCGGCAACGAGATCGACGAGTTCGTCACGGAGGTGCTCCGGAACAACCTCCTCGGCCTGCCCCTGGACCTCGCGACCCTCAACCTCACCCGGGCCCGGGACGCCGGCGTCCCGCCGCTCAACGCGGTGCGGCGCAAGCTCTACGCGACGACGAACGACAGCCAGGTGATGCCGTACGAGAGCTGGCAGGACTTCGGCCAGCACCTCAAGCACCCCGAGAGCCTCGTCAACTTCGTCGCGGCCTACGGCACCCACCCGACGATCACGTCCGCGACGACGCTCGCCGGCCGGCGAGCCGCCGCCCGGGCCATCGTCGACCCGCAGCCGGGTGACGAGCCGCCGGCGGACGCGGCCTGGTTCCTGTTCGGCGCCGCCTACCCGGGCGCCGACGCGGGCCCCGGCGTCGACGCCGACTGGGGCACCGGGTGCGACACCCCGGACGCAACGCCGGCGTGCGCCGACAACACCCCGGCCGTGCCCGCCAAGGACTGGTCGAACGGTGCCGGTGGCGTCACGAAGACCGGTCTGGACGACGTCGACATGTGGATCGGCGGCCTCGCCGAGGTGACCAACCTCAACGGCGGCCTGCTGGGCTCGACGAACAACTACGTCTTCCAGCTGCAGCTCGAGCTGCTCCAGGAGAGCGACCGCTTCTACTACCTCGCGCGGACGCCCGGGATGAACCTGCGCACCCAGCTCGAGAGCAACTCGTTCTCCGAGATCATCATGCGCAACACCACAGGGACCCACACGCTCAAGGCGGACGCGTTCGCGACGTCCGACTGCAAGTTCGAGCTGAAGAACCTCAAGGGCACGCCCGCCGGGTTCGTCTCGGACGGCGGGACCGTCAAGGACGACCCGAAGAGCGAGTGCGACGAGTCCAAGGTGCTCACCCGCAGCCCCGACGGGACGATCGCCTACAAGCAGCGGAACTCCGTGGACCCGTCCGGCATCAACGGCCAGTCCGTCTACAACGGGACGGCCGGCACCGACCGGGTCAAGGGCGGCAACGACAACGACACCGTGTGGGGCGACGAGGGTGACGACGTCGTCGACGCCCAGGGCGGGGACGACGTCGTCCTCGGCGGCGACGGCAACGACCGGATCACCGACCTCGACGGGCTCGACATCCTCAAGGGCGGCCCCGGTGACGACGTCATCGACGCCGGCCCCGGCGGGGACATCACCATGGGCGGTGACGGCAGCGACGTCGTCAACGGGGCGGCGGGCGACAACGAGACGTTCGCGGGTCCGGGCAACGACTTCGTCATCGCCGGTCAGGGCGCGGACGTCGTCTGGGGCGACGGCGGCGACGACTGGATCCAGGGCGGCTCCGGCCAGGACCTGCTCCAGGGCGACCACGGGGCGCCGTTCTTCGACGACCCGGGCCAGACCAAGCCGGGCAACGACGTCTTCGTCGGCCAGGTCGGCGAGAACGACTACGACGCCGAGGGCGGCGACGACCTCATGTCGCAGAACGCGGCGATCGACCGCAACGCGGGTGCGGGCGGGTTCGACTGGGCCTTCCACCAGTACGACACCGTCGGTGCGGACGACGACATGGAGATCAACAAGAACCTCGGCCCGCTGCCGATCCAGGTCGTCACCAACCGGGACCGCTGGGCCGAGGTCGAGGCCGACTCCGGCTCGCGGTTCAACGACACGATCCGCGGCACGATCGTCCCGCCGAAGCAGATCGGCGGGGGCGGCGGGTTCAGCGGCTGCAACGCGCTCGACCCGGTGGGTGTGGCCCGGATCAACGGCCTCGACCGGCTCGTGAAGACGTTCCCGACGGACGTCACGCCGATCGTCGCCGGCGCGGCCGCAGGCTTCTGCCCGCTCGACGGCGCGACGAACACCGACGGCACCGGCGGCACCGCCGGGATCGGCCGGGGCAACGTCTGGGCCGAGGGCGACATCCTGCTCGGCGGTGCCGGGAGCGACCTCGTCGAGGGCCGCGACGACGACGACATCATCGACGGCGACAACGCGCTCCGGGTGCGGATCAGCGTCCGTGCGCTCGACGGTCAGGGTGTACCGACGTCGAACGAGCTGGGCTGGACGGATCTGCTCGAGGGCACGAACCAGAGCCCGGCGACCACCGGGTTCGGTCCGGGCACGACCGCGGCCACCACGCTCCAGGACGCGCTCACGGCCGGTGCGGTCAAGCCCGCGCAGCTCGTCGTCGTCCGGGAGATCGTCGACCCCAGCGGCACCGCGATCGGGGCCACGGCGAACCTCAACGCGCCGTCCGACTGCGACCAGGGGGCCGCGGCCACCAACTGCGACATCGCGATGTTCTCCCTGCCGCCGACGAACTACCGGATCACGGTCAACCCCGACGGCAGCACCACGGTCACCCAGCTCGGTGTGGTCGGCGGCAGGGAGAACA
>NZ_MWLN01000058.1 GCF_002198655.1 Kineosporia sp. A_224
CCCAACGCCCGCCCCACCCGGCCGGGCGCCGGCCGGGGTGCGCCGATCGCGCCGGTCCCGCTCGAGCGGGGCCGGGCCCGGGGCGTGCTCGCCGGGCTCTTCCTCTTCGCGGGCGGCTTCGCGGCCGGGGCGATGGAGTTCCTCCTCACGACCGTGACCGGTCCGGCCTACCTGCTCGGCATCTCCGTGGGCCTGGCCGGCATCGGCATCGTCGGGTTCTTCCTCAACCGGGGCACCGTGCCGCGCCCGGAGGAGGCCATCTGGAAGCCCCAGGGTCTCAAGCCGTGGATCTCCGCCGTCGGCCTGCCCGTCACGGCCGTCACGGCGGCCTTCTACACGCTGCTTCTCGTCGGCATCGTCGGCAACTTCGTCGTGCCGGTGTTCTTCCGCCGCTGACGTGTGACACGCCCGGCGCCGCTGTGCGGAAGCGGCGGGGCCGCCGTCCGGTTGGGTGTCGGTATGAGCCGACTGTTCACGCCCCTCACGCTGCGCGGGACGACGTTCCGCAACCGGGCCTGGGTGGCCCCGATGTGCCAGTACTCCTCGGTCGACGGGTTCCCGACGGACTGGCACCTCGTGCACCTCGGCGCCCGGGCGGCCGGCGGGGCCGGGCTCGTCCTCACCGAGGCGACGGCCGTGACGCCCGAGGGCCGGATCAGCCCGGCGGACGCCGGCCTCTGGAGCGACGCGCAGGCGCAGGCGTACGAGCGGATCACCGCGTTCGTCGCCGGGCAGGGTGCCGTCCCCGGGATCCAGCTCGCGCATGCCGGCCGCAAGGCGTCCTCGCAGCGGCCGTGGGACGGCGACGGCTGGGTCGGGGAGCCGGACGGCGGCTGGCAGCCGGTCGCGCCGTCCGCGCTCGCGCACGGTGACGGCCCGACGCCCAAGGAGCTCTCCGCCGCCGACATCGCCGGTCTCGTGGGTGCGTTCGCCGCTGCCGCGGTGCGCGCGGACGCCGCGGGCTTCGAGGTCGCCGAGGTGCACGCCGCGCACGGCTACCTGATCCACGAGTTCCTGTCCCCGCTCGCGAACGAGCGGGCTGACGGGTACGGCGGCGGCCTCGAGGGCCGCGCCCGGTTCCTCCTCGAGGTCGTGGACGCCGTCCGCGCCGTCTGGCCGGACCGCAAGCCGCTGCTCGTCCGGGTCTCGGCGACCGACTGGGTCGACGGCGGCTGGACGCTCGAGGAGACCGTCGAGGTGTCCCGGTGGCTGTCCGGCCGCGGCGTCGACCTCGTCGACGTCTCCAGCGGCGGGATCTCGCCGCTGCAGCGGATCGCGGCCGGGCCGGGCTACCAGGTGCCGCTGGCGCGCGCCGTCCGGGCGGGCAGCGGGCTGCCGACCGCGGCGGTCGGGCTCATCACCGAGCCGGCGCAGGCCGAGCAGGTGCTCGTCGAGGGCTCGGCGGACGCCGTCCTGCTCGCCCGGGCGGTGCTCCGGGACCCGTCGTGGCCGCTGCGCGCGCAGCACGCGCTCGACGGCGACCGGCACCCGGCGACGGCGACGCCGTGGCCGGACCAGTACCTCCGCGGCGCCTGGCGCTGAGCGTCAGGCGCCCGGGCGTTCCGCGGCCCAGCGCCGGAACACCCCGAGCAGGTCGTCGCGGGTCCCCGGGTCGAGCCGGTCGAGGTCCTCGGTCTGGAGCATGCCCGTCGTCCGGACCGTCGTCCGGAACTGGTCGAGCACGACGGTGCAGCCGTCGCAGTCGGCGAGGTGCTCGTCGATCCGGTCCCGGTCGGCCGGGGCGAGGGCGTCGTCGAGGTAGTCCGTGATGAGCATGACGACCTGCGTGCAGGGCAGGTCGTCGTCCGCGGGGACGTCCTGCGTCACGACGCCCTCCCTTCGCCGGCCGTCAGATGCGCGTCGAGCGCCAGACGAACTTTCGCACGGGCGCGGTGCAGGAGCACGCGCTGGTTGCCCTCCGAGATGCCGAGCGCCGCGGCCACCTCCGGGCCGGTCCAGCCGTCGACGTCGCGCAGGGTGATGACCGTGCGCTGGCTCTCCGGGAGCGCCGCGACGGCCTGCGCGACGACGCTGCGGGTCTCGCCCGCGAGCGCCGAGGCCTCGGGGTCCTCGGTCCACGGGGTCGGCGGCGTCGTCCAGTGCCCCGGGTACTCGCCGTCCGGGCCCTGGAAGCGCTCGGGGCCGAAGCCGGCGACGCCGTCGTCCGCGGGGCCGAGGGACGCGAACGGCACCGTCCGCGCCTCCTTCACCGCGAGGCTCCGGGCGACGTTGACGAGGATCGAGACGACCCAGGTCCGCAGCGACGACCGGCCCTCGAACCGGTCGATGCCGCGCAGGACGGCGATCCAGGTCTCCTGGACGACGTCCCCGACGGCCTCGTCGGTGCGCACGTACCCGCGGGCGATCCGGCGCAGCATCGGGTGGAACCGTTCGACGACCTCGGCGAACGCCCGCTCGTCCCCGCGCCGCAGAGCCTCGACGACGGCGGCGTCGCCGGCCAGCACCATGTCGACCACGTGCGCATTGTGGTCCTCCCGGAGTGCCCGGGGCGAGAGTCGATCTCGCCCCGGGCGGTTACGAGGTTCTTACGGGTCAGGTCGTCGGTCAGGCCGTGGCGATGATCGGGCAGTTGACGATCACGTCGCTCGGGCCCCAGACGCCGCCGCCCGGTGCGGTGACGGCGTGGTCGTCCGCGAGGTCCTCGACGTCCGCGAAGCGGGTGACGCGCTTCGGCGTGGTGCCCGCGGCCCACTCGGTGAGGTGCACGTCCCACAGCGGCGAGTACCGGCCCTGGTTCGGCGTCCACGCGAGCACGTTGAGCGGGTCGCCCTCGCCGAGCAGCGCGCTGTTGATGCCCTGCCGGGTCGCCGGGCTGCCCGTCGGGCCGTTGACGAACGCCGCGAGCGAGGCCCGGGCGGACGCCGTGCTGTCGTCGCCGGGGGACGGCGCCGCGTTGAGCCGCGGCGCGTACGTCGAGCCCTCGAGCGCGGCCGGGCCCTCGGCGGTGGCGTCCGTCGAGAGGTAGACGACGGCGTCCCCGCGGGCGAACCCGTCGGTGAGCGCGAGCGTCACGGTCTTCTTCGCGCGGTCGATCCGGACGACCTTGTCGTGCAGGCCGGTGCCGTTGCCGATCTGCGGCGCGTTGAGGTAGGAGCCGTCCGGCAGCCGGACGATCGGCGAGTAGCCGGCGTCGCCGCGCGAGCCGGGGGTGGCGACGACCGGCGGCCAGCCGGTGCCGGGTGTGCCGGCGACGGCGTGCACGGGGGAGAAGTCGACGGTGCCGGAGAAGACGACCGTCCCCTTGTCGAGCGTGACGGCCTGGCTCGCGGCGCGGCCGGTGTTCGCGAGCTTGTTGACGACGCCGACGCCGTACTTCGCGGCGGCCGACGAGGTCGACGCCTCGATGACGACGTAGTCGACGGTGCGGCCGTCGGCGTAGCGGCCGGTGCGCAGCGGGAACGTCGCGGTGCGGTCGGCGTTCACGGTGACGCCGGGGACGAAGACCGTGCGACCGGACGCCGCGGCGGGGCCGGCCAGCGCGGTAGCGGTGAGGCCGGTGGCGGTCAGGGCGAGGGCGGCGGTCAGGGCGACCGTTCGCAGGCGTGGACGGGCAGCGGGGGACATCCGTGGCTCCTCGGTGCGGCCCGCGGCTGCGGGCGTTCACCGATGGGTGCGACGCGACGTCCCCGGCGTTACGCGGGCGGGCCGGCGGATCGCCCGGCGGGAGCCTCGTCGACGGTGACGACGGCGCGGTCGGGGTAGAAGGCGACCGCCCCGGCGAGCTCGGCGGCGTCCGGCAGCGGCTCCTCGTAGCTCCACGCGACGTCCGCGCCCGCGCCCGTCGTCACCGCCCAGTACGACGCCTCGCCCTTGTACGCGCAGGCGGACGTCGTCGCGGTCGCCCCGAGGTCCACGAGGACGTCCTCGCGCGGCAGGTAGTACCGCGGCGGCATCCCGGTCTCGAAGACGACGAGCGGCCGCGCCGAGCGCGCGACGAGGACGCCGTCCACCTCGACCCGGACCTCGGCCGTGCCGTGCCGCACGTCGACCCGGTGGAACGGGTCGCGCGGGTGGCCACCGATCTCGTCCTCCTCCTCGAACCAGCGCAGCGCGTCGCCGTCGAGCGCCACCCGGCCGCCGAGGTCGGGGTCGGTGTAGGCGAACGCCGCGGCCGGCGCCGTGCCGTCCGCCGTCCGGACGTCGTAGGCCCTGCCGGCCGCCGTGTGCACCGCGAACGGCACGTCCGGGAAGACCGGCCCGGCGCCCGCGGGTGCCTCGGGTACCGGCCCGGCCGTCTCGACGAGGTCGGCGACCACATCGGCCCGGGGCACCGCGTAGCCGGGGACGACCCGCCGCGGCTCCCAGACCAGGACGGCGTCCCGGGAGTCCGCGACGAGAGCGTCACCGAGGTAGGCCCGCACCCGCTTGCGGGTCGGCTCGAGCCTCAGGTCGCCGAGGGTGTCGCGCAGCAGCGCGGAGAGGGTGGTCGCCATGGGGGCATCATCCCTTGACCGCGCCCTCGGTGCCGCCCCGGACGAAGTGCCGCTGGAAGACGAAGAACACCAGGGCGACCGGGACCGTCATGAGCAGGGCCGCCGCGAGCTTGAGCGGGTACTGGTTGCCGGAGCCGAGCTGGCCGGACACGAGCGAGGCGACCCCGGTGGTCAGGGTGTTCAGCTCCGGGCTCTGCCGGGACACGATGAAGTGCGGCAGCTCGTTCCAGGAGCCCTGGAACGACAGGATCGTCAGCGTGATGAGGGCCGGCCGGGCCATCGGGAGCACGACCGACCAGAAGATCCGGAACGGGCCGGCGCCGTCGATGCGGGCGGCCTCCTCGACGCTCACCGGCACCGACTCGAAGAACTGCTTCATGATGAACACGCCGGCCGCGTCGGCGAGCAGCGGCACGATCATCCCGGAGTACGAGTCGTACATCCCGAACTGGTTGAGCACGAGGAACTTCGGGATGAGCAGGACGACGCCGGGCACCGCCATGACCGCGATGACCGCGGCGAAGAGCGCCCCGCGCCCGCGGAACCGCAGCCGGGCCAGCGCGTAGCCGGCGAGCGAGTCGAAGAAGACCCGGCCCGCGGTGACGACGACCGCGACGACGAACGAGTTGAGGAACCAGCGCGGGTAGTCGGCCTCGGCGAGCCGGCTGAACGCGGCCGTCGTCACCGGGTCCGGCCAGAGCGCGAGCGGGTGCGCCGTGGAGTCGGCCTCGGTCTTGAAGCTCGTCGCGAGCTGGATGAGGAACGGGTAGATGTAGACGAGCGCGAAGACGACGAGGACGGTGTAGCCCGCCACCCGTCCGAGACCGCCGCGGCGGCGGCCGGGCCGCTTCGGGGCGGCGGCCGGTGCCGGCCGGGCCGCCGTCGTGGTCGTCGTCATCGGGACACCTCCGTCGTCGGGCCGGCACCGGACCGTGCGGCCTTCGCCGCCCGCCGCACCGCGGCGCGCTCGCGGCCGTCGTCCTTGTCGCGCAGGACGAACCGCTGCACGAGGGTCAGCGCGACGATGATCGCGAAGAGGATGAAGGCGATCGCGCTGCCCTGGCCCCACTCGTTGTTGTTGAAGGACGACTGGTACGACAGGTACGCCGGGGTGAGCGTCGTCTTGCCGGGCGCGCCCTGGCTCATGACGTAGATCTGGTCGAAGACCTGCCAGGTGCCGATGAGCCCCAGCGTGAGCACGAGGAAGAGCGTGGGGCGCAGCATCGGCAGCGTCACGTAGCGGAACCGCTGCCACCGGCCGGCCCCGTCGATCTCCGCGGCCTCCTCGACCTCGACGGGGATGTCCTGCAGCGCCGCGAGGAACATGAGCATGAACGTGCCGGCCGTCGTCCAGACGACGAGCGCGATGATCGCGCACATCGCGACGCTCGGACCCGCGAGCCAGTCCCACAGCGTGAGCCCGCCCACGGAGCGGCCGGTGAGGGCCGCGGGCGGTGCGTCGGTGTCGACCCCGAGCCCGCCGAGGAGCAGGTGGACGACGCCGCGCGGGTCGGCGAACCACGACGGCCCGTCGACGCCGATCTTCGCGAGCAGCGAGTTGACGACGCCGCTGGAGGAGAAGACGAAGAGGAACACGACGGAGACCGCGACCGAGCTCGTCACCGACGGGAAGTAGTAGGCGGTCCGGAAGAACCCCTTGCCCTTGAGCCGTTTCCCGTTGAGGACGAGCGCGAGCCCGAGGGCGAGCACGGTCTGCAGCGGCACGACGAAGACCACGTAGTAGGCGTTGTTGCGCAGGCTCGTCATGAAGTCGGTCTGCGCGAGCCCGGGGGTCGTGAGGAGCTCGGAGTAGTTGCCCCCGCCGACGAACCCCACGCCGTTGCCGAACGGGCTGCCCTGGCCCTGCCAGTCGGACAGGCTGACCCACAGCGCCATGACGATCGGCACGACGAGGAAGAGCCCGAGGACGAGCAGGACCGGGGCGACGAACAGCCAGCCGGCGAGGCCCTCGCGGCCGCGGATGCCGCTGCCCGGCCCCCGCCCGCGCCCCTGGGAGGGCGCGGACGGGGGAGCAGCGACGGCGGGCGCGCTCACGCCCGCGCTCATGCCCGCGCTCACGACCGCACCGTCACTTGCCGACGACCGCGGACGCGTTCGTCTGCAGCCGGGCGAGGATCTGCTTCGTGTCGGCCTTCGGCAGGCCCTGCAGGCCGGTGTCGAAGTCGGCGAGCACCTGGTCGATCTTCGCGACCTTGACCGGGCCCTGCGCGTACGCGGCGCCCTCGATGAACGCCTTGTCCTGCGGGAACTGCGCGACGTAGTCGGCCTGCGCCGACTGCCGCGACGGCATGACGCCGAACGCCTTCGCGAAGCCGAGCTGGGCGTCCTTCGTCGTCATGGCCTTGACGAAGTCGACGGCCGCGGCCTTGTTCGCGCTCTTCGCCGCGACCCCCCAGCACTGGGTGAACGCGAGGGTGCCCTGGCCCTTCGGGCCCGCCGGCAGCGGCGCGACGGTGTACTTCACAGCGGGGAAGTCGTTCTTCATCGCCCCGGAGATCCAGTTGCCCTCGATGGTCATCGCGGCCTTCTGCTTGCCGAAGGCCTCGCCGGACCACCCGGAGTCGAGCTGCTTGGGGTACTTCGCGACCCCGCTCGCGAGCAGGGACTTCACGTAGTCGAGCGCCTGCAGGTTCTCCGGGCTGTCCGCGGTGACCTGGGTGCCGTCCTTGCTCGTCACCCAGCCGCCGGCCTGGACCATGAAGGCGCCGATCCGGTCCCGGGTGTCGCCGATCGCCAGACCGACCTGGTCGCCGGTGGTGAGCTTCTTCGCGACGGCCGCGAGCTGCTCCCAGGTCTTCGGCACGTCGGCGTCGGTGAGGCCCGCCTTCGACCAGGCCGCGGTGTTGATCTCGAGCGCGAGCGTCGAGAAGTCCTTGGGGATGCAGTAGAGCTTCCCGTCCTGGGTGAACGCCTCGCGCAGGTTCGGGTAGAAGTCGTCCTTCTCGCCGAAGGCGTCGCCGTAGGGCTCGAGGCTGCCCGCGCTCGCGTACGTCGCGAACCGGCCGGCGTCCATGTAGAAGACGTCCGGCGGGTTGCCGGACGCGAAGCCCTGCCCGAGCTGCTGGGCGATGTCCTGGGCCTGGATCACCTCGGCCTTGTTGCCGGACGCAGTGGCCCACGCCGCCGCCGCGTCGTTGACGGCCTTGGTCTCGGCGTCGCCGCTGGAGGCGATGAGCACCTTGATCGACGCCGGGCCGGACGACGCCTGGGTCGCACTGCTGCCGCCGGAGTCGAAGCCGCTCCCACCGCACGCGGACAGGCCGAGCGAGAGGAGGGCGGCGGTCCCGAGGGTCCATCGCGTACGGGGAGCAACCATGACAAATCTCCTTGGACGGGCCGACGTCGGGGACGGCGTCGGCTGGGGCGGCCGGTGGTGTGTGCGGGTACTGGGTGCGGGTACTGGGTGCTGGTGGTGGGGGCGAGGTGCGGTCGTGCGGTCAGCCGCTCGCGCGGACGACGAGCCGCGGGCTGAGCAGTACCGGGTCGGGCGGCCCCGCGGGGCCGGCCTCCGGTGACCGGTCCGCGTCGTCGCCCCGGACGCCGCGCGGGCGGTCGGTCTCGAGGACGTCGTGGAGCATGCGCAGGCAGGCCGCCGCGGCGTCGTCGAGCGGCTGGGCGACGCTGCTCAGGCCGACGACGGCCGCGGTCGTGGAGTCGTCGAAGCCGATGACCGCGACGTCGGCGCCGGGGCGCAGCCCGCGGGCGGTCAGCTCGGTCCAGGCGCCGAGGGCGAGCGAGTCGCTCGCGCAGACGATCGCCGTCGGCGCCACCTCGAGGTCGAGCATCGCGGCGGCGGCCGTACGGCCGGTGCCGAGGCCGTCGGCGACGCCGGCGTCGTAGCCCGGCCGGACCTCGAGCCCGGCGGCCAGGGCGAGGTCCGCCCAGCCGCTGCGCCGGTCGTCGCCGACCTCGGACCCCTCCGGCCAGCCGAGGAAGGCGATCCGCCGGTGCCCGGCCGCGACGAGGTGCCGGGTCGCCGCCCGGGTGCCCTCGGCGCCGTCGACGTCCACCCAGCCGTGCGTGCCGGTCGAGCCCCACGGCCGCCCGAACGTCACGAACGGGACCCGGCGCTGCGCGAGCCAGGCGGTCCGGCGGTCGTCCGCGTGGGTGCCGTGGAGGACGAAGGCGTCGAGGTCGAGGCCGGAGAGGAGGTCCTCGTAGTGCGCGCACTCCTGCTCGTCGTCGTCCGCGGTGAACAGCAGGATCCGCTGGCCGTCGGCCTGGGCACGTGCGGTGAGCGACTGCAGGAACCGGTCGAGGACGGCCCCGTTGACGCCGTCGCGCCAGGGTTCGATCCGGGCGCCGACGAGCTGGGAGCGGCGGGTGCGCAGCGTGCGGGCCGCGTGGTGCGGGCGGTAGTTGAGCTCGGTGATCGCGGCCCGGACCCGGGTGAGGGTGTCCGGGTGCACCAGGTGCGGTGCGTTGAGGGCGTTGGAGACCGTCTGCCGGGACACGGCGGCATGCCGCGCCACGCTCTCGAGCGTTGCCCGCGCCATCGCGAACACCTCCGTCGACGGTCGGTCCCGATCCCGCCCGGAGGAGTGAACTGCCGGCAGCGAGGGGTACCGATGTCCGAATCTGGGTGATATGAACGGTCATTGGAGCGTTCAAATCAGTCTTACCGTGACCGAGATCCCGGATGCTGTCAAGACCACCGAAACGGACAGACGCGACGAACGGGAGTCCACCGATGCCGCCCCGCCAGCCCCTCCTCCACGACCTGGTGGTGACGCTCGCCGCGCCGACCGTCGTCCTCGCCGCCCCGGACGGCGACCTCGACGCGGCCGCGCCGGGGGCCGGCGTCCAGGGCGTCTTCCACGCAGACGTGCGCGTCGTGAGCCTGCTGCGCGTGACGGTCGCGCCGGTCCCGGCCCTGGCCGCGGGCCCGGGGCCCGAGCCGGCCTGGGAGCGGCCGGTCCCCGTCCTGGCCGCCGCGGACGGCCCTGGCCGCACCCGGTTCGTCGGGCTGGCCCGGGGCCTGGGTGACGACGTCGCCGACCCGACGGTGCGCGTCGAGCGGGCCCGCCGGGTCACCCCGGGCCGGCTCGAGGAGACCGTCACGGTGCGATCGTCGGCGACGGGCGCCGTCCGGCTCGCGCTGCGGGTCGAGGTCGCCGGGGACCTCGTGCCGGTCGAGCACGCCAAGGCCGGCCTGCCGCCGGGACCGGCCGCGCGGCCGGCCGGCGGGCAGCCCCCGGCCACGCCGGGCACGGCCGCGCTGCGCTGGGGGGACGACGCCGTCCAGGTCCTCGTGTCGGCGCCGGGAGCCGTCGCCGACGGCGCCCGCGGCACCCTCACCTGGCTCCTCGACGTCGCCCCGGACACCGCCGCCGACGTCCGGCTCGTCCTGGCCGTCACCGACCCGGGGGCTGCCGTCGTCCCCGCGTCGACGCCGCCGTGGCGCCGTCCCGAGGTCACCGCCGACGACCGGCGGCTGCCGGCGCTCCTCGCGCAGAGCCTCGACGACCTCGTGTCGCTGCGGATGGCGACGGCGTCCGCGCCCCGCGACACGTTCCTCGCGGCAGGGGCCCCGTGGTTCCTCACGCTGTTCGGCCGGGACAGCCTCTGGGCGGCCCGGATGCTGCTCCCGCTCGGCACCGACCTCGCGCTCGGCACGCTGCGCACCCTCGCCGCCTACCAGGGCGTACGCACCGACCCCGCCGCCGAGGAGGAGCCGGGCAAGATCCTCCACGAGCTGAGGCGCGGGGTCTTCGACACCGGTGGTGCGCTCCGGCTGCCGCCGGTCTACTACGGGACCGTCGACGCGACGCCGCTGTGGGTGTGCCTGCTCCACGACGCGTGGCGCTGGGGGCTGCCGGCCGCGGACGTCGAGCCGCTGCTGCCCGCGCTCGTCGCGGCGCTGGACCGGGTCGGCGCCGCGGCCGCGGCGGGCGGTGGCTTCCTCTCGTACGTCGACCACAGCGGCAGCGGGCTGGCGAACCAGGGCTGGAAGGACTCCGGCGACGCCGTCCGGTTCGACGACGGCGCCCTGGCGACCCCGCCCGTCGCGCTCGCCGAGGTCCAGGGCTACGCCTACGAGGCGGCCGTCTCCGGGGCGGCCCTGCTCGACGCGTTCGGCCTGCCCGGGAGCGCGCGCTGGCGGGAGTTCGCCGCCGACCTCGCCGTCCGCTTCCGGGAGCGGTACTGGGTGGACGGCGCCGACGGCCGCTACCCGGCGCTCGCGCTCGACGGCGGCGGCCGGGTCGTCGACGCCGTCGCGAGCAACATGGGCCACCTGCTCGGCACCGGGATCCTCGACGCCGGGGAGGCCGCCGACGTGGCCGCCCGGCTCGGCGCCCCGGACATGGCCGACGGCTTCGGGCTGCGGACGATGTCAGCCCGGGCGGGCGGCTTCGGGGTGATGCGCTACCACTGCGGCACCGTGTGGCCGCACGACACCGCCGTGGCGGTCGCGGGGCTGGTCCGCACCGGGCACCGCGACGTCGCGGCCGGGCTCCTCGGCGGCGTGCTCGACGCCGCGCCGGCCTTCGGCGACCGGCTCCCGGAGCTGTGGTCCGGGGACGCCCGGGACGCCGTCCCGGGGCCCGTCGCGTACCCCGCTGCCTGCCGCCCGCAGGCCTGGGCGGCCGCCGCCCCGGTCGCGATGACGACGGCCCTGCTCGGGCTCGAGCCGGACGCGCCGGCCGGCCGGCTCGTCGTCCGCCGCGGCGACGGCCCGCTGCCGGTCGGGGCGCTCGCCGTCCACGGCCTGACGATGGCCGGTGGCCGGCTCGACGTCGAGGTCGACCGGGCCGGGGAGGTCCGGGTCGCCGCCCCGGCGGGGATCGAGGTCGTCCGGGCGTGAGTCAGGGGGCATGATGCCGCCATGGTCGACGCCACCTCGCCCGAGCTCTTCCCCGTGCCCCGCAGCGGCCGCGGCACCCTGGCGCTCATGGCTGCGCCGCGGCCGGGGGAGGCGCTCGAGGACGACGTCGCGGCGCTCGCGGCGGCCGGCGTGACGGACGTCGTGTGCCTGCTCCCCGACGACGAGCTCGGCAGGCTCGGGCTTGCGGCCGAGCCGGACCTGTTGGCCCGCAAGGGCTTGCGCGTGCACCGGCTGCCGGTCCCGGACTTCGGTGTGCCGGCCGAGGACGACGCGGTGATGCTCGCCGAGGTGGTCACCGAACGGCTCGCGGACGGCGCGCACGTCGTCGTGCACTGCCGCGGCGGCATCGGCCGCTCGTCGACGGTCGCCGCGACGGTGCTCGTCCGTGAGGGGCTGCGGCCGGAGGAGGCCTGGGCGGTGCTCGCGAAGGCCCGCCGCCGCAAGGTGCCCGAGACCGGTGCCCAGGAGCGGCTCGTCGCCCGGGTCGGCGGCTACGCCGAGCCGCCGCAGTCGATCGCGACCCGGATCGGCGAGGCGCTCGGGCTGCGGCTCGCCGCCGCGGTCGCGGGCGTCGTCCGGCGCCGGCGGGCCCGGCGGGGCGGCGGGGCGTGACGGGGAGCCCGCCCGTGCTTGCTCTGCCCTCACAACTGAGGGCGGTCGCGGCGTCCGGGGACGAACCCGGTCTGGCGGAGTGGGTCGCGGACCGGCTGCCGGCCGCGGTCGGCGCCGCCCGGCGGTACTGGGGGCTGCGCCTGGAACCGCCGTACGAGCCGGGCGGGTACTGCTCGTGGGTCGCCCCGGGCGTGGACGCACGCGGCCGGTCGGCGGTGCTCAAGGTCGGCTGGCCGCACGAGGACTCCGCGCACGAACCGGTCGCGCTGCGGGCCTGGGCTGGGGACGGCGCGGTGCTGCTGCTCGACGTCCTCGACGATCTCGACGCGGACGGCACCCGGGCGTTGCTGCTCGAGCGCTGCGACCCGGGGGTGACGCTGGGGGAGACGTTCACGGGGGCCGACGAGCCGCAGCAGGACGTCGTCCTCGCCGGGGTGCTCCGCAGGCTGCGTGCAGCGCCGGTGCCGCCGGGGCTGCCGACGCTGGAGGCGATGTGCGTGCGCTGGTCCGCGGAGTTCCGGCGGCAGCGGGAGGCCCTGGCCGGCGCAGCCCCGCTCGACGACGACACCGTCGCGGCCGGGCTCGCCGAGTACGTCGCGCTCGCGGCGTCGGCGCCCGAACAGGTGCTGCTGTGCACGGACCTGCACGCGGGCAACGTGCTCTCGGCGCGGCGCGAGCCGTGGCTCGTCATCGACCCGAAGCCGCATGTCGGGGACGCCGCCTACGACGCGACCCAGCACCTGCTCAACTGCCCGGCCCGGGTCGCCGCCGACCCTGTCGGCCTGGCCCGCCGGATGGCAGGCCTGCTCGACGTCGACCCGGACCGCGTCGTCCGCTGGCTGTTCGCGCGCGGGGTCGTCGAGTCGCTCGATATGCCGGTGGCCGCCGGTGTCGCGGCCGACCTCGCCGTGCACCTCGGCGTCCGCTGACACACGGCGGCCCGTGGGATTCTTCGGGACCTTCCTGTACACCGGCGGCACCTGGTCGGCCGTCGACCCCGCGTCCGTCGGCGAGGTGCCGATGCCGGCGCTGCTCGTCGCCGTGCACGACAGCGACCTGGCGTTCGTGCAGTACCTGCCCGCCGGGCCGGGCAGCGGGACCGCCTACCTCGGGTAGGCGCCGCGGGTCTACTTCGCGGCCGACGGCGCCTCGCCGCCGACCGACGTCTCGCTCGAGGCGGCCTCGCTCGCGATGTGGTGGGCCGCCGTCCACGGCCGCGGCGCCGACGAGGCGGAGGCCAAGGCGGTGGACCTGCTGCCGTTCCTCGCGTCCGACGACCCGGTGGACGAGGACGAGGACGACGACCGGGACGACGGGGACGTGTTCGTCGAGATCAAGCTCCGGCGGTTCCTCGAGGTGCTCGGCGTACCCGTCCCGGACGAGGTGTTCGACGAGGCCTGAGCGACTCCGACCGGGTGGATCGGCCGCCCAGGGGCTCAAGACGCTGCCGGACCTGCCGATCCTCCGTAGATGTTCTCTCCCGAGGGTCGGCCGGCCGCACTGCGCGACGCGCTGCGGCTCGTCCTCGTGGAGGCGAACGGGGTGCCGCTCGTCGAGGTCGAGCAGGCGGTGCTGTGCTGCTTCTGCAACGGCTCGATGCTCGACCGGGTCGGCGCCGACTGCGAGGTGCCGCGGCAGGAGTGCCCGAAGGTCTTCGCCTGCGGGCACAAGCGCGACTGCACCTGCTGACGGATTGTTGACGCCGCCATCGTGGCGCGCTTGCGGGGTAACGACGACGGCAACCTGCCGCGCCGACATCCCCGCAGACGTCGTGGCGCGAAGGGGGCCGCAGGCCTGGACGAACCCGCCCGAGAGGGACGTCGCACGGGTCGTTGCAGCCTTGTGCACGCCCTGACGTGCATCGCCCTGCGACGACAGGTGCAGCAGCAATGGGTGTGCTCGGGTCTGTGCTCGGGTCTTCTCCGTCGCGATCACGGTGGTCCGGACCCGAGCATCGACCCGAGCATCGGCGCGGCATCGTCGCAACGTCCCCGGGCCGGGCCACCTCGACCGCTGACCGAAGCGGTCGTCAGCGGTAGTTGGTGAACTGCAACGCCACGTCGAGGTCGGCACCCTTGAGCAGCGCGATGATCTCCTGCAGGTCGTCGCGGCTCTTGCTCGTGACCCGGAGCTCGTCGCCCGTGATGGACGCCTTGACGCCCTTGGGGCCCTCTTCGCGGATGATCTTCGAGATCTTCTTGGCGTTCTCCTGGCTGAGGCCCTCCTTGAGGGTCGCCTCGAGCCGGTACTCCTTGCCGGAGACCTTCGGGTCGCCCTTGTCGAGCACCTTGAGCGAGACGCCGCGCTTGATGAGCTTGGTCTCGAAGACGTCGAGGACGGCCTTGACCCGGTCCTCGCTGTTCGCCTTCATGACGATCATCTCGGTGCCGCTCCACTCGATGGACGCGCCGACCCCCTTGAAGTCGTACCGCTGCGAGATCTCCTTCGCCGCCTGGTTCAGCGCGTTGTCGACCTCCTGGCGGTCGATCTTGCTCACGACGTCGAACGACGAGTCGCCGGCCACGGTGTGCTCCCTTCGGTGTGCGGGCTGCGTGCCGGGGACTGACCGTCCGGCCGGGGCGCCACGCGGGTGGTCCTCGCCATCCTTCCATCGTCGCGGCGGGTCCGTCGCCCGGTCCGCCCCGAGCCGATGTCACTGTCAGTACTCAGGTGGAACCCCCCATCGGGGCTCCCCCACCCCCCTGGGTAAGG
>NZ_MWLN01000059.1 GCF_002198655.1 Kineosporia sp. A_224
CGCCGGCGGCACCGGGACCGGCCAGCCGGTCTCCGGCCAGACGAGCGCGACGACCGGGCCGAGCACGGCGGTCCCGATGACCCCGAGGACGGCGCTGAGCCAGAACCGGCCCGGCCCGTCGACGACGAGGCCGCGGACGACACCGGACCAGATACCGATCTCGGCGACGACGAACCAGCCGGCGGCGAGGCGGCAGATCGACCGCGCGAGCGGGACACCGCGGGTCGCGGCACCGGTCGGCACCCACTCCTGGGTGCGGCCGGTGAGGGCGTGCCACACCGCGAGCGCGTGCGCGACGCTGTAGAGCATCCGCACCCGCAGGACGTTGAGGTCGTAGTGCGCCCAGGACACCCGGCGCCACTGCGCGAACATGACCCAGACCGCGAGGACGAGCGGGAGGTAGTGCAGCGGCGACACGTGCTCGGGGAGCACCCAGAGCATGACGACCGCCGACGCGAGCCCGGCGAAGACGTTGACGCCGGTGGTGATGTAGTAGAGGAAGCCCGTCCAGAAGCAGACCCGTTGCCGCATCGGCAGCCCGGCGTTGTGGAAGCCGCGGTCGGCGAGCAGCGACATCGAGCCGGTGCACCAGCGGTACTGCTGGCTGACGAACCCGGCGACGCCGTCCGGGCACAGCCCGCGCGCGACGAGCACGGGCACGTACCTCAGGCCGGAACCGCTGCGCAGCAGGGCGACCCCGGTGTGGACGTCCTCGCTGTGGCCGATCTGCGCGAAGCCGCCCGCGGCCTCGAGCGCGGCCCGGCGGTAGACGGCGTTCGTGCCGACGCAGATCGCCGCGCCGACGCCGTCCCGGGCCGGCTGGACCCAGCGGTAGAACAGCTCCTGGACGGCACCCGCGCCGCGCTCGAGCCACGTCGCCGGGCCGAGGGAGTCGAAGTACTGCGGGCTCTGGACGATGCCGACCTGCGGGTCGTCGAGGTACGGGACGAGCTCGCGCAACGCGTCCGGGGAGGGGCAGAAGTCGGCGTCGAGCACGAGGATGTGGTCCCCCGCCGAGTGCGCGTACCCGTGGGCGAGGTTGCCCGCCTTCTTGAGCCGCCCGCGGTCCGGCCGGGACAGGTACGTGAAGCCGAACTCGCCGGCGAGCCGCTCGACCTCGGGCCGCCCGCTGTCGTCGAGCACGAGGACGGCGAGCTCACCGGGCCAGCTCAGCCGTGCCACGTGCTCGTACGTGTTGCGCAGCAGCGCCACCGGCTCCCCCGCCGTCGGCAGGAAGACGTCGACGGACGGCACCCGGGCCGGCCGCCAGGCCGCCACGAGCGCGCGGTGGTCGTCGAGCTCGACCCGGCGTCGGGCGGACGTCGACCACGTCGAGAGCGCACCGGCGAAGAGGGTGAGCACGGCCGGCGCGACGAAGACCGCGGTCTGCGCGTGCGCCCCGAAGAAGACGACGACCGCGACCCCGACGGCGAGGCTCATGACGCCCTGGACCAGCGGGTAGACCCGGGCCTGCGGGCCGAGGTAGAGGTAGCGCTCGTCGGCCGACGGCGCCGTCGGCAGCCCCTCGGCGCGCGGCGGCTCGCCGCTGCGGGGCACCCGCCGGGCACCGCGGACCGTGCCCGCGGCCTGGCCCGCGGACGTCGTCACCGGGTCACCTCCGTGCGGCCGAGGGCGCGCTCGACGACCCGCTCCGCGGTCTCGACGAGGGTCCGGGTCACGGCCGGGTCGACGAGCACCGGGGCGCCGCCGCCGCGCGCGCCGGCACCCGCCGGCGCACCCGCCGGGGTGGCGGCCGGGGGCAGCCCGCCGACGAAGAGGGTGACCCGCTCGTGGCGCAGCCCGGCGTCGGTGAGGACGGGCCACTCCCACCAGAGGGTCTGCCACTGCTCGCCGTCGGCCTGCCGGACGACGAGGCGCGTCGCGGTGACCCGGCCGTCGAGCCGGACCGTCTCCTGGGCCGCGACCTCGGCGCCGTGGAAGTTGTAGCAGGACAGCACGTCGTGGGCCCGCAGGGCGTCGCCGTCGGTGACGACGAGCCCGTCGACCCAGACGCTGCCGCCGGACGACGTGCTGACCCGGTACCGGTTCCACACCGAACTGCTGCCGAAGTAGACCTTCGACCACTCCTCGCGGCCGAGGAACTCGGCGTCGCCGCCGACCGCGGCGAGGTCGGCGAGCACGAGGGTGCGCCGCGGCGCCGCGGCGAGCCCGGTGTCCGCGGGACCCGCGACGTGCAGCGTGGTGACGAGGAACGTGGCGGACAGCGCGGCGACGAGGCCGGCGCGGACGACGAGCGAGCGGGCCGAGGGCGGCGCGAGGTCGGTCGCGGGGGTCTGGGGCGAGGGCGGCGGCTCGGTGACGAAGGGCGTCCACCGCAGGCCGAAGCGCTGCATCGAGGCGACGAGCGCGACGACGACGACGGCGTCGAGGGCCAGGCCGGCCACCGGGTGCAGCAGGTCGAGGGCGACGGGCGCGCCCCAGCGGTCGCCGGCGACGGCGAGCCCGGTGACCCGGACGACGTTGGCGACCCAGACCGCGGCGACGCCGCAGCCGAGCCAGACCAGCCGGGCCCGCAGCCGGCCGTGCGAGAGCGCGAGCACCGCACCGGCGACGACGAGGTACGCGGCGATGCCGGTGATGCCGGAGCACGCGGGGGCGACGACGACCTCGAAGGCCCGCTCCCCCGTCCCGATGCGCAGGGTGTTCTCGGCGCCGACGTCGACCATCCGGGCCGCGCCGAGCCACTGGGCGGCGTGGCCGGAGGCCTCGTACGTGGCCCGGGCGAGCGGGGCGACGGCGTGCACGTTGAGCCACGTCACCGGCCAGGGCCACACGAGCAGCCCGTAGGCGAGCGGCACGACGGCGACCGCGAGCGCCCGCATGCCGAGCAGGAGCACCGCGAAGGCGGCGAGGGCGAGGGGGTGCGCGAGCAGGTCGAGCCGGGTCAGCCAGCGGCCGTTCGACGCGCTGCCGACGGGGATCAGGAGCAGGACGAACGCCGCGGCCACGAGGCCGCCCGCCGCGACGAGGTCACCGTGCCCGAGCCGGCCGGACCAGACACGACGCCCGGAGCGGACCGTCGCGTCGAGCATGACGGCGGCGACGACCGGGACGGCGAGCAGGTCGCCCGTCGGTGCGCCGTAGCGCAGGTCCGCGACGAGCCCGGACAGGCTCGGCGCGAAGGCGACGGCGGCGGCGAGCACGGCGAGCGCCGCCCGCACCCGCGGCGGGACCGACCGGTGGGCCGGTACCGCCGCGGGTGCTCCGGGCGTCGCCGTCGGGGCGGTGAGCGTCATCGGCTCAGGCGGCCGACATCTGCGAGCGCGACGCCCGCGAGCGGAACCACAGGACGCCGCCGGCAGCGGCA
Organism: Kineosporia sp. A_224; assembly: GCF_002198655.1. Classification (GTDB taxonomy): domain Bacteria; phylum Actinomycetota; class Actinomycetes; order Actinomycetales; family Kineosporiaceae; genus R-H-3. The sequence continues at coordinate 3,329 of NZ_MWLN01000059.1, forward strand.
CCCATGACGAGCAGGACCAGACCGGCGACGCCGGCCTCGGGCACCTCGGCGGGCGGGGCGCACGTCGGGTCGCCGACGGCGGCCGAGAACCGGCTCGAGGTGCCGATCGTCGCCTTGACCCGGTACCAGGTGTAGTGCTTGCCGGTGCCGAGCTTGGTGAGGTTGAAGCCGTACGCGACCTCGTTCATCCACGGACCGGTCTTGACGACCTGGCTGCCGAGCTTGGTCATCTTCGACGGCGTCCGCGAGGTGTTCGACACGTACAGCTCGGCGGTCATGGTGCCGGTCGCGGCCGACGTCATCGTCACGTGGCCGGCGACGGTGTCACCGGCGCAGTCGATCGTCACGTCGCGGACCCTCATCGCGGCGGCCATGGCCGGGGCGGCGGGGAGCAGCGTGCCGAGGGCGATCGCGACGAGGACCAGGGCCTGGGTCGCGCGTCGCCACCTGCGGTGGGTTCCAGCGGTGGGCATGGCAGTCCTTCCGGGTCGTCACCCGCACCCGTACGGGTTGCGGCTGATCAGGTGATCGGCACGCCGCGGATGAACCCTTAGCGACGGACTCCACCCGGACGGCGGAACGCGACGGCGCCCGCCGACCGTGAGGTCGACGGGCGCCGGGGCGTGCTGCGGGCAGGTCTTGCGGGCTACCCGTGCGCGGGGGCTGCGGTCTCGCCGGCCGGCGCGCCGGCCTGGCCCGGGACGCGGGCCGGGGTGCCCTGCGGCTGGAGGGCCGGCTGGGCGCCGACCGCGGCGTCCCAGGCCTGCAGCCGCTCGTCGGTGAGGAAGCCCACGGGGTCGGCCACCACCGGCACCGCCGGGTCGTGGGCGCGGAGCCGGGAGACCGTGAGGACGTGCGCGGCCGGGGTCGCGGTGAGGTCGCCGGGCCGGGCCGGCTGGTCGGCGATCGCCGCGACGACGCTGTCCCCGAAGCCCCAGAGCCCGAGGATGTAGGCGGACGCCTCGGTCGCGGCGCAGCCGAAGGCCGCGGCCTGGACGTCGTGCGCCTCCCACGGGTCGAGCGGCCCGCGCTCGCACACGGCCTGCCACGGGCCGGGGTGCCCCGCGGCGAGCACCGTGATGCCGACCTCGTGGAGGAGCCCGGCGAAGAACGCGTCGTGGACGGCGTCCCGGGACCAGCCGTCGCTCACCGCGAAAGCCTTGGAGAGCTGGGCGACGTGGAGCGCCCGGCGGCTCAGCGCGTGCAGGTCGAGGCCGCGCGCCGGTCCCCCGCCGGAGCCGAAGACCGCCCCAGCGACGGCGAGGGCCTGGATCGTCTCGAGCCCGAGCAGGCTCACCGCCCGCGCGACCGACTCGACCCGGGCCGGCAGCCCGAAGAACGAGGAGTTGACCAGCCGCAGCACCTCGGCGCTCGTCGGCACGTCGTCCTCGATGACCGCGACGACGTCGTCGAGGCTGCAGTCCGGGTCCGAGGCCATCGCGAGCATCCGCTCGTAGACGACCGGGGGCTTCGGCAGCGTCTCGACGTCCCCCAGGACGCGGCGGAGCCGGTCGTCGGTCACGAGGTCGCGGACGCCGAGCACCCGCTCGAGCGCGGCGACGAGGACCTCGACGTCGCAAGGCTTGGAGAGGTACTGCTGCGTCGGTCCGATCGCGCTGATGATGGAGGCCCGGTCGGCGTGGCCGGACAGGATGATCCGGGACGTCGCGGGGTACCGGCGGCGCACCTCGGCGAGCAGCTGCGCGCCGTCCATGCCGGGCATCCGCATGTCCGAGACGACGACGTCGACGGGCGTGGTCGCCATGACCGCGAGCGCCTCCTCGCCGCCGGACGCGAAGGTCATCTCCCACTCGCCGCGCTTGAAGCGCAGCATCCGGCGCAGCCCCGCGAGCAGGTGGGGCTCGTCGTCGACGAACAGGATGCTGCGGCTCACGGTGTCTCCTCGCCCTCGGCGTCGTCGGCGACGGCGTAGGGCAGCGCGATGGTGAAGGTCGAGCCGTGACCCGGCTTGGACCGGATGTCGATGCGGCCGCCGTGCTTGACGACGACGATCGAGTGCGAGAGGGACAGCCCCTGGCCGGTCCCCTTGCCGACGCCCTTCGTCGTGAAGAAGGGGTCGAAGACGCGCAGGACGGTGGCCTCGTCCATCCCGGTGCCGTCGTCGCTGATGACGACGAGCGCCTCGTCACCGAGCCGCCGCGTCGAGATCCCGAGGTGCCCCAGCGCGTCGGTGCCCTCGGCCCGGCGCCGCTCGTCGATGGCCTGGGCGGCGTTGACGATGATGTTGAGGACGACCTGCTTGAGCTCACCCTCGAAGCACGGCACGAGCCCGACCGCGGGGTCGAGCTCGAGGGTCAGCTCGGCGAGGTACTTCCACTCGCTGCGCGAGACCTGCGCCGTCGTCTCGACGACGCGGTTGAGGTCGGTCTGCACGCGCCCGGTGCCCGGGTGCGAGAAGTCCTTCATCGCCCGGACGATCTGCGCGACCCGCTCCAGGCCCTCGAGGGACTGCGCGAGCGCGCTCGGCACCTCCTCGGCGACGAAGTCCAGGTCGAGGGACGACACGACCTCCCCGAGCCGGCGGCGCAGCGCAGCGGCGTCCGGCTCCTGGGTCAGCGCCGTGAGCTGCTCGAGCCCGGCGAGGACGCCGCTGAACGACTCCGAGACGAAGCGGGTGTTGTCGGAGACGTACTGGACGGGCGTGTTGATCTCGTGCGCGATGCCCGCCGCGAGCTGGCCGATCGACTCCAGCCGGCTGGCCTGGGCGAGCTGGCGCTCGAGCTCGGTGACCTGGCTGATGTCGGCGCCGATGCCGATGACCCCCGCGACCTCGCCGCCCTCGGTGTTCGGCAGCACGCTCACGAGGATCGTGCGGACCTCCCCGCCGGGCGGGACGAGCGTCACCGTCGCGTCGACGACGGGCTCGCCGGTCGCGACCACCTGGTTCTCCAAGGCGGCGATCTGCGGCCCGAGGTCGTCCGTGGTGTCGAGCTGGCCCTCGAGCCGGCCCACGATCTCGGCCTGGCTGCGGACGCCGCGCAGCGTGAGGAAGGCGGTGTTGGCCCCCACGTAGCGCAGGTCCGCGTTCTTCCACCAGACGACGTGCGGGATGGTCCCGAGCACCCGGGTCAGCAGGGTCTTCTCGTACCTCAGGGCGACGGCGAGCGACTCGGCGCGGCGCAGCGTCTGCCGGGCCCGCTCCTCCGCCTGCCGGCGCGAGGTGACGTCCCGCTCGACGCCGATGGAGCCGACGACGCGACCGTCCTCGACGACGGGCTTGACGGACATCGCGACCCAGTACGGCTGCCCGTCCTTGGTGCGCGTCGCGAACTCGGCCGTCGCGGGCGCCAGCGTCGCGAGCTCGTTGGCGAGCCGGGCGAACTCCGCGGTGCGGGTGAACGGGCCACGGACGAGGTCGACCCGCCGGCGGCCGACCGCGGCCTCCCGGCTGTAGCCGGACATCCGCTCGAAGGCCTCGTTGACCCACTCGATCCTGCCGTCGGCGCCGCTGATGACCACACCGTCCTCGGTGTGGCGCGCGACGAGCGCCAGCCGGGCGGTCTCGTCGTCCGGCACGTCTCGGGCAGGGTCCTGGGCGTGGTCCACATCCCCGGATCGGCCCACGGCGCAGCCCCCTTGAGCCTCTGCGAGGGTGACGTCCGGGCGCCGCCGTGCGCGGTCCCTTGAGAACGGGCCCCCGGCGGCCGAGACAGGACCCATGACGCTGCTTCCGCAGACCCCTGCCGCGCAGGCCGCTGCCGGTGTGCCCGCCCAGCGCACGGACGCGCCCGAGGGACGGCGCATCCTCCTCGTCGACGACGAGCAGCGGATCCTCGACGCGCTGCGGCGGACGCTGCGCGGCCGGTACGACCTCACACTGGCCACCTCGGGCGAGGAGGGGCTGGACGCCGTCCGTGCGGCTGCGACCGAGGGCCGCCCGTTCGCCGTCGTCGTGTCGGACATGATGATGCCGGGGATGAACGGGGCGGAGTTCCTCGCCGCCGTGCGCACCCTCGACGCCGACATGGTCATGCTCATCCTCTCCGGGCAGGCCGACCTCACCTCGACGATCTCGGCGGTCAACAACGCCAACCTCTTCCGCTTCCTCACCAAGCCCTGCGAGCCGGCGGACCTCACCCGGGCGCTCGACGCCGCGCTGCGCCAGCACCAGCTCGTCCAGGCCGAGCGCGAGCTGCTCGAGCGGACCCTCGGCGGGGCCGTCGACGTCCTCACCGAGGTGCTGTCGCTCGCGACGCCGTCCGCCGCGACCCGCACCGACCGGATGCGGACGCTCACCGCGGGGACCGCCGCCGCGCTCGGCCTCGAGGACGACTGGCGGCTGCCGATCGCCGCGATGCTCAGCCAGGTCGGCTGCGTGGCCGTGCCGCCGACGGTGCTCGACGACGTCGTCGTCGGCCGCAGGCTCTCCGAGGACGACGCCCTCATGTACCGGGCGCACCCGGCGCTCGCCGAGCGGCTGCTCGCCCGGATCCCCCGCCTGGGGACCGTGGCGGCCTGGGTCGGCGCGCAGCTCGTCGAGCTGCCCGACCCCGCGGCGCCCGAGGAGCCGGTGCCGCCGGCCCGCGACCGGGAGGGGACGGCGGCCGCGGCCTTCGCGGCGGTCTCCGGCTTCCTCGCCGGTTACGAGGCGGGGCTCGCCCCGCGCGACGTCGTCCGGGCGCTCGGCCGGACCGGCCGGTTCCCGCAGGCGGTGCTCGACGCCGTGCTCCTCGCCTCCGACGGCCTGGAGCCCAAGGGCCGGCTCGTGGAGGTCCGGGCGGCGAACGTCCGGGCCGGGATGGTGCTGGCCTGCGACATCGTCACGACGACCGGGCTCGTGCTCGTCCGCAAGGGCGAGAAGGTCACCGAGGTGCTCGCGACGCGGATCGAGAACTTCGAGCGCTCCGTCGGCATCGTCGAGCCGCTCGAGGTGCTCGTCGTCGACGGCTGACCCCGGCCGACCCCGGCGTCCGGGGCCGTCCGGCCTGTCCGGGGTCGTACGGACCTGCGCCGCGCCGGTGCGGTCCGTCGGCACCCGTGACTAGCGTCGAGTGCGGGCCCGGTCCGGGCCCCGTCACCCGCCGTGCTCGGCACGGCCGGGGGTGGCGCCGCACGGGGAGAGGAACGGCCATGGGGTCCCACGGAAGCTGACGGTCAGACCGCGTCGTGCTCCCCGACGCACGCGCGGTACACCTCGCCGTCGCCGACGAGCCGGACGACGCCCACGTCGGCCCCGACGAACACGGACTCACCGGCCCGCATCGTCACGCGGTGCGTCCCCGCGAGGACGTCCACCGAGCCGGTGAGGCACAGCAGGATCTGCGGGCCGGCGTCCGCCTCGGGCAGTGGGGCCGGGGTGACGACGTCCCCGCTGCCGACGACGATCCGGCCGAGGCGGAACTCCCGGGCCGGCGGCGACCACACGACCTCGTGCGCCGTGACGGGCCGGCCGTGCGCGACGACCGGGGCGGCGTCCGGGGCCAGCAGGTCGAGCAGGAGCGGGACGTCCACGGCCTTCGGCGTCAGACCGGCGCGCACGACGTTGTCGGACGCGCCCATGATCTCGACGCCGAGGCCGGACAGGTACGCGTGCGGGACGCCGGCGGGGACGAACAGCCCCTCGCCGGGGGCGAGCCGGACGACGTCGAGCAGCAGCGGGGCGAGCACGAGGGGGTCGCCCGGGTGCTGCCCGACGAGCCGGTGCACCCACATGAGCGCGGCGAGCGCGTCGGCGTCCCGCTCGACGGCGCTGCCCGCGAGCGCGACCCGGACGCCGCGGACGACGTCCGCCACGAGGGCCGCCCGGTCGTGGGCGGGCCAGCCGGCGAGGAGCGCGAGCGCGCCCGGCAGGCCCTCGGTCGTCACCGCGGCGTGCAGCCGCTCGGCCCGCGCGCCGTCGAGCAGGTCGACGAGCCGGGCGGCCTCCCGTGCGGTCCGCCAGCCGGCGAGCGCCTCGACGTGGGTCACCGCGACGAGCAGCTCCGGCTTGGGGTACGGGTCGGCGAACCGGCGGCCAGGGCCGGCCGGCAGCCGGGCGGCCTCCTCCGCGGCGAAGCCCGCCGCGGCCTGCGCGGCGTCCGGGTGGACCTGGACGGACAGCGCCCGGTCGATCGCGAGGATCTTCAGCAGGAACGGCAGCCGGGGCCCGAACCGGGCCAGGCAGGCGGCGCCGAGCGTCCGCAGCGGGTCGGCACCGACCTCGTCGGCCAGGCAGGTCTCGTGCCCGTCGACGTCGCGCAGGGCGGACGGCGCGAGCGGGTGGGCGCCGATCCACAGCTCGGCCTCGGTGTGACCCGCCGGCGCCCGGCCCTGGATCCGGGCGAGCGCCGTCCGGGAGCCCCAGTCGTACCGCTGCACCGCGTTGCGCATGAGCCGCGGCGCGGTCCGCGGGCGGGTGCCCGCGGCGGTCCGGGTGAGGACGAGGTCGTCGGCGATGGCTCGCTCCTGCGTCGTTCCGTCGGGTGACGTCGTCAACACCCGCGGTCCGGCCCCGTCGTTCCCCGCCGCACCTGAGACGTGCACCTCACTGCATCCTGTCGACCGCATGCCTCATCCTCGGTCACTCAACGCACTCGCGTACGCCGTTTGCGTCACCACGTCGGACGGGAACGGCGCCCTGCCGCCGCTGGGGCGCCGTCCGCCACCCCGCGGACCCGTGGTTGGCTTGGCCCCATGAGCACCCCCGCCGGCCGCGCCGCGGCCGTCTGCCGCTGCGGGCACGCGCGCGCGGCGCACGAGCACTACCGCGCAGGCAGCGAGTGTTCGCTGTGCGACGGCTGCCCGCGGTACCGGCCGCAGGGCGGCCTGCTCGCCCGGCTCCGGGCGGTGCTCGGCCGCTGACGGCGCGGCGGTCCGGTCAGAGCGGTCCGGTCAGAAGAGCGCGTTCGCGAGCGCGAGCCGGCCCTGGGCGACCCGGGGGTCCTCGGCGCCGACGACGTCGAAGAGCTCGACGAGGTGGACGCGGACGGTGTCGCGGTCCGCGCCGGCCGTCACGCGCACGGTGTCGACGAGCCGGGAGAACGCGTCGTCGACGTGCCCGCCGAGCAGGTCGAGGTCCGCGACGAGGATCTGGGCCTGGACGTCGGTCGGGTCGGCGGCCGCGGCCGCGCGCGCGACCTGCGGGTCGACGTCCGCCGTGCGGGCCAGCAGCTTGACCTGGGCGAGGCCGACCCGGGCCATCTCGTCGGCGGGGCTCTCGTTGAGCGCGGCCTCGTAGGCCGTGATCGCGGCGTCGTAGTTGCCGGCGTCGATCGCGTCGTACGCGGCCTGGTGGTGCGGCGGCAGCGGCTCCTCCACCGGCTCGGCGTCCTCGGCCTCGTCGTCGTCGTCGACGTCGACGTCGCCGTCGCCGGCGGCGAGCTCGATCCGGCCCGTGACGCCGTTCGCCTCGGCGGCCTGCAGGAGCTGGGCGACGACCTCGCGCACCTGGGCGTCCGGCAGCGCGCCCTGGAACAGCGCGACCGGCTGCCCCTTGAGGACGGCGAACACGGTCGGGATCGACTGCACCTGGAAGGCCTGGGCGAGCTGGCGGTTCGCGTCGACGTCGACCTTCGCGACGAGGAGCCGGCCGTCGAGGTCCGCGGCGATCTTCTCGAGGATCGGCGAGAGCTGCTTGCACGGCCCGCACCACTCGGCCCAGAAGTCGATGATGACGGGGACGGTCGAGGAGCGCTCGACGACGTCCGCGACGAACGAGTCGTCCGTGACGTCGATGACGTACCCGGACGCGGCGGCCCCGCCGCCCGTCGCTCCGCCGCCCGTGGCACCGGCCGCGGGCTGCGGCTTCGCGAGCGTCGACAGGTCCACGGCCCCGCGCAGGGACATGGGCCGTCCGGGTCCGGGCTGGGTGGTCATAAGGTCCTCGGGTCCTCTCTACCGGCGTCAACGCCGTCCGTGCACGCGGGCCGCCGGACCGGTCCGACCGGCGGCGGCGTCGCTCCGCGTCGATGTGCTGGGACGATGGTGCCACGGAGCGGGTACGACCCGTGACCGGGATGCCCGGTCAGGAGCCGGAGACCGCGACGTCGTCCTTGGACGCCGCGACGACGCGCACGAGCCCGCCGCCCGCGGGCGGCACCGTGAGGACGACGACCTCGACGGACGTGCGCTCGAGCTTCGTCGCGTACGACCGCCGGCCGCCGAGCGCCTCGAGCCGGTCGTCGACCCGCACCGAGCCCGCGCCCGCCTTCACGGTCACCGTGTACTTCTGCTCGACGGCCGCCACGACGACCGCGCCGCCGTCCGCCGACCTGAACGCGAGGAGCCCGTCCGGCAGGAGCGTGTGCGTGCTCGTCACGCTGCCCACGGCCGCGACGCCGCGGCGGTCCTCGGCGACCCGGGACGACACCTGCCGGCGGAACTCGTCGGGGGCGAAGAGCTTCGACGAGGCGCTCTTCGTGCTGTTCGTGAGGACGTCCGCGTAGCCCTTCGCGACCTGCTCCGGGGTCGCGACGAGCCCGGTCGCGCCCGCTGCGAGCACCTCGGCCCCCTGGGCCGCCGCCGGGACGCCCGGCAGCGAGGCGCCGGGCAGGAGCACCGGCTCGGCCCACACCCCGTACGGGTCACGGGCGGTCGGCGACACGAGCACCCGGACGACGGGCGTCGGGCGGCCCGGCGCGGAGCCGGCGACGACGAAGAACCGCGGCCAGCCGGCCTGGCGGGTGAGGACGAGCCGGTCGCGGGCCATCCCGGCCGTCGACGTCGGGCTCGCCGTGGCGCCGGCGGTGGCTGTGGCCGCTGTGGCTGTGGCCGTGGCGGACGGCGTCCCCGCCTTCTCGCGGACCTTCAGCTCGGCGGCGAGGCGGCGGGCGTACGGCCCGACGACCCGGCCCTGCGCGTCGGCGACCCTGCCGGAGCGGTTCGCCGCGGCGAGGGCGGCGTCGACCTTGTCGAGGACGTTCTCCGCCTGCGGCACGAGGACCGCCGGGTAGGACGGCACGGCGGACGCGCCGGACGCCGTCCCCGCGGCCGTGGCGGACCCGGCCGGACGAGCCGCGGACCCGCCGGACGACCCGCTGCTGCAGGCCGTCGCGCCGAGCGACACGACGAGCGCGAGCGGGACGACGCGGGCCCACGGCGGCGTCCCGGCGCGGCGCCGGCCGTGCACGCGCGGGATCGTCGTCGTCGTGTCCGGGTCGTGGCCGGCGCTCGCGCTGCCGCCCGCTCCCGGCCCGGCCGGGGTGCCGGTGCCGTCGCTGTCGTCCCTGACGTCGGTGCCGCCGGTGTCGTCGGTGTCGTCCGTGTCGTCCGTGTCGTCGTAGCCGCTGAAGTCGTCGTAGAACTCGTCGTCCGGCCGGCCGCCCCGACGGCGCAGCACGAGGAGCGCGACCGCACCGGCGACGAGGAGCACGAGGCCGGTCGCGACGAACGCCGGGGCGGACGACCCGCCGGCCGGGCGGACCCAGCCCACGTCGACCCGCTCGAGGCCGCCGGCCGCCGTCCCCGCGACGACGACGGCGCGCCACTGCCCGGGGGCGGGCGTCCAGTCGAGCCGGGCGGCGCCCTGGCCGGAGGCGGTCGCGGCCCAGATGTCCGACCGGGCCGGGTCGGGGGCGGTCGTCGTCGTGCCCGTGCGGGCGATGTCGAGGACGCCCTCCTCGCCGGCGCCGAGCACGTCGACGCGGGCGAGGTCGCCGACCCAGGCCGCGACGTCGTCCGCACGCGCGACGCCGACGAACACGGTCGTCCCGGAGGTCGTCGCCGACGCCCCGAGCCGGACCCGGCTCGCGCCGTCGGCGAGGACGTCAGGCCGGGTGGTCACGGCGACGACGCCGTCGAGGCGGGTGGTGCCGGCCGAGGCCTGGTCCCCCGCGCCGTCCGACCCGCCGCGGGTCGCCCCGACGACGAGCAGGACGAGCCCGAGGAGGGCCGCGACCGCTGCCGCGAGCCGTGCGACGAGGACCCCGCGGCCGGCCGTCATGCGGTCTCCTGCCGCTCGGCGGGCGGCTCGTGCCGCTCGATCGCGGCCTCCAGCCGGTCGAGCTTGGCCTGCATCTCCCCGGTGCGCCCGGCCCGGATGTCGGCCTTGAGGACGAGCGAGACCCGGTCGCCGTGCGCCTGGCATGCCTCGACGGCCCGCCGGACGACGTCCATGCACGCGTCCCAGTCACCCTCGATCGTCGTGAACATCGAGTCGGTGCGGTGCGGCAGGCCGCTCTCGCGGACGACGCGGACGGCATCGGCGACGGCCTCGCTGACCGAGTCGCCGACGCCCGAGGGGGCCACGGAGAAAGCGACGAGCATGGTCACGACAGTAACCGAGCGCTCATGACCCACATCTCGGCGCGCTGCGGCAGGAGCACGGCCGCTGTGACCCACGCGACGCCCACCGTCGACACCACGTGAGCGCGTGCTCGACGTTGCGTGAGTGTTTGGGCGCCACCCAGGTGGACCCTCATACAACCGTCACGACCGCCGACAGGTCTCGCGTGAGCCAGGACGGCTCACGCACCGAGCGGGCCACGACGGCCCGCGAGCCGCGGACCAGGACGGTCCGCGACGAGCATCGCCATGGAGGGCCGGATGCGTCACGCGGCATGGGCACGACGGGCAGGGTCCTTCGCGACCCGGCTCGTCCTCGCAGTGCTCCTGACCGGGCTCGTGACGGCCGGCCTGCAGTCCGTCCTCGCCGACCGGCTCACGGTCCGGGCGATGGAGCGGGAGGCCGTGAGCCGCGTCGTCGACGTCGCCGCGGGAGCCGAGGCCCGCCTCGCCGACGGCCCGGGCGACCGCGCCGACCTGGAGGCGGACGTCACCGACCTGGCCACGGAGCGCGGCATCGAGGGCGCCACCGTCGTGGACGCCCCGCCGGGCGACGCGACGGCGGTGCGGGCCGCGGTGCTCCGCGGCCGGGACGTCCTCGTCGTCACGGTGCCGGTCCGGCTCCCGTCGGAGGTCGTCGGGCTCCAGGTCACCCTGGACGAGGACGACGCCCGCAGCCGGTCCGCGGCGCTGCGCCGCAGCCTGCTCATGGTCTTCGGTCTCGGCGCCCTGGGCGCCGTCCCCCTCATGCTCCTGCTCGGCGGCCGCAGGCTGCTGCGCCGGCACCGCGACGAGGTGCACCTGTCCGGCACGGACGACCTCACCGGCACCGGGTCCCGCCGTGCCTTCCCGGTCGACCTCGAGGCCTTCGTGTCCGCCGTCCGGCAGGACGAGCAGTCCCTGTCGGTCCTCGTCGCCCAGGTCGGCGGCCTCGACGCGGTCACCTCGACCCTCGGCCGCCGCCGCAGCGACGCGTTCCTCGCCGACGTCGCCGCCCTGCTCCACGAGCGGCACCCGCACCGGGTCTACCGCCTCGGCGGCGACGTCTTCGCCGTCGTCCTGCCCGGGATCGGCCCGGACGACGCCTTCCTGCTCGCCGACGCCCTGCGCACCGAGG
>NZ_MWLN01000006.1 GCF_002198655.1 Kineosporia sp. A_224
GCCGAGGCCGTCGGGGAAGAGGTGGGCCGGGCGCGGACGGGCTACAGCGAGAAGACCTTGCCCGGGTTGAGGATGCCCGCCGGGTCGAGCGCGGCCTTGACCGCCCGGTGCACGGAGAGGCCGACCGGGCCGACCTCGCGCTCGAGCCACTCCCGCTTGAGGACGCCGACCCCGTGCTCGCCGGTGATCGTGCCGCCGAGCTCGAGGCCGAGGTCCATGATCTCGCCGAACGCGAGCCGGGCCCGCTCCGCCTGGTCGGCGTCCGCGGCGTCGAAGACGACGTTCGGGTGCGTGTTGCCGTCGCCGGCGTGCGCGACGGTCCCGATGACGACGCCCCGCCGCTCGCCGATCGCGGTGATGCCGTCGATGAACTCGCCGAGCCGGGTCCGGGGGACGCAGACGTCGTCGACGAGTGTCGTCCCCCACGCCTCGAGCGCGGTGAGGACGGCGCGCCGGGCGGCGAGGAGCACCTCACCCTCGGCCGGGTCGTCGGCCTCGACGACGTCGGTGGCGCCGCACCGGGTCGCGACCTCGCCGATCGCCGCCACCTCGCGCGCGGCGACCTCGCCGCCGGAGTCGGACTGCCAGATGAGCATCGCGGCGCAGTCCTCCGGCAGGTCGCTGCGCAGGTACTCGTTCGCGGCCCGGATCGAGACGGCGTCCATGAGCTCGAGCAGGCTCGGCACGTGCCCCTCGGCGACGACGGCGGCGACGGTGTCGGTCGCCGCCCGCATGCTCGCGAAGAGCGCGGCCGCCGTCCGGGGCCGCTGCGCGGCGGGGCGCAGCATGAGCGTCGCCTCGGTGATGACCCCGAGGGTGCCCTCGCTGCCGACGAAGAGCTTCGTGAGGTCGTAGCCGGCGACGCCCTTCACGGTGCGCCGGCCGGTGCGGAGCACCTCGCCCGAGGCGAGGACGACCTCCAGGCCCATGACGTAGTCGGTCGTCACCCCGTACTTCACGCAGCACAGGCCACCGGAGTTCGTCGAGAGGTTGCCCCCGATCGAGCAGAACTCCCAGGACGACGGGTCCGGCGGGTAGTACAGGCCCTGCGCCTCGACCGCCCGCGACAGGTCGGCGTTGAAGATCCCGGGCTGGGTGACGACGAGCCGGTTCGCGGTGTCGATCTCGAGAATCTGCGTCATCGGCGCGGTGCTCACGACGATGCAGCCCTCGATGGCGTTCGCGGCGCCGGAGAGCCCGCTCAGCGCGCCCTGCGGCACGACCGGGACGCCGAACCGGGTCGCCGTCCGGAGGGCGTGCTGGACGTGCGCGGTCTCCCGGGCGAGGACGACGGCCGCCGGGACCCCGGCCGGGCAGAACATCGCCCGGTCGTGCCGGTAGGACTCCATCCGCGCCGGGTCGGTGACCAGGACGTTCGCCGGCAGCCCGGCGGCGAGGGCTGCGACGACCTCGGAGGTGGGCGGCGACGACACCGGCGCGGCAGACATGCGACTCACCCTAGGTCGGCCGGGGCCGCAGCGGCAGAGCAGCCCGGCTGCGGCAGGATTCGGGGCGTGGACGCCCGTGGACGCCTCGACCCCCTCGACGCCGCCCTCGTCACGCTGCTCGCCGAGGAGCCGCGGACGAGCGTGCTCGAGGCCGCGCGCCGGCTCCAGGTGGCCCGCGGCACCGTCCAGGCCCGCCTCGACCGGCTGCAGCGCGAGGGCGTCGTCACCGGCTTCGGCCCGGACGTCGACCCGGGCGCGCTCGGCTACCCGGTGACGGCGTTCTGCTCGGTCGAGATCCGGCAGCGCGCGGGCGACGAGCCCGGGCCGGCGGGCCGCGCGCGGACCCCGACGACGCACGACGCCGTCGCCGCCCACCTCGCCGGCGTGCCGGAGGTGCTCGAGGCCCACACCGTCACGGGCGCGGCCGACCTGCTCGTGCGGGTCGTCGCCCGCTCGAACGCCGACCTCCAGCGCGTCATCGACCGGGTCCTCGAGAGCCCGCACGTCGTCCGGCTGTCGACGACGATCGTGCTCGCGACACCGCTGCCGCACCGGACGCTGCCGCTCGTCCAGGCGACCGGGCAGGCCACCGGGCAGGCCACCGGGCAGGCGAGCGGGCAGTCCCAGGACCAGCCGGGAACTCATCCGTTCGGGTGATCACCCGAACGGCTCAAGGTTTCGCCCCGACCTGCCGACAACGGTCCCGACACCGGTCACGGGTCGCGGACGGCGGGAGGACGCATGCTGGTGGTGGTGGCGACGACCCTGCTCGCCCTGGTCGCGACGGGGGCAGCGGTCGTGGCGTGGACGGTCGCCGTCCGGCGCGCGCAGGAGGCCCGGCAGGCCGTGGCGACGGCCGCCGCGTACCGGGCCGTGTTCGACCACGCGCTCGTCGGGATCGCGGTGCTCGCGGCGGACGACGCCGGGCCGGCCCCGGTCTGGCGCGTCGAGGACGCCAACCCCGCGTTCGGCCATCTGCTCTGCCGCGAGGTGGCCGGCACCGCCTGGCCCGACCTGCTCGCCGCGGACGACGCGGACGACGCCGCCCGCACCCTCGCCGCGCTCGCCGACGGGCGGCTGTCCGCCTGGCACGGCGAGCACGCCGTCGAGATCGCCGGGCGGACCAGGAGCATGCACGTCTCGATGGCCCCGCTGCCGGTCCCGGCCGGCGGGCCGCGCCGCCTCGCCGTCCACGTCGTCGACGTCACCGACCGGGTCAGCGAGCAGACCCGGCTGCGCGACCTCGCCCTCCACGACGCGCTCACCGGGCTGCCGAACCGGGCCCTGCTCGCCGACCGGCTCGACCTCGCCCTCGCCGGGACCCGGCGCACCGGCGGCCGGGTCCTCGTCGCGTTCTGCGACCTCGACGACTTCAAGACGGTCAACGACACCTCCGGCCACGCCGCGGGCGACCACGTGCTCGTCACCGTGGCGCACCGGCTGCGGGAGGCGGTCCGGCCGGCCGACACCGTGGCCCGGGTCGGCGGCGACGAGTTCGTCGTCCTGTGCCCGGACGTCCCCGACGAGGCCGTCGCCCACGACATCGCCGGGCGGCTCCTCGCGGCGCTGCGCACCCCGGTGCTCATCGACGGCACCGCCTGCCACCGGGGCGGCAGCATCGGCGTGGCGCTGTCCGCCGCGGGCCGCGGCACCGACGCCTCCGCCCTGCTCCAGGCCGCCGACATCGCGATGTACCGGGCGAAGCGCTCCGGCAAGAGCGCGGCCCACCTGCTGATCCTCGCGGACGACGAGGACGTCTTCGTCGACGGCGTCGTCGACGTCCGCGGCGCGGACCGGCTCAGCGCCTGACCCGCCCGACCCGCCCGACCCACCCGACCGCTGCGACGCACCGGCGCCTTGCCGGTCGTCGCCGCGAGTGCTTGGGTCGACGGATGGCCGTCGAACCGCAGGCCCCGCCCCACGTCGTCCCCGGCGCGGGGTGGTGGACGACGTG
>NZ_MWLN01000060.1 GCF_002198655.1 Kineosporia sp. A_224
GTCGGGGCCTCGCGCGGGACGAGCGTCGGGTTCACGTTGTTGAGCACGACCTCGCGGCTGACGACGACGCGCGCGACGTCGTCCCGGCTCGGGACGTCGAACATCACGGGGAGGAGGACCTCCTCCATGATCGCGCGCAGGCCGCGGGCGCCGGTGCCCCGCAGGATCGCCTGGTCGGCGACCGCCTCGAGCGCGTCGTCGGTGAACTCGAGCTCGACGCCGTCGATCTCGAACATCCGCTGGTACTGCTTGACCAGGGCGTTCTTCGGCGCGGTGAGGATCGAGACGAGGGCCTCGCGGTCCAGGTTCGTCACCGTGGTGATAACCGGGAGCCGACCGATGAACTCGGGGATGAGCCCGAACTTCAGCAGGTCCTCGGGCATGACGTCGCCGTAGGAGTCCGCGTCCGCGCGCGGGCTGTGCAGCGTCGCGCCGAAGCCGATGCCGCGCTTGCCCACCCGGGACTGGATGATCTGCTCGAGGCCGGCGAAGGCCCCGCCCACGATGAACAGCACGTTCGTCGTGTCGATCTGGATGAACTCCTGGTGCGGGTGCTTGCGGCCGCCCTGCGGGGGCACCGACGCCGTCGTCCCCTCGAGGATCTTCAGCAGCGCCTGCTGGACACCCTCGCCGGAGACGTCGCGCGTGATCGACGGGTTCTCGCTCTTGCGGGCGATCTTGTCGACCTCGTCGATGTAGATGATGCCCGTCTCGGCCTTCTTGACGTCGTAGTCCGCGGCCTGGATGAGCTTGAGCAGGATGTTCTCGACGTCCTCGCCGACGTAGCCGGCCTCGGTGAGCGCGGTGGCGTCCGCGATCGCGAAGGGGACGTTGAGCATCTTGGCGAGCGTCTGCGCGAGGTACGTCTTGCCGCAGCCCGTCGGGCCGATGAGCAGGATGTTCGACTTCGAGATCTCGACCGGGTCCTCACCACGGCGCGCCGGCTCGCCGGCCTGGATGCGCTTGTAGTGGTTGTAGACCGCGACGGCGAGGCTCTTCTTCGCCGACTCCTGACCGACCACGTACTGCTCGAGGAACTCGAAGATCTCCTTGGGCTTGGGAAGCTCGACCAGGCCCAGCTCGCTCGCCTCGGCGAGCTCCTCTTCGATGATCTCGTTGCAGAGGTCGATGCACTCGTCGCAGATGTAGACGCCCGGCCCGGCGATGAGCTTCTTGACCTGCTTCTGGCTCTTGCCGCAGAACGAGCACTTCAGCAGATCGGGGCCGTCACCGATGCGTGCCACGAGGTGTCCTTCCTCCTGGGGGCCGGGTGTGTCGCGAGATACGGGCGGCGTCTCGTGCGTGGAACGGCCCCGTATCCATTGAACGCCACCCGGGCCCCCCTGTCAGCGGATGACCCTGACGGATCGGCGTGTCAGTTCTCGGTGCCGTACGCGGGGGTGTCCGTCTTCCGGCTCCCGAGCACGACGTCCACGAGACCGTACTCCACCGCCTGAGCAGCAGTGAGGATCTTGTCCCGCTCGATGTCGGTTCGCACCGTCTCGACGTCCCGCCCGCAGTGCATGGCCAGCGTCTCCTCGAGCCAACCACGCATGCGCTGGACCTCGTTGGCCTGGATCTCGATGTCACTCGCCTGGCCGTAGTCACCGCCGGACATCGCCGGCTGGTGGATGAGGACGCGGGCGTTCGGCAGGGCCAGGCGCTTGCCCTTGGCCCCGGCGCCGAGCAGGACCGCGGCGGCCGACGCGGCCTGCCCGAGGCAGACCGTGGAGATGTCGGGCTTGACGTACTGCATCGTGTCGTAGATCGCCGTGAGGGCCGTGAAGGAACCGCCCGGCGAGTTGATGTACATGATGATGTCCCGCTCCGGGTCCTGGCTCTCCAGGACGATGAGCTGGGCCATGATGTCGTCCGCCGACGCGTCGTCGACCTGGACGCCGAGGAAGATGATGCGGTCCTCGAAGAGCTTGGTGTACGGGTCCATCCGCTTGAAGCCGTAGGCGGTGCGCTCTTCGAAGTTCGGCAGGATGTACCGGCTGCTGGGCATCTGCGGCATCTGCTGGCCGCCGCGGAGCGGGTTCACGTTCATGTCTGTCCTCCGGGGACGAGTCTGGTGACTGCGGGTCGGCGCGGCACCCGCGAGGGCTCGCGCAGCGGGCTGGTCGGGCGTCAGGACGCCGTCGTGCCGCCGCCGCCGCTGACCTGACCGGCCGAGCGGACGACGTGGTCGACGAGGCCGTACTCGAGCGCCTGCTCCGCGGTGAACCAGCGGTCGCGGTCGGAGTCACGGGCGATCGTCTCGGGCGTCTGGCCGGTCTGCTCGGCGATGAGCTCGGCCATCTGGCGCTTCATGTGGAGGATCAGCTCGGCCTGGATCTTGATGTCACTCGCCGTGCCGCTGATGCCGCCGAGCGGCTGGTGCATCATGACCCGCGCGTGCGGCAGGGCGTAGCGCTTGCCCTTGGCACCGGCGGAGAGCAGGAACTGCCCCATCGACGCGGCCAGACCCATGGCGACCGTCGCGACGTCCGGCTGGACGAACTGCATCGTGTCGTAGATGGCCATGCCGGCCGTGACCGAGCCACCGGGCGAGTTGATGTAGAGGTAGATGTCCTTGGTGGGGTCCTCCGCCGCGAGCAGCAGCAGCTGCGCGCAGATGGCGTTGGCGTTCTCGTCGCGGACCTCGGACCCCAGGAACAGGATCCGGTCGCGGAGGAGCCGGTTGTAGATGTGGTCGTCCAGACCCATCCCGGGCTGCGGGCCGCGGGCGGTCGGACCCTCGGCGAGCTCGCCGGAGGAAGGCGTCCCCGGCACGATCAGCTGGCTCACGATGGCACTCCCGGTGATCTCGGACGGCGATGACGACGTCTTCGGTGACGCTGGTCGCGGCGGTCGACAGAGCGTGTCACACGGGCTCTGACGGCCGACGCGCGGGGCGTCGTTACGAGCGACCCTAACGCCCACTACGGCAGGTCTTGCTCCCGGCCCGACCGATGTTCGCTGTCGGCGCACGCGAGCCCGCCGAACGGCTGCGCCGTGCGCGAACAAAGGTCGTCGCGCCGTCCGGCTGGTGCTCCGGACGGCGCGACGGACGGGACAGGTGGTGCGGGTGGTGCCGTGGTCAGCTCTTCGGCTCCTCGGCGGGCTCGAAGCCGCCGATGTCGGAGACGGTGATCGCCGTCGGGTCCGCGGCGGACGGCGCGGCGGCCGGGGCGGCCTCCTCGGCGCCGGCCTCGGCCTGCGCGTCCTCCGGGGAGATGAGCTGGATGCCGTCGTCGCCCTCGTCCTCCTGCGCGAAGAGCGCCTGGAGGTCGACGACGTTGCCGGAGGCGTCGTTCACGACGGCCTTCTCGAGGACGGCGGCGAGTGCCTTGCGGCGGGCGACCTCGCCGACCATCGCCGGGATCTGGCCCGACTGGTCGACCATGCGGATGAACTCGTTCGGGTCCATGCCGTACTGCTGCGCGGACGACACGAGGTACTGGAGCAGGTCGTTCTGCCCGACCTGGACCTGGACCTTCTCGGCGATCGCGTCGAGCAGGAGCTGCATGCGGACGCCCTTGCGGGTCTCCTCCTCGACCTCGGCGCGGTGCTCGTCGTCCTCGAGGCGCCCCTCGTTCTCGAGGTGGCGGTTGACCTCCTCGGTGACGACGCCGTCCGGGACGGCGACCTCGACGCTCTCCGAGAGGTGGTCGAGGAGCCGCTCGCGGGCCTGCAGGCCCTGCTCGAACTTCTTGCTCTCGGCCGTCTTCTCGCGCAGGTCGTCGCGGAGCTCGGCGAGGGTGTCGAACTCGCTCGCGAGCTGGGCGAAGTCGTCGTCGAGGTCCGGGAGCTGGCGCTCCTTGACGGCCTGGACGGTCAGCGTGATCGTCGCGTCCTGGCCGGCGCGGTCGCCGCCGGCGAGCTTGGAGACGAACGTCGTCGTCTCCCCCGCCTGCAGGCCGGCGAGGGCGTCGTCCATGCCCTCGAGCATGGTGCCGCTGCCGAGCTGGTAGGAGACGTTGTTCGCGGCGTCGATCTCCTCGCCGTCGATCGACGCGGTGATGTCGATGGAGACGAAGTCGTTCTCGCCGACGGCGCGCTCGACGGTCGTCAGGGTGCCGAACCGCTCGCGCAGGCTCTCGACGCGCGTGTCGACGTCCTCGTCGCTGACCTCGATGTCGTCGACGGTCACGACGATGCCCTCGAGCTCGGGCAGGTCGATCTGCGGGCGGACGTCGACCTCGGCGGTGAACTTGAGGTCGCCGCCGGCGGTCGGGTCCGGGACGTCGGTGACGTCGACGGTCGGCTGCCCGAGCGGGCGGACGTCGCTCTCCTCGACCGCCTGGGCGTAGAACTTCGGGAGGGCGTCGTTGACGGCCTCCTCGAGGACCGCGCCCTTGCCGATCCGCTGGTCGATGATGCGCGGCGGGACCTTGCCCTTGCGGAAGCCGGGGATGTTCACCTGGCTCGCGATGGACTTGTAGGCCGCGTCGAGGCTCGGCTTGAGCTCGTCGAACGGCACCTCGACGGTGAGCTTCACCCGGGTCGGGTTGAGGGTCTCGACGGCGCTCTTCACTGCGGGCTTCTCCTGCGGATGGATGGCGTGGGTCAGGCACCGCGCGCTCGGAACGCGTGCGCATCGCCGGACGGCGACGGCGCCGCCCGTCATCGTAGCCGTCTGCGTGCGGGCGTCCGAATCAGGCGTCGGCGGTGGAGGAGGCGGCGGAGTCGTCCGGCCTGTCGATGTAGTCGTTCGGCCTGTCGATGTAGAGGCAGAACGGGTGACCGGCCGGGTCGAGCAGCACGCGGACGTCGTCCTGCGGCTGGAACTCGGCGAGCCGGGCGCCGACGGAGAGGGCGTACGCGACGCCCTCGGCGAGGTCGTCGACCTCGAGGTCGAGGTGCATCGACATCTGCGGGCGGCCCTCGACCGTCGGCCAGACCGGCGGGACGTAGAGCGGGTCCGTCGCGAAGGCGAAGTTGTAGCCGGCGTCCTCGGACGGGGCGAGGTCGACCCACGTGTCGCTCTCGTTGAAGATCTGCCAGCCGAGGAGGTCGGCGTAGAACCGGGCCAGGGCCCGGGCGTCGGTGGAGTCGAGGACGACCCCGAACCAGGTGGTTCTCGTGCGCAGCGGCATGGTGGCTCCTGTCCTACTCGTCCTGCTCGCGAGGTGTCCGCTCGGACCTGATCCTCCTGGCCAGCACCCACCCGAGCCAGAGCAGCATGGCCGTGGAGCACGGCGCGAGTGCGATCTGGCCGGCGGTGGAGTGGCGCTCCGGGGCCGGATCGAGGGCATGAGGCGACCTTCCGGTCCCGTACCGGATCTCGTCGCGCGTGGCAGGCGTGCCCGCCGCGGCCGGCTCGGTTGGGCAGGATGGCGCCGTGGAGTCGGAGCGAGATCCCAGCGAGGATGACCTGTCGGGCGCAGGCACTCGGCCGTTGGCCGATGCGTACCTCGCCAGTCTCGCGGCGCTGGCCGATCGAGCGACACCCGGCCCCTGGCGCGTTCGGCTCCTCGATGACGAGTGGGCCATGAACCTCGTCGCGGTGGGCACGGCCGAGGACACCGGACAGGCGGAGCGCTGTCCAGGGTTCGACCACTCAGCGATCGTGGCAGCGACCTTGGTGCAGCAGCCGCGCTACGTCGACATCGCGGACGAACGCTGGGACGAGAACGCCGCGTTCATCGCTGCGGCCCGCACCGCCGTGCCCGAGCTGCTGGCCGAGATAGCCAGGCTCCGCGCGCTGGTGCGGCAGAGTCGCCTGAGTGACACGATCTGACCTGGCCGTTAGCCCAGGGTTGGATCGGG
Organism: Kineosporia sp. A_224; assembly: GCF_002198655.1. GTDB lineage: Bacteria > Actinomycetota > Actinomycetes > Actinomycetales > Kineosporiaceae > R-H-3. The sequence continues at coordinate 5,755 of NZ_MWLN01000060.1, forward strand.
GCGTGGCGCGCGTGACCCGGGCGACCCCCATCCGGCTCGAGGACCCGACCCCACACAGGTGCGGCGCGCCTTCCCGGCACCGGCTGTGAGTGAGGGGGGTCGTCGGGGAGTCCGGCAGTGGTACCGGCAGCTGAGGCGCGAGACTAGGGTGATCGGCTTCGCGCTTCCTCGACGTGAACGGGCTGGACGTCTCGCGCGGTCCGGACGAGTGGCGGCGGAGGTGGGGCGCGCTGAACGGCGGTGACGCACCGATTGAGGCGTGGCTGGCGGCGGACGTCCAGCGGTTCGAGCGCCTGCTTCCGATGGACCGGGAGCAGTACCTGGGGTTCTTGGCAGCGATCCAGGGGAGCTACTCGTTTCGCGGCTTGGCGTCACTGGCCGGGGCATTGCTCGGCGTCGACTACAGCGACTGCTTGAACGACACGTACCTGGTCGCCAGTGACATGAGCCCCGTCAGCGACCAAGCACTCGCCGAGATGCGGGCGCGTGTTCTGGAACTGGGGTGGGTCCCCGACCCCGAGGGGTGATCTGCGGCACGCGCCGGCCCGGAGCGGAGCGAGAGGTCAAGACAAGGAGACCGTGGCAACGCTCTCGGGCCTCGCCGAGCTCGGCGACAGCACTCCCTGCCGCGGAAGACCTGACCTGTGTGGACCGTGGTCGACGCGAGGATGTTGCACGAGATGTGGCACGGCCAGCCCTTCGGGCCGGTCACGCACTGTCATACCTGCTGGTCGGGGTAGCCGGATTCGAACCGGCGGCCTTCCGCTCCCAAAGCGGACGCGCTACCAAGCTGCGCCATACCCCGTGGCTCCCCGGCGCACTCCCCCGGGCACCGCCCGTGGCGTCTGCCCAGGACGACGGCCGGGGGCACCGCCGGGAACCGTTCGGCCACCCGACCAGCGGGTGGCAGGCATTAGGCTACGACGTGCGAGGTCGACGTCGGGCACGGATTCCGCCCCGCTGCCGACCACCGCGCGGGTGTAGCTCAATGGCAGAGCCCCAGCCTTCCAAGCTGGTCATGCGGGTTCGATTCCCGTCACCCGCTCGTCACCCGCTCGTTGCAGAGCCGGGGTAACGGGAGGAGCGGACCCGACTGCGAGGAACGAGCAGTCGGGTCCGGCGACGGATCCCGTCACCCGCTTCATCACATCAGGCCAGGTCAGACGGCACATCGCCATCGCTGGTCCTCTCCACCGAAGGATTGACCGGGGTCGGTGTGCCCACTACGCATTACTGTGGGCCATCAGACAGAACTCGTTCCCCTCGGGGTCCAACAGAACGAGATGTCCCTCGAACTCGGCGGCGATCGTGGCGCCCAGCGCCTGCAAACGCTCGGCCTCGGCACTCAGCGCGTGACAGCGCAGATCAAGGTGCACGCGGTTCTTGACCGTCTTGGACTCGGGAACGAGCTGGAAGAAGAGCCGCGGCCTGACGCTGGGCGCCTCCACGAGCACGGTGGGGTCGTCCTCGGGGTCGAAGATGCCGTTCTCACGCAGCCGGGTCAGTTCGGCCTCGTCGTACGGGGCCACGTCGAAACCGTCGAGCGCGGCGGCCCAGAAGCGCGCCAGCGACGCCGGATGCCCACAGTCGAACACCACGTCATGAAGCTCAGCCACGAGCACGACCTGCCGCGGAACGACTTGATCTTCGAGCGCGTACTCGGACGTCTGCCCTGCCCGTTGCATGCCTGTCACCAGGAATGGTCGGGCTCGGACAGCAGTGTCGTCGTGGACGGAAGGGCGGGGGGCGTCCAGTCGGGCGGAGGTCGCCACGAGGCACCAGGGCGTGGACGGCTGCCCGGGCTCGACGTAGCGGTTGACGCTGAAAGAAGTCCCGGCCCGGAGTTGGGTGACGAGTGTGGTGCGGGTCCAGGTCCACGCGGCCAGGTCCCATCGCCCGCGCGCAAGGTTGGGCAGGGCCTGCCTTGCGGACGTCGGCGTCGGCGGTGCGCCGCCAGTCGATCCACGTGGTCGGCGCCAGCAGCTGGGCACCCGGCCAGCGTCCCAGGATCAGGTCGCCACCGGTGTCGGCGATCACCCCGGTAGGCCGTGGCAGTCCAGACCCGACCACGCAAGACGTCACGGTGCGCTGCCACGTCGCCGGGCGAGAACGGCCTCACCGGCGCGGAACTGGCGGCCACCTCGTCCACGCCGCGATCATGTCAGGCGCCCCGCTGAGCGCCCTGATCTGCCGCAGCTGCGCGCGCGTTCAGGGTCCGCAGGGACGCTTGCTGCCCGCAGCTGACACCTGTTCGCTCCGATGGACGTGCCAGAAGTCCTGTCGCCCGGTCATTCCGGGAACAACCACCCCACCGCCCGCAGAGCGTTGTCGACGTACTCCTGCCGGCCGGTCTCCGCACCGAACGCGAGATCCTCCAGCGCCGCGCACCGCGCGTAGAACAGCACGCGCTCGTCGAACCCCGGGTCGATCGGTCCCCGGTACCGCGCCATGAGCCCGGCGACGAATTCCGGCCCGAGGTCCCGCAGGAGTCGGGCCACGTCGACGGCAGGGTCGGCGAGCGCGGCGTCGGACCAGTCGAGGACACCGGTCAGCCGGCCGCCCTCGACGAGCAGGTGCTCCGCCCCGAGGTCGTTGTGCGCGGGCACCCGCACCGGAGCCGGCTGCGGGACGTCGCCCCGCACGACGGCGAGCAGGTCCGCCGGGCCGTCGAGGCCGTCGAGCCACTCCTCCGGCTCGGCGTCGTCGTCGGGCAGCAGCACCTCGAGCTCCTCGCGCAGCCCGCCGTCCGCGCCGTGCAGGTCCGTGAGCAGGGCGGCGAGCCGGGCCGCGAGACCGGCCGGCGGGCGCCGGCCGAGCAGCGGCTCGCCGGGGAGGTGGTCCAGCACCACGGCGCCCTCCTCGACGTGCCGCGGCACGGGCACCGGCCAGCCGAGCCGCTCGCGCAGCAGCACGAGCAGCGCCGGCTCCCATGCCGGGACCGTCCCGACCCGGACGACGAGGGCGCCGTGCCGGAAGGCCGTGTGGTCCAACCCGGACCCGAGGACGGCGAGTGCCTGGGCGGTGGCGCCCGGCTCGAGGCGGCGTACCGCGGCAAGGGCCAGCTCGTGCAGCGTCTCTCCCTGGCTCATGCGCACCTCGGACCGCCCTCACGAACACGCTGCACTCGTCGTCACCGACGCCCGAGGAGCCGTTGCCACAGCGAGAGCCGCCCGCTCTCCTGACGGGTCGATCCCGCGTCGACCGCGGCCCCGTCGAGGTCGTACGCGTTCTCCGGCGGCTCGGCGGATCCGCCGTCGGGCTGCCCGTCCGCGCCGTAGGTCTCGTGGTCGTCACCGATCACGCGAGCGCCCAGAGCCTGGGCGATCACCCACATCTTCCGCAGGAACAGCTCGTCGGGGTTGTTCACCACGACGTTCCCCGACCCCTGCCGTCGGATCCAGCAGCCCTGCACCTCGACGTCCGGGTGCGCGGTCCACACCGCGATCCCGGGATCCGCGATCCGCACCACGGCGCCGGTCGTGGAGGTGGCCTCCGCGAAGCCGTCGAGCCGCAGCTCCGGGTCGGCCGCGACGCAGGCCTCCCACTCCGTCCGGGTGATCTCCGGCCCCTGCTCGTCCCACCAGAACGCCTTGCGCGTGATGTGAACCTCGTACCCCATCGCACGTCCTCCGAAGCGGCGCGCCAGGCGGGCGCCGAGGGCACCTTCCACCACCGGACCGCCGCCGAGCAACAAGCGGACCGCGCGACGTCCTCATGGTGGCCGACCGGGCCTTGCGCGGCGGACCCTGGTGGCCGACGTTCTCGGGCACGATCGATGGAGACATCGATGTGCGATCCGTGGGGTCATCACCCCGGAACCTGCACATCGATCCCTGCATCTATCGCCGGCGGTGTTCTGGCTCGCTGGTGAGGGCAGTGCGAAGCCCACGCGCACCGGCACGGTCAGGGCCGGTGCACGAGACTTCACGGATGACCGACGACGCCCCGACCTCTCCGAGGACCGCCGACCGGGCGCTCGACCCCGGCTGCTACGTCTGCATCCGCACCGCCGCGGCGGCGCTGCCCCGCTGGCAGCGCATCGTGCGCACGCCGCGCTGGCGCGCCGTCCACGACTTCCAGACGTCGCTGCCCGGCTGGCTCGTCGTCGTCCCCGAACGGCACGTGACGACGATCGCGGATCTCACGGCGGACGAGGCCGCCGAGCTCGGGGGGCTGCTGCGGACGCTGTCGATCGCGCTCCGGGAGACGGTCGGCTGCGTCAAGACGTACGTCATGCAGTTCTCCGAGGCAGAGGGGTTCGCACACCTGCACTTCCACGTCGTGCCGCGGGCGGCCGACCTCCCCGACGACCTCAGGGGTCCGCACGTGTTCGGCTACCACGGCGGGGACCCGGCCGGGCACGTCACGGAGGCCGAGCGGGACGCCCTCGCCGAGCGCATCGGCGCGGTCCTCGAGCGGCTCGGGCCGGACGTCTCCCGGTAGCCGGGTCAGGTGCGGGGATCGGCGAGGTTGCGGCCGGTCGCGGGCCAGCGAGCCGGCGACGCCTGCCGGGTGAGGATCTCCCGGTACACCCGGGTCTCGGCGTCCGGGTAGCGGTCGAGGGCCGCGAGCAGGTCGTTGCGGTCGCGCTGCGTCGTGCAGCCGCCGAGGTCGCGAGCGACCTCGCGGTGCCAGCGGCGTTCGGCGCGGGCGACGACGAGATGGGCGCGGAGCAGGACGACGCGGTGCCGAAGGTTCATCGGACCTCCCCGGGAGCGGAGGGGTCACCGAAGGCCCCGTCGCCCTCCTTCGAGGTTACGCCGGGATCGGCCGGAAAGCGCCTGCCGATGTGTCCCGGCCCGGGCGCGGGCGCTCACCGTGCCAGCAGGGCGACGAGCCGCGCGTACCCGGCGTCCGGGTCGCCGTCGACGGTCCGGACGACGTGCGTGCCGGGCCGCGACCGGACGACGTCCAGCATCCGGGAGTGCTTGTCCAGCAACGCCTGCGGGCCGCCGGCCCGGGCGAGCAGCTCGGCGGCGAGCGCGTGCTCGGGCCGTTCGGCGAGACCGGCGCGGACGGCGAGCCGGGCGGCGGCGACGGGCAGGGCGACGTCGAGGCACACCTCGACGAACCGCGCGCCGGTGGCCGCCGCGAGCGCGGCCAGGGTCTCCAGGAACGGCGTCCGGGCGAGGAACTGCGGCACGAGGACGTCGCGGCCCGCCCGCAGCAGCCCCCGGGCCTGCTCGACGGCGACCTCGCGGGCGAGCAGGCCCGCGGCCATGTCCGCCGGGTCGGGGTGGTCGAGACCCGCGCGGACGACGTCCACGTCGACGACGACCGCCGGCGGGTGCTCCGCGGCCCAGCGCCGGGCGAGCGTCGACTTCCCGCTGCCCGGCAGCCCGTTGAGCAGGACGAGCCGCGGCGGCACGGCAGGCTGCGCAGCGGTCACGGTCCGATCCTGCCGTCCGGCGGTGACAGGCCGCCGGCGACCCGCTCAGAGCCGGACCCGGACCAGCACGCTGACGCCCCCCGCCGCGTCGACCGACTCGACCCGCAGCCCGGTGAGGTCCGCGACCGGGACCGCCGCCGTGACCGCGAGCGTGAAGGGGTCCGGCTGCCGGGACGTCCCGAACCCGGACGCCGGCACCTGCCAGGTCGCGAGCACCTGTGTCGCGTCGTCGCCGCGCAGGGCGACGAGCCGGCACGACCGCGGCCCCGTCAGGCCCGTCAGCGACAGCGAGACCCGGGAGCCCGGCGTGCCCGGGGGCGCGGACGCGACCTCGACCTCGGCCGCCACCCCGGTCCGCGGGTCGGCGGCGTCGGCCCGCCGGACGGCGGCTCCCGCCCTCCCGTCCGAGGCCCCGTCCGACGGCGCGTCGGACGGTCCGTCCGACGGGCCGTCCGACGGGCCCGGCGCGCTGTCCGACGCCCCGGCCCGCGGCACGACGACCGGTGCCGGGGCGAGCCCGAGCTCGTCGGCCCCGACGACACCGCCGGCCGCGAGCAGCGCGACGGTCGCCGCGAGCGGCAGGAGCAGCCGCGGGCGGCCGGCCCGGCGGGCCCGGACCCCGGCCCGCACCGTGCGCCGTGTCTGCTCCCCGGCAGCAGCACCGGGCGGGACGTCGACGAGGACGGCACGCGGACGCACCGGGGCCGTGCCGAGCGCTGGTCCGCCGGCCGCCGGACCGGCCGCCGGGCCGCGCCCGGCCGCGACGCCGTCCGGCCGCGGGAAGCCGACAGGCGGTGTGACGTCCCGGCCGGGCGCCATCGCGCGGGCGGCCCGCGGCCCGTTCCGGGCCCGGTCGGCCTGCGTCCTGGCGCGCGTGAGCATGACGACGACGGGAGCCAGCCCGGTGAGCTCGGCGCGGCACCCCGGGCACGACGTCATGTGCTCGCTGAAGACCCGCTCTGCGTCGGCGTCGAGCAGCCGGAGCAGGTACGCCCCGACCCCGACGTGCGCCCCGGCGGCCCAGTCGCGTCGTCCGCCCTGCCCGGCGGCCAGTGCGCGCAGCGCCTCGTGCAGCCGCTGGGTGAGCACCGCCGCGGGGACGCCGGCCGTCGCCGCGGCCTCGACGACACCGCGGCCGCGCAGCCAGGTGTCGGCGAGGACCTGCCGGTGCTCGGGCCGCAGTGCCCGGAGCGCGTCGACGACGGCGGTCCCCTGGGTCCACGCACCGGGCACGGCGCCCGGGCCCACGCCGACCCCGGCGGCCGGGGTCGCGAGGACCGGGCCGCCCGACGGCACTGTCACGACGTCCCCAGGGCGAGCGCGTCGTCCTCCGGGGGCTCGAGCCGGACGCCGACCCCCCGCACCGTCCAGAGGTACCGCGGGCGGGACGCCGACTCCCCGAGCTTGCGCCGCAGGCACGAGAGGTGCACGTCGACCGTCTGCGGGTCGACGTACGCGCTCTCCCAGACCTCGGCGAGGATCGTCCGCCGGGCGACGACCTGCCGCGGCCGGCGCGCGAGGTAGAGCAGCAGCTCGAACTCGCGCGGGGTCAGGCAGAGCGGGCGGCCGTCGACGACGGCGACCCGGCGCCGGGGCTCGACCCGCAGCCCGCCGACGACGACGGCGTCCGGAGCGGGCACGGTCCTCGTCCGGCGCAGCAGCGCGCGGACCCGGGCCAGCAGCAGCGGTGCCGCCCAGGGCCGGGGCAGCACGCTGTCCGCACCGCCGCGCAGCAGCCGGGTCGCGCCGGCCTCGTCGCCGCGCCCGGTCACCGCGAGCACCGCCGCGGACGTGACCCGGCGGACGGCCTCGAGGGCCTCGACGCTCTCCTCGTCGGTCGCGTCGAAGCCGATGACGACGACGTCCGGCGGGTTCGAGACGAGCTCGTCGAGGGCCTCCCGGACCCGCGGCACGCTGCGGACCGTGTGACCGGCGTCCGTGAGCCGGTGGATGAGCGACGCACGGGCGTCGATGTCTTGGTGGATCACGAGCAGTCGGGCCATCGCCGACATGCCTCCGGTTCCTTCGGCCCGGCCCGCGGGACCTCGTCGTCCCGCGGCCGGGCCTCTCGCGTCAGCCGACGGCCGCCAGCCGCGGTACCTCGATCGGTGTCTGGATCCCTGCGTGGATCGGTGCGTGGGTCGGTGCCTGGATCTCGGCGACGGCATGGATCGCCGCGCCGGACGTCGCGAGCAGGCCGCGGGCCATGGAGGTGAACGCCCGGGTGGCGTTGACCGCCACGACCCCTTCGAGGCCGGTGCTGCCGTAGTGGCTGATGAGGACGCCGCCGCGGGCGACGTCGCGGCGCCCGGGCCGCAGGTACGTCACCCGCACCTCGCCGTCCGACGGCAGCATGCCGATCACCTGGATCCGCAGCCCGAACTGCTCGGACCAGAACCGCGGCACGTGCGTCACCGCACCGCCCGGCGGCTCCCCGCCGAGCAGGGTCGCCGCGGCCGCCCGGCCGTGCTCCCACGCCGTGATCCACTGCCCGAGCCGGACGGGCCGGGGCGAGTACTGAAGGTTCGGCCAGCGGGCCACCGTGCCGGCGGCGACGACGTCCGGTGCGCCCACGACGCGCAGCCGCTCGTCGCACAGGAGGCCGTCGCTCGTGTCCAGGCCGGGGACACCGTCCAGCCAGCTCGTGTCGGGACGCTCGCCGACGGTCGCGACGACGGCGTCCGCGACGACCTCGGTGCCGTCGTCCAGCAGCAGCAGCCAGCCCCGGCGGACCGGCTCGACGCGCCGCACGCGCCGCCCGAGCCGCAGGTCGACCCGCTGCCGGGCGAGCTCGTCGGTGACGAGCGCCCCCGCCATCGGCCCGAGCGGGCGGCCGAGCACCCGGTCCGACGGGTCGACGAGGACGCACGTCCGGCCGCTCGAGCACACGAACGACGCGACCTCGCACCCGGTGAGCCCGCCGCCGACGACGGCGACCACGGACGCCGTCCGCAGCTCGCCGCGCAGCCGCCAGGCGTCCGCGAGGGTGTAGAGGACGTGGAAGCCCGGCTGCCCGACCGGCCACCCGGGCGGGACGACGGGCGCGGCACCGGTCGCGACGACGAGCCCGTCGTAGCCGAGCTCCTCGCCCTCGTCGGTCGTCAGCACCTTCGCCCACGGGTCGAGCGCCGCGGCGCGGCGGCCGAGCCGCCACGTCACGTCGAGCCGCGGGTCCATCGGCAGGGCCACGTCGGCCGGCCGCTGCTTGCCGGACAGGACGCCCTTGGCGCACGCCGTCCGGTCGTAGGGCGGTGTCGTCTCGTCGTGGAGGACCACGACCTCGCCGTCGAACCCTGCGGCCCGCAGCTGCTCGACGGCGGCCGTCCCGGCGCGGCCGGCGCCCACGACGACCGCCCGCTGGCGGCTCGCTGTCATGTCCGGACCTTCCTGCTCGCACGGTCGATGGGCACGGGCGGCGGGACGACCGACCCGTGCGGGGGTGTGGGGGGT
>NZ_MWLN01000061.1 GCF_002198655.1 Kineosporia sp. A_224
TGACGGGGCGCCCGCCCCGCCCGGCGCCCCGTCACGGGGCCCTGCGCGCGGTCCCGCGGGTCCTCGCGCTCGTCGCCGTCGTCGGCCTGGGCGCCGCCGCGCTCGAGGCCGTCCAGCGCTGGCAACCGGCGACCACAGCCGCTCCCGCGGCGCAGGTCCTGCCCGTCACGGCGTCCGCCGCCGTCCCGGTCTGCCCCGGGCCCGAGCCGCTGCAGGCCCCCGAGGGCGGCCGCGCCGTCGCCGCACCGGGGCCGACCGTCGTCGGTGCGCTCGTCGTCCCGGCAGGCCTCGTCGGCGCCGACGGCGCGGTGTCCGTGGGTGGCACGGCCTCGGCCCGGCTCTCGACGATGACCCGCGCGTCGGACGACGCGGCGGACGCCGACGGGACGGCGGCCGGCACCCGGTTCGCCGCGGCGAAGGGGGCGGGCGTCGTCCGCCGCACCGTGGCCCTCGCGACGACGAAGGCCGCCACCGCCCTCCCGCTGCGGGTGGACGCCGACCGCGCCGCCGGCTCCGCCCCGGTCGTGGCCGCGACCCAGGTGACGCTCGCCTCGACCGGTGACCTGCGCGGCCTGTCCGCCGTCTCCTGCGGCGTCGCGTCGACGTCCTCGTGGCTCGTCGGCGGCGGCACCCAGGACGGCCGCCGCGCCCGCCTGCTGCTCGCCAACCCGGCACCCGCGCCGGCCGTCGTCGGGGTCGCCGTCCTCGGCCCCGACGGCCGGGTCCCGACCCCGTCCACCCAGGAGCTCGTCGTCCCCGCGGGCGGCCAGGTGAGCGTGCTCCTCGACGCCGTCGCCCCCGGCCTGGAGGCGCTCGCCGTCCACGTCACGACCCGCAGCGGCCGGGTCGCGGCCACGCTCCACGACGAGGTCGTCCGCGGCCTGTCCCCGGGCGGCACGGACGGCGTCACCGGCTCCCGGGCGCCCTCGAAGCGCCAGGTCGTGCCGGGCATCGACGTCGCCGGGGACCAGGCGGAAGACCTGCCCGAGGACCCGACGGCGCCCGGTGCGGTCGCCGTCCGGGTCGCCGTCCCCGGCACCTCGGACGCCATCGTCCGGGTCCGGCTGCTCGGCCCCGACGGTCCGGTCGACCTGCCGCGCGCCGTCCGGACCGTGCCTGCCGGCACCGTCGCCGACCTGCCCGTCACCGGCGTGAAGGCAGGGCTCTACACGGCCGTCGTCGAGGCCGACGTGCCCGTCGTCGCCGCCGGCCTGCTCGGCCGGGCGTCGGCGGAGGGCAGCACGTCGGGCGGTGCGGACGGCGTCCCCGACGTCCTGCCCGGGGACGTCGCCACCGGCGACCTCGCCTGGGTCGCGTCGGCGTCCGCGGTCGACGGGACGTCGGCGGTCTCCACCCCGGAGGGCGCGGGCGTCACGACCCGGCTCGCGCTGGGCGCGGTCGACGCCGCCCGCGTCGTCGTCGTCCCGGTCGCCCGCGACGGGTCCCCGCTCAAGGCCCGCACGGTCGACCTCGCGGCCGGCACGACGGCCACGGTGGAGATCCCGGCGGAGGTCGGCGGCGCGGTCTTCCGCACCCTGAGCGGGGCCGTCTATCCGGCGATCGTGCTCACCGCCTCGGACCGCACCGGCCCGCTCGTGGCCGCGGCCGCCGTCCGCACCGGCGGGATCGTCGCCCCGGAGGACGCCCGCAGCGTCGTCGAGGACGACCGGACCGGTCTGCGGTAGCCCGCTCCGCGGGCGACCGGCCTGCGGTAGCCCGCTCCGAAGGGGGTCGGTCCGGGATCAGTCCCCGAGGTCCTCGCCGTACCGCGGGTCGACCTGCTCGGGCGTGAGGTCGAGCAGGTGCGCGACCTGCTCGACGACGACCTCGTGGACGAGCGCGGCGACGTCGCGGCCGTCCGGGGCCCGGGTCTCGACCGGGCGCCGGTAGACGACGACGCGCGGCGCCAGCGCCCCCTGGGAGGGGAAGAACCGCCCGAGGGGGACCTCGCCGTGCTCCCACGGGGCCGGGTCGCTCGGCGGGACGTCCTCGACCGCGAACTCGACGCCCTCGAGCTCGGTCGCCCAGCGCCGTTCGAGGCGTTCCACGGAGTCCAGGACGTGGTCGTCGAAGATCTCCCCGCGGGTCCGCCAGGCGGGCAGGTCAGGCGGCACGAGCGGCCCGCGGACGCCGCGGCCGTGCCGGTCCCGGCGGCGGCCGCGCGGGGCCGGCCACGCCGACGGGAGGGTCGCCCGGGGGGCGAGCGGTCCCGTCGGGGGAGTGGGCCTGCGCGGCATGCCGCCAGCGTACGCAGCCGCCGGCCCGGCACCGCACGGGACGTCGGGCGACGCACCGGACGGCGACCGGACGACGACAGGACGGCGACAGGACGGCGACCCCGACGACCAGGGACGGCGTTTCGTGGACGGCGCCGGTGCGCAGCGGGGTAACCTCACGCCGTGGCTGGAGTGCGGCGCTGTTCGAAGACGGCTTGCGGCCGTCCGGCTGTGGCGACGCTGACGTACGTCTACTCCGACTCCACCGCCGTCCTCGGCCCGCTCGCGACCTACGCCGAGCCGCACTGCTACGACCTGTGCGCCGACCACGCGGACCGGCTCACGGCCCCGCGCGGCTGGGAGGTCGTCCGGCTGGCCCCCGAGCACGAGGCCGCCGGCCCCTCGCACGACGACCTCGTCGCCCTCGCGGACGCCGTCCGCGAGGCCGCCCGGCCGCGTCCCGAGGCCGACCCGGCCGTCGGCCGCGGCGAGTCGGCGGCGCTCGAGGTCGGCCGTCGCGGGCACCTGCGCGTGCTCCGCGACCCCGCGCGCTGACGTCCGCCGCAGCGCGTCACCCTGCCCCGTCCCGCAGCGTCACCGCAGGCCCCGCCGCGTCACCCGGGCGCACGCGTGCCGTCCGGGTCACGCCGCCGGACGGGTGGCTCCGTCGCGTGACGTCACAGCGGCCCGCCCGTCAGCCACCCGGCCGAACGCCGTCACCCGACACGCCCGGCGGGGGGCGACACGCGGCCCGCTAAACCTCCGGACGGGTGATGCCGAGAAGAACCCGTCGGACGACGAGAGCCGCCCCGGGCGGGCGGCCTCGCGCAACGTGCACCAACCGTGACCGGAGGACCTCCCCGTGGCCGCAACCCCTCGGATCCCCAGCCCGCGCACCGCTCTCGACACCGCCCCGCGGATCCGCCGTCGTGGTCGCACCCAGGTCATCGAGGCCCCCCTGGGCAGCCTGACCCAGCGCGACCACCGGGTCACCGCCGCCTGCCGCGGCTGCGGCAGCCCGCACGTGACGCGGCTGTCGATGAGCCTCACCGACGGCACCCCGGTCGAGTTCACCTCCTGCCACCGCTGCGAGCACCGCACGTGGGAGAACGGCGGCGGCGAGCTCTCCGTCGACACGGTCATCGAGCGCACCCGCAAGAGCTGACCTCGTCGCCGGCGTCCCAGTCCGCGCCTTCCGGGCGGCGTGACGGCGCCGCGTCGATAGGCTCGGGACGTGCGCAGCCTGGAGAACGTCGTCAAGGCCTATGACGTCAGGGGCCTCGTGGGCCCGGATCTCGACGCCGAGGTGACCCAGGCCCTGGGGGTCGCGTTCGCCGAGGTCGTCGTCCTCGCCGAAACCACCGGGGAGCGCCCGAAGGCCGTCGTCGGGCACGACATGCGGCCCTCCTCGCCGGAGCTGTCGCGGGCCTTCGCCGACGGTCTGGCGAGCTGCGGCGTCGACGTGACGCTCATCGGGCTCGCCAGCACCGACGGGCTCTACTACGCCAGCGGGGCGCTCGACGCCCCCGGCGCCATGTTCACCGCCAGCCACAACCCGGCCGCCTACAACGGCATCAAGCTGTGCCGTGCGGGCGCCCGGCCGGTCAGCCAGGACACCGGCCTGCGCGCCGTCCGGGAGCGGGCCGAGGCCCTGCTCAACGACCCGGACGCCGCCCGCGCCGCCGCCGACGAGGCCGCCGCGCGCACGCCGGGCGCCGTCCACGAGGCGGACATGCTCCGCGGCTACGCCGAGCACCTGCGCGGCCTCGTCGACCTGTCGGGCAGCCGCCCGCTCAAGGTCGTCGTCGACGCCGGCAACGGGATGGGCGGGCTGACGACGCCCGCCGTCCTCGGCGAGGCGGCCGGGCTGCCCGCGCTGCCGCTGGAGATCGTCCCGCTGTACTTCGAGCTCGACGGCACCTTCCCCAACCACGAGGCGAACCCGCTCGAGCCGGCGAACCTGCGCGACCTGCAGGCCAAGGTCGTCGAGGTCGGGGCGGACATCGGCCTGGCCTTCGACGGGGACGCCGACCGCTGCTTCGTCATCGACGAGCGCGGTGACCCGGTCAGCCCGAGCGCGGTCACCGCGCTCGTCGCGCGCCGCGAGATCGGCAAGGAGCGCGCCGCCGGCCGCGAGGCCACGGTCATCCACAACCTCATCACTTCGCACGCCGTGCCGGAGATCATCGCCGAGTCCGGCGGCAAGGGGATCCGCACCAGGGTCGGCCACTCGTTCATCAAGGCCGAGATGGCCGCTGCCGACGCCGTCTTCGGCGGCGAGCACTCGGCGCACTACTACTTCCGCGACTTCTGGTTCGCCGACACCGGCATGCTCGCGGCGATGCACGTGCTCGCCGCCCTCGGCGAGCAGGACGGGCCGCTGTCCGTCCTCGGCGCCGACTACGAGCGCTACGTCGCCAGCGGGGAGATCAACTCCCGGGTGGACGACGTGGTCGCCGCGGCGGCCCGGGTCGAGGCGGCCTTCGGCAGCCGCGACGGCGTCGAGGTCGACCGGCTCGACGGGCTCACGGTGACGCACGCGGGCGCACCGATGTGGTGGTTCAACCTGCGCCCGAGCAACACCGAGCCGCTGCTGCGGCTCAACGCCGAGGCCGTCGACACCCCGACGATGGCGGCGCTGCGCGACGAGGTGCTCGGGATCGTCCGCCAGGGCTGAGGCGCCGGGCCCGCTCCGGGCCCGGCGTGGCCGACGGCACGCCGCTGCGTTCGGCCCCTGGGCGCGCCGCGCGGTCGCATACGACAGGATGTCCCCGTGAGCACGATCGAACCCTGGCTGCGCGAGATCCTGCGCTGCCCCGCCTGCAGCGGGGTCCTGCGCGACGGCTCCGGCCCGGAGGGCACACCCGAGCTGCAGTGCACGGCGTGCTCCCTGGCCTACCGCGTCGACGACGGCATCCCGGTGCTGCTCGTCGACGAGGCCCGCTCCTTCTCCTGAGGTGGCACCCGTGGCACTGGACGAGCAGCTCCTCGACGACCCTGACGCCCTGGCCCAGGCCGACCCGTCCGGGTCGCTGCGCGCGCTCGCGAGCGCCGGCGCCCAGGTGCGCGCGGCGGTGCGTGCCGCGGAGGAGGCCGGCGTCGACCGGCTCACGCGGGACGGCCGCCCGCGGGCCGTGGTCGTCGCGAGCCTCGGCGGCTCCGCCGTCGTCGGCGACGTCCTGACGATGCTCGCCGGCAGCGGCTCGCCGGTGCAGGTCTCGGTGCGGCGCGGCATGCCCCTGCCGGGCTGGGTCGGCCCGCTCGACCTCGTCGTCGCGGTGTCGATGTCCGGCCGGGCCCCCGGCCCGCTGGGGCTGGCCGCCGAGGCGGCCCGCCGCGGCGCCCGACTGCTCACCGTCGGCACGGCGGGCTCGCCGCTCGCCGAGGTCGCGATCCGCACGAACGGCGTCCACGTGCCCGTGGCCCCGGCCGCGACGACGGCCGGCCGGGCGTCCCGGATGGCGCTGTGGTCGCTGCTCACCCCGGTGCTGGCGGCAGGGCACGCGATCGGGCTGACCGACGTCTCGCCGACGCTGCTCGCCCGGGTCGCCGACCGGCTCGACGAGCACGCGACGACCTTCCGGCCGTCGTCCGACGCCTTCGTCAACCCGGCGAAGAGCCTCGCCCTCGACCTCGCGGACTGCGTGCCCGTCGTCCTCGGCGACGGCGACGTCACCGGGGTCGCCGCGAGCCGCGCGGTCGCGATGCTCGCCCGGACGGCGCGGGTGCCCGCGATGCGCGGGGCGCTCCCGGACGACGCGGGCGACGTCGTCGCGACCTTCGGCGGCCCGTTCGCCGCCAAGCCCGGCGACCTGTTCGCCGACCCGTTCGACGCCCCGACCGGCCCGCGGCTGCGTCTGCTCTTCCTGCGCGACGCGGAGCCGAGCGTCGAGCGCCCGGACGGCGCGTGGCTCGAGACGAGCCGCACCGCGGACGCCGTCCGGATCACCGCCGAGGAGGCGGGCGTCAAGGTCAGCGAGGCGAGCGCGAACCCCGGGCACCCGATCGAGCGGTTCGCCGACCTCGTCGCGCTCACCGACTTCGCGTCGGTCTACCTCGCGCTCGCCTCGGGCCTGGACCCGCTGACGTCCCCGCACGTCGCGGACCTGCGCGACCGCACCCGCTGACGGCCGTCCCCCGCACCTGCCACGTCTGAGGAGAAAGCACGTATGTCCACCGAGGGCGGAACGAAGGCGATCATCGCCGCGCTGCTGGCGAACCTGGGGATCGCCGTCTCCAAGTTCGTCGCGTTCCTCATCACCCGGTCCAGCTCGATGCTCGCCGAGTCGATCCACTCGCTCGCCGACTCCGGCAACCAGGTGCTGCTCCTCGTCGGCGGCAGGCGGGCCTCCCGGGAGGCGACCCCCGAGCATCCGTTCGGCTACGGCAGGCAGCGGTACGTCTACGCGTTCATCGTCTCGATCGTGCTGTTCTCCGTCGGTGGTCTCTTCGCGCTCTACGAGGCGTGGCACAAGTGGGAGGACCCGCACGGCTTCGACGGCAACGAGGGCTGGGTCGCGATCGGTGTCCTCGTCGTCGCGATCGGTCTGGAGTCGTACTCGTTCCGGACAGCGATCCAGGAGTCGAACCGCACCCGCGGTCGGCGGACCTGGGTCGAGTTCGTCCGGACGTCGAAGTCGCCCGAGCTGCCCGTCGTCCTCCTCGAGGACCTCGCCGCGCTCCTCGGCCTCGTCTTCGCGCTGCTCGGCGTCGGCCTGACGATCGCGACGGACGACGGCCACTGGGACGCCGTGGGCACGGCCCTCATCGGCCTGCTGCTCGTCTCCGTCGCCGCCGTCCTCGCCGTCGAGATGAACTCGCTGCTCATCGGCGAGGCCGCGACGAAGGACGACGTCGCCTCCATCGAGAAGGCCCTCGTCGGCCCCGGCGTCGCCCGGGTCATCCACATGAAGACCCTGCACCTCGGCCCCGAGGAGCTCCTCGTCGCCGCGAAGATCGCCGTCAGCGCGACCGACAGCGCCCAGGACGTCGCCGAGGCCATCGACGCCGCCGAGAAGCGGGTCCGGGCAGCGGTGCCGATCGCCCGCGTCATCTACCTCGAGCCGGACATCGACCGGACCCAGGGTGCGCCGGCCTCCTCCTCGGAGGCCGCGGTCGCGGGCTGATCCCGCTCAGCCCGGCAGCCGCTCCTCGAGGATGCGCAGGATCGCTGCCTGACCCGACCTCACCTCGGCGACCTCGGCCCTGAGTGCAGCCAGGTCGTTGCCCGCGCCTGCGGTGCTGCCCGGGAGAAGCCCGACCGCGCAGGCGAGGTCACGGAGAAGTCCCGCATGGATGTCGAGGCGTTCAGTCGCGGCGCAGGCGAGCGCATCCAGGGTGCGGACCGTCGTGGCTGTCGCACGGCGCGCAGAGTCCTGGTCCACGTCGATCGAGGCGCGCATCCCGAGCGCCGCCCGGGTCTCCTCACGAAAGGCCTCGAACTCGGCCCGGAGATCGTCAAGGTGGGTCATGGCCCCGAAGCGTGCCACGACCGTTCCCCTCGCGCAGGAGTTATCCACAGGCTGTCGCCGGGTGATCGAGGCACCTGTCAAGCGACAGGTCAGCACCTGTCGTCCGACAGATTCGGCCTGCCAGGCCAGTGACACGGATGCCAGATCCGTGATGCTTTGGTGTCATGTACCTGCGGACGACGACGAGGCGCGCCGGCGACGGCACCGTCGTGCGCTACGTCCAGCTCGCGCACAACCGGCGTGTCAACGGCGTGACCCAGGCCCAGGTCCTGGTCAACCTCGGCCGCGAGGAGCACCTCGACCTCGACGGTCTGCGCCGCCTCGTCGCGTCGATCCGCCGGTGGACCGGCGACGACGAGCCGGCCCCGGCGCCGTCCCCGCAGGCGGCGGCGGGCGGCTCGCCGCAGGTGGACGGCGCGTTCGGGGCCCTACGGGTCGTCGACGTCCGGCCGCTCGGCGCCGTCTGGCTCCTCGACGGGCTCTGGAAGGCGCTCGGGGTCGACAGCGCCCTGGCCGCGGGCGCCGACCCCCGCCGCTGGACCTCGGACGCCGAGCGCGTCGCGTTCGCCTGCGCCGCCGTCCGGGCCGTCGAGCCGGACGCCGTGACGTCGCTCCACGAGTGGGTCCGGCGGTGCGTCCTCGTCCCGGGGCTCGAGTCGGTGACGCCCGGCGAGATCCCCGCCGTGGCCGCCCTCGTCGCCGCGACCGACCTCGATCTGCGCCTCGGCGCGGTCTGCCCCGGCCGCCCGCGCCCGCCCGCGGCCGTCGAGGCCTTCCGCTCGACCGCCGAGCGCGTCGCCTTCGGCACCCGGGTCGTCGCCTGGCTCGCGGCGTCCCTCGTCGCGACCGTCGAGCACCGCACGGGCCTGCCCTGGGTCGTCGTCCGCGGCGACCTCGCCCGGATCGCGGCCGTCGCGCTCACAGGCCCGTACGGCTCCATGACCGCCGTGTCCGAGCCGACCCCTGCCCAGTGCGACCTCTTCGAGGCCTGCGGCGTCGGCGCCCCGCCCCGCGTCCTCGACGTGACGCTCATCTGAGGCACCGGCCTCTGAGTCCCCGGAACGTGAGGCGTCGGAACCCGAGTCACCGCTTGCTCTGCCATCACCAGCGAGTCAGTGGCCCGGTGCCGCCGACCACAACGCAACCGTAACCAGCCTTCCGGCGACACAAGGGCCCGCGAACGGCTGTTCTGGTTGCGTTGTGGTGATCCCGAGCCCCAGGTGGACGATGCCGGCTCAGTCGGTGGTCCGGCGCGCCACAGGTTCGTCGTTGCTCTGCGACACCTCGGACGGCGCCCGGGGTGTCGGCCAGTGACGACGAACCTGTGCCGCGCCCGGTGCCGGCTCGCGTCCTGGCTCGCTCCTGAGGGCAGAGCAAGCGCCGGTCCGGGCGGACGACACCCCGCACTTCTGAGGGCAGAGCAAAGCCCCCGCCCCCACGACACCCCGCGGCCCCGCCCGACGGCGCGGGCCCTGGCATGACCTTCCCGTCCGTCGCCCGACGCACCGCGGGCCCGGCGCCGGTGGACGGCGTCGGGCCCGGGTGCGCCGGGCGGTACGGCCTCGGGCCGCCCGGCGGGTGGGACGTCAGAAGCTCGACATCGGCACCCCCATGCCGGGGTCGATCCGCACCGGCCCGGCGGACGACGGCGCGACCGGGAAGTCGAAGATCGCCGTCGGGATGTACACCGTCGAGCACGAGTTCGGGATGTCGACGACGCCCGACAGCCGGCCCTCGATCGGTGCGGCGCCGAGGATCATGTACGCCTGGATCGCGCTGTACCCGAACGTCGTCAGGTAGTCGATCGCGTGCAGGCAGGCCCGCTGGTACGACAGGTGCGAGTCGAGGTAGCGCTGCTCGCCGTCCAGCGTGACGGACGTGCCGGAGAACGCGATCCACTGGCTGTACTGCGGGTCGACGTTGCCGGGCATGAAGATCGCGTTCTCGCTCACGCCGTAGGTCGCCATGCCGCCCTTGATGACCTCGACGCGCAGGTCCATGAACCCGCCCATCTCGATGGCGCCGCAGAAGGTGATCTCGCCGTCGCCCTGGGAGAAGTGCAGGTCGCCCATCGACAGGTTCGCCCCCGAGACGAAGACGGGGTAGAAGACCCGCGTTCCCTTCGTGAGGTTCTTGATGTCCTGGTTGCCGCCGTTCTCGCGCGGCGGCGCCGTCCGTGCGGCCTCTGCGGCGGCGCGGGTGAAGGCGTCGCCGGACAGGCTCCCGAGGATCGCGCTGTCGGGCAGCGGCGGCAGTGCGAGCGGCGGCACCCGGGTCGGGTTCGTGTCGATGAGCGCCTGCTCGCGGGCGTTCCACTTCGCGAGCAGGGCGGCGGACGGCGCCGTGCCCATGAGCCCGGGGTGGACGATGCCGGTGAACGCGACGTGCGGCACGTGCCGGGACGTCGCGACGCCGCCGGTGAAGTCCCAGATCACCTTGTACGCGTCCGGGAACTGCTCGGTGAGGAACCCGCCGCCGTTCTGGGTCGCGAAGACGCCGGTGTAGCCCCAGCCCTGGCCGGCGAGCGGGCCGGAGTCCTCCTGCGGGATCGGGCCCACGTCGAGGATGTCGACGATGAGCAGGTCGCCCGGCTCGGCGCCCTCGACGGCGATCGGCCCGGAGAGCACGTGGACGCCGGCGAGCGGGGCGTCCCGGATGTCGTCCGCGTTGTCGTCGTTGTGGATCGCCCCGTCGAACCACTCCCGGCAGTGCACCCGGAAGCTGTCGCCGGGCCGCACGTGC
The DNA here is from genome assembly GCF_002198655.1 of Kineosporia sp. A_224. GTDB lineage: Bacteria > Actinomycetota > Actinomycetes > Actinomycetales > Kineosporiaceae > R-H-3. The sequence continues at coordinate 10,430 of NZ_MWLN01000061.1, forward strand.
ACCTGGGCGGGGACGTCCGGGTGCCAGCGGTTGTGACCGACGATCTGCTGGTCGGTGAAGCTCTTCGTGGAGTCGAGCGGGAAGACGACCTCGGGCATGACGAACTCCTTCGTTCATCGCAGGGGATGGTGGTGCGGGCGGACGACGGGACGACGGGACGGTCAGGCGGCGGCGGGCACCGGGGGAGCGGACGACGGCGCGGGGGCCCCGCGGAGCCGGGCGTACAGCAGGCCGAAGACGACGACCCCGAAGACGGCGAGCCCGACGGCCCACGCGGAGCCGTTCGTGCCCCAGTTGCCGGTGAGCAGCAGGAACGCCGGCAGCGCCCCGGTGACCCAGCCCTGGACGGCGGCCACCCCGCCGGTGAAGCGCGCGAGGTCGTCCCGGCCCCGGCCCAGCAGGAGGAAGAACAGCGCCCAGAGGAAGGCCCAGTAGAGCCAGATGACCCCGAACGCCGGGTCGTCGGACCGGGTGAACGACAGGTACGAGTACACGACCGCGCACACCGCGACGAACGCGGAGAACCAGCCGAGGCCGCTGCCGTCCAGGCCCATGAGCAGGTTGAACGCCACGTACAGGTACGTGAACCCGAAGAGGTAGAGCCCGGAGGCCCCGAGAATGACGTCCGGGTCACCACCGGACTGCACGATGAGAACGGTCGGCGTCACGACCTGGAGAATCCCGACGAAGATGTTCATCGGGGCGGCCGAGCGGGATTCCACCCAGCCCAGGAGCATCGCTCCGTTGATGAAGAGCACCGCTCCGACGTACAGGAGCCCGACACTGCCCACGGGCCTTGCACCTCCTTCACTGACCTGGTTCGCGGACCACGCGCCGGCGGCGCGCGGCGGCACCGGCGGTGCCGCCGCACAGGGTGCGGCGGTCGCCGGGCATGACGGATCGGGCGGGCGCCGGACGGCGTCGCGCGGGGGAGCGGGTCGGTGCGGCTAGGGGCGCGGCAGCTTGGCCAGGGCCGGGTTCCGTTGGATCGCAACGGATCCCCGGCGGTCGACCCGGCCGGGCGGCAGCGCCGTCACGACCTCGGGCCGCTCCGCGGTCGCCTTCGTCGAGTCGATGAGGGCCATCCGCCGCGGGTCGGCCGTGGAGAGCCTGGGTGCGGTCCACACCCGTCGGGCCGGCGCCGCGCAGCGCGGGCAGGTGCCGGTCTGCGGCGCCGTCCCCATCGCCGCGACGAGGTCGAACGGGCCGTCCGTCGTGCAGCGGTACGCGTAGGTCGCCATCGCTCACCTGCCTCGCCGTCGGGGGTGCTGACGCAAATCTTGGACAGGTCTCAAAGGGCGCGTCAATACCGGTCGAGAGCCCGCGTAAAATGCGTCCCGGCCGCAAGGAGAAAGCATTCCAGGAATTGTGGGCACGCAATTCGCCAGGTCATTCCCGGAGATTCTCCTGCGCCCGGCCGGGGTATTCCGGCGGCCGCGGCGGGCACGGGTCGTGGGCACCGCGCGGACGCACGGCCCGAGCGTGCGCCGTGGGCACGGGCGGTAGGTCGACCGCCGGCCGGGGGTGCAGGAGCGCGCGGGCGCCGGGTCGCGTCCCGACCGGGTGCGCCACGGTGGGCACACGGCGGGGCGTCAGAGCGGTGCGACCGTCACCCGGACCCCCGCGGCCCGCAGCGCGTCGAGCTCCGCGGCGTCGGCGGCGCCGTCCGTGACGAGCTCGTCGACCCGGTCGAGATCGGCCATCCGGGCCAGGGTGACCCGACCGACCTTCGTGCTGTCGGCGACCACGACGACCCGCTGGGCGCGGGCGATCATCGCCCGGTTCGTCCGGGCCTCCGTCTCGTCGTGGGTCGTCAGCCCGCCGGCGACGCTCACGCCGTCGACCCCGACGAACGCCGTCCCGATGTTGATCCCGGACAGCACCTCCTCGGCCCACGGCCCGACGAGCTCGTAGGACTGCGGCCGGGAGACGCCGCCGACGACGATGAGCTTGACCCGGGGGCGCAGCACGAGGTCCATCGCGATGTTCAGGGCGTTCGTGACGATCGTCAGGTCGGTGCGGTCGGACAGCCGCCGGGCCACCTCGCTCGTCGTCGTCCCGCCCGTGAGGCTCACGACGTGCGGTCCCGACGGCAGCCCCCGGACGGCGGCCCGCGCGATCGCGCGTTTGGCGTCCCGGTGCCGGCCGTCCCGGTAGCGCACCGGCAGCTCGTACGCGACGTCCTGCGCGAGCGCCCCGCCGTGGGTCCGGGTCAGCAGGCGCTGCTCCTCGAGCAGCGCGAGGTCGCGGCGCAGGGTCGCCTCGGAGACGCCGAGCGACCGGGCGAGCTCGCCGACGTGCACGGACCCGGAGTCCGTGAGCCGCCCGAGGATCGCCGACATCCGCTCGCTGCGCCGGGTCGACCGGGTCGTCATGGTCGAATCCTGACACGGCCGGACTGCGCGCTGCGCCCCGAATACGGCGAGGTCCGGACGCAAACGCGCACGAACAGTGCGCATTTGGCCGCCATCTCTTGCTCGCCCGGCGCCCGCAGGCGTTGACTGCCGCGCATGCCGACCCCTGCCGCGCGCCCCCGTGTCGCCTTCGTCGGTGCCGGGAGCGTCGTCTTCACCAAGGACCTCCTCGCCGACCTCCTGCGCTTCCCCGAGCTCGCGGGCCTCACCGTCGCCCTCCACGACATCGACCCCGAGCGGCTCGCGACCGCCGAGGCCATGGCCCACCGGGTCGCCGCCCAGGTCGGCGCGAAGCCCACGGTGACGGCCCACCTCGACCGGGGCGCCGCCCTCGACGGCGCCGACTTCGTCGTCAACATGGCCCAGGTCGGCGGCATCGACGCGACCCGCACCGACTTCGACGTCCCCGCCCGCCACGGCCTGCGCCAGACCATCGCCGACACCATCGGCATCGGCGGTGTCTTCCGGCACCTGCGCACCGCCGTCCTCCTCGACGGGCTCGCCGCCGACATGGAGCGGGTCTGCCCCGACGCCTGGCTCCTCAACTACACGAACCCGATGGCCATGAACGTCACCTACCTCGCCGAGCGGGCACCGAACCTCACATTCGTGGGCCTGTGCCACTCGGTCTACTGGACCGTCGTCGGCCTCTGCGAGATCCTCGGCGTCCCGCCCGAGGAGGTCACCTACACCTCCGCGGGCGTCAACCACCAGGCGTGGCTCCTGCGCTGGGAGCACGAGGGCGAGAGCCTCTACCCCCGCCTCGACGCCGCCATCGCCGCCGACCCCGAGCTGCGCCGCCGGGTCCGCGTCGACATGTACCGCCGCCTCGGCTACTACCCGACCGAGACGAGCGAGCACTCCAGCGAGTACGTCCCCTGGTACCTGCGCCACGACTCCGAGGTCGAGCGCCTCCGCCTCGACGTCGGCGCCTACGTCCGGATCAGCGAGGACAACCTCGCCGAGTACGCCGCCACCCGCGCCATCCTCGCCGCCGGCACCGACCTCGAGCTCTCCGACACCACCGAGTACGCCCCGCAGGTCATCCACTCGATGGTCACCGGCACCCCGCGCACCATCGTCGGCAACGTCGCGAACACCGGCCTCATCCCGAACCTCCCCGCGAACCTCGGCGTCGAGGTCCCGTGCCTCGTCGACGCCGCCGGCGTCCGGCCCGTCCAGGTCGCGCCCCTGCCGGCCCAGTGCGCCGCCCTGAACCGCGCCTTCCTCGGCCCCGTCGAGCTCGCCGCCCGCGCCGCCCTCGACGGCGACCCGCGCGCCATCCGGCACGCCGCCATGCTCGACCCGAACGCAGCGGCCTCCTTGACGGTCGACCAGATCTGGTCCTTGTGCGACGACCTCGTCGCGGCCCACGGCTCGCTGCTCCCCGAGGCACTTCGCGAGCCGCTGCCGCTGGGGCCGTAGTCGGGCCTGCTCTTCTTGCTTCTCGTTCGGGCGGGGCGGTGGGAGG
>NZ_MWLN01000062.1 GCF_002198655.1 Kineosporia sp. A_224
GGGTCGCCGTCCCCGCGGCGGACGCCCCCGCGCCGCAGCAGCCCGCCCCGGCCCTCGAGCCCGACGGTGCCATCCTCGGGCGGCGGCTGCCCGCCGCGGTGCTCACCGCGGACCTCGGCACGGTGACGACGGACGACATCCGGCCCGCGGTGCTCCTGCTCGCCCCGGCGGGCTGCCGGTGCGCGCCGGCCGTCCGGACGCTGTACGTCCAGGCCCGTGAGTTCCGGCTCAGCACCTGGCTCGTCGCACCGGGCGGACGCGACGACGCGTCGACGGCGGCGGCCCGCCGCGGGCTCGACGCCCTCGACACGCAGGCGGCCGCCGGCGGGGCTCGCTGGGCGCTCGACCCGGACGACGTGCTGGCCCGCGGGACCCGGGCGCGCGGCCTCACCGTCGTCCTCGTCCGGCCGGACGGCACCGTCGCCGTCGTGCTGCGCGACGTCGCCCCGGACGGGCGCGGCCTGCCTGCGATGGAGATCGCACTCGCCGCGCTCGCCCCTCGCGGGTGAGCGGGGTCCGGGCCGGTAGGCTGCGTGCCGACCCGGGCGAGGTCCGGGACAGCGCTCGCACGAAGGAGGCACGGCCCGTGACGTTCAGGACCGCATCGACGGCGGCCACCGTCCGACTCGCGGCTGCCGGCGTGGCCGTCGCCGCGGTGCTCACGGGGTGCTCGTTCACCAACCCGGCGACGATCGCGACGCCCTACCCGGCGAGCGACGGCACGGCGAGCACCATCGAGGACCCGGCCACCGGTGGCGTCGTGCGTCTGCGCAACTTCCTTCTCGTGACGAGCGAGGCCGGCGCCGCGGGCGTCGTGGCCGGCGCGATCGCCAACGAGGGCACCGAGCCCGTCACCGTCTCGCTCTCGGTGCAGGACGCGACCGGTGCGGCCGTCGGCCAGCCCGTCGACGTCGAGGTGACGCCGGGCACGCTCGCCCAGGTCGGCACCGGCGGCACCGCGCTGACCCTGCCCACGGTCCCGACCGGGCCCGGCACGAACCTGCGGATCAAGGCCTCGACGGGCGCCGGGTCCACGACCTTCGCGCTCCCCGTGCTCGCCGCCAACGGCCCGTACGCGACGCTCACGCCGACGGCGAAGCCCGCGGGCTGATCCCCCGCCGGGTCCGCCCGGAGCACGCCGCGAAGGCCGCGCGAGGAGGTTCCTCACGCGGCCTTCGTCGTCGTCCGGGGTAGGCCTACGGCCTCAGCCGGTGCTCTCGAACTTGTAGCCGAGACCGCGGACCGTCACGAGGTACTTCGGGTTGGCCGGGTCGGGCTCGATCTTGCTGCGCAGCCGCTTGACGTGGACGTCGAGCGTCTTGGTGTCGCCGACGTAGTCCGAGCCCCAGACCCGGTCGATGAGCTGCATCCGGGTCAGGACGCGGCCCGCGTTGCGCAGCAGGATCTCGAGGAGCTCGAACTCCTTGAGGGGCATCGCGACCGTCTGGTTGTCGACGGTGACGACGTGCCGCTCGACGTCCATCCGGACGGGGCCGGCCTCGATCGTCGCGGGTGCGAGCGACTCCGGCTCCGTCCCCCGGCGCAGGACGGCCCGGACCCGCGCGACGAGCTCGCGCGAGGAGTAGGGCTTCGTCACGTAGTCGTCGGCCCCGAGCTCGAGCCCGACGACCTTGTCGATCTCGCTGTCCTTGGCCGTGAGCATGATGACGGGGACGTTGCTCCGGGCGCGCAGCTGGCGGCACACCTCGGTCCCGGGCAGGCCCGGGAGCATGAGGTCGAGCAGGACGAGATCGGCGCCGTGGCGGTCGAACTCCGCCAGGGCGGCCGGGCCGTCGTCGGCGACGGCCACCTCGTAGCCCTCCTTGCGCAGGAGGTACGACAGCGGGTCGCTGAACGACTCCTCGTCCTCGACCACGAGGATGCGGGTCACAGTGCGGCTCCCCTCGGTTCTGCGTGCGCGCCGTCATGGTCGGGGCGCGCGGTGGTGACGTGCGACGGGTCCGTCGCGACGTAGGTGTCGGCGGGGGGTTCCCCCTGCGCGACGGCGTCCGGCAGGCGCAGGGTGAAGGTCGAGCCCTCGCCCTCCACGCTCCAGACGGTGACCTCGCCGCCGTGGTTGGCGGCGACGTGCTTGACGATCGACAGGCCGAGGCCGGTGCCGCCGGTGGCCCGCGAGCGTGCCGGGTCGACGCGGTAGAACCGCTCGAAGATCCGGGCCTGCTCGGCCGGCGGGATCCCGATGCCCTGGTCGCTCACGGCGACCTCGACGAGGCCGTCGACCCGCCGGACGGCGACCCCGACGCGGGTCATCTCCGGCGAGTACGCGATCGCGTTGTCGATGAGGTTGCGGACGGCGGTCACGAGGAGGTTGTCGTCGCCGAAGACGACCCCGCCGTCGTCCCCGCCGGTGACGACCTCGATCCGCTTGGCCTGCGCCGCGAGCCGGCACCGGTCGACGGCGTCGGCGATGATCTCGTCGACGTCGCACGGCTCCGGCGGGTGCGTCGCGTCGGCGACCTGCAGCCGGGAGAGGTCGATGATCTCCTGGACGAGCGTCGACAGCCGCATGGACTCGCGCTGCATCCGCTCGGAGAAGTGCTGGACGGCGTCCGGGTCGTCGCAGGCGTCGTGGACCGCCTCGGCGAGCAGGTGCAGCGCGCCGATCGGGGTCTTCAGCTCGTGGCTGACGTTCGCGACGAAGTCGCGGCGGATCTCCTCGACGCGCCGGGCCTCCGTACGGTCCTCGACGAGAACGAGGACGTGCTCCGGGCCGAGCGGGGCGACCCGGGCGTGGACGACGAGCCGGGCCCGGCCGAGCGGGCCGCGGGCCAGCTCGAGCTCGCGCTCGCGGACCAGGCCGAAGCGGCGGGCCTCGGCGGCCATCTCGCGCAGCTCGGCGTGGACGATGTCGTGCCCGCGGACGAGGCCGAACGCGTACGCCGCAGGGCTGGCCTTGACGACGCCGTCCGCGGTGTCGAGCACGACGGCCGCCGACCGGAGCACGGAGAGGACCTCACCGACGCCCGGCGGCAGCTCGGGCTCGGGCAGGCTGGCCAGGCCGAGCCGCTCGGTCTCGCTGATCCGGAACGCGAAGACGGCCAGGGCGCCGACCAGGAGGCCGACGAGCCCGGCGAGCACCGCCGCCGCAGACGCGTCCACGTCGTTCAGGGTAGGGCCGGATCCCGCCGGCGGAAGGACACGGGAGGCCGACCGGGTGATCCCTTCGCCGCGAGTTCACCTTGCAGCCGGGACCCGTTCAACCCCCGCTCCCGCCCGCCTGCCACCGTTCACCGGGGCGCCGCCGTGGGGTCGGGGGCCGCATGCCGTCCCGCGGGCCCTGCTCGCGGGTCGTGGCCCGATGAAGACGCAGTGCAGAAGCAGTTCAGAACCCGTCGAGGAGACACCAGCGATGCGAGAGCACTTCCACGGCGAGCTGGCCGTGCTGTCCGAGGGCATGGTCGAGATGACCCGGCTCGTGGGGTCCGCGATCGCCCGCGGCACGACCGCTCTCCTGGACGCCGACCTCGGCCTCGCCGAGAGCGTCATCGCGGCGGACGAGCAGATCGACGCCCTCCAGATCGAGCTCGAGGAGCGCTCGTTCGGCCTCATCGCCCGGCAGCAGCCCGTCGCGACCGACCTGCGGGTCATCATCACCGGCCTGCGGATGACCGCCGACCTCGAGCGGATGGGCGACCTCGCCCGGCACGTCGCGAAGCTCGCCCGGATGCGCTACCCCGGGTCGGCGATCCCCGCCGAGCTGCGCGGCACGATCGTCGAGATGGGCCAGGTCGCCGAGCGGGTCGTCGCGAAGACCGGGTCGGTCATCGCGACCCGCGACCTCACCCTCGCCGCCGAGCTCGAGACGGACGACGACGCGATGGACCAGCTGCACCGCACGCTGTTCGCGGTGCTGCTGTCGCCGGAGTGGGAGCACGGCATCGAGACCGCGATCGACGTCACGCTGTGCGGCCGGTACTACGAGCGCTTCGCCGACCACGCGGTGTCGGTCGCGCGCCGCGTCGTCTACCTCGTGACGGGCGAGCGCCCGCACGTGACGTCGTCCGAGCACCAGACGGGCCTGCGCCCCGCCTGACCCCACGTCCACCCCGCCGAGTTACTAGCGCGTATGACCCGCTTATCGGGTCATACGCGCTAGTAACTGCTGGGAGGGGTTGGTCAGCGGCCCTGGTTGGCGACGGCGGCGGCGGCCGCTGCGGCGGCTTCCGGGTCGAGGTAGGTGCCGCCGGGCACGGTCGGCGCGAGGTTCTCGTCGAGCTCGTAGACCAGGGGCATGCCGGTCGGGATGTTCAGCCCGGCGATGGCCTCGTCGCTGATGCCGTCGAGGTGCTTGACGAGGGCGCGCAGCGAGTTGCCGTGCGCCGCGACGAGCACGACCTTGCCGGCCCGCAGGTCCGGGACGATGTCGGTGTCCCAGTAGGGCAGCATCCGGACGACGACGTCCTTGAGGCACTCGCTCGCCGGCATGTCCGCACCGAGGCCGGCGTACCGCGGGTCGCCCGCCTGGCTGAACTCGTCGTCGTCCTCGATGGGCGGCGGCGGGACGTCGTACGACCGGCGCCAGAGCATGAACTGCTCCTCGCCGTACGTGTCGAGCGTCTGCTTCTTGTCCTTGCCCTGGAGCGCGCCGTAGTGCCGTTCGTTGAGGCGCCAGTGCCGCTTGACGGGGATCCAGTGCCGGTCCGCGGCGTCGAGCGCGAGGTTCGCGGTCGTGATGGCGCGGCGCAGCAGCGACGTGTGGACGACGTCCGGCAGGACGCCGGCCTCGGTGAGGAGCCGGCCACCGGCCTCGGCCTCGGCGCGGCCCTTGTCCGACAGCGGGACGTCGACCCAGCCGGTGAAGAGGTTCTTCGCGTTCCAGTCGCTCTCGCCGTGGCGGAGCAGGACGAGCGTGTAGGTCATGCGGGAAAGGCTAGTGGGCCGCGGCGGGGCCCTCGGGGGCCGTCCGGTCCTCGGAACCCGGCGCCTCCGGCCGGGCCCCGGGCGCACCGTCGGACGACGGTTCGAGCAGGTGCCGGAACGCCTCGAGGTTGTGCGTCGGCTCCCCGCGCGAGACCCGCCAGGCCCACTCCCGCTTCATCGAGGTGACGAAGCCGATCGCGAGCAGCTCGTTGAAGGCACCGTCCGACGCCGTGAGCACCGCGCCGAGCAGCCTGTCGAGCTCGTCCTCGGTGACGGCGTCGACGGGCAGCCGGCCGACGACGAAGACGTCCCCGGCGGGGTCGAGCGCGAAGGCGATCCCGGGCAGGCGCAGGTTGCGCCGCAGGAGCCAGCGGTAGAACTCCTCGTGGTTCTCGTCCGGGCGGCGGACGACGAACGCCGACGCGGTGAGGGCGGCGTCCCCGACGAGGATCGAGACGGCCGTGCGCAGCTTCGCCTCGCCCGGCAGGACGACGACGACCTCGCCCGGGCGGGCCCCGAGGTCGGACTCCACGCCGGCGCCCGCGACCCACGCGTGCAGGGCCGCCTCGGCGCGCTCGCGGGCCGGCGTCCCGGCACTCACGGCGCCACGGCCAGCCCGCCGCCGAGCCCCGCCATCGCCGGCCCGGCGGGCACGAGGAGCGGCCCGGAGCCGGCCCCGAGCGGGGCCCGGAGCAGGTTGCGGTGCCGGTCGACGGCCTCGGCGTACGCCTCGAGCGTGCGGTCGACGGTCGCCTCCCAGCTGAACCGGCTCGCGTGGAGCACCGCGGCGGCGGCCATCGCGTCCCGGCGCGGCCGGTCGGCGAGCAGGCCGCCGAGCACCCGGGCCCAGTCGAGCGGGTCGTGCCCGTCGACGAGCAGGCCGCTCACGCCGTCCGACACGGCGGTGGGCAGCCCGCCGACCGCGGCGGCCACGACCGGGGAGCCGCAGGCCTGCGCCTCGACGGCGACCAGCCCGAACGACTCGTTGTACGACGGCACCGTGACGACGTCGGCGGCCCGGTACCAGTGCGCGAGCAGGGCCCGCGGGGCCGGTGGGTGGAACGTCACGACGTCGCCGAGGCCCAGGTCGGCGACGAGCCGCTGGAGCTCCTCGGGGCGGTCGAGGCCGCTGCCGCTCGGACCGCCGACGATCGCGACCTGGAGCGGCCGGGCCACGCCGCGGGCGGCCCGCTCGCGCACCAGGTGCGCCGCGGCACGGACGAGCACGTCGGGCGCCTTGAGCGGCTGGATCCGGCCGACGAAGAGCAGCAGGTCGGCGTCCTGCGGGACGCCGAGCCGCCGCCGGGCCGCGGCGCGGCCGTCCGGGCCGCCGGGCGTGAAGACGTCGAGGTCGACCCCCGGCGGGACGACCGAGACGCGCTCGGGGCGGGCGCCGTAGAGCTCGACGAGCTGGCGGGCCTCGTCGTCGGTGTTCGCGACGAGCCCGTCGGCGGCGTCGACGACCTGCTCCTCGCCGATGACGCGGACGGCCGGCTCGGGCCGGTCGCCGTCCGCGAGCATGGCGTTCTTCACCTTGGCCATCGTGTGCATCGTGTGCACGAGCGGGGTGCACCAGCGGTCGGCGGCGAGCCAGCCGACCTGGCCGGAGAGCCAGTAGTGCGAGTGCACGAGGTCGTACCAGCCGGGCTCGCGGCGGGCCTCGACGCGCATGACCCCCGCGGTGAACGCGCAGAGCTGGCCGGGGAGGTCGTCCTTCGACAGACCCTCGAACGGGCCCGCGGTGACGTGCCGGACGAGCACGCCCGGGGCCAGCTCGGTGACCGGCTCGGCACCGCTCGACGTGGCCCGGGTGAAGATCTCGACCTCGGTGCCGCGGGCCGCCAGCCGGCGCGCGGTCTCGACGATGTAGACGTTCATCCCGCCGGCGTCGCCCGTGCCGGGCTGCTCGAGCGGAGACGTGTGCACCGTGAGCATCGCGACCCGGCGCGGCACGCGGTCGCGGCCGGCGCGGCCGGACAGCCCTCTGCCGGGCACGGCGGTCGGGGACACTCGCGGCTCCTTCGTCGGCGGCACGTCACGCGGGGCCACCCGGCCCCTCTCGCCGCAGGGTGCGAACGCACCCGGCGGCCGTTTGCTTCCGCACCGGCTGCTGCACCCGGGCCTGACCTGCCCCCGGGCCCGGGCGTCGGGGCCCGGTTCCTGCCGCCGACGCTAGCGCGGCGCACCGACGGGCACCCTGTCGAAAGTGCCGCACCGCCGGGACGAGTCACCATGATCCGGGGCATCTCCACCTCCGGTGCCGGCCGACGTCGCCGATCTCACCCGCGCCGCGCGACCGGACGGGCCCCTAGGCTGGCAGTCGTGGCGCGCGCCGGCAGGCCGACCCGTCCGGTCGGCACGATCACCCGCGGCACGACCAACCCCAACCGGCTGCGCCGCGTCGACCGCTGGCTCGCCGGCCCCCAGGCCCACCGGTTGCGCCGGGCCGCCGACCCCGTCGTCGTCGACCTCGGCTACGGCGCGACGCCGGTGACCGCGGTCGAGCTGCGGGACCGGCTGCGCGCCGTCCGGGCCGACGTCGAGGTCGTCGGCGTCGAGATCGACCCGGCGCGGGTCACCGCCGCGCTGCCGCTCGCGGGTGACGGGCTGTCGTTCGCGCTGGGCGGCTTCGAGGTGCCGCTGCCCGGCGGCCGGCGGCCGGTCGTCGTCCGTGCCTTCAACGTGCTGCGGCAGTACGACGAGGCGGACGTCGCGGGGGCCTGGTCGGTGGTCCGGGAGCGGCTCGCGCCCGGCGGGCTGCTCGTCGACGGCACGTGCGACGAGATCGGACGACGCTCGACCTGGGTCGCGGTGACCGCGGACGACGGCCCGGTGTCGCTCACGCTGTCGCTGCGCTTCGGCGCGTTCGAGCGGCCGTCGGACGTCGCCGAGCGGCTGCCGAAGGTGCTCATCCACCGCAACGTGCCCGGCGAGCGGGTGCACGACGCCCTCGGGGCGCTCGACGACGCGTGGGCGCGGGCCGCGCACCGGGCGACGTTCGGCGCCCGGCAGCGCTGGACGGCGACCGCGCAGACGCTGCGGGCCGAGGGCTGGCCCGTCCTCGACGGCCCGTCCCGCTGGCGGCTCGGGGAGCTCACGCTGGCCTGGGACGCCGTCCGGCCCGCGTGATCGCGGGGCGGGGCAGAACGGGCTAGATCTGGTACTCCCCCGGCACCTCGTCGATGAGCTGGTTCATCTCCATCGCGGGCCGCTCGCACCCGCTGTGCCCGACGACCCGGGCCGGGACGCCGACCGCGGTCGAGCGCGGCGGCACCGGCTTGAGGACGACGCTGCCGGCGCCGATCCGGCTGTACTCGCCGATCTCGGTGTTGCCCAGGACCTTCGCGCCGGCCCCGATCATCACCCCGCGCCGGATCTTCGGGTGCCGGTCGCCTGACTCCTTGCCCGTGCCGCCGAGGGTGACGCCCTGCAGGAGCGAGACGTCGTCCTCGACGACGGCGGTCTCGCCGATGACGACGCCGGTGCCGTGGTCGATCATGACGCCGCAGCCGATCCGGGCCGCCGGGTGGATGTCGACCCCGAACACCTCGGAGATCCGGCTCTGGAAGTGGAACGCGAGCGCCGTGCGGTCCTTGCCCCACAGCCAGTGCGTCACGCGGTACGCCTGGAGCGAGTGGAAGCCCTTGAAGAAGAGGAACGGCTCGACGAGCGTGCGGACCGCGGGGTCCCGGTCGTAGATGGCCGACAGGTCCCGGCGGACGTGCTCGCCGAGCATCTCGTCGTCCTCGAACGCCTCGTCGAAGACCTGGTGCACCTGGAGCGCGCCGACGTCGTCGTTCGCGAGCTTGTGCGCGAGGTGGTAGCTGAGCGCCCGCTCCATCCGGTCGTGCCCGAGGATCGTCGCGTGGACGAAGCTGGCGAGCACCGGCTCGCCCGCCGCCATCCGGGTGGCGTCGTCCCGCAGCCGCGCCCAGATCGGGTCACGGACCACGGAGGGGACGACGGAGATCGCGCGGTCGGCCATGTCCCGAGGGTAAGCCGCCAGGTCAGGCGACCGCGACCGCGGCCTCGAACGCGGCGGTCGCGGCCGGCCCGAACGGCACGAGGACGACCCGCTCGACGCGGGTGCCGGCCGGACCGGCCGTCAGCCCGTCGGCGTCCGCCTGCCGGATCGCCGCGACCGCGACCCGCGCGACCTCACCCACGTCCCAGCCGTACGCCCCGGCCCCGATCGCCGGGAACGCGACGGACGTCGCACCGACCTGAGCCGCCACCGCGAGCGACCGCGTGAAGCAGGCGGCCAGGAGCGCCGGGTCGGCCTGGCCGCGGGTGCGGTTCGGACCGACGGTGTGGACGACCCATCGGGCGGGCAGGTCGTACCCGGACGTCGCGACGGCCTCCCCGACGGGCAGCCCGCCGGGGTACGTCGTGCGCCGCACCCGCCGGCACTCCTCGAGCAGCTTCGGCCCGGCGGCCCGGTGGATCGCACCGTCGACGCCACCACCACCGACGAGCGTCGAGTTGGCGGCGTTGACGATGGCGTCGACCTCGAGCCGGGTGATGTCCCCGGCGACGACCTCGACGAGCACGTGGACCTCCTGCTGTCTCAGGATCTCGCCTCAGGGTTCGAGGACCACCTTGCCACGGACCCGGCCGGAGCCGACCCGGCGGACGGCGTCGGCGGCTTCCGCGAGCGGGTAGGTCGCGTCGAGGACGGGGCGCAGCGCCCCCGCCTCGACCCGCTCGGCGAGCAGGGCGAGCGACCGGGCGTTCGTCACGGACGCCAGCGGTGCGAGCCGCTGCCGGACGAACGGGTTGAGGGCGAGCGCACGCAGCTGCCGGCTGAAGCCGCCGAGCGGGCCGCCCTTGCCCTCGCCGCCGACGAGGACGAGCGCCCCGGTCGGCGTCAGCAGGCCGCGCAGGCGGCGCAGGGTCCGGTTGCCGGCGGTGTCGACGACGACGTCGAACGGCCGGTCCGCCTGCGGCGCAACGGTTCCGGCGTCGAAGGCCGCCCGGTCGACGACCTCGTCGGCACCGAGCGCCCGGACGTGGTCGGCCTTGTCCGCACCGCAGACACCGGTCACGTGGGCGCCGGACGCCGTGGCGAGCTGGACGACGAGACTGCCCACCCCGCCGCCCGCACCGAGCACGAGCACCCGGCGGCCCGAGCCGACCGCCCCCTCGCCGGCCGCACGGACCGCGAGGACCGCCGTCACGCCGCTCACCGCGAGCGCGGCGGCCTCGGCGAAGGACAGCCCCGAGGGCTTGGCGTGCAACGACTTCGCGGCACCGAGCGCCTTCTGCGCGAACGCGCCACGGACGACGCCGTAGACCTCGTCGCCGGCCTGGAAGCCGGTGACACGCTCACCGACCGCCTCGACGACGCCGGCGGCCTCGAGCCCGGGCGTGCGCTGCCGCGGCCGGCGCAGGCCGGTCGCGACCCGCAGCCCCTTCGGCAGACCGGTGACGAGGTGCCAGGCGCCGCGGTCGACGCCGGCGGCGCGGACGGCGACGAGCACGTCGTCCGGGCCGGGCCGCGGGACCGGGACGTCCTCGACGGCGAGCGCCCGGTCGAGCGCCTCACCGTCGGCATAGGCGTTCTGCACCAGGGCTTTCATCGTTGCGGACGGAGTGCTCATGAGGGGTCCTCGGGGTAGTGGAAGACGGCGTCGAGCGGGACGCCGAAGGCACGGGCGATCTGGAACGCGACCTCGAGCGACGGGCTGTACTTGCCCTGCTCGATCGCGATGAGGGTCTGCCGGGTGACGCCGACGCGGTCGGCGAGCTGGGCCTGGGTCATCTCGCCGTGGCTGAAACGCAGCGCCCGGATCGAGTTCGTGACCCGCGTCGGCCTCACCACGGCAGGCCCACGCGGTACATGACGACCTTCGCGACCGACCCGACGACGGCAGAGAGCACGAACCCGAGGTAGATCGCGTTGGCGATCCAGAACGGGTGCTGCTCGGCGAGCGCGAGGAGCATCGCCGTGACCGCGCCGATGACGAGGAAGGCCTGGCCGACCTGGTCCCCGAGACGGCCGATCTCGGCGTCCCGGTCGTCCGTCGTCCGCGGGTCGCGCGGCCGCAGGGCGCCGAGCGCGACCTCGACCGCGATGTTCGCCACGATCGCGCCACCGACCGACCACAGGAGCGCCCCGGCGTACGGCACGCCGGGCAGCGAGACCCCGCCGCCGAGCCGCGCGAGGACGACCACGACGTACGCGGTGTAGGCGAGCACGGCGACGACGAGCATCGTCCACGCGCGCTTCTCGAGGAAGGTCATGACGGTCCTCCGGACTGGGCGACCCTGCGATGTACAGAATCTTTGACATCTCGAAGGTAAAGCAGATCGGACACGAGGTCAAGAATTCTTTACATGTCGGCGCTGCCGGAGCCCCTCTGAGGAACATCGCCGTGCATATCGACAGCGATGTTCCTCAGAGGGGAGGACGCTCAGGCGTCGAGGACGAGTGTGAAGGGACCGTCGTTGACGAGGTCGACGGCCATGTCGGCGCCGAAGCGACCGCGGGCGACCTCGAGGCCGAGGTCGGCGACCGCGGCGGCGAAGGCGTCGACGAGCGGTTCGGCGACCGGGCCGGGTGCGGCGTCGACCCACGACGGCCGGCGGCCCTTTCGGGTGTCGCCGTAGAGGGTGAACTGGCTGACGACGAGGACGGCGGCGCCGACGTCGAGCGCGGACGCCTCGTCGGCGCGGCCGGTGCCCGAGGCGCTGCCGTCGGGGTCGCGCAGGATCCGCAGGTCGCACACCTTGCGGGCCAGGCGTTGCGCGGTCTGCGCGGTGTCGGTGTGGGTCACTCCGACGAGCACCGCGAGCCCCGGCCGGGAGATCTCCCCGACGACCTCGCCGGCGACCGTGACGCGGGCCCGGGAGACGCGCTGGACGACGACCCTCACGACCCGCTCCCCGCACGGCCGCGCACGGGACCGCGCATCAGAACGCGACCTCGACGAGCCCGACCTCCCGGCCGTGCCCGAGCACCGGCACGTGCGCGAGCGCGTCGAGCGCCGCGCCGTCCACGCCGTCGGCCCCCTCCTCGACGCCGAGCCGGCGCAGCAGCGCGACGAGGGTCTGCACCCGGGCCCGGTCGGAGCCGTCGGCGACCTTGACGGCGACCGCGCGGCCGTCGGGCAGCGCGGCCGCGTAGACCGCCTCTGCGCCGTCCTTCGCGACGAGCCCGGGGACGGCGCGGAGCACGGCGGTGACATCCCGGCCGGTGCCGCCGAGCCACTCCGGATGGGTCCGGACGGCGGCCGCGACACGGGCCTCCGGCGTGCCGGCCGGGGCCGTCGAGACCCGCGCGAACGCGCGCGCGAGGCCGACGGTCGAGATGGCGAGCACCGGCGCCCCGCAGCCGTCGACCCCGGTCGCGGCGACGACCTCCCCGGCGAGGTCTGCGACCGTCGCGGCGATCGCGGTCTGCAGCGGGTGCGCGGGGTCGAGGTAGGTGTCGAGCGGCCAGTCGTTCTCGACGCACGTCGCGAGCATCGCCGCGTGCTTGCCGGAGCAGTTCTGCGCCTGCGCCGTCGGCGCCCGGCCGGCGACCTGCCAGGCGAGCCGGTCGACGTCGTCGAGCGGCAGGTCGGGGGTGTTCCGCAGCGCGTCGACGGTGAGCCCGGCGGCGCCGAGCACGCGCGCGACGCCGTCCTGGTGGTACCGCTCGCCGGAGTGGCTCGACGCCGCGAGCGCGAGCAGGTGCCCGTCGAGCCGCAGGCCCGCGCGGAGCATCGCGACGGCCTGCATCGGCTTGTTCGACGAGCGCGGGAAGATCGGCGCGGTGACGTCCCCGACCGCGGCGACGACCGCGCCGGCCGGGTCGAGCGCGACCGCGGTGCCGCGGTGCTCCCCCTCGACGAACCCGGAACGGACGACGCGTGCGAGGAGGCCGTAGTTCACGCGCGGAGCCTACTGGCGCCGTCCGTCCGGCCCGCCGGGCAGGTCAGGAGCCGGCACCGACCGGCACACCGCCGGCCGCGTAGCGCCGGGCGATCTCCGCGGTGAGCGCGTCGACGACGCCCTGCACCTCGCGCCGCACCCGGCTGACCCGGGCCTCGACGTCGACGAGCTTGGCGACGGCCGCGGCGAGCGCCTCGTCCGACAGGTCGTCGGTCGCCGACGCACCGACGTCCGCGACGGCCCGCTCGGCCTCGCGGCGGTGCTCGCCGATCCGGCTGGGCTCGGAGACCGTGTGGCGGCCCATCCCGTGGTCCTGGCGGCGCTCGTCGGCGAGCACGAGGGACAGCGCCTTGACGATCTCCTCGTCGGTGCGCGGGTGCCCGGACATCGGCCCGTCACCCCGGCGCGCGGCCTGCTCGGCCCGCAGGATGTCGATCCGGCCCTGGAGCAGCCGCCGCGCGTACGACAGGTCGGTCTCCTCCTGGTCCGCCTCGATGCGGCGGGCCCGGATCTGGTCGAGGTCGAGACCGTCGAGACCGGTCACGAAGTCGGGTGCGAGCACCCGGTCGACACGGCGCCGCCCGCCGGGCAGGTAGTCCGTCATCGTCTCTCCTGAACGCTCGCGTGCCGGGGACGTCACGACCTCCCCGGCCTTCCGGCACCAAACCTACCGCTCATCATGCACGTATGACGCCGGATAGTGACGGCTTGCTTACTCAGAAGTACCCAAGAAGCCGGTGAGGACCTCGCGCAGCCGGTCCCGGCCGGTCCAGAGCACCCCGCCCGGCGGCAGCACGACGAGGTCGGCCTCCGGCAGCGCCGCCGCCAGCCCGTGCGCCGCGGCGACCGGGTGGACGTCGTCCCCCTCCTGGGCGAGGACGAGCACCGGCAGCCGGACGGCGGCCAGCACCTCCGCGCCGGCCCCCAGGTCCGCGAGCGGCGCGGCACCGGCGAACGCACGCAGCACGGGCGGCAGCACGGGCCCGACGATCTCGGCGGCCCGGCGGCGGGCCCACAGCCCCACCGCCGGCAGCCGGCGGACGGCCTCGGGCTGCTGGTCGCGCAGGAGCGCCGCCGCCCGGACGGCGTCGCGCGCCTCGAGCGCGTCGGCGAGGTCGAGCAGCCGGCCACGGCTCGGGTCCTGGTCCGGCGCCGGGGTGCGCAGTGCCGCGGGCAGCACGAGGACGACCCGCTCGTACGGCAGGGGCGCACCGGCCGCGGCCGCCTCGACGAGCGAGCGCAGCAGGGCGCCGGCCCCGAGGCTCACCCCGAGCGCGCGGGTCGCCCCGGTCGCCGCCCGGACCGCCTCGACCTCGGCCGCGAGGTCCGCGTAGGTGCCGGGCCCGCCGGGCGGGACGGCGGTGCCGCCGTGGCCGCGCAGGTGCGGCAGCACCTTCGTGCCGGGAACGCCGGAGCCGAACGGGCGGGTCTGGGTGACGGAACCCGCCAGGCCGTGCACGAGGAGGGTGACCGGGGAACCGGTCCCGGTGACGAGGTACTCGACCGGGCCGGACGCCGCGGCCGCGACGACGTAGCCGGGGGCGGCCGGGGCGGCTGCCCCGGGCTACG
>NZ_MWLN01000063.1 GCF_002198655.1 Kineosporia sp. A_224
CCCCTCGTCGTCTCCCCCGGCCGGTCGCCCCCGGCGGACCCGCGCCGCGCCTGACCTCCGACCGGAGGGCCGCGCGGCAGCCGCGTCCCGCCCGACAGCGCCGCCGCGACCCCGCGCGGCGCGACCTCCCGGAGGCCTCCCGTGCCACGCACGCCCAAGAACGCCGAGAACGACCCGACCGACGACCCGTTCCACGCGAAGAAGGACCCGACGAAGGAACCGGAGAAGACCCCGGAGCGCGACCCGAAGGGCGACCGCCGGGCCGCCGACGCCGCGCTCGGCCGCAAGGAGCCGCTCGGCCGCGGCACCGTCGTCCGCGCGCTCGCCGCGCTCCTCGTCGTCGGCGCGAGCCTCGCCGCGGCGCTGCTCATCCCGCCGCGGCTCGGCCTCGACCTGCGCGGCGGCACCCAGATCGTGCTCCAGACCCGGGACGGCGTCGGCGTCGTCGCGAACGCGGAGAACACCGACCGCGCCCTCGAGGTGCTCCGCAAGCGGGTCGACGCGCTCGGCGTCGCCGAACCGACCCTGGCCCGCTCCGGCGAACGCCGGATCATCGTCGAGCTGCCGGGCGTCCAGGACCCGCGCGAGGCGGCCGAGGTCATCGGCCGGACGGCACAGCTGACGTTCCACCCGGTGCTCGGCCCGGGCGACCCGGCCGCCGTCCGGGACCCGGCCGCCGCGCCGGCCGCCCCGGCCGACCCGTCGAAGGAGCAGACCCTCGCCGACGAGGACGGCCAGCCCTTGCAGCTCGGGCCGGCGGCCCTCACCGGCTCCGCGGTCGACGACGCCGCGCCCCAGACCGACCCGCAGCAGGGGCCGGGCTGGTTCATCACCATCGACTTCACCGGCCCCGGCGGGACGGCGTGGCAGCAGCTCACCGGCGCCGCCGCCTGCGCCCAGCCCGGTGACCCGCAGCGCCGAGTCGCGATCGTCCTCGACGACCGGGTCATCTCCTCCCCGCAGGTCGACCCGTCGATCGGCTGCAACGTCGGCATCGGCGGCGGCTCGACCCAGATCACCGGCCAGTTCACCGACGCCGAGGCCCGCGACCTCGCCGCGCTCGTCCGGGGCGGCTCGCTGCCGCTGCCGGTCGACGTCCTCGAGCAGCGGACGGTCGGCCCGACCCTCGGGGACAGCGCGATCGAGGCCTCGACCCGGGCGGCGATCATCGGGCTCGCGCTCACTGCCCTGTTCATCACCGTCGTCTACCGGCTCGTCGGCCTGCTCGCGACGCTCGCGCTGGCCTCGTACACGCTCATCGCGTACGGCGTCCTCGTCTACCTCGGCGCGACGCTCACGCTGCCGGGCCTGGCGGGCTTCGTCCTCGCGATCGGGCTCGCGATCGACGCGAACGTGCTCGTCTTCGAACGCGCCCGGGAGGAGTACGCCGCGAGCGCCACGACGGCGCGCGGCACCGCCCGGACCCCGCGGGCCCGGCTCGGCAGCGCGCTCACCGCGGGCTTCGACCGGGCCTGGAGCGCGATCCTCGACTCGAACGTCACGACGCTCATCGCGGCCGGGCTGCTCTTCTGGCTGGCGTCGGGGCCGGTCCGCGGCTTCGGGGTGACGCTCGGGATCGGTGTGCTCGCGTCGATGGTGTCGGCGCTCGTCGTGACCCGGGTGCTCGCCGAGATCGCGCTGCGCAACCGTTGGGCCGTCCGGCATCCGGGCATCACCGGTGTCGCCGGCAGCGGCCGCGTGCGCCGGTTCGTCGAGGAGCGCGGGCCGGACCTGTCGCGCCGCACCGGGATGTTCCTCGCGATCAGCGCGCTCGTCGTCGTCGTGAGCTTCGCGGGGGTCGCGCTGCGCGGGCTCAACCTCGGGGTCGAGTTCACCGGCGGGCGGCTCCTGCAGTACTCGACGTCGTCCCAGCTCGACGTGACGGCCGCCCGGGAGGCGGTGGGCGAGGCCGGTTTCCCGACGGCGGTCGTCCAGGTGACGGGCGAGGGCGGCACCGAGGAGGTGACGGTCCGCACCCGGCCGATCAGCAACGACGAGGCGGCACAGATCGAGGCAGCGCTCAAGGCCCTCGACCCGCAGGTGACGAAGGAGTCCGACGAGCTGGTCGGCCCGACGCTCGGCCAGGAGCTGCGGAACAACGCGCTCATCGCGCTCGGCGTGGCGCTCGCGGCGCAGCTGCTCTACCTGGCGTTCCGGTTCCGCTGGACGTTCGGGCTCGCGGCCGTGCTCGCGATGCTCCACGACGTCGTCGCCGTCGTCGGGCTCTTCGCCTGGCTCGGGCGGCCCGTCGACGGGGTGTTCCTCGCGGCGGCGCTGACGATCATCGGCATCTCGGTCAACGACTCCGTCGTCGTCTTCGACCGGATCCGGGAGACCTGGCGGGAACGACCCGGCGAGCCGTTCGCCAAGGTCGCCTCCCGGGCCGTGCTGCAGACGCTCCCTCGCACCATCAACACCGGCATCGGCGCGATGGCGATCCTCGGTGCGCTCACGGTGCTCGGCGGCGACTCGCTGCGCGACGTCTCGCTGGCGCTGCTCGCCGGGCTCGTCGTCGGCACCTGGTCGACGGTCGCGACGGCGGTGCCGCTCGCGGCGGTCTTCGAGCGGCTGCGGGCGCGCCGGCTCGGGTCGTCCGGGCCTATCGGGGCCGGCGCCGCGCCGGGCGGCCCCGGCCCGAAGGCGAGGCGGACGCCGGTGGGTGCCGGGGCGTCCGGCCGCGGCGGGCGGTGGGCGGACGCCGAGGACCCGACCGACCCGTACGCGTTCGTCGACAAGGGCGGCGCGGTGAAGCGGGGCACGGCCGACTGACGCGGTGGCCTGTCCCGGGCGGCGCTACGTCGCCCGGGGCAGGCCGAGCACGACGCGGTGCAGCAGGACGCCGAGGGCGTCCTTCTCGGCGTCGTCCAGGCAGGAGACCGCGGCCGACTCCGTGGCGTTGACGCCCGGGAGCAGGTCGTCGACGAGGCGGCCGCCGGCGTCCGTGACCTCGAAGATCGCGAGCCGGCGGTCGGCGGGAGCCGGACGCCGCAGGAGCAGGCCGCGGCGTTCGAGGGTGGCGGCGACGCCGCTCAGCGTCGCGCGCGAGACACCGACCTCCGCGGCGACGTCCCGGGACTCGCGCGGCCCGTCGAGCCACAGCGTCCACAGCACGACGAACGCCGTCCACGACAGGTCGGCCTCGCGCAGGGCGGTCTGCTCGAGGCGGCGGCGGACGGCGGCGGCGGCCCGGTGCAGGTTCTGCAGGGCGGCGAGCGCGGCGAGGTCCAGCGGCATCCCGGCGAGGTGCTCGGCGACGGTGCGCTCGGTCTCCTCGAGCGTGCGGGTCCCGCGCACAGCACCTCCTCGCGGCGGCCCGTGCGCCGCCCGTCGCGTGCCGAGAACCTAACCGGCGGCCGCACCGGCCCGGCACGGACCTTGGTCCGGACAGGGCTTGCCAAGGTTACCGACGGGTAGCATGATGTGGTTACTCGTGAGTAACACACATGGAGGGCGACAGCCATGAGCCACTACAAGCCCAACCTCCGCGACATCGAGTTCAACCTCTTCGAGGTCCTCGGGCGGGCCCAGGTGCTCGGGCAGGGCCAGTACGAGGACGTCGACGCCGAGGTCGCGCACGACATGCTCACCGAGGTCGCCCGGCTCGCGGTCGAGGACCTCGCGCCGTCCCTCGTCGACAGCGACCGCAACCCGCCGGTCTTCGACCCCGCGACGCACTCGGTGACGACTCCCGAGTCCTTCCGGAAGAGCTACCAGGCCTACGTCGACGCCGAGTTCTGGCGGGCCGACGTCCCCGCCGAGATCGGCGGCACCCCGATCCCGCCGTCGCTGCGCTGGGCGATGGCCGAGATGGTGCTCGGCAGCAACCCGGCCGTGCACATGTTCAGCTCCGGCTTCGCCTTCGCCAAGGTCCTCTACGTGCTCGGCGACGGCGACCAGAAGACCATGGCCAAGCACATGGTCGACAACCACTGGGGCGCCACGATGGTGCTCACCGAGCCGGAGGCCGGCTCGGACGTCGGCGCCGGCACGACGAAGGCCGTGCAGCAGCCCGACGGCACGTGGCACATCAGCGGCGTCAAGCGGTTCATCACGTCGGCCGTGTCGGACTTCCAGGACAACATCGTCCACCTCGTGCTCGCCCGCCCCGAGGGGGCCGGCCCCGGCACGAAGGGGCTGTCGCTGTTCGTCGTCCCGCAGTTCCACGTCGACCTCGCGACCGGCGCCATGGGCGAGCGCAACGGCGTCTTCGTGACGAACGTCGAGAACAAGATGGGCCTCAAGGCCTCCACGACGTGCGAGCTGCGCTTCGGCGAGGTCGACGGCATCCCGGCCGTCGGCACCCTCGTCGGCGGCACCCACAACGGCATCGCGCAGATGTTCAAGATCATCGAGGCCGCCCGGATGATGGTCGGCACCAAGGCGATCGCGACACTGTCGACGGGCTACCTCAACGCGCTCGCGTACGCCAAGGAGCGCGTCCAGGGCGCCGACCTCACGCAGATGACCGACAAGGCCGCGCCGCGCGTGACGATCACGCACCACCCCGACGTCCGCCGCTCGCTCATGACGCAGAAGGCGTACTCCGAGGGCCTGCGGGCGCTCGTGCTCTACACGGCGGCGCAGCAGGACGCGATCGCGGTCGCCGATGCTGCGGGCGACCGGGACGAGATGGCCGAGCGGGTCAACGACCTGCTCCTGCCGATCGTCAAGGGCGTCGGGTCGGAGCGGTCCTGGGTGCTGCTCGGCACCGAGTCGCTCCAGACGTACGGCGGCTCGGGCTTCCTCCAGGACTACCCGCTCGAGCAGTACGTCCGCGACGCGAAGATCGACACCCTCTACGAGGGCACGACGGCGATCCAGGGCATGGACTTCTTCTTCCGCAAGATCGTGCGGGACAAGGGCGCCGCGCTCCAGCACGTCGCCGGCCAGATCGCCGAGCTCGTCAAGGCCGGCGGTGCGGACGACGCCCTCGCCACCGAGCGCGAGCTGCTCGGCAAGGGGCTGGACGACGTCCAGGGCATCGTCGGCACCATGGTCGGCGCCCTCATGACGAGCGACCCGCGGGCCGAGGGCGGCGACGTCCGCAACGTCTACAAGGTCGGCCAGAACACGACCCGGCTGCTCATGGCGACCGGTGACGTCGTCATCGGCTGGCTGCTGCTCAAGCAGGCCGAGGTCGCGCTCGCCAAGCTCGCCGAGGGGCCGTCCGCCAAGGACAAGCCC
Organism: Kineosporia sp. A_224; assembly: GCF_002198655.1. GTDB lineage: Bacteria > Actinomycetota > Actinomycetes > Actinomycetales > Kineosporiaceae > R-H-3. Next base: position 5,185 of record NZ_MWLN01000063.1, read on the forward strand.
TTCTACGAGGGCAAGGTCGCGGCGGCCCGCTTCTTCGCCCGCACCGTGCTGCCGCGGATCGCGGCCGAGCGGGCGGTCGCCGAGGCCATGGACAACGCGCTCATGGACCTCGACGAGGCGGCCTTCTGACGCACCACCCCTGACGGCAGGCGCCGGGTGCCCTTCGACGGGTGCCCGGCGCTTCGCTCTGTACCGGTCGGGCTCACGCGGCCGGTCGGGCTCGCGCAGCCGGTCGGGCTCGCGCGGCTCAGGTGGTGAAGCGCGGCGGCGGACGGCGGTCCGCCATCGGCAGGTGCGGGAGCAGGGCCTGGCCGCGCGGCGTGAGCCGGTAGCCGACGAGCAGGCTCTCGGTGAGCCCGAGGGCCTTGAGCCGGCGCACGCGCAGCTTGAACTCCTGCCGCTCGAGGCCGTCGAGACCGACCCGGGGCGCGAGGTCTGTCGACACGACCCCGGGGTGCGCGGCGACGAGCCGCAGCACGACCGACGTCCACGGCGCACCGGCCGCGGCGTCCATCCGGGCGAGCCGGCGGAGCAGGTCCGCGACGTCGCCCGGGCCGAGGTCGGCGGTGGCGCCGAGCACGGCGCGCGGGTCCTCGCCCTCCTCGACGGTGAAGCGGAGCCGGTAGAGCGGCAGGTCGGCGTCCCCGCGGACGGCCTCGAGCAGTGCCGCCGGCGAGGCGTACCCGGCGGCCGCCGCGTCGTCCGCGGTGACGTCCTGCGGTGCGACGACGTCGACGGCCACGACCCGCACCCTCGGCCCGTCGCCGCCGGTGCGGTACACCCCGCCCGCGACGACCTGCGGACGACGCCAGCGCCGCAGCGCGACCGTCACCGAGCCGTCGGCGAGACCGTCGCGCAGCCGCTTCTCGAAGAGCACCCCTCCAGTGTGCTCGCCGCGGTGCCCGTCGTGGTGCCTGTCGTGGTGCCTGTCGTGGTGCCTGTCGTGGCGGTCATGGCGCCGGGACTGGCACCTTCTCGGCGAGGAACGCCACCTGGTCGGCGGCGACCTGCTCGAACAGCGGCGGCACGTAGGGGTCGAAGTGACCCCCGGAGTACTCCAGGACCCGCACGTCGCGGATCCGCCCGGCGACCTTCCGGGACGCCCCCGGAGGCGTGACGACGTCGTCCGTCGCGACCTGGACGAGGACCGGGCAGCGCAGCCCGCGCACCGCCCGGCCCGGCGAGTAGAAGGGCATCGCGAGGCTGACCCGGGCAGCGACGATGCCGGCCACCGGCACGTGCTCGGGCGACTGCGCGGTCATCCGCTCCCAGCCGGGCAGCGCGTCCGGCGACTGCAGGACAGCCCCCGACCCCGGCGCCCCGATCGACGACACGTAGTGCGGGCCGCGGCCGACCGCGGCGAGCGCGAGGTCGGCGAACGCCCGGATGCCGAGCGCGAGCGAGACCGTGGGGCGCAGGGCGAGCGCGCTCGCGAGCCCGTCGACGTGCGGGACCTGGGCGACGACCGCAGCGACGCGGGCGTCCTGCGCTCCGACCCGCAGCACGTGGCCGCCGGACAGCGACGTCCCCCAGAGGACGACGCGGTCGGCGTCGACGCCGGGCAGCGAGCGGGCGAAGGCTACTGCGCTTCGCCAGTCCTCGTGCTGCCTGCGGATCTTCAGCAGGCGGCGCGGCTGCCCGTCGCTGTCGCCGAAGGTGCGGTAGTCGAAGAGGACGACGACGTACCCGGCGGCGGCGAACCGCTCCGCGAAGGCCGGCAGCCGGGTGCGCCGGTCACCGCCGAAGCCGTGCGCCATGACGACGGCGGGGCCGCCGCCGGCCGCGGGCCCGGGGGCCGCACCGGCCGGGCGGTAGACCCAGGCGGCGCAGCGGACGCCGCGGGACTCGAAGGCGGCGTCCTCCCGGACGAAGGTCGGCGCGCCGGCGCTCGGGCTGGTCTCCATGGGACCAGCAGAACCGTACCAACGCTTGTTGTCAAGGTTGGGTTCTGTCTCGACGCTGCCGTACGGGTCAGACGTCCGCCACGGTCGGTGCCACGTCGCTGTGGTCGGGGAGGACGATCGTGCGGACCGCGGGGACGCCGGGCGCGACGACGGTGCGGCAGCGACCGCCCCGCTTGGCCGCGTAGAGCGCGTCGTCGGCCCGCTCGACGATGGACCGGGGCTCCTCGTCGAGCACGGAGACGGCGAGCCCCACCGAGGCGCTCTGGCCGTCGGGGACCGCGGCGAGGAGCCGGGCGGAGACGATGAGCGCCTCCTCGACGCTGCAGCCCGGCAGGCAGGCGGCGAACTCCTCGCCGCCCCACCGGGCGAGCAGGTCGCCGGGGCGCAGCGCCGCCTGCCACGAGCGGCCGGCGTCCTGGAGGAGCCGGTCCCCGGCGAGGTGGCCGCGGCTGTCGTTGTACGCCTTGAAGTGGTCGATGTCGATCATGAGGACGGCGACCGGCAGGCCCGCCGTGGCGCAGCGCCGCTGCACCGCGGCGTACGACTCCTCCCAGGCCCGCCGGTTCGGCAGACCGGTGAGCGCGTCGGTGCCGGACAGCCGCAGCAGCTCCAGCGCCTGCCGCTCGACGCCGCGCACGAGCCGCGCCACCCGGAGCAGGACGAACGCGAAGAGCATCGCCACGCTCGCCGAGGCGAGGGCGGCGGCCGGGCGGCCGTGGACGAGGGCCACCCCGAGCGCCGCGAGCGGTCCGGACAGCCCGACGAACCACAGCGGGAGCAGAGCCGGCCGGCGCAGCCGCGGCGTCCCCGTCGCGTCGTCGACGCCGGGCGCACCCGCCCCGTCGCGGCGCCGGGCCACGGCGCCGGGGCGGGCGAGGGAGCCGAGCACCGCGTCGATGCAGCGGCGGGCGACGTGGGTGCGGGTGGCAGCCCGGCGCGCCACCGGCACGACCGACCGCCACGGCACCTCGTCGGGCACGGCCGACGGCCGACGCCCGAACACACCCCGCGCTCGCACCATGCGACCACCTCGCCCGTCGTTGCCACGCCACGCCCCTCCGACGCGGCGGCAACCGACCACGGCGGACGTCGGGCGGCAGCCGGCCCGAGGGCCGCACACCGCACCTGACGACCCGTCCGTCATCGGTGAGGGAACCGTAGCCGGACGGTCGAGCGATTCATGATGATCCTAGGCTCTTGCGTGGTTCACACCAATAGTGCGTGTCGCTGTCTGCTCATGATCAATCACGCTCAGACGTTTGTCGATCTTGTTCGGTGACGATGGGTGGTCACCTCGTCGATGGGGCGAGAGAGCGGCCCGCGAGACCGGCGCAAGCGGTTCGGCATCGAGATGACCCTGCGTGACACTGGGGCCGATCAGGACATCGAACGGAACGCCTGTCACACGCGTCACCGCAGGTCACACGGGACCCACCCGCCACGCGGAGTGATCTTCGGTGCGGGCCTCGGGGCGGCGGACCGGGCCGCGCCCAGGGCGCCGGACGTCACGGCAGGTGTAACGCCGGGGGGCCCGCGAGCGCTATGACCACTGCCAAGCGTCGGGGGACGACGCCGCACGCCCGGAGCCGGGTGCCGCGGCACGCACCCGGCGGAGCACCGGCGTCCCCGCCGTCGCCGTCCACGGACGCCGGCGCGGGAACGCCCCGGACGACACGGAGGACGCCCCGTGCGGGAGGGCCGACCGCTGACGCCGGACCAGACCCGGGATGCGCTCGACGAGGTGCTCGCGCGGGCGCGCGCCGGCGACGAGGCCGCCTTCGTCCAGCTCTACCGGGCGCTGCACCCGCGGGTCCTGCGCTACGCGGCCTCCCTCGTCGGCGCGGACGCCGAGGACGTCGCGGCCGAGGCGTGGCTGCACGTCGCCCGGGACCTGCCTGCGTTCCGCGGCGACGGCGACGGCTTCCGGGCGTGGGTCACGACGATCACCCGCAACCGCGCCCTGGACCACCACCGGTCGCGAGGACGGCGGCCCGTCGTCCTCGACGACGTCCTCGCGTTCACCGACCGCCCCTCCGGGGACGACACGGCCGCGGACGCCGTCGAGCGGCTCTCGACCGCCCGGGCGATCGCCCTCGTCGCCACGCTGCCGCGCGAGCAGGCCGAGGCGGTCATGCTCCGCGCCGTCGTCGGCCTCGACGTCGCCGCCGCGGCGCAGGTGCTCGGCAAGCAGCCCGGCGCCGTCCGGGTCGCGGCGCACCGCGGGCTCAAGCGGCTCGCCGCCGAGCTGTCCCGACGGGCGGAGCCGGCCCGACGGCGGGCGACGCCGTGACGGGCCGCCGCGTAACGCCGTCGAGGCACCCGGCGCTGAGGGAGGTGACATGAGCATCTTCAGCCGCCACCGCCTCGGCCGGCGCCAGTCCGAGCAGCTGCTCGACGGCGCCCGGCCCGCCTCTCCCGCCTTCGACGACCTCGTCGGGCTGCTCGCCGCCGCCCGCGGCCCGCACCCCGCGGACGCCGAGCTCCCCGGCGAGCAGGCTGCCCTGGCAGCGTTCCGGAGGGCCGTGCCGACCGCCCCCGCGGCGGGCGTCGCGCCCGCCGGCCCGCACCTCCTCGAGGAGAACAGCCCCGTGCGAACCCTTGCCCTGCGGCGCCTGCTCGCCGTCAAGGTCCTTGCCGCGAGCGTGCTCACGGTCGGCCTCGGCGGCGTCGCCATGGCCGCGACCGGGATGCCGCTCGTGCCCGGCGGCGACCACCGCAGCAGCACCGCGGCCGCCCACGCGTCACCGACCGGCTCGCCGTCCGACCGGCCGAGCACCGCACCGTCCGGCCCGGGCACCCGCTCCGGCAGCCCGTCCGCCACCCGCACGCACTCCGCCGGGCACCGCCGCACCCACGAGAAGCAGCTCGTCGCCTGCTGGGCCTACGGCGCCGGGCGCTCGAAGGCGACGCCCTCGCCCGTCAAGGCCGGGATGCCCTTCGCCGACCTCGCCCGGGCCGCGGGCGGCAGGGACCGGGTCGCCGCCTACTGCGCGGCGCTCGTCGCCGAGCTCTGCACGAAGGCCGACGCCGGGCACCTGCCCGGCTGCCCGAAGGCCGACCCGACCCGCAGGGCCTCGGGGTGGCCGTCCGACCGGCCGACCCGGTCCGGCACGAAGCCGGCGACCCGCCCGGCCCCGAGCGGCTCGCCGACCGACCGGCCCACCGCGCGGCCGAGCCGCAGCGCTCCCGGCGGCTCGCCGACGCAGCACCCGTCGCAGACCCGGACGGGCCACTGACCGCAGCGGCCCCGGCCGCCGGACCGCACCTCACGGAGCCCGGTCCCCCTCACCCGGCTCCCACCCCGCTGCGGCGGCGACCGCACCCCCCGGTCGCCGCCGCAGTGCTGTCCGGGCGGCGTCCCCGGGACCGTCGCAGGCCCGCACTACAGTGCGCCGGGTGAGCACGGGGCTGCCGGACGGGCCGGGGACGCGGGCGACGCCGGTCCCCGGCGGGGCGCGCGGGTTCGACGCGCTGCCGTACCACCGGGCCGTCGCCCAGCGGGTGCGGATGCTCGAGCCCGCGTCGTGGTCGTCGTTCGCGCAGGCCGCGGGCGAGGACGACGGCACCGGCCTCGACGAGGCGCTGCGCCGCGGCGCGTACCGGCTCGACGCCGCCGCCCACCCGCAGGTCGCGGCAGCGGCCGGGCGCGCCGCGGCCGCCCTCGGGGTCGACGTGCCGGTGAGCACGCACCAGCTCGAGGGCGGAGCGGGCGCGAACGCGTCCCTGCTCTTCACCTCGGGCGAGGCCGTCGTCACCTTCTCCGGCCCGCTGCTGGACCTGCTCGGCCCCGGCGAGCTCACCGCCGTCCTCGGTCACGAGCTCGCGCACCACGTGCTCTGGCGCCTCGACGGCGCCGCGCTGCTCGTCGCCGACCGGCTGCTGGACGCCGTCGCCCTCGACGCCCGGACACCCCCGGTCTGGGTCGAGACCGCCCGGCGCTGGAGCCTGGCGACCGAGCTCGCGGCCGACCGGGGAGCGCTGCTCGCCTGCGGTGACCTGCGGACGGCAGTGGCGGCCCTCGTGCGGACGACGACCGGCCTGGCCTCCGCGGACCCGGACGCCTTCCTCGCGCAGGCCCGGTCGGTCGACCCGGCCGCCGGCGCCGCACCCGGCCGGAGCCACCCGGAGACCGTGCTGCGCGCCTGGGCGCTCGAGGCGTGGTCCCGCTCGCCCGACGAGGGCGACGAGGCGGTCGCCGCCGTCCTCGGCACCGGCCTCGACCTCGAGGCCCTCGACCTGCTGGACCGGGAGCGGCTCGAGACGCTGACCCGGCGGGTCGTCGAGGCGATGCTCGCCGACCCGGCCCTGGCGACCGACGCCGTCCTCGCGCACGCGCGGCAGTTCTTCCCGGACGTCGCGCCGACCCCCGGCGCCGCCGCCACGTTCTCGGTGCCCGCCTCGGCGACCGACGCCACCCGCCGCTACCTCGCGTACGTCCTGCTCGACCTCGCGACCGTCGACCCCGACCTCGAGGACGGCGGCCGGCGCGCCGCGCTCGCCCTCGCGGCCTCGACCGGGCTCGGGGCCGCCGTCGCGGACGCGGCGGCCCGGGAGCGCCTCGTCCCGGCGGCGACCCTCGACCGGCTCGTCGCCGCGGCCGGAGGCCCCGCATGAGCGTCCACGCCTCCGTCCAGTCGCTCGTCGACCTCGCCCGCGAGCGCGGCGGCCTCGGCGCCGACGACCTCGTCGCCGCGCTCGTGCCGCTCCTGCGGCAGGTCGCGGACCTGCACGCCCACGGGCAGGTCGCGCCGCTGCGCGGGCTGGCCGGCGTGACGGCCGACGAGCGCTACCGGCTGCTCGTCGACCCGGCCGCTGCCGGCCCGCCGCACCGGGAGGACGCCCGCCTCGGCGCCGTCCAGCGGCCGCAGGAGTCCGGTGCCGTCGAGGTCACCGGTCGCGGCGCCGTGACCCACGACGTCGCCGGCGGCGACGCGCGGTACCGCGGCGACGTCCTCGAGCCGCGCGACCCGGCCGCCCCGCTCACGCCGGACGACGTGACCCGGCCCGTCCTCGTGCCCGGCTGGCAGACCTGGGAGGACGTCCTCGGCCACCACGACGCGCTCACCGACGTCGCGAACCTCGGCGGCCTGCTCTGCGCGCTCGCCTGCGGCCTCGACCTCGCGCTCGCCGACGACGTCGAACGGCTCGCCGCCGCCCGCGGCAACCTCTTCGCCCTGAACCCGCGGATCCACCCCGTCGTCGCGCAGGTCGCCACCCAGATGTCCGACCCCGACCGGTACCAGCGGGCGCAGGACGTGCTCTCCCTGGCCGACCGGCTCGAGGACTACCGGGACGCCCCGGTCGACCTCGACCTCGGGCAGGTGCTCGCCGGGGCGGGCGCCCAGGCCGACCGCCGCCGCGCCGTCCTCGTCGCGTTGCGGGACAGGCTCTTCGACCTCTCGCGCCGCAACCGGCTCGTGCACTTCCGCAGCAGCCGGCAGTCCCTCGACCTCACCGAGGCGTCGGTGCCGCTGCTCCTCGACGTCCGCAACATCCGGCCCGAGCAGCTCTTCACGTGGACCCCGGCCGTCGCGAAGAAGGTGCTGTCCGGCAAGGGGTTCGTGCTCGGATCGGTCCTGCGCTGGGACGACGCCCCCTACGCCGCGGCGATCCTCGACGGGATCATCGCGCAGGCCCGCCGGGACCGCGCCGAGTACGGCACCGCCCAGCTCCGGCTCGTCGTCGCGTTCCTGCGCTGGCACGACCTCAAGGGCGAGCGGAGCGAGCGGATCTCGTCCCCGCTGCTCCTGCTGCCGGTGACGCTCACCCGCAAGCGCGGCGTCCGGGACAGCTACGTGCTCACCGCCGAGGGCACGACCGCCGAGGTCAACCCCGCTCTGCGGCAGCAGCTCTCGGTGCTCTACGGGCTCACCCTGCCGGAGCGGGTCGACCTCGCCGACGACTCACCTGCGGGCGGGGTCGCCGGGCTGCACGCCGACCTCGCGCGGCAGATCGCGGCGTCCGAACCCGCGGTCACGCTGACCCTGCAGGACCGGCCGCGGGTCGAGCTCGTCCGGCAGCGGGCGCTCGTGCGGCTCGACGCGTTCGAGCGGGCCGCGGCGCGCAGCCGGTCCGGCGCGGGCCGGCTCGAGGTCGGCCGGCGCTCGTACGCCTACTCCTACCGCCGCAAGGACTACGCGCCGCTGGGGATCCAGCTCTTCCGGGACCGGGTCGCGCACCGGCCCGCGCCCTTCGGCACGGTGCTCGGCGAGGCGCCCCGCACCGACCCGGCGACGGCGCACGCGGCGGACCCGGCGGGCGGCGTCGTCCGGGAGACCGACACCTACAGCCTCGACCGGGGCGCAGCCGGCAACCCGTACGCGTGGGACGTCGACCTGTGCGCACTGACGGTCGCGAACCTCAACTACCGCACCATGTCGCTCGTCCGGGACTTCACCGAGCTCGTCGAGGGCGGCACGACGTGCGCGGCCTTCGACCGGGTCTTCTCCCTCGAGCCGCGCCCGCTCGACCCGCCGCACCGGCGCGAGCTCGCGCTCACCGACCGGTACCTCGTCGTCCCTGCCGACGACTCCCAGGTCGCCGCGGTGGCCCGGGCCCGCGAGGGCGAGTCGTTCGTCATCCAGGGCCCGCCGGGCACCGGCAAGTCGCAGACGATCACGAACCTCGTCGCCGACTACGTCGCGCAGGGCCGGCGGGTGCTCTTCGTCTGCCAGAAGCGGGCGGCGATCGACGTCGTCCACGCCCGGCTGCGCCAGCAGGGCCTCGACGAGCTGACCTGCCTCATCCACGACAGCCAGGCGGACAAGAAGGCGTTCGTCCACGGCCTGCGGGACACCTACGAAGCCTGGACAGCCGGTGCGGGCCCCGACCCCGAGCAGGTCGAGCAGACCCGCCGCGAGGTCGTCGCGGCGATCGACGCCGAGCTCTCCCGGGTGCGCGGCTACGAGAGCGCCGTCGGCGCCCCGACCGCCGGCGGCGGGCCGACGACCCGTGAGCTCCTCGAGCGGCTCGTCGACCTGCGCGCGCAGGCCTGGTCGGACGGCGCCCTGCCGGCGGTCCGCCGGATGCTGCCGACCGCGGCCGCCTGGTGGGCGGCCCGGCCGGTCGTCGACCGGGTCGCGGCCGCGCTCGCCTCGACCGGCGCCGAGCCGGTGCTCGCGGCGAGCCCGGGGCGCTTCCTCGCACCGGGCGTGCTCGCGGCGACCCGGCCGGACGCCGAGGTCGCCGTCCGCGGCCCGCAGGCGGCGCAGGCGGTCCGTGACGTGCTCGCCACGCTCCGCGCGGTCTCCCGCCCCGAGGCCCCGGACGGCGTGGCCTGGCCGGACGACGCCGGTGCCCCGGCGCTGCGGCTCGGCGAGGCGCTGGCCGTCGCGGAGGTCGGCCTGCTCGTCCTGCCGCTCGCGGAGCGCGGCCGGGCCGCGGCGCCGGGG
>NZ_MWLN01000064.1 GCF_002198655.1 Kineosporia sp. A_224
CCTCGCGGCGGGACATCGGCCGGGCCGGCGGCGCGTCCGGCGGGGCCGCGGGCTGCGTGCCCGGCTGCCCCGGCAGGTGCAGCCCGGCGGCCGGGGTGAACAGGTCCTCGGCGCCGTCCGGGCGCTGGTACGGCGGGTACCGGTCGGGGCGCTCAGCCACGGGCGACCACCAGTGCCTGCCGCGCGATCTCGCGCTCCTCGTCGGTCGGCACGACGAGCACCGGCACTTCCGCGCCGTCCGGGCTCACCGCCCGCGCCCAGCGGCCGCCCGCCCGGTTGCGCGCCTCGTCGACGACGACGCCGAGCCGCTCGAGCCCGGCGAGGGAGCGCTCGCGGACGACCGCGGAGTTCTCCCCGACGCCCGCGGTGAACACGACGGCGTCGACGCGGCCGAGGGCCGCGGTGTAGGCGCCGACGTACGTGCGGATCCGGTAGCAGTAGACGTCGAGCGCGAGCACGGCGTCCGGGTCGCCGGCCGCGGCGCGCTCGGTGACCTCGCGGACGTCGGAGACGCCCGCGAGCCCGAGCAGCCCGCTGCGCTTGTTGAGCGCGTCGTCGACGTCCTGGGTCGACAGCCCGGCCACCCGGTGCAGGTGGGCGACGAGCGCCGGGTCGACGTCGCCGCTGCGGGTGCCCATGACGAGGCCGGCGAGCGGGGTCAGCCCCATCGACGTGTCGATGCTGCGCCCGTTCTCGACCGCGCACGCGCTCGCGCCGTTGCCCAGGTGGAGGACGACGAGGTTGGTCTCCTCCGGCGCCCTCCCGAGCAGCCGGGCGGCCTCCCGGCTCACGTACGCGTACGACGTCCCGTGGAAGCCGTACTTGCGGACGTCGTGCTCGGTGCGCCACTCGGCCGGGACGGCGTACGTCGCGGCCCGGGGCGGGATCGTCGCGTGGAAGGCGGTGTCGAAGACCGCGACGTGCGGCAGGTCCGGGAGCAGGTCGCGGGCGACCCGGATGCCCGTCGCGTTCGCCGGGTTGTGCAGCGGCGCGAGGACGGCGAGGTCGTCGATCGCCTTGAGCACGTCGTCGTCGACGAGCACCGGGTCGCGGAACCGGTCGCCGCCGTGGACGACGCGGTGCCCGACGGCGGCGAGACCGGCGTCGGCGAGGTCCGGGCCGTGGTCGGCGAACGCGTCGCGGACGGCGGCGAGCGCGGCCGCGTGGTCGGGGAACGGGCCGTCGACCTCGTGGACGTCGTCCGGCCCGTCGTGGGCGGGCGGACGGCGGTGCTCGAGCCGGCCACCGGTCTCGCCGATCCGCTCGACGAGGCCGCGGGCCAGGACGGTGCCCGACCCGGGCTCGACGAGCCGGTACTTCAGGGACGACGAGCCGGTGTTGACGACGAGGACCCGCCCGCCGCCGTCCCCGGTGCCGGGGTGCGCGCTCACCCGGCCACCTCGGCGGCGACCTCGGCGGCGGCCCGCGCGGCGACCCCGGCGGCCCACGGCTCGGCGCCGGCCGGGCCGGTGTCGTCGGGCGCGCTCGGGGCGCCGCCCGACGTGCCGGCGGCCTCGGCCAGGCTCGTCGCCTGGACCGCGGTGATCGCGATCGTCGTGACGATGTCCGGCACGGTGGCCCCGCGGGACAGGTCGTTGACCGGCTTCCTGAGGCCCTGGAGCACCGGGCCGACGGCGAGCGCGCCCGCGCTGCGCTGGACGGCCTTGTACGTGTTGTTGCCGGTGTTGAGGTCCGGGAAGACGAAGACGGTCGCGCGGCCGGCGACGGTCGAGTCGGGGAGCTTGGTCCGGGCGACGCCCGCGTCGATCGCGGCGTCGTACTGGATCGGGCCCTCGACCTGCAGGTGCGGGGCGCGCTCGCGGACCAGCCGGGTCGCCTCGCGGACCTTGTCGACGTCCTTGCCCGCGCCCGACGTCCCCGTCGAGTACGAGAGCATCGCGACCCGCGGCTCCACGCCGAACGAGGCCGCCGTGGTCGCCGAGCTGATGGCGATGTCCGCGAGCTGTTCGGCGGTCGGGTCCGGGTTCACGGCGCAGTCGCCGTACACGAGCACCCGGTCGGCGAGGCACATGAAGAAGACGCTCGACACGACGCTCACGCCGGGGACCGTGCGGATGACCTCGAACGCCGGGCGGATCGTCTGCGCCGTCGTGTGCGCGGCGCCGGACACCATGCCGTCCGCCATGCCGAGCTCGACGAGCAGGGTGCCGGCGTACGAGACGTCGGCGACGACGTCCCACGCGCCCTCGAACGTGACCCCGCGGTGCGCCCGCTGCCGCGCGTACTCGGTCGCGAGCGTCGTCCGCAGCGAGTCCTCGGCGGGGTCGAGGACCTGGGCCCGGGAGACGTCGACGGCGGCCCGTGCGGCGGCCCGGGCGACCTCGGCCGGGTCCCCGAGGAGGACGACGTCGGCGATGCCGCGGGCCAGCACGGCCGCCGCGGCGGCGAGCACCCGCGGCTCGGTGCCCTCGGGCAGGACGATCCGGCGGCGGCTCGCCCGGGCCCGCTCCACGAGGTCGTGCTCGAACATGAGCGGCGTCACCGCGTCGCTGCGGACGAGGTCGAGGCGGTCGAGCAGGGCCGGCCCGTCGACGTGCGCGGCGAACAGGTCGAGCGCCGTCGCGATCTTGCGCGCCGAGCCGTCGGTGAGCGAGCCGCGGGTGCCGGCGGCCACGGTGGCGGCCTCGAAGGTGTTGAGCGGCGTCACGGCGACCGGAAGCCGGGACCCGATGCCGTCGAGCAGCCGCTGCACGGGCGGCTCGGGCCGCGTCCCGCCGGAGAGGATCACCCCGGACAGTCGCGGGAACGTCTGCGACCGGTGCGCCATGAGGACGCCGACCAGGACGTCGCTGCGGTCGCCGGGGACGATGACGAGACCGTCCTCGCGCAGGTACTCGAGCACCCGGGGGAGGGTCATCGCGGCGACGACGAACGAGCGCGCCTCGACGTCGAGCCGCTCCGGTGCCCCGAGGACCAGGTCGCCGCCGACGGCGTCGACGACCCGCTTGACGGTCGGCGCCGAGAGCAGCGGCTCCTCGGGCAGCACGTGGACGGCGAGCTCGGTGCCGGGCGTGACGGCCGCCGCGGCGCCGTCCGTGCCGGCGCCGTGGGCGAGGCCGCGGACGGCGGCGAGCGACTCCTGGACGTCCTTCAGCTCGTCGGGGTCGACCCGGTTCGCGACGACGCCGAGCAGCCGGCAGGCGTGCGCGGCGAGCGAGCCGCACGCGACGTCCGCTGCGGCGGCGACGTCGGCCGGCGTCCGGCCGCGGGCGTTGACGACGAGCAGGACGGGGGCACCGAGGTTGACCGCGAGGTGGCCGTTGAAGGCGAGCTCGGTCGGGGCACCGACGTCGGTGTAGTCGGTGCCGACGACGAGGACGGCGTCGTGCTCGCGCTCGACGGCGCGGAAGCGGTCGACGATCCGGGCGGTCGCCTCGGCCGGGTCGGTGTGCACGTCGTCGTACGTGACCCCGCACGCTGCGGCGGCCGCTGCGTCGTCCGGGACGACCGCGGGGAACCGCTGCCGGACGAGCGCGACGACCGGGTCCGGACCGTCGGCGCGGACCACCGGCCGGAACAGGCCGACCCGTCCGACGCGACGGACCATCGCCTCGACGACGCCGAGGGCGACGGCGGACTTCCCGCTCTCCGGACCCGCGGCGGCGACGTACAGGGACCTGGCCACGGTCGCCAGGCTAACCGGAGTCGTGCGCCGGGGTCTTCCACGGACGTCCCGGGTGCTCCCGTCCTCTGGTGGGTAAGGCACGCCAAGACCTGGTTCTGGTGCGCGTGTCCCGCCAGAGGACGGGCGGGGACGGCGGTCAGTGCAGGTTCGTCAGCGTCTCGCGGGCGCGGCGCTCGACCTCGGCGAGCTCGGTGAGGGTGGTCTCGATGTCCTGGCGGCGCTGCTCGAGCTCGGCGCGGCGGGCGGCGATCTGCTCGAGGAAGTACCGCAGCTGGCCCTCCTCGCCGGGCTCCTCGTCGTACATGTCGACGATCCGGCGGATCTGGCCGAGGTCGAAGCCGAGGCGCTTGCCGCGCAGGACGAGCGCCAGCCGGACCCGGTCGCGGACGTGGAAGACCCGGGCGGTGCCCCGGCGCTCGGGCGTGACGAGGCCCTGGTCCTCGTAGAAGCGGATGGTGCGGTGGGTCACCCCGAACTCGTCCGCGAGCTCACCGATCGTCCAGGTCGTGGACGTCGTCGCCGTGTCGATCTCCATCGCGCCCCCAGGATGCCTTGCGGACCGGCTCGTGACCATCTTACCTTTACGTTAACGTCAAGGAGAAGGTCGGAGATCGTCCGGCCGACGGTCACGCCGACGACGTCGTCGGCCGACGCGAGGGTGGGCCATGTTCGAGCTGTCCGAGGAGCACGAGGACTTCCGCCGCGTCGTCCGGGAGTTCGCGGCCGAACGGGTCGCGCCGCACGTCGCGCAGTGGGACGAGGAGCACCGCTTCCCCGTCGAGCTCGTCCCCGAGATGGGCGACCTGGGGCTCTTCGGCCTCGTCGCCCCCGAGGAGTACGGCGGCGCGGGCGGCGACTTCACGAGCCTGTGCGTCGCGATCGAGGAGCTCGGCCGGGTCGACCAGTCCGTCGGCATCACGCTCTCGGCCGGTGTCGGGCTCGGGATCAACCCGATCCTCACGTTCGGCAGCACCGAGCAGAAGGAGCGCTGGCTGCCCGACCTCGTCGCCGGCCGGGCACTCGCGGCGTTCGGGCTCACCGAGCCGGAGGCGGGCTCGGACGCCGGCGCGACCCGGACCAGGGCGCGCCTGGACGGCGACGCGTGGGTCGTCGACGGCGCCAAGGCGTTCATCACGAACTCGGGCACGAGCATCACGAGCGTCGTCACCGTCACCGCCCGCACCGGCGAGCGGCCCGACGGCCGCCCCGAGATCAGCGCGGTCATGGTGCCGAGCGGCACCCCCGGCTTCACCGTCGAGCCCGCCTATCGCAAGCTCGGCTGGCACGCCTCGGACACCCACGGCCTGTCCTTCGACGGCGTCCGGGTGCCGGCGGGCAACCTGCTCGGCGAGCGCGGCCGCGGCTTCCACCAGTTCCTCGCGATCCTCGACGACGGCCGGATCGCGATCTCCGCGCTCGCCGTGGGCCTGGCCCAGGCGTGCCTGGAGGCCTGCACCGAGCAGGCCCGGACCCGGGTCGCCTTCGGCCGCCCGATCGGGGCCAACCAGGGCGTGTCGTTCGCCGTCGCCGACCTCGCCGTCGCGGTCGAGGCCGCCCGGCTCCTCACGTACAAGGCCGCCTGGCTCAAGGACGAGCACACGGCCGGACGGCGCTCGCTCGCCGAGGTGAAGCAGGCCGCGGCGATCGCCAAGCTGCACTCCTCGACCGCCGCCGTCGACGCGACCCGGGTCGCCACCCAGGTCTTCGGCGGGAGCGGCTTCATCGAGGAGTACCCCGTCGCGCGGTTCTACCGGGACGCGAAGATCCTCGAGATCGGCGAGGGCACGAGCGAGGTGCAGCGGCTCGTCATCGCCCGCGGCCTGGGACTTCCGGTTGACTGACACCGTGCAGGAGCAGATCGGCGCCGCGGCGCACGACCACTACGCCGAGGTCGCGGCCGCCCGGGCGGCGACGCTCGCACCGTCCGACGCCGGGGCCGCCAAGCTCGCCGGCCAGGCGAAGCTGCCGGTCCGGGAGCGGATCGCGCTGCTCGTGGACGACGGCACGTTCGTCGAGGACGGCCAGCTCGCCAACGCCCTGGCGGGGGCGCCGTCCGGCTGGGCGGTCGGGGCCGGGCTGCCGGCGGACGGCGTCGTCACCGGCCGCGGGCTCGTCGACGGCCGGCCGGCGATCGTCATCGCGAACGACCCGACGGTCAAGGCCGGGTCGTGGGGGGCGCGCACGGTCGAGAAGATCGTCCGCGCGACCGAGCACGCGCTGCGCGAGGAGCTGCCCGTCTTCTGGCTCGTCGACTCGGCGGGTGCCCGGATCACCGACCAGGTCGAGCTGTTCCCGGGGCGGCGCGGTGCGGGCCGGATCTTCCACAACCAGGTGGCGCTGTCCGGCAAGGTGCCGCAGATCTGCTGCCTCTTCGGGCCGTCCGCCGCGGGTGGTGCCTACATCCCGGCGTTCTGCGACATCGTCGTCATGGTCGAGGGCAACGCGTCGATGTACCTCGGCAGCCCGCGGATGGCCGAGATGGTCGTCGGCGAGACGGTGTCGCTGGAGGAGATGGGCGGTGCGCGGATGCACTGCACCGTCTCGGGCTGCGGTGACAACCTCGCCGTCGACGACGCCGACGCGATCGAGCAGGCCCGGCTGTTCTTCTCGTACCTGCCGACGTGCTGGCGCGAGGTGCCGCCGGAGTACCCGGCCGAGGCGCCGGTCGCCGTCCTGACCCGGGAGTCGGTGCCCGAGAAGGAGTCCGTGCCCTTCGACGTCCACACCGTGGTCGACGCGCTCGTCGACGAGGACTCGTTCTTCGAGGTCAAGCCGCTGTTCGCCGCCGAGCTCGTCGTCGGGTTCGGCCGCCTCGACGGGCGCCCGGTCGGGATCGTCGCGAACAACAGTGCCGTCCGGGGCGGCGTGCTCTTCGGCGACTCCGCCGACAAGGCCGCGCGGTTCATCTGGCTGTGCGACGCGTTCAACGTGCCGCTGCTGTACCTGTCCGACGTGCCGGGCTTCATGATCGGCAGCGCGGTCGAGCGCGCGGGCATCATCCGGCACGGCGCGAAGATGATCACGGCCGTCTCCGAGGCGACCGTGCCGCAGGTCTGCGTCATCCTCCGCAAGGCGTACGGCGCGGGGCTCTACGCGATGGCCGGCCCCGGCTTCGGCCCCGACGCGACCCTCGCGCTGCCGACCGCCCGGATCGCCGTCATGGGCCCGGAGGCCGCGACGAACGCGGTGTACGCCAACAAGATCGCCGCCATCGAGGACGCCGCCGAGCGGGACGCCTTCGTCGCCGCGCGCCGGGCCGAGTACGAGGAGGACGTCGACCTCATGCGCCTCGCGAACGACCTCGTCGTCGACGCCGTCATCGAGCCCGCCGAGCTGCGCCGCGAGGTCGTGCTGCGCCTGGCGTACGCCGTCGGCCGGGACCGCCGCTTCAGCGAGCGCCGCCACGGGGTGCCGCCGGTATGAGCGGGCCGGACGGCGCCGCGCCGCCCGTTCACGCCGCCGCGGTCCCGGCGATCGGGGTCGCGGCCCAGGGGCACCCGACGCACGACGAGCTCGTCGCGGCCGTCGCGGCGATCCTCACGGCGGGCCGCCGGACGGGTGCCGCCGGCGCGCCCGGGCCGGCGCCCGTCGGGTGGCGGCACAGGCGGCTCGCCGCACTGGGGTTGTCGCCCCGGCGTGCCGTCCTGCCAGCGGGCTGATCGCGGCCTCGGCCTTCCGCCGACGATCCCTTCTGCCGCATGATCGACCTGCGTCGTCCGCAGGGAGGTCGGGTGTCGAAGCCGCAGGCGCGTCGCCGGTCCGGGGCCGCGAAAGCCGCCGCCAAGCGCATCAGGGCGGGACAGGACGCCGCGGCGCGGAGCCAGCAGGAGGTGCAAGACGCCGCTCGGGCCAGGTACCGCGCCGCAGTGGCGGCGGGGCGGTCCGTCACCGGTGCCGGGCCGGCCAGGGTCACGACTGCTGACGCTTGGAGCAAGGCGTACGGCTGTGACGGGGACCGGTGGTGCGCGGCGTGCAAGAAGGTCCTGTACCGCAACGCGTTGCGCGCCGAGGAGGTGGTCGCCTCGGTGTGGGCCAAGGACGGCGCGGAGCGCCCGAAGCTCGAGAAGCGGAGCTACCCGTGTCCGGTGGCGCCGTGGAACCGGGCCCGGCATCTGACCTCGCGGCGGACCTGGGGGGTCGCGGGCGGACGCGCTTCCTCGTAGCCTGCGCCGGTGACGACTGATGATCTCGAGGTCCACGTCGACGTCGCGGCCCCGCGGGAGGCCGTGTGGGCGCTGCTCGGCGACCCGACCCGGATGGGCGAGCTGTCACCGGAGTGCCGCCGCGTGACCTGGGTCGGCGACGTCCGGGCGCCGGCGGTCGGGGCGCGGTTCCGCGGCGTCAACCGGCGCGGGGTGAGCGTCTGGGCGACGCTGTCGCGGCTCGTCGAGTACGTGCCGGGGGAGCGGATCGCCTGGGAGTCGCGGTTCGCCGGGCTGCCGGTGTCGCGCTGGACCTACGCACTCGCGGACAGTCCGGACGGCGGCACCCGGGTCGTCGAGCAGTGGCATGACGAGCGGCACTGGTTCGTCCGGCTCGTGTCGCCCGTGGCCCGGTTCACCCTCGACGCCCGCGAGCACAACCGGCGCGGCATGGAGATCACCCTGCAGCGCGTGCGCGACCTCGCGGAGGCCACCACACGCTGACAGTGCGGCACCACGCGCCCGCGGAGACTGTTTAGGTCACATCCAAGGGTCGTAATTGACGGGCGACTGCCGGTCCGGGTGCGCGAGCTCCCGCCGGACTCGCACGTCGCGCTCGCCCACCCGGACGCGAACTCCGGGCGGCGGATCCTGCGGCGCGGGTACTCGTTCGTCGACGGCTCCGACGGCCTGGGCCGGCTCGACGCCGGGCTGTTCTTCGTCGCCTTCTGCCGGGACCCGCGCACCCAGTACGTCCCGCTCCAGGCGAAGCTCTCCCGCACCGACGCGATGGCGGAGTACCTCGTCCACACCGGATCGGGACTTTGGACCATTCCGCCGGGCGTCCGGGCGGGGGAGTACTGGGGCCAGGCCCTCCTGGAGGGCTGACCGGTTCCGCGGGGCGGATCACGACTTGACCCGTGCCGTCGGGTTTAGGTAAGGCTTACCTTCGTGACCATCGCCTCCGTCGTCCCGACGTCCTCGCCCCGCCGTGCCGGTGCCGCCACCGCCGTCGCCCTCCTCGCCGTCATCGCGCTCGCCGGGTGCTCGAGCAAGCCCGTCGACGTGACGGTCGCCGTGACCGGCACCGACACCGCCTGCACGCCGGCCTCGGCGACCTCGACGGCCGGCGTCATCCAGTTCGACTTCACGAACAACGGCACCCAGGAGAGCGAGCTGTACCTGCTCGACGCCAAGGGCGGCACGGTCGGCGAGCGCGAGGACGTCGGCCCCGGGACGACGGCCAAGCTCGTCGTCGAGGTCGAGGCCGGCAGCTACACGCTGCAGTGCAAGCCGGGCCAGAAGGGCGACGGCGTCAAGACGCCGTTCACCGTCACCGGCTGAGACCGGCCGGCGAGCGGCCGGGCGCCGGGCTCAGGCCCGGCGCCACAGGTCGTGCCACGCGACGCCGAGCTCGCCGAGGAGCTCGCGCAGCAGCGGCAGGCTGACGCCGACGATCGTGTGGTAGTCGCCCTCGATGCCGCTGACGTAGGCGCCGCCGAGGCTGTCGACGGTGAACGCACCGGCGACCTGGAGCGGCTCGCCGGTCGCGACGTAGGCGTCGATCTCGGCGTCCGACAGGTTCGCGAAGTGCACCGTCGCGGACGCGACCGCGCCGAGCGTGCCACCCGGCCGCACGGGCTTGCCCTTGGCGTCGGTCGCGCCGGCCGGGACGTCGTCCCGCACGTCGACGAGCCAGTGCCCGGTGTGCAGCACCCCGGACCGGCCGCGCATCCGCCGCCAGCGCGCGGTCGCCTCCTGCGCCGTCCCCGGCTTGCCGTGCACCTCGCCGTCGAGCTCGAGCACCGAGTCGCAGCCGAGCACGATCGCCCCGTCGGGGAGGTCGTCGAGCGCGGCGACGGCCTCGGCCTTCGCCTTCGCGAGGACGAGTGCGACGTCCTGCGCGTCGGTCACGCCGTAGTGCGCCACGACGGCGTCCTCGTCGACGTCGGAGACGACGACGTGCACGTCGACGCCCGCGCGCTCGAGCGTCGTCCGGCGGGCCGGGGAGGCCGAGCCGAGAACGACGACGGGCCCCGTCGCGTCCGGTCGGGCGGTGCTCATGCGAGGGCCTTCCTGAGGACGTCGAGGGGGACGGAGCCGAGGTCGAGGGCGCGGCGGTGCCAGGCGGCGAGGTCGAAGTCCGCGCCGTCGCGGCGGCGGGCGTCCTCGCGCAGGGCGAGCCAGACCCGTTCGCCGAGCTTGTAGGACGGGGCCTGGCCGGGCCAGGTGAGGTAGCGCTCGGTCTCGAAGCGGGTCGAGGCCCCGCCCATCCGGGTGTGGGCGGTCATGAACGCGAGCACCTTGGCGGCGTCCCAGGTGCCGCCGCCGACCTCGGCGGGTGCGGGCAGCCGGCAGTGCACGCCGATGTCGACGACGACCCGGGCGGCGCGCAGGGCGTGCGCGTCGAGCATGCCCATGAGGTCGCCGGGCTCGTCGAGGTAGCCGAGCTCCTCCATGAGCCGTTCGGCGTACAGCGCCCAGCCCTCGCCGTGGCCGGAGACCCAGACGCCGTAGCGGCGGTACCGGTTGAGCCGCGCGGCGTTCCAGGCGGTCTGGCCGATCTGGAGGTGATGGCCGGGGACGCCCTCGTGGTAGACGGTCGAGGTCTCGCGCCACGTGGAGAAGCTCGTGACGCCCTCGGGCACGGACCACCACATCTGCCCGGGCCGGGAGAAGTCCTCCGACGGTGAGGTGTAGTAGATGACGCCGGACGACGAGGGCGCGAGCCGGCAGCGCAGGGTGCGGATCGGCTCGGGGATGTCGAAGTGGGTGCCGCCGAGCTCGGCGACGGCGGCGTCGGAGGCGGCCTGCATCCAGTCCCGGAAGGCCTCGGCGCCCTCGATCCGCCGTGCCGGGTCCGCGTCGAGGACGGCGATCCCGGCGGCGACGGCGGCGGCGACGGGCTCCGGGTCGTCGCCGGTCGGCGCGTCGGGGTCGAGCGCGCGGCCGACCCGGGCCATCCGGGCCTCGATCCGGGCGAGCTCCTCCAGACCCCACGCGTAGGTCTCGTCGAGGTCGACGCGGTCGCCGACGAAGTACTGCGAGTGCAGCGCGTACGCGTCGCGGCCGCACGCGTCGTCCGTCGTCGCGGCGGGCAGCAGGTCGGTGCGCATCCAGGCGGCCAGGTCGGCGTACGCCGCGGTGGCGCGGTCTGCGAGGGCGCGGGCGGTGCCGCGCGGGTCGGCGGCCGCGGCGGCCGGGGTGCCGGTGAGGTCGAGGCCGTCGACGAAGGTCGTGAAGAAGCCGGCGGCCGGGTCGCCGTCGCCGGCGAACTCGACGGCCTGCTCGGTCGCCGTCCGGACGCCGGTCAGCGTCGGCACCCAGCCGCTGGCGCGGGCGGCGAGCAGGCTCTCGCGGTAGCCGGCGAGCGCGGCCGGCAGCGCCTCGAGGCGGTCGAGGACGGCGGTCACCTCGTCCGGGGTGCTCGCGCCCTGGACGTCGAACACCTCGCGCAGGCCCTGGACCGGGGTGTCGATGTTGCCGACGAGGGCGCCGTCCAGCCCGGCCTCGTGCCGCGCGAGCGCCAGGCCGAGCCGCTCGCGCAGCACGGCCACCGTCACCTCGTCGACGGCGTCCGTGACCGGCAGCGCGTCGAGCGAGGCCAGGGTGCGCCGGCGGTGCGCCGCCCTGGCCTCCAGGCCCGCCGGGGAGTAGTCGGTCATCCCGGACTCGTGGCCCTGGAGACCGTCGGCGGTCGCGGAGACCGGGTCGAGCCGGCACATCTGCTCGAGGTGGGCGTCGGCCGCCTCGTCGACGGCGGTGCGGGGGCGGGCTTCGGCCGTGCGTGCTGTCACGCCCCCGACCGTAGCCGAGGCGCCCGCTCAGACCTCGTGACCCGCTCAGACCTCGTGACGCTGCCCGTGGGCCGCCTCCCGCATGACGTCGAGAAGTGCCTCCTGCTCCTTCGTGACCCCGCGCCCGGCGGCCACGGTGATGCCGCGGGCGCCGGCGATGAGCGGGATGTCCGGCTCGCCGTCCGTCGACACCCGGGCCATCGCCCAGCGGCTGAACACCCGCTCAGGGACGGTCTCCGCGGTGAGCACGACGACGTCGTCGTGTCGCGCGTCCTTCTCGATCCGGCCGAGCAACCCGCGGACGGCGGTCTCGTCGCCCTCGAGCACCTGGACGAACACGTCCTCGGTGAGCAGCAGCGCACCGGTGATCCCGAGCTTCTTGTTCGTCGACCGGGCGGTCGTGAAGATCTCCCCGAACACCCGCCGCCGGTCCTGCTCCGGCACGAGGTTGTGGCTGCGGTACAGAAGACGGAACACCGGGCCGTCGGGCCCGTCGGTCGCCGGACTCGTCATGCGGACTCCCTTGTCGCACCGTGCGCCTGTCGACAGATCGCCGGGGACCATCCTGTGCACATCGGGGGCGATGTCCGGATCTCACTGTGAGACACCCCACGACGGTGGTCACGCGCGTTTCCGGATGTCGTTGCCGGGTACCGGACCGGTACGGACGCGAACCAGTCGCGAACGGATCGAGCCACGAAGGAGACGCATCGCATGTCCGACGTCATCGAGACCGTCGAGGTCGCCGTCCCGGTACGCACCGCCTACAACCAGTGGACCCAGTTCGAGGAGTTCCCGCGGTTCATGGAGGGCGTCGAGACGATCACCCAGGTCAGTGACACGCTGACGCACTGGAAGATCAAGATCGGTGGCGTGGAGCGCGAGTTCGACGCCGAGATCACCGAGCAGCACCCGGACGAGCGCGTCGCCTGGCACAGCGTCGGCGGCACCGACCACGCCGGCGTCGTGACGTTCCACCGCCTCGCGGACGACCTGACCCGCGTGACGCTCCAGCTCGACACGACGCCCGAGGGCCTCGTCGAGAACCTGGGCGACAAGCTCGGCCTCGTGAAGCACCGGGCCAAGGGCGACATGAAGCGGTTCAAGGAGTACATCGAGTCCCGCGGCGTCGAGACCGGTGCCTACCGCGACGACGTGCAGAAGAGCTCGCCGACGGACTGACCCGCGCGCGGCAGGCGCTCGACACGGGTGCGCCGCCGGAGCAGGTGAAGAGCGGACGAGGCCCCGAGGGCTCCGGCTCCCGGGGCCTCGTGCTGTCCCGGTGGGCGCGCGTTCCCAGCCGCCGTGGAGGAACGCCGTCCCCATGCTTTGCTCTGCCCTCAGAAGTGAGGGTGGCCTGGGAAGGGGCGTTGCCGGGCACCTGAGCGTCGCGCCACAGCTTCGGCGTTGCTCGCCGAAACGCCGGTCCGACCGCGGGGAGTCGCGGAGCAAAGACGAAGCTGTGGCGCGGCTCGTCGGCCGGCACCCTCACACCTGAGGGCAGAGCAAGGCGTTCGCCTGTGCCACCCTCACTTCTGAGGGCAGAGCAATGCGTGCGCAGGCAGTGCTCCCAGGAGGGAGCGGAGCTACAGGCCCAGCCGGTCCGGGCGCGTGTAGACGTTGAACGAGCCGCCGCGGGAGAAGCCGACAAGGGTCATCCCGGCCTCCTCGGCGAGCTCGACGGCCAGGGACGACGGGGCGGACACCGCGGCGAGCACCGGGCAGCCGGCGGTCCAGGCCTTCTGGACGAGCTCGAACGAGGCCCGGCCGCTCACCTGGAGCACGTGCCCGGCGAGCGGTACCCGGCCGGCCTCGAGCGACGCCCCGACGACCTTGTCGACGGCGTTGTGCCGCCCGACGTCCTCCCGCACGGTGACGATGTCGCCGGCCGGGGTGAACAGGCCCGCGGCGTGCAGGCCGCCGGTCGTGGCGAAGACCCGTTGGGCGGTGCGGAGCCGGTCGGGCAGGCCGGCGAGGACCTCGGGAGAGATGCGGACGTCGTCCGTCGAGACGTCGAACGCCGACCGGGCGCGCACCGCCTCGATGGTCTCGGTGCCGCAGATCCCGCATGCGCTGCTCACGTGCCGGTGCCGGGCGGCCTCCGGGGCCGCGACGCCCGGCGCGAGGACGACCTCGACGACGTTGTACGTCGGCTCGCCGTCGGCGTCGCGGGAGGCGTCGGGGCAGTGCCGGGCGCCGAGGACGTCGGCGGGGGAGCGGACGACGCCCTCCGCGACGAGGAAGCCCAGGGCGAGCTCGAGGTCGTGCCCGGGGGTCCGCATCGTCACCGTGAACGGGGCCGGCTCGCCCGTCGTCCCGAGCCGGATCTCCAGGGGCTCCTCGACCGCGAGCGTGTCGGGTCGGGCCGGGCGGGCGTGGACGCCGTCGGCGTCGAGGACGACGCGGACGACGCGACGGCGG